>JAOPTS010000144.1:0-24785 GCA_051531955.1 Reichenbachiella sp.
TCTGAAAATTGCTTTTACTTTTGATAAAAAGGAAAAGCGATTATTTAGAATCTCAAGTACCTAAGTATGATCTCGTACCTGATTATATAGGTCAACTAATTTTGGGTTTTCTTTTGCGATCAAGTCATCTTTCCAATCCCTTTTCCAGTTTTTGAGTTGTTTTTCACGTTTTATGGCACTTCGGATATCTTTAAAAAACTCAAAGTAGATTAGATCTGTACACTTGTATTTTTTTGTAAAACTTGACCCGTCTAAGTTTTTGTGCTGATATGACCTGGCCGAAAGATTAGAAGTCACGCCGATATACAATACTGTTCGACTAGCGTTAGATTGTATGTAGACATACCCGCCTTTGACAAACATCGATTTAGGGTTGGTAATTATTTAAATATAAACAATTGATTAGATCCTGAATAGTCTATTTCAGCTATCGCTGCTCTAGTCTTTCAGGATGACGCTCTGGTTTATTGGGATTTTACCTCTTAAACAATCTGGTCTTGGCGTCACGTCATTCCTAAAATCGTTTTTACTTTTGCGAAAAAGGGGAAGTGATTATTTAGAATCTCAATGTTAGCGAATGGCAGCCTGTTGGTTTAGATCCTGAATAGCCTATTTCAGCTATCGCTGCTCTAGTCTTTCAGGATGACGTACTACGGCGTGAATACTTCGAATATCGAAATTACTATTTGTCATTTCTTTAAGTGAAATCTAATCATCACGGAATAGACTTCTTTTAAAGAAATGACATTCTAATTTTTAAAATTCCGTATTTAGTAGCGTACCACTCAATTGTAATAGCGCTAGTTCTGCAATCTTAGCACTGTATTTTGCTCTGTTGAAGTCGAGGTTAGCTGACAGTAGATTAAACTGTGCCTGTCTGAATACAATGTTAGTTATCTGACCCAAGTCATGTTGTTCTTTGGAACGATCAAAATTGAGTTCGTTTGTCTGTTGGTTTTTCTTTTGCGCATCCATTACAAATAATGCTGTAGTGTACACGGTCCATGCATTGCCCAATTGTCGGTCTAGGTTGAGTTCAGCTTGATTAACATATTGTTGTTGTTGCTCATAAGCTAGCCTAGTGTTTTGCCTTTGTACCAAAGAACGTCCACCGTCAAAAATATTCCAAGTTAAACTTGCTCCTAAATTGAGACTTGTTCCAGCTCTTTCTTGAAGTGGGTTTCCAGGTCCGAAAATACCTTTGTTCCATCCATATGATCCATTCAAACCTACCTTAGGAATCATAGGTGCTAATGAACCTTTGACTCTATATTCACTACTTAATAGTAAGTTCTGTTCTTGGAGTAAAGTTGAATTGTTCGTTTTAGCATTTGATTCAATAGATTCAAAATCTAATAATTGATCAAAAGAAAGAGTCGTGTCAGCTGCAAAATCTATATTGACAGATCTTCCCATCAACAAATTGAGGTTTCTCTTTTCGTTTTTGAGTTGTTGTTTTATCGTCAGGTAGTCAATGCTATCCGTGTTGTAGTCTACTTCGGCATTGAGTACATCCAATTGTGTACTTTGTCCATATTCAGCGCTATAAATGGCTCTTTTCAATCTGTCCCTACTGATATCCAAAGTTTCTTTTTGAGATAATTCATTTTCCGATAAACGCGCGATTTCATAATAAGAATTGAAGATGTTTAATAAGGAATTTTCTATTACCAAACGTGCTTGTAATTCACTCAATTGATAGTTGGTCTTGAGCACTTTGTAGTCATACATCCTTCCCAAACCATCAAATAATATGTAATCAACTCCAAGAGATGCATTGTGAGAAGAAGTTTCAATACCTTTCGCTGACACTTTAGTTGATAGGCTATCGGAGAATATTAAATCAGAATTAGCATTTGAGTAGTTACTCCCAGCATTGGCTGATACATTTGGTAAATAGCCACTGTTCATTAAGGAAGCATTGTTGTCTGCTATCTCCTGATTTGTCTTGGCTATCGAAATATCAAAATTGTTCTCTAATGCGATTGCAACCGCATCTGATTTTAATAAAACCTCTTGTCCGTAGCTGAGTGTTGACCATAAGATCAAGCTTGCTGTTATGATTAAATACTTATTCATGTCCGTTTTCTACTTCTAATTCTTTCACTGCTCTTTCTACTTCTTCACTGGTCGGTTTTACTCCTCTCCATAACCATAACCAATAGACCTTGATCAGATTACCGGTTGATAACATCAGCGGCAACATCACCAATGTCAATACTGTCGCGATGGTGATGCCATAGGCCACTGCGATCGCCATAGGGATCAAAAATTGTGCTTGTCTACTTGTTTCAAATATCAAAGGTGCTAATCCAGCCACTGTGGTAATCGAAGTAAGGAAGATGGCCCTAAACCTAGATTTACCTGCCTCGATGATGGCCTCTTCATATTTCATGCCTTCCTTTAGGTTCGTATTCATTTTGCCAATCAAAACCAATCCATCATTCACTACAATACCGATCAGGGCAATGATACCTAAATATGATAGGATGTTGATAGAGAAGTCATGTAGCCAATGTCCCCATGCCACTCCAATCAAACTGAAAGGAATCATGAGCAATAATAACAGTGGTTGACTAAACGATCGGAAGGTAAATGCGATAATGATAAAGATGCCAAAAACGATGATCGGTAAAACTGCACCTGCTGAACCAGTTGTTTTTTGCGCTTCTCTATTCTGTCCTTCAAACATGGGTGTTACACTAGGGTAAAGCTCTTTGAGCTCGGGTAGCATTTCGGTCTTGATGGTCGCCATGATATCCGTCGCACTGGTCTTTGGATCCTTGAGATCTCCGTCAATTCTGATTTCTCTTTTGCCATTGAGGTGATTGATAAGGATTTCACCACGATTGATTTCATAGGTGGCGATTTCGCTCAAAGGAACTCTTTCTCCCATACTGTTTACAATCCTCATATCGTCCAAGTTTTTGATAGAAGAGCGTTCTTCTCTGTCATACCTCACCCAGACTTTGATTTCATCTCGTCCACGTTGGAATCGCTGCGCTTGGTTTCCGAAAAACCCTGACCTCACTTGTGAAATAACATCTCTAAGGTTGAATCCTAACGAATAAGCGTTGTCCTTTAGTTTGACTTTGATTTCTTTGATACCTGCTGGATCATTGTCTTGAATATCCTTTATCAAAGGGTTCTTCAAAAGGTAATTTTTCAAATGTTTTTTGGCTGCTTTCAACTCCTTGGTGTTGTTACTCAGCAGTGACATAGAGATTGGTTTTCCACCAAAATTACGCCCTGATCCAAAGACCACACTTTCCGCAATATGTATAGGGCCGACCCTCTCTCTGATAGCGGAGGACATTTCATTTGACGGAAAAGGTCTTCGTTCACCTGGTAGCAAGTTGATATTCAAGCTTGCGTTAGAGGTTCCAGAGCCAATCCTTTTGACAATGTTGGCAATGACATCTTCGTCAGTTTTGTATTTTTCGTTCAATTCTTCACCTATTTCCCAGGCTACTCTTTCTATTTCTGAAATAATAGAGTCTGTAATTGATTCATGAGTTCCTTGTGGCATTTTTAATGAAATACTGACCCTGTCACTAGCAACCTGAGGGAAGAAGGTCATTCTGATTATTCCTCCTTTGAGAGAACCAATAGTGAGCATCAATAATACGATTGGAATTACAAACCCTAATAGTTTGTGCTTCATGAAAAACCTCAAGAAAGGCACGTAAATGTTGTCTCTAAACCATATCATACCTTTCTCTGCAATAGCATTGAACTTGTATGTTTTTTGCTCAGGAGATAATGCTTTTGAATGGGCAATATGAGAAGGTAAAATGATCAATGCTTCAATCAATGAAATACTCAATGTGAGTATAACAACAGTGGAGACTTCACCGAAAAACTCACCTATTCGACCGTCAATGAAGAAGAAGGTCGAAAATGCAACCAAAGTTGTCAAAATGGCGGATGTGATAGCAGGAATTACTTCTCTGGTTCCATCAACTGCTGCTTGGATAGGAGACTTTCCTTTTTCATGATGGTAATAGATGTTTTCTGCAATGACGATCCCATCATCTACCAAAATACCGATGACGATGATCATGCCAAATAGCGAGAGTACATTGATCGTCACTCCCATGAAACCTGCAAACATGAACATTCCAAAGAATGAAACAGGCAACCCAAAAGCAACCCAAAATGCCAAACGTGGCTTTAGGAAGACGGCCAAAAAGAACATGACCAATAACATTCCCACAACACCATTTTCTAGCAATAGTTCAGACCGTTGCTTGATAGTGATAGAGGAATCTCTGGTGACACTCAAATGTAAATTATTGTTCTTGCGATTAAATTCTTCAACATAAGCCAATGAGGTGTTGGCTACTTGAATTAGATCTTCTGAGATCGTTACATCTACTTGGATTCTGACAGATGTTTCTCCATTGAAATACGATCTATTGGGCGTTTCCGACCATCGATCATGTACCAATGCGATGTCTTTCAATCTAATGAGATCTCCATTGGGGGAAGCTTTGACTATTACATCTTCTAACTCATCGGCATAGTAAGCTCGGTTGCTTACTCTTATAAGGTATTCCTCTTGTTCAGTTTTGATAGTACCACCCGTTACCAAAATATTGGTAGAGGATATGGCATTCGCTACTTGTTGAAAAGTCAAATCGTAAGCTCTTAACTTGTCTTCGTTGAGTGCTATTTCGATCTCTTCAGCAGGGTGTCCTGATACTGATACTTGAGAGACACCTTCGGAGTTTTTGAGATCTGTCTCTATATCTCTGGCCATATCTTTTAGTACTTTCAGAGAAACGCTTTTACCACTAAGTGCGAGCGTGACAGCTTCTGTGACAAAGATGTCTTTGGAAACAACCGGTGGTTCCATACCCACTGGGAATGAAGGAATTCGGTCTACAGCATTTTTGATATCTGCCAATACAACATCCACATCATATCCTTTCAGTACTTCGACTCTTAGAAACGCAGCGTTTTCTGACGATACGGATGTGAACCGGTCAATTCCTACCAATCCCCTGATGTTGTCTTCTATTTTGAGTACGATACCTTCTTCCATTTCTTGAGGAGAGGCACCTGGGTATGCGACATTGATGGTGATTTCCCTTCTTTCATTCAAGGGAAAAAAGGAAGACTTAAGATTCAAAAAACCCAGTGATCCTAAGAACGCAAATGAGATAATCAGTACCCAGCCAGCAACTGGATACTTGATGAAGTGATCTATAATTTTGTTCATGATTACTTCTTGATTTCAGCTATTTGAACATTCATACCTTGGTAACCACCTGGTACTATTTTAGAAACCAATTGTGTACCGTCTAATAATCCAGCTACTACCACTGTCTTTTTAGTCTTGTGTACGATATCAATAGGCAATAACTCTAACTTACCGTCTAGTACAGAGAATAAGCTTTTTCCTTGGATCAGTAGTTTTCTATCTACTTCGTAGACCCCATTGATTTCTTGTCCTGCAATTTGAGCTTCAAGGTATAATCCCTCTTTGAGTTCTTTCCCTCTTACTTCAATGAACACCTGGACAGTCTGTGTGGTAGCATCGATTTTACCATTGATTCTGGCTACTTTTCCTGACCATTTGACATCAAGGTTGGTAGGGCTTTTAACGATGACTGATTTGCCTACAGTCAAGGAAGAAATCATGGATTGACTGATCGCTACCTCTAGTTCATACACTGATGGGTCAATATAATCTCCTAGTTTTTGACCTTGTCTGATTACTGTACCTGGATTAACAGTCGCTTCAGTCAATATTCCATTAAAAGGAGCTCTTATCCTGAACTTGCTTTGGACAATCTCCAGGTTTTTGGTGTTGTAGTAAGTGGTGTAAATGTTCTTACCTGTGATGAAGTACTTCTCTTTGTCTGAAGAAACTTTAGGTAAGGGAGCAACCACTTGATTGATGTCGAAATCAGATACATAAGCATTCCATTTTGGATAAGCCTCTGGATAATCCAATCTCATGTCAGGAAGAATACTAGTTACAAGATTTTGCAAAACACTTTTTTGGGCCAATAGATTCGCATAAGAGTCATTGCTTCTTATTTTGATCATTGTTTGTCCTTTTTTGTAAGCAACTCCAGATTTGAATTCCTTGTCTGAGACCTCCATGATGCCTTGTACTTCAGCAAATATTGCAGCACGTCTTTTAGCCATCAGTCTACCACTTTCATGAATGTTGATAGGTTGAGAAATGTTTTTAACCGTCTCCGTATAGACTGTAGCTATGGTCTCTGGCACTGGTGGACGATTGTTTTTTTTACTGTTTGAAATTTTATTGAAGGCATATACTCCTCCAACCAATAACAAGATGCTGATCACTATGGTTACCTTTCTATTCATTTTATAAATGTTTCATTGGTGCAGTCAATTCGTCTGCATTAATGTTGTTGCTTATTATTCTTAAAACTTTCTTCGTTATTTCAATTTCTTTTGGATCAAGCCCTTTTTCAACTTCTTTGATCACATTTCTTAAAACTGGAATTGCTTTTCGGATGACTTGATTTCCTAGTTGGGTGATTTCAACCAGTTTCACTCGTTTATCTTGAGGAGAAATGGATCTAGTAATTAATCCCTTCTTCTCCATAGTGTCAATGAGCCGTGTCAACGAGGCTTTGTCTCTATAGGTTAGGAATGCCAAATCATTTTGGGCAATTTGATCATGTTGTGAGACTACTTTGAGTAGGATCATCTGTGTTTTGGTGACCTTAACGTCACTCTTCTCTAAATGATCACCAATGAATATATCTAGTGCTTTCATAGTTCTACCTAGATATGGGAGAATTGATTTGTCTAGTACTTCATGAAGTTCATCTTGATTCATAAAGCAATGTTACGGTGTTAGCTGTATTTAGTTGCATATGCAACTAAATAATATTTTGAATGGTAATAATTTGTTGTTAGCGGCTACTAATAGTTTTCGTAAACTGTACGTAGAACTTTCTCCATTTGCATTTTGACGGGGTAGGAACTAGAAGGGTAATTGTTATTCATGAAAGAAAAGAAGAGGTCATTTCCTGATTGAGTTGTGATGACACCCGTGAGGTTGTGATTGTTACTCAATGTGCCTGTTTTGGCAAATACATAGGGGGATTCTCCATCTCTTGGTTCGTACCAATCTTTGATAGTGCCATCAACGCCACCTATTGGTAAAATCCTTTTCATTTCCTCTATACTGGTTTCTTGCTCAATTTTTTTAAGGATATCTACCAAGAACCTGGGCGTCATTAGATTGTAACGAGATAGGCCTGAGCCATCTTTCCATTTCGGTTTTCCGCTGACATTATCAAAATATTGGACTGACATGTATTTTCTCATAATGGCTGAATTGAAAGCTATTCCTTGTTCTATGGTACAGGAATAAAGCAGCTGTTCAGCACAGAAATTATCACTCTTTTTGAGCATATAGGTATATACTGGTCTTGCAGGTTGTGAATATTTGATGGTGTCATTGATGAACCTTCTGCTTTTGATTCTTTTTACGTCTTTGTTTAATGTATCCTTCAATAAAGTAACGACTAACTCTTCTGAAGTCTTAAAAGGAACACGGTTTTTGTAATCACTTCGGCTGGTGTCTGGTGAGAAATTGAAAATATTGCTATTGCGATGTCTGGCTGGGCCAGGTAAGTCCTTTTCACTGATTTCTGTAAAGTCTTTGAAAAATCCAGGTTCAATTTTGAATTTGTTTCTACGTTCGTTGTATTCAAAACTCACGGTATTGCCATACATAGGGAAGTCATTGCGCTCTGGTTGATAATAGTGCTGGTAATCTTCCCATGTCCAACCTGGAGCTTGTGGTACATCTGCGAAATCTGACTCCACATATACAAGTGGGTAAGGACTGTTGTTTAAAAATTCAAACACCGGTTGATTTGGGAAATCTGGATGTAAAAAGGTGGGGTCACCGGTTCCTTTAAAGTACAAAGTGTCATCGACTGTTTCGTATCTGATTCCAGGTATTGAATCTTGTAGAGATACAAGTGCTGTATAATAGGTGAGGAGCTTTGCGTTGGAGGCAGGTACGAAATATTTGTCAGAATTGAATTCGAATAGTGTAGTGTTGGTCAATGGGTCTGCCAATATGAACCCTGTGAAATGGCTGTTAAAAAAGTCTGAATTAGAAAGAGATTTTTTCAGTGATTGCTTTTGCAACACAGTACAAGAGAAGGAAATGACAGTGATGATTAGGGCTAAAAACCAGAATGAATATCTTTTTTTCATGAATGGTAATTTAAGATAGTTTTGGGTACGATGAATAACATTGAAAGCTATTTTGATTTTCTGAATTGGTTTTATTCTTAAATATCTGTCTGTCAGTGTGGAAGGTTTAATAATTTTCTTATATTACATTTTCGACCTGTAACCATCTGTGAATATGAATAACAAAACTCAAACTCTCCCGAGTGAGAATTATTTTAGATTCGAGTCATTAGAGATTTTCTTTGACCTATTTGATAACTATGTGTTCAATGAAGAAAAACTGATTGCAAACAAGCGTATTGAGGAAGTAAGGCTTATCTCTGTATTGCATAGCAATTAGTTTCAAGAACTAGAATACCCATTTTGAATTAGCAGCAGTTTCGTTTGAGATAGATAAAATGATATCTATGAAAAGAACTTATGCCATGTTTTTAGGAGTTATACTCCTATTTTTCTTATCAAGTAGTAATCTTATTTGGGGATTCTTTGCGCACAAGGAGATCAATAGATTAGCGGTCTTTACACTGCCACCAGATTTAATAGATTTTTATAAACATCATATTGTATTCATAACCGAGAATGCTGTTAATCCCGATCAAAGGAGGTACGCAGTGACATATGAAGCACCACGTCATTATATAGACTTGGATGTATATGGAGATAGTGCACTTTATCGTCTACCACATAGATGGGATAGTGCAGTGGCGGTATTTACTGAGGACACCTTGCAGGCATACGGTATTGTACCTTGGCATATCATGTTGATGAAGTGGCAATTAACCAAAGCTTTTGAAGAACATGATTTGGTCAATATCTTGAAATATTCAGCTGATATGGGTCACTATATAGCTGACGCAAATGTTCCCTTGCACACAACCGAAAATTATAATGGGCAATTGACGGGTCAATATGGTATCCATGGTTTTTGGGAGTCTCGGTTGCCAGAGTTGTATTCGAGGGACTATAATTTCTTCATTGGGAAGGCAGAGTACGTGGAGGATGTAGAGTCAAGGGTTTGGAATACAGTTAGCTCCTCTCATGCTGCTGTTGACTCTGTATTGTTATTCGAAAAGGAGTTGTCAAAGAAATACGTAAGTGGTCGGAAATACTCTTATGAAGAACGTGGGGCATCTACTGTGAAAGTTTACTCAAAGACGTTTTCTAAATCGTATCATCAGATGTTGGATGATATGGTTGAACGAAGAATGGTTGCCAGCATCAAGATGGTGGGCGATTTTTGGTTTACTTGTTGGGCTGATGCAGGGCAGCCAGATATCGAAGAGCTACTAAAGCTGGATTTTGATGAGCAGAGTAAAATCAGACTAAAGGAGGATAAAGAAAAATGGAAGAATAGAACGGTCCAAAGTAGGACGCATAACTAGTCTTCCATTTTATTGGTTTCAAGAATTAGTCTTTTGTCTAAAATCTAATATCTAGACCTCTATAGACTTCTTCCCTACTGGAGCTTCTTATATTTAATTCTCTTTGGCTCTTGATTACCCAATCTTTTCATTTTGGCTTCTTCATAATCAGAGAATGAACCATCAAAATAGGTTATTTGACTATCTCCTTCAAATGCTAGAGTATGTGTACAAACCCTGTCTAAGAACCATCTATCGTGACTAATGATAACGGCACATCCTGCAAAATTATCTAAGGCCTCTTCTAATGCTCTCAATGTATTTATATCTAGATCATTGGTAGGCTCATCCAGTAATAATAGGTTTGCACCTTGCTTGAGTGTCATGGCTAAATGCACTCTGTTTCGTTCACCACCTGATAATGTTCCAACTTTCTTCCCTTGATCAGAACCTCCAAAGTTGAACTTACTCACATAAGCTCTAGAGTTCATTTGCTTGCCTCCAAGCTCGATCAATTCATTGCCATCCGAAATAGTTTCCCAAACTGATTTTTGAGGGTCTAGATTGTCATGCTCCTGATCAACGTAAGCAATTTGAACAGTACTACCTATATCGAAAGTACCTGTGTCAGGTGTCTCTTTCCCCGTAATCATGTTGAAGAGGGTGGTCTTACCCGCTCCGTTGGGACCAACTATTCCAACTATTCCCCCTTGTGGAAGAGAGAAATTCAGATTTTCATATAGAAGTTTGTCTCCAAAAGATTTTGATACGCCTTCGACTTCAATGACTTTCGTGCCTAATCTTTCTCCAACTGGGATGAACAGTTCTAGTTTTGCTTCTTTCTCAGCAGCATCCTGGCCTGCTAACTTGTCGTACGCGCTTAGTCTGGCTTTGGCTTTCGCTTGACGTCCTTTAGGAGCCATTCTTACCCATTCGAGTTCTCTCTCTAACGTTTTTTGACGTTTAGATTCTGTTTTCTCCTCTTTGGCTAATCTGTTTTGTTTTTGCTCTAACCAAGAAGAATAATTTCCTTTCCATGGAATACCTTCTCCACGATCCAATTCTAGAATCCAGCCTGCAACATTGTCAAGGAAGTATCTATCATGCGTTACAGCGATAACAGTTCCTTTGTATTGTGTCAAGTGTTGTTCTAACCAATGTACCGATTCAGCATCTAAATGATTGGTAGGTTCATCTAATAATAGTACGTCAGGTTCTTGCAAGAGCAAGCGGCATAATGCAACTCTTCTTTTTTCACCACCTGATAGGTTTTCTATTTTTGAATCTGCTGATGGAGTTCGAAGGGCATCCATAGCACGTTCAAGCCTTGTGTCCAATTCCCAAGCGTTAACACTGTCAAGCTTGTCTTGAACTTTGGCTTGGTCAGCCATCAGCTTGTCCATTGCATCAGGGTTGTCCAATATTGCTGGATCAGCAAATTTTAGATTGATGTCTTCAAATTCTTGAAGTAGATCAACAGTTTCTTGTACACCTTCTTCAACACATTGCCTGACAGTTTTGTTAGGATCCAATTGAGGCTCCTGCTCCAACATGCCTATGCTATAGCCATCAGAAAAAACAACTTCTCCTTGATATTGAGTATCAACACCTGCAATAATTTTAAGAAGCGACGATTTACCAGATCCGTTGAGACCAAGTACACCAATTTTTGCACCGTAAAAAAAGGATAGGTAGATGTTTTTTAAGACTTGTTTCTGTGGTGGGAATGTTTTATTCACCCCTGCCATTGAGAAAATTATTTTTTCGTCGCTCATTTCTTCTAAATTTTGGACAAATATGCTGAAAATTATTCTGTCTTACGCTTGAATTTATAGATTTGCAGACTGTAATAAAAAATGAATAAGTGGAAATACCGTTCGGTCATATTAAGGATGGATCTTTGTTTAGATCTGCCTTTGGAGAATTTGAAGAATTGAAGTTGAAAGAAGTAGTAGAAGAGGAGCTGGAAGAGATGCTGGTTTCATGCACAGAGGCCTTCAAGAAGTTAGAATCAAAGGTGGATGATATTCAGTCCAAGATAAATTCTTCAGATAACAAGGGGTCATTTTTGTCTAGCCTTCAAAATCTAAAACAACAGATTGCTGCCCATGAAGGATTGGGCGATTATGCAGTTGTTTTAGAAAAAATTGTTGTTTCAGAAAATCAGTTGTCAGAATATATCGCTAAGAACAGACTGAAGAATACTGATATCAAAACAGCCCTCTTGTTGGAGTTGGATGAGATACTGTCTAATAATGATCATGAGGAGGCGTTTGAGCAAATTCTTAATCTGAAAGGTCGTTGGTTAAAGACAGGTAGTCCAGCAGAGGATGTCAAAGCTGAATTGAATTCCAAGTATGACGAAGGCTTGAATTCTTTCTTTGAAAAGAGAAAAGAATTTGAGGATGATAAGAAAGAGTTGATTGAGGCAAGAGTGTCTGAGTATAAAGACGTCATAGCCAAGATTGAAGTGTTGATTAAAAAGGGAAATTTCGGTCATTCTTTTGATGTCGTGAAGGGCTTGCAGACCGAGTGGAAGGAAATTGGTAGAGTAGGTGAAAGTGCTTTTAAGTCCTTGAACGATGAGTACTGGAAAGTCTGTCAAGATTATTTTGATAAGCAGAAAAATTTCAGGAAAGCTCAGAAAAAGAATAAATCAACTAGCGAGAAAGAAGTGATTGCTGGTCGTAAGCAAATATTGGGTAATACGACTGAGTTGTTGGGGAATAGTCTTTCTAAGGTAGTATCTAAAGAGCTGAGCGAACTGAAGAAAGTATGGAAAGAAGCAGGTAGTCTTCCTAAAAAGCTTTTTGGTGAGTTTCAAGATGAGTTTTATCAAAAAGTAAGAAGTATTGAAGAAAGGCAATTTATTCTAAGTCTTGCAAAAAGGAAGTTTAAAGGGTTTGAGGGACAAACTGTTGAAGAGAAAAAGAGGTTGTTAATCAAGACAGTTCGTGATTTGTTGTCGAGAGATGAGACTGAATTAAAATCTTTTGAAGAGAATATGGATAAAATGCATATTAATAAAGGATCATTCGTTGAGATGCTGGAGTCAAAGCTGTCAGTACAACGGGAAAAAGTAAATGCTAAAAAGCAGATCTTAAATGAGTTAAAAACTGAGGTTAAATAACTCTTAGTTTTTAATAATGAGTTTGATCAATTTTGGCCCTATGTTTATTTTAATGGACTTTCATTAAAATAATTCAATAAATAAATGAGATAATTGAATCAAATTTTTGAAATCTCGTTTAAAAAGATATTTTTGCACGAAATATAGAATACCACTAAAACAAGGATTTTAATATGTATTGGACATTAGAATTAGCTTCGTACCTCGAGGATGCTCCTTGGCCAGCTTCAAAAGATGAATTAATTGATTATTCGATTAGATCTGGGGCACCATTAGAAGTTGTTGAGAACCTTCAGGAACTTGAAGATGACGGAAATCCATTCGAGACAATCGAAGAGATTTGGCCAGATTACCCTACAAAGGAAGATTTCTTTTTCAACGAAGACGAATACTAATTCGTCTGTTCGTTTGATAATGATATTAGCCTTGCTCATTTTGAGTGAGGCTTTTTGGTTTTACATCTTTTTTAGAATCTCTTCCGCAACGATTAGGTCTTCAGGAGTGGTTATTTTTAGATTAGTGTAGTCACCATCTACTAGATTGATGCGTCCTCCGTTGCTTTCAAAAACTGAAGCGTCATCAGAAAAGCTGCTATGACTGGCCTGTCCAAATGCTTCTTTTATCAATTCAGAACGAAAGGTCTGTGGCGTCTGAACGATCATGTAATTACTTCTGTCCACTGCGATGTTATGATCGCTTATAATTTCTCTTAAAGAGTCTTTTAGAGGGACTGCTGCTATTGCATTTCCTAATTGTTGTGCTTTGTCAAATGTTTGCCCAATAGTGGCTTGTGTGACTAGAGGCCTTGCTCCATCGTGAATGGCTACCAAGGAGTTTTTCTCTACCGATTGAAGTCCGTTGTTTACAGAATCAAATCTAGTTGAGCCTCCTAGAGCAACTTGATGTGTGATATTAAATTGATAGGTCTTTTTTAATTCATTCCAATAGGGGATTTGGTTTTCAGGTAGAACTAAAATTATATTTATAGTAGGGTCATAAAGATGAAATGCAGTTAGGGTGTGCATCAATACTGGTAGATTTTGTAACACCAAGAATTGCTTAGGGGTCTCGCTTTTCATTCTACTACCCGACCCACCTGCGACAATTACTACATGTTTTTTCATAAGGGTAATTTGAGGTGAAAAATGGACATAAAAAAACTCCAATATTACTATTGGAGCCTTAATTTTTGTCTTTTTAGGATCGTTAGACGATCATCATTGCATCACCATAACTAAAGAATCTATATTTCTCTTTAATAGCAACTTGATAAGCTTCCATGATCAAATCGTATCCTCCGAATGCAGCTGCATTCATCAATAACGTTGATTCAGGTAAGTGGAAGTTGGTTACTAGAGACTTTACGATTTTAGATTCGTAAGGGGGGAAGATAAACTTATCTGTCCAGCCTTCATTTTCTTTTAATCTACCATTGGCAGATACAGAAGATTCTAAAGCTCTTAGAACTGTCGTCCCAATGGCACATACATTTTTCTTTTTGTCTAAAGCATTGTTGACTACTTGTGTAGTACTTTCTGGAACCCTGAAGTTTTCAGAGTCCATTTTGTGCTTTGTAAGGTCTTCTACGTCTACTGGTCTAAATGTCCCTAAACCTAAGTGTAAAGTGACTGGGTCTACGTCAATACCTTTGAGTTCTAGTCTTTTTAGTATTTGCTTTGTGAAGTGAATACCTGCTGTAGGAGCAGCTACAGCACCTACGTTTTGTGCATAGATGGTTTGAAATCTTTCTCTGTCTTCTGCTTCTGTTTTTCTAGCAATTTCTTTTGGTAGAGGAGTCTCTCCTAATTCATCGATAGTTTTATAGAATTCTTCGTTAGTACCATCAAACAAAAATCTGATAGTTCTTCCTCTTGATGTTGTATTGTCTATAACCTCAGCAACAAGGTCTCCTTCTCCAAAATATAATTTGTTACCTACTCTGATTTTTCTAGCAGGGTCTACAAGTACATCCCAAAGATGAAGGTCTTTATTAAGTTCCCTCAATAAGAATACTTCAATCGAAGCACCTGTTTTTTCTTTGTTACCATGTAGTCTAGCTGGGAATACTTTGGTATCATTAATTACCATACTATCACCTTCCTCAAGGTAATCGATCATGTCGGTAAAAACCTTATGTTCAATTTCTCCTGTATCCTTATGAATTACCATCAATCTCGATTCATCGCGATTTTCAGTAGGGTACATAGCTAATAGCCCTGGAGGCAGGTCAAATTTAAATGCTGATAATTTCATTCGTTAAATTATTTTCTGGAATGGGACTAAGGTTGAAGACGACTGTGTAAGTATGTGCAATATGAATTTCAAAGACAACGGTATTAAAACTTGTGAAACTACTTCAATCCTTAAAAATAGGAGTGCAAAACTACTAAATCTATTGTTAAAAGTAGAGTGATATTATTTTATATTTTGTAGGCGAAACGAAAAAAAGGCCCCCATAAGAGGCCTTTTTATACTTTTAATGTTTGTCTTGATTATCCTTCAGCAGCAACAGAGTCAACTGCTTCAACTTCAACCATTGTGCTATCTGCTGCTTCAACTGCTGTGCTATCCATTACTGGAGCTGCTTCAACAGCTTCTACTGCTTCAACAGCCTCTTCAACTACTTCTTCAGTAGAATCACTAGCTGTAGACTGTCCGCTACAAGCAACAGCAAACAAAAACACGAAAGATAATACTAGTACATTGATACTTTTCAAAATATTCATTGGTAATAAGTTTTGATTTTATAAGGCATGAAAGTAAGTCCATAAATTAACTTTGTCAACTATAATTGATCAAATTTTTAAAAAAATGTTCAGATATGTAGAAATGATATAATTTATTCTGGTTTTTACTAGTCGTTGAACTGACTCATCGTTCTTTGGGCACCTATTGTGCAAAATCCAAGTAGCATGTCGCATGCTTTATCTATTGGTTCTGCAATGTTTTTCATCTGTTCTTTTGAGAAATTACTTAGTACATAGTCTGCTTGTTGGCCAGGATGAAAATCGTTGTCTATACCAAACTTTAGTCTTGAGTAGTCATTACCACCTGTAGTTTCGTCGATGCTTTTAAGTCCATTGTGTCCTGCGTTACTACCTTTTATCCTCATTCTTAATTTTCCATGGGGTAGGGCTATGTCATCTGTGATAACTAGAATGTTCTCTTTGCTGACTTTGAGTTCATTCATCCAGTAGTTGACCGCTTTGCCACTTAGGTTCATATAGGTGGTCGGTTTGATAAGGTGTATCGTTCTACCTTTATGTTTGAACTCTGTTTTGTTCGCAAGTTTTAAATGTTCGAATTTTACCTTGGCATCATCTGCCAACTTGTCTAGCACTAAAAAGCCTATATTGTGACGTGTGAGTTCGTATTCTGTACCAATATTACCTAGGCCTACAATTAGATATTTCATATGAGTTAAAGGTCTTCTTTGGCTAAATTATGGTTGAATTTTGATCAAAAAAAATCCTACTCTAACTAAAGAGCAGGATTTGATATCGTTTGAGCTACAGAGATTATTCTGCTGCTGCTTCTTCTGCTACTTCTTCTTCTCCTTCTTCTTCACCTGTTTTACCTCTAAGTGCTCTTGGGATTTCCGCAACAGCGATAGATGCTTGAGGAGTATCTAGTATTTCATAGTTGTCTGGAGTCAAATCACCAACTTTGATTGCTTTACCAAATTCTAAAGCATCAATGCTAACATCAATAAACTCAGGCATGTTTTTAGGTAATGCTTTGATAGTAAGTTGTCTTCTTTTGAAGATCAACGTTCCACCACCAGCTACTGCAGGAGATGTTCCTGAAATGTGTACCGGAACGTTCATTTTAATTGAAGTACCAGCAGTCCATTCTAAGAAGTCTACATGTAAAAGAACTTCACTTACTGGGTGAAACTGTAGATCTTGCATGATTGCGTTGTATTCAGTACCCTCTACATTCACTTTTACAAAGTGAGCATTAGAAGTGTATACTAAATCTCTAAAAAGAATCATTGGAGCAGAAAAGTGGATTTGTTCTTTGCCACCATAAATTACACAAGGCACCATGCTTTCGTTTCTTAGTCTCTTAGCATCCGCTTTGCCGAGATTTGCTCTTTTATACCCTATAATCTCAATCGTTTTCATAATAATATATATTTATTGTACAAATAATGTGCTTATTGATTCGTTGGTATGAATTCTCTTGATTGCATCAGCAAATAGAGAAGCCATACTAGCAACTTGTATTTTGTTAGTGCTACCTTTTAATGGTATACTGTCAGTAACTACTAATTCTTCCAATTCTGAAGCCTCTACATTTTCATATGCTTTACCAGAAAGGATAGCATGCGTACAAAATGCTCGAACTGATTTGGCCCCTTTTTCTTTTAGGAGGTTGGCGGCTTTAGTTAGTGTTCCGGCTGTGTCAATGATATCATCTACTAAGATTACATTTTTGCCAGTCACATCTCCGATTACTTGCATCGAAGCAATTTCATTGGCTCTTTTTCTATGCTTATCACAAACAACCATGTCAGCAGAAAAGAATTTAGCAAACTCTCTAACTCTTTTAGTACTTCCAACATCTGGTGCTGCAAACATCAAATTGTCCAAATTCATTTTCTTGATGTAAGGAACGAAAATCATTCCACTCACCAAATGATCAACAGGGATGTCGAAAAATCCTTGAATTTGGTCTGCATGTAAATCACAAGTCATCAACCTAGTTGCTCCAGCTGCTTGGACCAAATTGGCCATTAACTTAGCTGCTATAGAAACTCTTGGTTTATCCTTCCTGTCTTGTCTAGCGTATCCGAAATATGGTACGACCAAGTTGATGGTGTTGGCGCTTGCACGTTTTGCAGCATCGATCATGATCAATAGTTCCAAGATATTGTCGGAACCCATTGTAGACTGAATTAAAAAAACATCACAACCTCTGATTGATTCGTCAAAACTGTATGAGATTTCTCCGTCACTGAATTTGCGTGAGGTAGACTTTCCTAGAGGTTGACCGTACTGAGTAGCAATTTTTTCTGCTAGGGTAGCAGATCCAATTCCTGCAAATAGTTTTACTGCAGCCATTAGTTTGTGTTTAGTTAAAATAAAAAAAATCCCGACCGATTAGCCGGGATTTTTTGTTGGTCTACTAGGGCTCGAACCTAGACTCTTCTCAACCAAAATGAGACGTGTTGCCAGTTACACCATAGACCAATAAGTACTTCCCATCGATTTGGGAGTACAAAAGTAGACTTTTGTTTCAGTAAATCAAATTTTGAACAATGAAATTATGCATTATTTTTTATTTTTTTTCTATGCTCTCTGATATCCAGTTCTTTGCATTTATAAAAGCTTGGATCCATGGAGTGATTTCATCATTTCTTTCTGCTGGATAATGTGCCCAGTTCCAAGAAAAAATGGATCTTTCTAAGTGTGGCATCATCGCAAGATGACGACCGTCTTTAGAATATACCCCTGCAACACCGTAATCTGATCCGTTCGGATTAGCGGGATAGTCGTTGTATTGGTATTTCAAACAAACAGTATACTCATTCTCTGCAAGCGGCAAGACGAATTTTCCTTCACCATGAGCTACTGCTACGCCGAGGTTTGTCTCAGATAGGCTGCTGAGCATGATTGAATCATTCTTAGGAATGTTAACAGTCACAAAGGTAGATTCAAATTTTCCTGAATCGTTATGTTCCATTTTGGGGTGATTCTTCATTCCTGGGAATAAGAGATCCAATTCCATCATTAATTGACAACCATTACAAACACCTAGACTCATTGTGTTTGGTCTTGCGTAAAAGTTTTTGAGCGCTGTGTTGGCTTTTTCATTGTATAAGAATGCACCTGCCCAACCCTTGGCTGACCCTAATACATCAGAATTAGAGAAACCACCTACGAACACAATCATATTGATGTCAGAAAGATCTTCTCTTCCTGCGATCAAATCTGTCATGTGGATGTCTTTTACATCGAATCCAGCTAAGTATAGAGAGTATGCCATCTCTCTATCGCCATTAACTCCTTTTTCTCTTATAATAGCAGCGTTGACGCCTGATCTATTGCTTCTATTGTGATCTAGCCCTAGATCTGATAATTGTCCTGTAAACCCTTGTGGGAATTTGAATTCTAAAGGTTGTGATTTGAAGTTGTCAAACCTTGCTTTAGCCAATTCTGGTTTTGTCTGATAAGTGTCTAGAAGATAAGAAGTATTCATCCAAATATCTCTTAGCTCATCTAGGTTCAACTCATATGATTGCGCTCCGTGTTGGATGCTGAATGTTCTGTTCGTATTTACTTGACCAATAACTGCCACTTCAATACCATTGGATTGAAGCAAGGCAGCAATTCCTTTTGATACTTGAAGGACTAATGCCGGACTTTCACTAAAAGCGACATTATTGAGGTTAGACCCAAGAGAAGATAAATCAATGCTTGCTCCACTAGTAGTTGTCGGGAAATGCATTTCTAATAAGGTAGTGATCAGACCACCTGCAGATACATCATGTCCTGCATATATTTTTTCACTAATAATTAGCTCTTGTACTTGTTTGAAGACTTTAAGGAAGTATTCCGCTTTTGGTGAGGTAGCAGGACTGTTACCAATACCATTTTTACTCTGGCCAAAACTAGACCCGTCTAGTGAAAAGGCTCCATCGGAAAGTCCGATGTAAATCAACTCACTATTAACTTGAGGTTTGATGTCAGGCGTAATAGTTTTAGTAATGTCAGACACTTCACCCACAGATGATATAATGACTGTACCTGGAGAATCTACTGTTTTACCATCGCTATATTTTTGCGTCATCGACAAAGAATCTTTACCCGTCGGGATATTGATACCTAAATCAATCGCGTATTTACTTACTGCCTCAACAGCTTCGTATAATCTGGCTTTCTCACCGTCACTTTTAGTTGGCCACATCCAGTTAGCACTCAGAGAGATTCCAGCTGTGCCATGTGTCAATGGAGCGAAAATAAGATTAGTTAATGCTTTGGTGATCGCAAGTTGAGAACCTTTGCTAGGATCAGCAATCGCTGCAACTGGTGCATGTCCAATCGAAGTAGCAATACCTTTATTGCTGGAATAATCCATTGCCATTACAGCTACATTGTTCAATGGTAGTTGTATCTCACCACAAGTCTGTTGAGTAGCGACTCTACCTGTTACAGATCGATCTACTTTGTTAGTCAGCCAATCTTTACAAGCAACAGCTTCTAATTGCAATAGGTTGTTAAGGTCTGTAACAAATTCTGCAGGATTTGCTGTTACAGATTGATACTTTTTATTGAGTGTCTTATCTATAAGAATAGTCTTAGGAGAAGAACCGAACATTTTGTTCAACCCCCAATTGACAGCTGGCTTTTCGCTTGTATTCCGGGCAACTGTAAAGTGCATGTCGCCAGTTGCTTCGCCTGCTACAAAGATCGGTGCTCTTTCTCTATCAGAGATTTCTTTGAGCTCAGCTATTGCTTCTTCAGGAATAGCGATTCCCATTCTCTCTTGAGACTCATTACCGATGATTTCTTTGTCAGATAGGGTAGGGTCTCCAACAGGTAGTTTGTTGATGTCAATGTTCCCACCACTGTCTTCTACTAACTCTGATAAACAGTTGAGGTGACCACCTGCTCCATGATCATGAACAGAGTGAATAGGATTCACATCTGATTCAACCATTGCACGGATTGCATTGGCTACTCTCTTTTGCATTTCAGGGTTAGATCTCTGAATTGCGTTTAGTTCAATATTGTTGGCGAATTCACCAGTAGTCACAGATGATACTGCACTACCTCCCATGCCGATACGGTAGTTGTCACCACCCATCAATACAATTTTGTCTCCTTTAACTACTTCTTTTTTGAGAGCTTGAGATTCTTTGCCATAGCCAATACCTCCAGCCATCATGATGACCTTGTCAAAACCTAAAGTCTCGTTGTTCTCTTCATGTTCAAATGTCAAGACACTTCCACAAATGACAGGTTGTCCAAACTTGTTACCGAAATCACTGGCGCCATTAGACGCTTTGATCAAGATCTCTAAAGGAGTCTGGTATAACCAAGGTCTTGCTTTGATGTTCTTTTCCCATGGCTTCAATTCGTTGAGTCTTGAGTAAGAAGTCATATAGACTGCAGTACCTGCCAAAGGAATACTTCCTTGACCACCCGCCATTCTATCTCTAATTTCTCCTCCTGCACCTGTCGCAGCTCCGTTGAAAGGTTCAACTGTTGTAGGGAAATTGTGTGTTTCTGCTTTTAGGGAAATAACAGAATCATAATCTTTAGTTTCAAAGAAGTCAGCTTTGTTTTGCGTCTTAGGAGCGAATTGCTTGACAGTAGAGCCTTTGATGAAGGCTACATTGTCTTTGTATGCTGATGTAATAAGTCCCGGGTGGGCAGCAGCAGTGTTTTTAATCATCTTGAAGAGCGTCTCTTCTTTTTCTTCTCCGTCGATGATGAATTTGCCATTAAATATCTTGTGACGACAGTGCTCAGAGTTGACTTGTGAAAATCCAAATACTTCACTGTCGGTCAATTTTCTACCTAGGTCGTTGGCTACACCATCTAGATAATCTACTTCATCCTGACTCAAGGCAAGGCCTTCACTTTTGTTATATGCTTTGATGTCATCTACTTCTTGAATTGTTTCTGGCGCTTTTTCAATTGTAAAAGTCGTCTGATCCAATGACTCATATTCATGTGTCAACATTGGGTCATGAACACCATCTGTGTTGAATTCTTCAATTCTTTCAATCCCTTGAATACCCATGTTTTGCGTAATCTCTACCGCATTGGTGCTCCATGGTGTCAACATTTCTTTTCTTGGTCCAATGAATGAACCCGAGATGCTTTGAACTGAAAGTAATTCGGCATTCCCAAAAAGCCAGATTAACTTATCAATGTCTGCAGTTGAAATGTCGTTAGTAGATCCTACTAAGTAATAAGTGGTGTTGTTTTTCTTAAAAATTGAAATCATCTATCTAAGAGCCTTAATGAAGGCGCAAAAATATAACTATTTGGAATAAAAAATACTTTTTGAGCGCTTCAATTCACTTGTGTCTACTATATAGTAGAATCAAGCGTTTTTACAATGATTTCTTTACTCTGTTGGACCAAGTTGCCATGGCCATGATCTAAAATTGATAATGAAGGTTTATCGATTTTAGAAAAGAATGACCGATGTGAACTAGCGCGAATGATTCGATCTTTTTTGCCAAATATGAAACGTATATTGACTTGATTACTATTAATAGTATGGGCTAAGTCTTGGGGTGAGACTTTGAAATGCTTGAAATCTACCCAGCAATTGTATACCATCATGCGATGAGTAGAATTGTCTAATTGAGTTTTTGCGAATTTGACTAATGAGCTATTGATTAATTTGAAATGATTAAGCAGTGTCAACACTTTGAAAAATGGAGCAGGGTTAGACATGAGGTAGTGAAACAGTTGTCTCAGCCCAATCGGGAAGGTGGCAAACTCATACCAAAACCTTTTGACGATACCATCGGGTGCGATTAGTATCATAGTTTCTACTTTTTTAGGGAATGAATGAAAAGTACTGATTGCAAATCTCCCTCCCATGCTAAATGCAATTAATGAAAATTGATTGATGTTAAGATGAGATAATAAGCCAGAGAATATCTCTTTCCATTCTGAAGTGTAGAGGTATCGGGCCTTTACTGATCTAGTGCTATGACCGTGTTGGAATAAACTGATACTATAAATAGTGTAGTTTTTGAGTTCATCTTTTAGGAATTGGAAATGCTTGGGGCTTTCGCCAAACCCATGAAATGCGATTAATGCTTTATTACCATGACCGTAGCATTCATATGCAATTACTGCTCCTGAGTCATGTTTGTATGCTAGCATCTATTGTTTTTTTCAAGTTTAATAAAAAAATAACCTAGGAAAGACAACCATAAGAACCTAATGCCGTAAAAACTTCGGAAACTATTAGGGAATCGTAAGTTTCCAAAGTTTCTTTGCGTCAGATTATGGAAGTAAAAAAGAAAATTATAGAAGCAGCACACGGACTATTCCATAGCTATGGAATCAGAAGTGTCTCTATGGATGACATTGCAAGAGAGCTTTCCATTTCAAAAAAGACGATATACCAGTCGTTTAAAGATAAGGATGAGATAGTGACCTTGGGTGTTAAAGATCATCTTGAAAAGGAAAAGTCGGATTTTGATAATGTTTTAGCGAATTCGAAAAACGCAGTTGATGAATTGGTTCAATTGTCAACTTGTTTGAAACAAAACATGGAGGAGATCAATCCATCTATGATGTTTGATCTGCAAAAATTTCACCCGAACGGTTGGGGGCTTTGGCAAGAGTTTAAAATTGGGTTTATCAAAACCACAGTGCTAAATGTGATCAAAAGAGGAAAAGAAGAAGGATTGTTTAGACAAAGTGTAAAAGAGGATATAATGGCCAATTTCAGGATAGAATCCATTGAAATGGCTTTTAACGCTAAGATTTTCCCTTCTGACCAATTCAATTTTGTTGACGTTCAATTAACCCTTTTAGATCATTTTTTAAGAGGGATGTTATCCTTAGAGGGAATAAAATATTACGAAGAATTGATTAACTCAAATAATGATGAGAATAAATAAACAGATTTACTTACTAACTACAATTTTGCTGCTGATGTCCAAGGTGACAATGGGGCAAGAAGCTACCAGTTACTCACTGGAAACTGCTATCCAATATGCATTGGAGAATAATCAGACAGCTAAAAATGCACAGCTGGAAATGGATATTGCTGACCGACAGGTTGGTGAGATATTGGCCATCGGTTTGCCACAAATCAATGCCAACGCCAATTTGATGCATAACTATGAAATCCAGCCAGCATTTGTGCCAGGAGGTACTGATTTTACCCCTGGGGTGCCTGAAGGCGAGGTTGCAACTTTAGCGTTTGGTGTTCCTTTTGGTTCTATGTTTGACGTTGGGTTGTCTCAGATGGTATTTGATGGAACTTTTTTTATCGGTTTGGAAGCTGCAAAAACGTTCACTGAATTATCGAAGAAGGAATTTGATAGAACAAATATTGATGTAGCTGAGGCAGTGTCTAAAGCCTATTTTGGAGTATTGGTTAATCGAGAGAGATTTGGACTTATTCAAAGAAATTTTGATAGGATAGATACTCTATTACAAGATACAGAGAAGCTCTTTGCCAATGGAATGGCGGAAAAAATTGATGTGAGTAGAGCTAAAGTTCAATTCAATAATTTGAAAGTAGAATTAGATAACTATCAAAGTATCGTTGATGTAACAGAATCACTTTTGAAATTTCAAATGGGAGTGCCTTTGCAGAACGAGATTCAATTGACTAATGAAATAGAAGATATTGATTTTTTCGACTTTGATTTAGCTAAAGATTTTTCTTACGAAAAAAGAGTCGAATATCAAGCCTTAAATGTACAGTCTGAATTAAATGAGTTAGATATTAAACAGATTCGAGCTCAGTACTATCCCAGTTTATATTTGAAAGCTAATTATGGAAAAAGTGCAGGTAGCTTGGACTTACCAAGTGTGTTTACGAATGATTGGTACAGCGCAGGGTCAATTGGATTGACGGCAAGTATGCCAATATTTGATGGTATGTTGAAGAAAAGAAAAGTACAACAACGTCAATTGAAAGCTGAACAGTTAAATAATCAAACAGATTATTTGGCCCAAAATATTGACTTTGAAATCCAGCAAGCTTTGGCCAATTACAATCGTTCGATCGATCGAGTTCGAGCACAAGATGAAAACATGGGATTGTCTCTAGAAGTATATGATGTTGCTAAAATAAAATATGAAGAAGGTGTCGGGTCTAACATTGAAGTACTAGACGCAGATAGATCATATAAGGAAGCACAAGTCAATTATTTCAATGCCATTTATGATGCACTAATATCTAAAGTGGCACTACAAAAAGCATATGGAGTCTTACTCTAATCAAACATTAATCAAATACCCATCTAGAGTTACGAAAATGAACCAAACGATGAAAACACTAATCAAAATGAAAAAATATACTTGGATTCTTGCAGCGCCTTTATTTTTAGCGGCTTGTGCAGGTGGAGATTTAGAAACTAAAAAGAAAGAAGTTGA
>JAOPTS010000145.1:0-18128 GCA_051531955.1 Reichenbachiella sp.
GTATCGGTAGAGGTACCTGTAGTTACATGTCCTATAAGCGTATTATTTATCTTTGGAGTAATTTCTTGAGGATGGTCCTTACTTAATGATACTGTTTGAGAATAGGTGCCATCTCCATTTTTAATGGAAACATCAAATGTATCTGTTTCCAGAGTTGTGAGAACCAGTGTGAATGGGTTGTTGCTATTTGCACCAAGTCCAAATACAGGGGGAATATAATGTTTTTTTGATATTTGTGCATGTGTTGTTGTTGCGCACACTCCCCAAAAGAGTAGTTGAAAAAGTAGTTTGCTCATTGTTGTCCCCTGACACTTTAAAGTATATTGCCAGCCTAAAAAATGGTTAATTAGTCTACTACAAGACTCAGGAGTAGCAATTGTGTTGGCGGTTACAATATACTTACCGATAATTTAAAGTTGTGTGCGGTGAAAGAATTATTCCATAATTTTACTTATGCGAACGTAACTAGTACGGCTGATGACATCTTAAATTACAGCACATATGTACTAGAATTGTTCGCATAAGTAAAATAGTATTCACGTTTTTCAAATTTCTCCTAACTCAATTTCTCATAAATATATTAAGGGTGTAAACTATCTATTTTAGGAACATAATAATGGGGAATACATTCAAACATACGGTAAGTATTGCAGCACTCTCGGCTCTTTTTATAACAGGGTGCAGTGATTCGGTACTACTGCAAAATGAGAGTTCTGCAACTTCAGATATGTCGTCATCATCGTATATAGGACCAGTAGAAGCACCTTCATCAAGTTTGGATACCATTTCTCAGGATAACAGTGATGAGAGTTCAGAAGGTG
Organism: Reichenbachiella sp.; assembly: GCA_051531955.1. Classification (GTDB taxonomy): domain Bacteria; phylum Bacteroidota; class Bacteroidia; order Cytophagales; family Cyclobacteriaceae; genus Reichenbachiella. The sequence continues at coordinate 822 of JAOPTS010000145.1, forward strand.
GGAAAAATAGAGGTGAAAGCAGTGAATCTGTAGAGAGTGAAGAATCATCAAATAATGAAGAACGCTCTTCTGATACTGCTAGTGAAGATTCTAGTAGTGGAGGTAAGGGTGGCAAAAGTGATGTTGGCGAAAAACTGTTTGATGGTGAGAGTGCCTATATTTTTGATGATGATGCCGCGGTACGTACGTTTAAGATTCTCATAAAACAGGAGGCACTAGACAGAATAAATGCGCTACCTAAAGAAGAAATATACGAATATGCTGATTTTGTTTTTGAGGGAGATACGGTACGAGATGTGCAGGTTCGGTACAAAGGGTCTGCTGGAGCGTGGTATCCGTGCACTAATGATCCTGAAACAGGCTCTCCTTACCCACCGGGACCAAATAGTTGTCTGAAGCTATCAACCAAAGTGAAGTTTAATACTGAAGATGAACCGGATAGAAAATTCTTTGGTCTTAAAAAACTGCAGTTTCATCATATGCATCACTACGACAGCCAGTTGCGTGAACGTTTGGTCTATTGGTTCCATAATGCTATGGGAAATCCGGCGCCGAGAGCAGTACATGCCCGCGTAGAAATTAATGGAACATTAACGGGGCTCTATGCACTGGTTGAACAGATTGATGGTCGTTTCACCCGTGAACGTTGGGAGGATGGTGAAGGTAATATTTATAAAAATAATACTGTGCTTCCTGAAGGAGAACTCTCTGATGATGCAACACTCTTTGAGGTATTGAAAACGAATGAGGATGAAGATCCAGTCTATACCATCTGGCAGACTTTTGAAGAAGAGCTTGATGCCGCCGAGGATGTTGATGAGATAACAGGGGTGATTGAAAAGTGGATGGATGTACCGTTGATGGTACAAACAGTGGTTACTTCAATTGCTATGGGTCATTGGGATAGTCCTTTTTTGAGAAAGGAACATACTAACCATAACTCCTATTGGTACTCAGACACAACTGAGCAGAAACTCTATTCGCTTCCTTGGGATGTAGATAATGCATTCATTAGTTTATCAGGGAGAACTGGAGAATGGGCCAAAGGTTATTTGACTGTTTCTGATGTTGCAGATGCATTCGCATGTAGTAGTCCTGTTCCGAATAAGCTTCAGGGACACTGGCTCTGCTTTCCGGGTGAGATAAAGTCTGCTTTGGACAAATTGATTGATGAGGTGTTTCCTCAGGTATGGGATCAGATAGATAAATGGGAAGCTCAGATAGATGGGGTAACCAAGGAGGTCATAGAAACACATGGTACAGAGCAAAAATTTCCTAAGGGTCCGCTTAAAATGAAACAGTGGCGAGATGGAGTTGCAGACCTAAAAGATGCTTTAGAGAAGAGTAAACAGATAGCAGAAGATTGGCGGAGTGGCTTATAATGATGGTTGGAGATAGAAATATGAAGAGAGAAAAGAGAGGTATCTCTTTTACATGGTATGTAGTTGTTTTAATGGTGGCACTTGTATGGAGTGGCTGCAGTGAGGTTATATCTACTGTTGAAGACGGTGACTCTTCCAGTAAGGGTGTAGCCGAAGAAAAAAGTTCTGATAGTGAAAGCAGTGAAGAGACTAAAGACTCTAACGCACGGCCTGATGAGCAGAGTTCAGAAGTGGACATTACTGTTTCTAGTGATAATACTGAAAATGATCAATCGTCATCTGCACCTGTTGTTAGAGAAAGTGCAACGGCTGATTCTTCTGAGGAAGATGAAAGCTCTGAGGAGAGTGCAGGAGATGAGTCTTCGGATGATTCTGATAATCAGGGGAGTGATGATGAAGGGTTGTTGCGGTCCGAAAATAGGGAACGGGAAATACTTCCTGGCAAAACATTGCTCTCCACTGATGATTGGCGTGATTCCACCCGATACATTTTCCATCCCGATTCTGTATATACCTATGAACTGAATATAGGTGAACAAGATCTTGCTTTTCTTGACGAAGAACCCCAGCGCGAAGAGTACGTTCCTGGATCGCTCTCATTTCAGGGAAATACACTTGAGAATGTTGCGGTGCGCTACAAAGGATCAAAAGGAGCTTGGACTCCCTGTGGAGAGAAAACGAAAATATGTAAGCTCTCTATGAAGGTCAAGATCAATACCGATACAGATCCGGATAGACAATTTTACGGATTGAAAAAACTACAATTCCACTCAATGAATCACAGTCAGTCCCATCTCTCTGAACACTTCGCCTACTGGGCGTACCGGGAGATGGACGTGGCTGCATCGCGAACCTCCTATGTGCGTCTTTTAATTAACGGAAAGCTTGAAGGTCTCTTTCTCATGGTAGAGCAGGTTGATGGGCGCTTTACCCGGTATCATTTGAATGATGATGAGGGTAATGTGTATAAGCACTACTGGCCATTGGAAGAAGATCAGTTCAGTACCGGCGCCACTCTAACAGAAGCCCTCAAAACAAATGAGGAAGAGGCTGATCATTCTGTTGTAGAAGCATTTGAAGAAGATTTGGATGCGGCAGGAACCAAAAAAGGGGCATTAACTGATTTTCTTAATAAATGGGAGATGTCTGACCAGATAGCACGACAGGTGGTGACAGCAACAGCCGTCTATGACTGGGATGGTCCCTATATGGGTGCCTGGGATAATGGGCATAATACCTATTGGGCTGTATTGCCAAAGTCAGAAAAAATCATTATGATACCGTGGGACATGGACATGCCTGAATTTGCCGATTTTATGCGTGGTCTGGTTACGGGATATACCTTATGGAATGGTACCGGTAAAACTGGAGGATATCCTGGATGCCCCGATGGTACAACCTCTCGCTTTACCAAAGTGTGGTTTTGTTTTCCTAAGGAATATGCCGTTGCATTTGATGATCTAGAGGAGAGAGTTCTTGCACGGCGCAGTGAAATACTTGAGAAATGGACTGAGCAGATTCGTCCGGTTATGGAGGAGATTGCAGAGACGATGCCGACGGGTAATGCAAGCACCTGGCCCGATCAGGGAGGATATCCCTGGAAAGCATTGACCATTAAAAACTGGGAAGCTGCTATAGAGAACTATCATGCTATACTTGATGGCCTTGAAGGTTCTTTGAAGGATATGAAACAATCACTGGGGATGTAATATGACATCTATCATTAAATGCTGATTCGACCTAAAGTGACTTACATAAGAAAGAGCTCCTTTGATCTTTAAGGAATGAATTAGCTCATAATATAATCATCAAAATCTTCATAGGTGGGTTCAGGTCTAAATAAGCGCATACCTATTAAGAGTGATTCTTCAAATATGAACATAATGTTCAAGGAGCAGATCGTGATATGGTACGTTTCGAATTCATCTTCTTCTTGAATATCATTGATTTCTACATTGGAATGTATGATGTTTCGTACGAGCATGATGTGATGATTGTTGGGGATGATTTGATCGAAGATCGCTAGATCAGAATTCCAAATATCAATTGATGAGAGGGCATAATTATTCTCTTTATAGAACTCAAAATTTAATCGATTCCGGTGATAGGACCACGTAAAATATCGTCCTTCTGCGTCCGGGTGCTCCACCTCTTCGGGAGCGCCGAGAATATTTTTTATATCTGATTTTGAACTGTCGAATCCTACGGAGTCTACACCCCAGTTTGGCTTTATTGTAAATGATTCCATAAGTGCTCTAGGTGAGAGGGCGTTCTTTCTTTATCAATGGTACTTTGTTTAGAGAGTTGGGACCACCCTTTTGATGAAGTTTTGTGAGTCTAGGGGAGGATAGGTTTTGGTATGTGGGTTTGATGGAGTTTTTAATACCGCGTTATATCGACTCAATAGTGTAATGTGAAAATGGGGGTGGTTGGGGTAGCATGTGATTATTTTTCACAGATGTATAGGCTGTTAAGGCTCTTAAACATGATGTTTTTACTTATTTGAGTATGTGTTGGTGGGGTCAAATGAGGACATTTTTGACCCCACAAATTGCAGGTAGTAGGGAATGATGTATCGATATTAAATAGCCAAAACTTACCTTTGACTTATCGAAATTAAAAGAAAAGATACAATGATGAGATTGTTTATTTCACTTATACTTATACCTATTATAAGTATGATATCTTCATGTGACCTGTTTGATAGTTCTTCAAAAACGAAAACCACACCTGAAGTGGCCGATACTCAGGATACCTATTTAGGTGCTAAACTCGTTGCTTCGGTAAGTGCATTACCGGTTTGCGATGACGCAACAAGAAATCACCTTTTTTATGTGATTGCAACGCAAGAGTTTCAGGTGTGTGACATTGCGGGGTATATGGTTGTTAATCTGAAGGGTGATCCAGGTGCTGATGGAGCAAACGGTACAGATGGTGTTGATGGAACTGATGGTGCGACAGGTATAAATGGTGCCGATGGTACAAATGGTAATGATGGTGTTGATGGAAATAATGGATCTGATGGTGCCCCAGGTACAAACGGTGCAGATGGTACAAATGGCACAAACGGTACTCCAGGAGAAACAGGAGCCGTTGGTGAAACGGGGAATACGGGCAGTAACGGTTTGGATGGTATAAATGGTACGCCATGCATTGGTACGAGTATTACCGAAGGGCTTGAAATTGTATGTGGCGATATATCCACCGATACAATTCTTGATGGAGCTCGCGGAATGAACGGTACAAACTTTTTATCGGGAATGGTAATTCCTGATACACTATTAGGAGTAGATGGCGATACGTATCTCGATATTACTACCGGCATTTACTTTAAAAAAGAGTTGGACAGCTGGGAGATTATAGATATTTCCACAGTCATTGCAAACGATTTGATAGAGTATTTAGTTTTAGCAAAAGTAGATCTCAGCGAAATTATGGCAGAAGGGGTCACTGTACAGCGCCTAGTGGCTGCTGGTGCAGCAGTAGAAGATTTTATTCTTGCACAAATTGATGCGAAGGTCTTGTTTGATGAAGGGGTGTTTCTTAAAGATTTGTTCTATGGTGGTTTTTCTTTTGATAGCCTTACCAGTGCTGGGTTGTTGGGGTCCTTAATAGATTCTCGAGACCAAAAAGAATATTGGTGGGTAAAAATAGGTAATCAAATTTGGATGGCACAAAACCTTAATTATGAATCAGCCACGGGTAGTTACTGTTATGATGATGATGTAACGAATTGTGATTTTTCTGGACGTATGTATACATGGATTGCCGCAATGAATGGTGAATCAAGTAGTAACAGTAATCCTTCGGGGGTACAAGGAATTTGTCCTGCTGGGTGGCATTTTCCGAGTGCAGCAGAGTGGACAATATTTAGAGCCACTATACAAAATCAATCAGGCATAACTAATTCCGAGATGTTGGGGACTATGCTTAAGGCTGAATACGATTGGCCTGTGGGGAAAAATGGAACAGATAATTTTGGCTTTTCTGCTGTACCTGGTGGTGGTCGTTCTGAGGTAGGAGTTTATAGCAATGATGAAGATGTATTTTGGTGGACTTCTACCCAGGGTCCGAATAACGATGCGCATCAACATTTTATTTTGAATGGTTTATTTAGGCAAGATAGAAATAGAAAATTGGGTGCTCAGTCTGTGCGTTGTATAAAAGATTAATAGGGTACTTATAATAGAGAGGGAGTTCCTTGTGTGACCCTTGTGCTGCTTTAGTAAAATGGGTCGTAGTGTTTATATCGCTATGGCCCATTATTTTTATATGTACCGAAAGTCAATACCTGGTTCACTTTTTACCCAAACCATCGATCCAACTCACTAATTAAATCAGATGTCTCAACAGGTTTGCTAATAAACCCATTCATCCCAGCGTTCATGCAGCTGTTCCGGTCCTCCTTAAGAACTTTGGCAGTTACCGCAACAATTGGAGTCGTTACACCCATATCATTTCTTAATATCTTCGTTGCCGTAATGCCATCCATGATGGGCATCTGCACATCCATAAAAATGAGATCGAAATTTTTATCTTCAAGGAGGCTTAAGGCTTGATGTCCATTGGCGGCCATTTCAACACTTACTCCAAGTTTTTCTAGTGTACTTTTGAGAACCTTTTGATTAATAATATTGTCTTCAACAACAAGAATGTGTTTCTGGTAATCACGACTGGTTGATGACTCGGCGACTTCTCGGTAAGTATGTGCTTGCTCAAATTCTTTGAGTTTGATCTGTACTGAAAAGTCAGATCCTTTACCCTCGATGCTTTCACAATTAAGTGAGCCTCCCATTAATTCAACGAGGCTTTTGCTGATGGTGAGTCCCAGACCAGTGCCAGCATATCTATCGGATGTGGTGAAGTCGGCTTGAGTGAAACTGAAATATATCGAATCTAATTTGTCTTCGGGTATACCAATCCCTGTATCGCGTATATGGAATTCAATTGTGTAGTAGTCATCGATTTGCATATAGGATGCGGAAAGTTCTACAGCGCCTTCATTGGTGAATTTAATTGCATTAGCGATAAGATTTATAAGAATCTGTTTTATTCGTGATGGGTCACCAAGTAAAATATTTGGTTGTATTTCAGGCAGAGTAAGTATGAATTCAATATGTTTATTGTCCGCATAAGGTTTTAACAGGGAGTACACATTGTCCACTATGGTAGTCAAATTAAACGGGACCGTTTCCAGTTCCAGCTTTTCATTTTCGATGTTTGAATAGTCAATGATGTCATTTACTATGGCAAGAAGAGACCGTGATGAATCATTGATCATTTTAATATAGGAGTGGTCCTCTTCGTTTAGAGGAGAATCGAGAAGCAGTGTTGAAGACCCCAAGATACCGTTCATAGGAGTGCGAATCTCTTGAGACACATTTGCTAAGAATTTACCTTTTGCAACGCTGAGGGCTTCAGCTTTATCTCGCTCTTCATGGTATTGAATCGTGCGTTCTGCTACGAGCGTCTCCAATTTTGTGGTGTATGTGTGAACAGTCTCAGCCATCTGATTGAAGGTTTCCCCGAGGAGTCCAATTTCATCCTTTCGGTTCACAGGAATTCTTATTGAGTAATTGCCATCCCGAAGTTGTTCAGCGGCAGCGGCGAGCTTTAATATAGGATTACTCCAGTAGTTGGCAACCATAATCGAAATGCCAAATGCAAGAAATCCGATGCCGATAATTATGGCAATAAGAACTTTTGAATAGAGATAGGTTTTATCAAGATATTCACTTTTTGGTGTGGTGATACTGAGGAGCCATACATCGTTTTGGTCTTGTAGGTTGATTTGTGTATGGGAATGGAAAATATGATACTGATCTTTTTCGGTATTAAGACTTCTTGATTTGTTAGCGAGATAGTGCTGTGGCCATTTTTGGTATTTATCCAATTCAGACCGTAAATCATCGGATTCAAGGTAGCTAAAAATATAGTTTTGACGTGCATCTGAAATAGTGAAATATTTCTCATTTGAGATAGTGCTGATTGTAGAAAGAATAGAATAGACTGATGAGTGTTGGATGATAACTCCGGTCATAGTTCCATTTGAAAAAACCGGTGTAGCGGTATGCAATAATAAATTGTCTTCCGTTAAATACGGAGATGTTCCGATAAATTCTTTATTCAGGAGTATGTCAGATTCTTTAAGGAGAAGGGCGCCTTTTAGTATTTTGGAATTGATTTCGGTAAATGTATAGGTTCCTTTAGTGGGGAATGTGGTGTGTTCAATACTGAAGAGAAGGGACCCATTAACCTGTAAATAGTCGGTTTGAATTATTGGGAATATTTTGGTTTCCATGTACGTTGCATTATATATCTTATTTTTCCATTGACTAAGCTCATGAGCTGTTATTGAAGGAGTATTTGCTGTGGAATATTTAAAGAATTCTTTGGCCTCAGAAGTTTGTGCTGATTGTAGTAAAGAGCGCTGCATTGCAAATAGGGTGCTAGAAAGCTCTAACTGAGTCCATTGTATAGATTCTTGTTTTTCACGTATCACTTCATTTTTGAATTCAAGGCTGATCTGCCGGATAAAAAAGAAGCCGATGAATACTATGGGTAGCATTGAAAGAAGTATAAATAATACTGTAGACTGATTTTTGAGGGATGAAATTTTATTCCATTTTTTGGTTTTATTGAATTCCATTGTGTGATCATTATTCGCCGATTGTTTGAAATATCCAAAAATCGTCATGGCACCTGTGGCTCCGAGTGAGATGAGGATGCTTTGATAAATAATTACTAGAGGGTCAAGTGTCATCAGAGTAGTAAGAAATGGTAGTGCAAAGAGGAAAAGAGCACCTATCAAAAATACCAGTATAAAAGTGATTGTAATCTGCCTGAATTGGATCATCGTTACCCTCTGAAACGGATTGTAAGTTGATGATACTCCATTTACCCGTATTTTATCAAGAGGTTATTGACGTTATAGAGATGTTCATTAGTGGTGTAAAAAAATGTTACACTTAGAAATTTCAATAATTTGGTTAAAAATCAGTCTGTATCATGCAATAAAAGCATTTTAGGGTACTCTCAGCTACGACACACACCATTTACTGCTTTATATATATTTCTCTGGTCGAGGTAGAAGTCTAGAACTTTTGGGCATACCTTAATTATAATTGTAACTTTTCAACTCAAAAATAAATGGTGATCTATGGAAATCGATATAAATGAAATTTTGGAATATATTCATGAGCATATACCAATTACAGCACACTTAGAAGCTTCTATTACAGAATATTCAGGGAATACTCTTTCTGTCGGCGCTCCTCTTGAAGCTAATATTAATCACAGAAATTCAGCTTTTGGTGGAAGTTTATCTGCAATAGGTATTTTGTCTGGTTGGGCATTATTATTTGTTAAGTTAAAAGAGCTTTCCGTATCAAACCGATTGGTGATACAGAACTCATCATTTGATTTTTTAGCACCTGCTACAAGTGATTTTGTTGCATCAGCTGAATTGCCTGATTCTATTGAATACGATACATTCTTAAAAGTATTTAAACGAAAAGGTAAAGCGAGAATTAAAATCAATTCGAAGGTGTATTGTGGATCAATACTTTGTGGAACTCATACAGGAACGTATGTAGCAGTGGGTACCATTAAATGAAAAGTATGATTAGCATATTTCTCATTTAATCTCGATATTAATGAAAAGTGGACTCATAGCCCATCACAAGTTCTTGAGGGCATTCAACTTCTCTGAAGGTAAATGTAGGATTGTCGGCAGTATGCATCCAATCTACAAACCAGAGACACCCCTCCCAAAGATCTTGCATGCCAGGGTCTGAACCAAACAAGGAGTTACACATGTCGCGGACACACTCTTTATAAGTGTCCACATCAGCATCATACCCGTAAATCTCTTGGCACGTGGAGATAAAACCACCATACTTTTTTCCCACCAGTGGCTCATTTTCGACATCAACGTCCCACTGGACAGCACAACCGCCATCATAGGCGCCAACACCACCACCAGGTATCATGAGGTCAAACTGGCCATCTGCAACATCGTATCCGATATTTGATGCCATAACAATCATGGTTTTACCTTTCATTAAGGCATGGGCTGCTTTGGGTTCACCGTGTTGAAAGCCACCATCAAAATCGAGTTGATAACAGGTGCCACAACTCGTCGAGTCACCGGGAACGGCGGCATATCCATAGGCGAGATTATCACAAATCGCATAGGGAGCTTGGCTATAACAAGTAAAGGCTTCTCCGTCGGCAACACAGCCACTTTCAACCGATTTATTCCAACTATGCCACTCTTCTTCAATCACTCTATACGCTTCCATCTCTTCATTTTCCACACTACAATTTTGGGAGAGATATTCGGTATTGCCCGACCCTGAGCAGTGTGGCTTACAGCAGTCCCAGTAGCGGGAGTTCCAACCTGATTCACCAGAGGTTAATTTAGGGGGGAGGGAGTTGCATGTTCTCGAAATGTTTCCGAGTTTATCATCAAAAGGGTCAAATGCATTACTGAACTCTGAACTTGAAACAGATACTTGATCATCTGATGAGCTTTCGGCAACAGAGACTGATGAAGAGACACTTGATTGATCTGATTCAATGTCAGATGAAGAAGATGTCATATGGTCATCCTGTTCATCTGATGAGGCGCTCGACCGATTACTCGATACAGTATTTTCAGACATGCCGTTCTGTAAAGAGTCTTCTGTTTCGGTATTTTCTGATGAGCTTGATGAGATTTCTACAATAGACTGCTCAGCGCTACAGTTGAATAGAAGTATGGATATCAATAAAATAAAAGGTATATAGTGGGCGTAATTATGCATTCAATGTGTTCTCCTATTGAATACATAATAGCTAATTTTATTGCGGTATAAAACGATTATGTACACCTATTTGAGGTTTTCTGCAATTTCATTAAACGTTCTCTTGTTGCGATCGTAAACTTTAAACCAGCCGTGGTCATCCCATACTGAATAGGGAACAGTCCATTTGTTACATGCATCAGTTACGGTACGATAATATTTTAAAACAGAACCCCAGTCTTTGTTATTTTGGCCGTGGTTAACGCCAAATTCACCTACAAATCCGGGCACTCCTTTTGTGTTTTTTAACCAACCAAGTATTTCGTCAAGGTCCTTTTGCACTTTCTCAGTGTCTGACCATGAGCTGTTGGATTCATGCGTAAAATGAAAAGGCTCATAATAGTGTAGTGAAACCATCAAGTACTCATCATCAGGCCATGACACATTATAGAGGTCTTGCCAGTTTCCCCAGTTACCTCCTGTCACAATAGCAATACGTTTTGGATTTGTTTTGCGTACTGTTTTAAGAAGGGCGCTATTCATATCACTAACGTTAGCTGCAGACATAGGTGATCGTGGTTCATTAAAGAGTTCAAATACTAAATTCGATGATTTGTCTTTAAAACGCTCAGCAACTTGCTCCCAGATTCTTATTAATTTTGCCTTGTTTCCTGTATAATTATTTATAACCCACTCTTCATGATGAGTATCTATTATGGTTACTAATCCGAGAGCTAGTGACCAGTCAATTACCTCTTCGACTCGATCAAGAAACTTTTTGTCTATGGTACCAGCATTGTCTATACGGATACCCCAGTGAATGGGAATACGAATATTCGTAAAGCCTGCCTTTTTATAATCGTCAAAGTAGTACTCTTTTGCAGCTGGAGCCCATGAGCCTTCACCATTTTTAGCTTCAAGAGTATTGCCCATGTTTATCCCGCGTCCCATTTTTTTAGCAATGTCCCATGGACTTATGGCAACAAAGGCTGCATTAGGGTCGAATTCATTTCCTTCTTTTATTTTCACCGTAAGAGTATCATGATCATTTACGCTGGCATCATCTGTAATGGTTAGTATAACGGTGTGGGTACCAACTGCAAATTTATGAGAAAATTTGATAGAGTCAGAAACAATGCTATCATTTATTGACCAGCTATAGGATGTAAGTATAAACTCTCCAGGAGTTGATCCGCCTCCATTTAAAACTACTTTTTCATAGCCATTATTATTTACGTCGGTTTTAACCCGGTTCTTTCCTGCGCTTGCAATTAAGAGTGTTGCGGTTTGTTCGGCAACAATTGAGAGTTCAGCAAAATTGAAATGTCCTTTTTCATTTATACGCTGTACCCGTACGTATCGATAACTTTCAGTGAGATTCACGGGGACTTCCCAGGTACCTGCATTGGGATAGAGTAAATTGGGGGCGGTTTTGTTAATTTCTATTCGGCTCAATTCAACATATTCAACAAATGTAGGATCGTTTGACGCCCAAAGTGCAACGTCGGTACGATATTCTTCACGGACTGCATCTTGACGTGCCGTGAGTGACACCGTAGAGAGCAGGTACTTTCCCTGAAGATCAACTTGATACCAGGGACTCGGATTGTCACCATCAGAAGACCAATATCTATTTGGGTCTCCATCGGTTCCCCGGTTTCCTTCGAAACCAGTCATTGGTTCAGTAAACTGCACAGGTTTATTAGTGAGATCTAGGGCAACTACTCCGTCACTATTAATAAAATCAGTTTTTTGTGGTCCATAATCATCGATAATACCTTCATCACCAAATTCGGCCGAAGAGAGATCTGGATAGTGAAGATAGGGATCGCGTGAACCTACTGAACTCTCTATTAAAGAATTTGAATCTGGTGTTGAAGGCGGTTGGTTCGACAAAAGAGAATCATTAGTGGTACTCTCTGACTGTGAACTTTGCGTGGGTGATTGAATTGCAACAATGTCTTTGGTGCACTGAATTAAAAGGCTTGCAGACATAATAATGATAAGTAAGTAATACATGTACTATCTTCCTTTAAGAATAATGAAATAGGTGACGATAAATAGAGCGGTGATATTTAGGGCAAAGGTGTGCACAATTTTAATAAGTCTATTTTGCACAGTACTATAAAGAAGAGTACCAATAGTTGAATTATTTTGAATGCGCGACATGCAATCTCCGTGGTTATTTTAAAATAATGAATTCATTGATGCAGTATTATTCAGGAATAAATCGAATTGAAATTTTCTTAAAATATTCTGCTTTGTCGGAAAGTGAAAATTCCTTATTATCAAGGGTAAACTTAACAGCATGATGTGGACCTGCTTCGTTTTGTTCGGTGAATTCCATGTGCAATTTGTACACACCTGCTTTTACCTTTTTGCCAAAATGATCTTTGAGGTTCCATTGTATAGACCTTTTAGAATGACCATTTGCCGAGGCACCCGTTACGGCATCGAATAAACCAAGTCCGATTGATGATTTAGCACTCTGCCACTTATACAAATAGGTTGGGCGATAGTGATGGTCCTGTACACGGGCCTTAATCGATCTAATAAAGGTGCCATCTTTTTTGGTTATCCAAATTGCATAATAATTCTTTGGGGCGTATTCACCATTAGCGGTGACGGGAGTGAAAGATGCTTTCAGTGTTCCTTTAAGGGGGCCTACCACTTCGTTTTTTTCCGAACTACTGCTTATGCTGGAACTACTCATTCTTTGTGAACTCTTTTGTATACTAGAGCTACTTATTAAATGGGAACTACTGATACTTTCTGAGCTGTTCAATAGTGTAGAACTGGTTTCTGACTCCGAACTAAATTTTTGTTCACTACTACTACTACTACTACTACTACTACTACTACTACTACTACTACTACTACTACTTAATGACTCTATACTACTTAGATGTATGGAATTACTCAAAGTATATGAACTAGAGTGGAAATCATGGGAGCTTGAATACGTTTCAGTTGTGGTAAGGGAACTTGATTGGGGAGTCAAGCCAGTTAATTCTTGAGTTGAACTTGGAGTATTTGTAGAAGTCTCCATCTCAATTGGCTGGGAACAAGAGAATAAAAAAAGAACAAGTCCAAATGTGAAAAGAGAGAATGTTTTATTCATGGTGTATATCCTAAACTAAGTCGTATTAAAATATATGCAATGATTGGTATGTCATAAGGTGGTTGTTTGGTGAAAGAATGATTATGTTTTGAATTTTACTTTTGCGAACAGATCTAGTACAGTGGAGACTGAAAGTGTGCTAAAAAACTACTATGTACCTATCTATTAAAACCTGGACTTAGAAATGATTTAATCGCATTTAACCCTTATTATAAAAGGGTTAACGCCTTTTTACTTTTGCGAACATTTCTTGTACACTTTTCTTTTTTATTTTTGAATCACAATTTTATAAGAGTGAGGACTCAATGTTTAATTTCCAAATATTTTTATTACCAATACTATTATTCATCGTAGCAGGATGCAATCCGTTCGATTCAAAAACTGAAAATGAAATGAATTCTTCTAATGAAATAGAGTTTGGTGGTGCGCAAGTAATATCACATATTGATTCAGCAGCGTATTGTGATTCAACTTCAATTGGTCAAACGTTTTTTGTATTAGAAAGTAACGAGTTAATTATATGTACCGGAACGGAGTATACCGTTATAAAGGGGAAAGATTCTGTTGAACTGAGACAAGGGGCGCAAGGTTTACCAGGTGGACAGGGCTTACCCGGAGAACTTGGTTTACCAGGTGCCCAGGGCTTACCCGGAGAACTAGGTTTACCCGGAGAACAGGGCTTGCCTGGGGAACAAGGTTTACCAGGGGAAAAAGGCTTACCGGGAGAACAGGGTTTGCCTGGACAAAAAGGAAAAAAAGGAAAACCTGGTGACAACGGTTTAGATGGGACTTCATGCAGTGCAACTTCTATCACTGAAGGAGTTGAAGTAGTATGTGGAGGAGTAGTTGTTGATACATTAAAGAATGGTCAAGATGGAATGAATGGTAATAATCCAGATATGTATAATAGATTACTTCTGGAAACATCGCCTGCCGATATAGGTTTGTGTCCTGGATTTGGTTCTACAATTAAATCTGGATTCGATGTTAATGATAATGGTATTTTAGATACACTAGAAATAGCTGATAGTATTACCGTCTGTGAAAAGGAGCGTATTTGGTTTGGGAGCATTGCAATAGAAGATTCAACTGATATTAATGCCATAACGGGATATCATACAATTAAGGGTGACTTAATAATAAGAGATTTTGCATCATTAAAAAATCTTAAATTTTTATCTCATTTAACACAAGTAAACGGAAATGTGTATATCTCATTAAATGGTGAGTTGAAATCTCTTTCTGGACTGGAGTCAGTTCAACGTATTAAAGGTAAGCTAGTAATAAAGGGAAATACAAAACTCAAAAATTTAGATGGGCTCTCCGGCCTTACTCAACTCTCTACAGATCTTTACCTGAAGTCAAATGCAAATCTTTCTTCTATAAGTGGGCTTTCTCATTTAACAAAAGTTGGTGGTGGCTTAATGGTAAGTAATAATGACTCTCTACTAAATCTTGAAGGGTTAGAAGGGATTAATAAGATACATGGTGTATTACAGATAGATAGTAACAATGTAATGGTATCTATCAAAGGTTTGGATAATGTTGATTCGGTGGTACATATAATACAGATTTCACATAATAATGTACTAGAGAAAGTAGATGCATTACAACAAATTCTTACTCATAAGGGAACTATTAAAATAACTAATAATGCATTGCTTACAGACGTGTCATCTTTTAGTAATCTTACTCACGTTGGGAATCTCATTATTGCGGTATGCCCTCAAATTAATGTCGATGGTTTTTCAAATCTTGTATCTGTTGATTCCACCTTACATGTGGCAGATTTCTATAGCACTGGCTCCTTGAGTGTTTTTAATTCAGTAGATAGTATTGGCATGGATCTCAGGATTATTAATATGAAAAATAGTGAATCACTTACTGCATTTACAAGCCTGGAATATGTTGGTGGTGACATGGTTATTAAAGAAAATAATAAATTGGAAAATATAGATGGTTTTGATGCCCTCACTAAGATTGGAGGTTCGCTACGTATCAAGGACTCTAAAAAAATTGAAGAAATAGATGGCCTAAATGCGCTTACAGAAGTTGGTGAAATGCTCCATATTGAAAATAATATCAAGGTAGAATCGCTTGAAGGATTTTTGGTGCTTACAACTGTAGGTAGTGTTAAAATTATTGATAATAGTGAATTAATGAGATGTGACATTGATACACTTATTGGTCAATTCATCGGCTTTACTGGCACTAAAGTAATAACAGGAAATGGTGGCCCATGCTAGGGATTTAGTGACTCATGTTGTACTAAAACTGTTCGTAAATGAAATAAGTGTATAATGGTTCAATTGAGATGGTACGGTCATTTCTTTTGAACCTTTATTTATTTTACTAAAAGATAGAGGTTGCGTGATAGTACCTAATTAATAGGTGTTATTGCTCAATAGAATATGTCTGAAATGATTGCACGACAAGTAGTTACGGCAAGTGCGGTGTATGATTGGTTTAGTGATTAATCACACTCTGTGGACTTCAATAGGAGGATATCTCAGAAAAGCACAAACCATGGCTATATGGAAGGCTTCGATTGATTCGTATAAGGAAATACTTGATGCGAGGGAAGAAAACCTAAACACGATGAGGAGTTCTTTAGGTCTATAGTAAGGAATACCTCAAGTAACAAAACATTGAAGCTATTATAATTAGTTAATCCTACCATCCATAGTGGTTTGGTATTGCTATATTCATGTATCTATATAATGACTCGATATAAGACTTGAAACTGTACCTTACATGAAGGACCGGATGGATTTCACTCACTATTACTCAAATTCCTACTCTGAAGCGCGTGAGAAGTTTTTGAAATACTCAACAGAAGCTGGAGCATTTGTTTCTAGTGAGGAACACTCTGAGAGAGGCCCAAATGGAGAACTGTTATATCTTGATAATTCACTGCTCGGTGACCCTCAAGCGAAAAAGGGATTAATACTTTTTTCAGGAACACATGGGGTTGAAGGCTTTGCGGGTTCTGCAATTCAAATAGCCCTATTAAAGGAACTACAACTACACCCAATCAAAGGTATTGTCAAAATTCTCTTTGTTCACGGAGTTAATCCATATGGAATGGCACATGGAAGACGGGCCGATCATCAAAATATTGATGTAAACAGAAATTATATTGATTTCTCAAAGGATCGTTCTCGGAACCTACCATATGAATCTTTGGCTTCTGCTATTGCTCCAACGAGTATGTCGATTATTGCCGAAATTGTTTCGTGGAGCAAATTACTGTTGTATAGGGCTACACGGGGAAAACAGAACGCACAGCATGCTTTACAAAAAGGTCAACGTTCACACGAGTGTGGGCTCTTTTTTGGGGGGACTAAACAAGCCTGGTCTCATAGAGTATTAAAAAAAATCCTCAATGAGTACAAGGGAAACGTTGAAGATTTGGTGGTAATGGATATTCATACTGGCCTTGGATCATATGGGGAAAGGAAACTATTATCTGGAGCTTCTCATAACTCTGAGGAAGCAGAGAATGCACATCAAATATGGAGTAACGATAGTGTTCAATTCGTTGATCACCATTCCAAAACCCAAAAAGAACTCCAGGGAACTACTCGGGAATGTGTATTAGAAATTTTCCCTAAAAGTAACGTAACAGCAGTAACCATGGAATTGGGGACCTATAATCCCATTAAAGTATTTCGTGCACTGCGTAATGAAAATTGGGCTCATCATCAAACCAAGTCCGACAGTACTGAATATATAGAGTCAAAAAAGAAGTTATTTAACTGCTTTTGCCCTAGTGATGTAGAGTGGAGAAACACTGTTTGTGACGTTGGTTTGTCAACAATTCAACAGGCTTTAGTTGCGTTAGACCGTTAGGTTTTACACAATTGTTAAATATCTTGGTTTGATCTGAATGAATCCATTCAGACGCACGAGTATAAACAGCTATTTTTTGCCCTCGAATCATCACTTTTAATTTTCAATGATACTATTATGTGGATTGATGAACTATGTATCTGTTAGAGATCTAATAGCCTACTGT
>JAOPTS010000146.1:0-1009 GCA_051531955.1 Reichenbachiella sp.
TTTGACATTGAGTGATATATCAACAGGTATCGGTGTTTCTGAGACCTTCATAGGCGATTTAGGCCTACGACAAAGCCCTGCTCGTTCTACGATGAGTGACGGGAATAAAAATAGGGATTGGAGAGTGTTCGAAAGTTTGTATTACAGATTGCTCAAGCATTATGAAGGAGTTTTGAGCAAGCGGCACCTCTCTAATGTGATCGAAGAGATAAAAAGTCAGAAGATCAAGATCATAGACAGTACGACCATAAGCTTGTGTATGTCGTTGTTTGATTGGGCAAAGTTTCGGACACCTGCCAGCCGCAGGCAGGGCTAAAGGAGGTATCAAAATACATACCTGCTGGGACGATACTCTGATGCTCCCCGATATGGTAAATATCACTGAAGCTAAGACACATGACCGATATGGGCTGAACCAACTTATCTTTAAAAAGGACACCATCATCATAGAAGACAGGGCTTACTTTGATTTTGAGCTTATGATGAGCAGAATAAAAGCAGAAAATGTATTTGTCACCCGTATCAAGACCAATACCGTCTATGAAAGTGTCGAAGAACTTGAACTACCCGACCACACAGATCAAGATATACTAAAAGATGAAATTATCCTGTTATCATCTCATAGAGCAGTTAAAACAGGTGTTGCCCAAGAGAAATTAAGATTGGTGTCCGTTTATAAGGAAGATGAAAACAAAGTAATCCACATTATCACCAATCAGCTAGAATGGAAAGCAAGAACAATAGCCGACCTATACAAAAGACGCTGGGATATAGAGCTGTTCTTCAAAGCCCTCAAACAAAACTTACAGATCAAGACCTTTGTAGGCACTAGTGAAAATGCAGTTAAATCACAGATATACGTAGCATTGATTTGTTATTTACTACTTGAACTCATAAAACGCACAATTGCTAAAACAACCAAAGCCTTTTCCAACTTCGTTGAAAAGATAAGAATCTGTTTACCATTCTACCTCTCGATAGATTATGTATGCAATCAAATCAGTGAGGG
>JAOPTS010000147.1:0-11178 GCA_051531955.1 Reichenbachiella sp.
ATGCTCTTGCAGAGATCTGGGTGAAAGTGCCAAGCATAGCGGGTAATAGTACAACAGATCTTAAAATGCTCTGGGGTAATACAACAGCTACCAGTGAAAGCGATGGAGAAGCGGTTTTTGAAACCACTAATAATTTTGAAGGCGTATGGCATTTAGGTGAAACAGCTGCAACAAATAGAATTGACGCAACATCGAATAACTGGGACGCATCAACAAGCTATGATGGCACCAGTTCTAAAGGAGTTAATTCTGGGATAATTGGACCAGCAGATACTCTTGATGCAGACGGTGAATATATAGCCATTGGTGATGTAGATATACAACAAGACTTTACTATTTCAGCATGGGTCAATGCAAATAGTCTGGTGAACTGGGCGCGAATCGTTGGGAAACCATGGACCTCTAATATTGACCCATGGTCAATATATTCAATGTCGTTGAATACCGGCGGTAAAGTTGAAATGACTGTTACAACCACCAGTACTGATTATACTGCAACATCAGCCACAACATTGAGTACTGATACCTGGTATTATGTAACCGGAACCTATGACGGTTCAACAGTTTCCATCTATGTAAATGGGGCGAAAGAAAATGATAATACCGGTCCAAGTGGATGGCTAGAGGCAAATAATGAAAGTACAGGAATAGGAGCGAATAGCCTGAACACCGCAGAAGATTGGGATGGCCTTTTCGATGAAGTGCGTATCTCTATAGCTGATAGAGGGGCTGACTGGATTAAGCTCTCTTACGAAAATCAGCGTGCGGATAATTATTTAATAAATGAGCGAGCTGCGCTCACCATAACTGCTGGGTCGAACGGTTCAGTTGCTGATGCAGGTGTAAATGATATTGTGAATCCAATGGATCTTGCGGCTACTCCAAATGCTGGTTATACTTTTAGTGGTTGGACACGTGAAACAAACCCAGGCAACCTCACTATTGTCGATAGTGCAGACCGAGTAACTACGGTTACTGCTACGGGTGCGGGTGAGGTGCAAGCAAACTTTTTAACCAAGCCATCGAATGCACTCGACTTCTTGGGAGCAACAAATACTTCAGGAACGTATTCAGGTAATCCAAATCAATATGTTCAGATTCCATCTCTGGACTTTCAATCTACAGGAACCTATACTGTTGAGGCATGGATTAAATGGGACTCCTATCAGAATAATGCACGACCTCTTTCTTTTAGGGAGTCTGCTGGTTCATCAGAGCGAGGCACTAATGATGGTTTTAAAATTGAGAATGTTACAACGGGATCGAGTGTCCGTTTTACCGTCAGAGATCAATCTGATGCAGGGCCACAAAAAGATATTACAAGTTATATATCATTAGGGAGTTGGACGCATGTTGCCATGAGTGCAGTAAGTAGTGGTAAGGTCTATATGTATAAAAATGGAGTGAAAGTTGATTCTATGACTGCAACGGCTTTTGTTGGAGATGGTGCGGCTGCATATAATAGAATTGCTGCAGGAACTATGGTTGCAAATGATGAATCGTTTGATGGCTCTATTGATGAGGTTCGTATTTGGACCGATATACGGACGGATTCTGAAATTCAAAACGATATGTATAATACTTATGCAACCCTTGAAGCAAGTGATAATTTGTTAGCCTACTGGGATTTTGATCATCTCATGGGTGATACGCTGTATGAAAGCACCGGCAATTACGATGGTGTACTCATTGATATGGATCACAGTGATTGGATAAGTTCATACTCAACCTATGCACTTACAGTGGCTAATGATGGTAGTGGATCAACGGTTCCATCTGGAGCGTATAATGTTATCCAAGGGGGCGATAGACTCGTTACCGCAACACCAACAAGTGCAACCTTTGGTTTTACTGGCTGGACTGAAACGGTAAATGCAGCAAATGTGTCTCTTACTAATAGTGAAAATTTTATTACTGAAGCAACCGTAACCGGCGACGCGACCATTCAAGCAAATTTTGCATCAGCTACAAACGGGATCGTATTTGATGGGAGTAATGAGTATGTGACGGTTCCTGAATTTACTCTTGATGTTACAAATGGTTTTTCTATAGAATTTTGGGCGCTTTGGAATTCTGCAGGAGGAACCGCCCAAGAACCACTTTTTGATTTTGGTGAGGGTGCTAATAATGACAACTTATTATTCGCCCGAATTAACGCAAACCCTATGGGGTTTTTCCAAGTGTTCAACGGTGGGTCTTCAACTACGTTAAATACTTCGGCCAACTTTATTGTTGATGATATTTGGACCCATGTAGGAATAACGGTAACCTCTGGCGGGACGGCCACCATTTATAAAAATGGCGTATTTGACGCAACGGGTTCGGTTACTATGCCAGCGGATGACCTTCTCCGTGATGAAAACTATATTGCTAATAATAGTTTTGGGTCTGGTCTTTTTTATGGGACAATGGATATGTTTAGAGTGTGGGATGATGTTCGGTCAGCTGCAGAAATTCATGATAACCGATTTAATTCACTCGATGGATCTCAAGCAAACCTGGTGATGAATTATAACTTTAATCAATCAGTAGGAACGCTCCTTAGAGATAATGGTCCTGATGATATGCACGGTACTATTGTGAATATGGAAAATGGTGATTGGACGGCTCAGCCAACAGTTAGGGCAGTTACTGTTGTAGCGGGAAGCAATGGGTCGGTGCTAAAATCGGGGGCAAATAATGTGTATAATGGAGAACACTTTGCTTTGAGCGCTACACCAAGTACGGACTATGTTTTTCAAGGTTGGGAAGCATCGGGGGCGGGAACTGCAACCTTTGGTGATGCAAAATCTGATACTACCTGGGTGAGCATCACCGGAGGAAACGTTACGGTAACAGCTTATTTTGATTACTCTGCGTGGGGACGTGACACTACCTTTACCCTCAATACCACAGCACAATATGCAAATGTAACAAGTACTAAAACTGACTTTCCTATTCTCATACGACTCACAAGCAGCAATTTTGAATTTGCAAATGCTATGGGTAATGGAGAAGATGTTCGGTTTGCAGCTTCAGATGAAAAACCAATTGCATACGAAATTGAACGGTGGGATAGTACCAATGCTTTGGCTGAACTTTGGGTGAATGTCCCTTCTATTGCCGCTAGCAGTACCACTAACATAAAAATGTATTGGAATAAATCTGGCTCGGCAGACAGTAGTAATAGTGAAGCAGTATTCCTCACCGCAAGTAGTTATCAGGGAGTTTGGCACTTGGCCGAAGAGGGTGATGCTGGTGCAGCAGGATTCCTCGATGCAACATCCAATAATCATCACTTGACCGGGTATAATCTTGAGTCAACTGATGATGTGACCGGTGTTATCGGTAAAGGTATTACTTTTGATGGAACAGATGAATATATTGAAAAAGATGTTGCAGTTGTTTCAGCATACCCTTTCACCTTTTCTGGTTGGGTTCAAACCTCTACCGGGGGAACGGGCCTCGTTTATGTTGGCGATAAAGATGTATCAAACCAATATACGCAGTTACTTATTGGAGCTACTGGTATAGCAGATGCACGTTCACGTAATACCACTGCCTATAATGCATCTTCAACCCAACTAGTGAATGATGGTTCTTGGCATCATCTTACTGCAGTATTTTTAAATGCAACATCAAGAAAAATATATGTAGACGGTATTCTTGCAGATACTGAAACAACCAGTGTAACACTCCCAACTAATGATAGAGTGTCACTTGGCCGTCGGGGGGCTTCAAGCCCAATGAATTATATGAATGGTATTCTTGATGAGCTATGGGTGATGAGTGCAAGCAGGGGGGCGGAATATGTAAAACTTGCCTACGAAAATCAACGTGCTGAAAATTACCTAATGCATGCCCGTACATCACGAACCTTAACTCTCGCTGCAGGTACTGGAGGATCGGTAACTAATTCTGGTGGCAATGCGGTGTATGACGATGCGGTGTTTAGTTTGAGTGCAACGGCAAGTGGTGGATACGCTTTTAACAACTGGACTAAAACTGCAGGCGCCGGTACCGCAACAATAATTGATGCAAACGCTGCAAGTACTACTGTACGAATAACTGGAGGCGCTGTTACTCTTCAGGCTAATTTTACTGCAATTACTCGCTACATTACGGTAACTAATGACGGCGACGGTTCAAATAGTCCAAGCGGTGCACAAGCAGTGGTGGATAATGAAAATCTTACCATTACGGCGTCACACACCGTGACCAATATGATGTTTGATCACTGGACGGTGCCAAGTGGTACGGCTACATTCGCTGATTCAACAAGCTTTAGAACAACGGTATCGGTGAATGGTGGTGATGCAACAGTACAAGCAAATTACAGTACTATTGTTGGCGAATATGTCTTGAAACCACGACATGCTTCAGGCAAATGTGTTGATGTTTCTGGTGGTGTGGGTAATGAAGGTGATAACATTCAAATCTATGATTGTAATGGTTCGAATGCTCAAATTTGGGTTGCAGAATTTGAAACGGGTGCATGGCATGAATTGAAAACTAAATCATCATGGCGTGTTATGGATAGACCATCTACTGCATCAGATGGACAAAATGTGCACCTTTGGGGGTGGGATGCTTCAGGGCAGACTAATAGACAATGGCAATTTATACCGGTGAGTGGCTCGTACGCAGATAGATATTATTATAATGTTAAATCGAGATATGATAGTCGATGCTTAGATGTATCGGGGTATGGTACAACAAATGGTACGAATGTTCATATGTGGACGTGTGGAACGGCCAATAATCAGGAGTTCTATTTTCAATAGCTGTAGTACTAGAGTCACAATGAGTGATCAACATAATGATGGCTCATTGTTACTGTGGTAAAAAATAGTATTACCTTTAATGTCTTAAAAACAGACTAAAGCATCCTAAAAGTCAACAAAAGTCAACGGCAAAAATAGGATCGTATACTGTTTTTTAACCCTAAGCAATAAAAAGCATATATTAGAGGAACTTACTAGAGGGGGTACCGTGTTACGTTTATTATATAAAATTGGAATGATACAGAGTATTTTAGCATTACTCGTTTTTTTGTTTTTAATTGGCTGTACGACACAAGTCGAAACTCCAGAAATTGAAGAATCTTCTGGGGAGTCTTCGGTTGAAAGCTCAGAAGAAACCGGCGGAGAAAGTTCTTCAACAATAGTTGAATCGAGATCTTCTCAAATATCAGAGAGTAGTACGGAGTCAAGTGAGAGAGAATCTTCATTTGCTGAAGAATCATCATCTGAAACCGAACAGTCATCTAACAGTAGTGAAGCGTTGAGTAGTGAAGAACTATCCAGTTCGCATGAACCATCAAGCTCTGTTTTTGTAGAAAGTAATGATCTTGATCCTGAGATTGAATCAAAGGTTGATAGTGTGCTCGCAATGATGAGTCTTGAAGAAAAAGTGGGCCAAATGATTCAACCGACAATGGGTGGAATTTTATATAGTGAAAATAATCCGAATAAACTTGCTGAAATGAATATTGGCTCAGTGATTTGGGGGAGTAATGATGATGTACCAAACAACCCAAATTCTTGGATGGATGAAGCGGATAAAGTACAAGAAGTGATGATGAACTCACGTCTTAAAATCCCAATGCTTATTGGTGTCGATGCGGTACATGGAAATAATTATCTCGCTGGAAGTGTTGTGTTTCCTCATAATATTAATCTTGCCGCTGCGGGGAATGCGCACCTTGCAGAAGAAATTGGACGTATTACCGCACTTGAAACAGCTGCAGGTGGTTCTAATTGGACCTTTGCACCGTGTGTTACTGTTTCGCGGAATGAGCGATGGGGGCGCGTGTATGAAGGCCTTGGTGAAACAGCAGAAATTGCAACACCATTAAGTCGGGCATTGGTAAAAGGGTTGCAGGGGAAATTAACCGATAGCTATACCATTGGAGCAACAGCGAAACATTTTCTTGGCGATGGTGCTACAGAAAATGGAATTGAGCGTGGCGAAGCATATATGACCGATCAGGAACTACGTGATATTTATCTACCGCCCTATGAAGCAGCTGTCGAAGCTGGCGTGACTTCTGTTATGGCTGCGTTTAATAGTGTTAACGATGTGCGTATGCATATGAATACCGAACTTATAAATGATCTTCTAAAAACAGAGCTTGGGTTCAATGGCGTGGTGGTGTCGGACTGGGAAGGATTCTTTGTTGAGGGAGGCACGGTTAAAGGTGCTCTCGAAGCAGGTATTGATATCTTTATGGCTATTGGGAAATATGTTCAGGTGTATGATGAAATTATTCAATTAGTGAACGGTGGCCAGGTGTCTGAAGATGTAGTGACCGAGTCATGTCGAAGAATATTGAGAATGAAGTTTCGTATGGGACTTTTTGATAATCCCTATGGTGACCGTTCCTTGACTGATAAAGTAGGTATTGCCGAGCATAGAGCTGTTGGTCGTGAAGCAGTTGCACAATCATTTGTTATTGCTAAAAATGAAAATAATATTCTGCCTCTAAAAAAAGAGGGAAAAATTGCTGTTGTTGGATGGCATTCAAATAATTTGAGTCTTCAATCAGGTGGATGGACGCGTGATTGGCAAGGTGCAAAAGATGGTGATTACTGGGGAATGCCGAGTAGTCAAGGTACAACCATATTAGAAGGTATTGAAGACGTTGCTCAGGGTGCAACGATAGTCTATTCTGACAATGAGGTTGTGTCTGATGCGGATGTTGGAATTCTTGTTGTTGGCGAAGAGCCGTATGCTGAATGGATTGGAGATGATTATGCCTGTTCCCATAGTGGCGGTGGCTTACCGTCAAGTGACATGTCGTGTGGCCGTGAAAGCCGTAATGCACTGTATATAAATTCATACCAAGGTGAAATGATTCAGAACTGGAAAAATGCAGGTATTCCTATAGTGACAATTTTGATATCGGGCCGACCAATGCTCGTAGGTGATGAAATTAATGCATCAGATGCATTTGCGATGGCGTTTTTGCCGGGGACAGAAGGTGCAGGTATTGCTGATGTATTATTTGGCGATGTTAGCCCAACTGGTACACTTCCTTATACGTGGCCTAAAAATTATGAACAGATTCCTATTAATGATGGAGATGGACAGGTAGGTGAGTTTCCTCTTGGTCATGGTCTTACTTGGTAAGTAGTCAACATATGTCAACACAATAGTAAGCCAGAAATAGATACTCATGAGCTTTTCTTGTAATGAATTAATATTTAATAGAGAGGTACAGTACAGTTCAAGAATATATAGGGGTATGTATGACAAGTGGTAAGTATGTAATGCGGTGGGTAGCAGTTCTTCTAGTATTAGTATTTATTGACGCATGTGAAAACCCCAAGCTTTTAAAAGTTAATGATGAAGCAGTAGCTGAATCTTCAGTGAGCGGTACTGATAGTAGTGCTCATCTTTCAAGTGGTGTGGATTTTCATTCTTCATCACAGAATGCTCTTTTGTCTCAGTCAAATGGTAGTAGTACTCTCAGCAGTATGAGTACACAAGAAGAATCCTCTGTTGCTCTCCAGACATCCTCTTTGGACTCTGAGAGTTCTGAAGCGGGAGCCGTTTCACTTTCATCAAATGATGCAGTTCTTCAAACAAGTAGTGCTGGGGCAATGTCAATTTCATCAGATACAGAACAAGAGACACCAAAAGAGAATACGGAATTTGTGAATTGGGGATTGCCGGGCCTCACTGTTCCTCACGGATTTGGAGTGAATATTCATTTTAATGGAAGTGATGAACATTTCCCAAGGTTTAGAGAAGATCTCGATCTTATTGCAGAAGCAGGAATTAAAGTAATTCGACAAGACCTTTTTTGGCATTGGATTGAGCAAGAAAAAGGAGTTCTATTTTGGGATCATTTTGATGCATTGGTTGATGAGTGCGAAAAGCGCGGATTGCAGTTGCTGTTTATTCTCACTTACTCTAATCAACTCTATGAAGAACATATTAATTCAATTTACACCCAACAAGGGCGGGATGCTTGGACCCATTATGCAACAACAGCTGTTGAACGGTATAAGGGAAAGAATATTGTTTGGGAGCTTTGGAACGAACCTAATTTGTATATATTTTGGTTGCCTGAACCTGATGTTGATGCATATATGGCACTTCTCGATCAGGCAGTGCCAGCTATAAGGGCGGTGGATCCCAGTGCAATACTCATGGCCTCGGCAACATCTCATATTGATCTAGGGTGGATCGAGGAGACCTTTAAACGAGGATTACTTAATCACATAGATGCGGTTTCGGTACACCCATATCGACATCAAGATCCAGAAACAGTTATAGGTGATTATTATAACCTATTTAATCTTATAAATGGGTATACCGGAGGGCAGGGTAAACCCGTTGTTTCAAGTGAATGGGGATACTCAAATATTAACTGGGATGATGCGCACCTCGATGATTGGGAACAGGCACGGCGCTTGGTTCGTGAACTATTGACCAATATATCCATGGGTATTCACATCAGTATATGGTATGACTGGATGAATGATGGAACGGACCCGAATAATCGTGAACACAATTTTGGCATTGTCGAAAATGACCGCGTACCAAAGTTGGCGTACTATGCATATAAGACATTGAATGAAACATTGTATGGCTATACATTTCTACAAAGTATTGATGCAGGGTCACCGGGGGTTTATTTTCTCCAGTTTGGAAAGGGTGACGATAGAATATACGTCTTCTGGAAAACTGGTGCAGAACAGGTCAGAGATATTCAATCGGATATCGGAACAGTTGAGATTGTTTCAATGATGGGAGATCGGGAAACAATTAATTGGGACGGTACGGCATTTCCTCATTTGTTTACAAGTTCACCACACTATATGATTGTGCCCGCAGGGCATTAGGTAAATGAGGCTTATATAGACTAAAATCACCTAAAATACCCTAAAATTACACGAGTAATCCATATGAAAATATGATACAATAACATATATTAAGTAAACAACATGTTTACAATGTTTCGGGGTAGAAGCACACGTTTTGGGGTAAGCTTAATGGCTAGAGTCATTTTAAGTCTATTAATATCAATACTGATTTTGACGAGTCAGTTATATGCTGTTGCTATTTCTGATGCCCAAACCATAAATGGTGTTACCTTTAATCAACCCTGGTATGAAGTCAAAAATATTGCCGGTAACGCAACAATTTTCCTTATCGATAACGATGGCGACATGTATCTCGATGCAGATGCAATTAATGTTTCGTCTACCATCACCGGACCTTTTGCAAATAGTTTAGTAGTTCAAAATGCTACCGATGAAATTTTTGTTATCAATGCGACCAACGCATATTTTAGTGGAAAGGTCTATCCCAATTATTACACAACACTCCCCACTATGAGCGGTGATGATCTCGTAATTCAAAATGCTGCAGGAACTCCCATTGCTATTTTTGAAGGCACGAGCGGGACTTTGTATCTTTCGGGAGATGCAACCCATGATGCTGTAACAGCAGAACCACGAAACGCTCTTGAATTTGCTGGAGCAACACGTGCTGGGGGTTTGTATCCCGTAGGTACGCATGAATATGTATCTCTACCGAGTATGGCAATTGATTTCTCGGCGGGTTTTACTTTTGAGGGATGGTTCTATTGGGATGCACTGCAAACATGGGCACACCCAGTAAGAATTACCGATGGAACGAATAGTTTTCAACTACTGCATTATAATACAAATGCCACCCTCCGATTTAATACAGTAAATTCTACCAGTTCAGAATGGATTGAATCTACGGGAATTATTGATCTTAATAGATGGACACATATTGCCTATACTGTTACGCCAACTGGTGGTGGCGTTGCTACAGGGCGGGTATATAAAAATGGAAAGCTTATAGATACAAATGCTGGTCAACGCTCTTTTCCAAATACAACCTGGACAACGGGTATGTTTGCTTGGGGCTCTGCGACTGATGGCAACATGTCTTTTGATGGCAAGCTCGATGAGTTTAGGTTTTGGAATGATGTGCGAAGTCAATCAGAAATTCAGGCAGATATGTTTACCACTTATGGAACGCTAGCAAACAGTGGCAATCTTGCAGCTTATTGGGATTTTAATGATGTACTCGGTTCTCAATTGATTGATGGTCATAGCGGTGGATTTCATGGGACACTTCAGGAAATGAATTCTGATGCGTGGGTGAGTACTTTTACGACACAGACTGTAACACCAACCGCAGGAACAAACGGAGCTGTTTCACCAGCAGTCGCAACAACCGTAGCAGAAACTCAAGCCTATCCCATTTATGCATCTACCAGCTCAAACCATGCATTCATGCGGTGGCAAAAAACGGCTGGAGCAGGAACAGTAACGTGGGGTGACTCAACTCTTGATACAACCACGGTAGCGCTATCAGGTGGCGCTGCAACAATCCAAGCAGTGTATGAAGTCTATACTGATTGGACCTACAATAGAACAATCGGCCTCAATACCACGCCAACCGGAGCGAATGTTACCTCTACCGTAACAAACTTCCCGGTACTCATAAGACTTAATCAAGCAAACTTTGATTTTACTCAAACCATGACAAATGGTGAAGATATCCGTTTTGCAGAAGCTGGAGGAGATGCTTTGAGTTATGAAATTGAACGATGGGACAATTCCAATAAGCTTGCAGAAATATGGGTGAAGGTTCCTTCGATTACTGGAAATGCAACAACAAATATAACCATGTATTGGGGAGAGGCAGGTTCTACTGATCGCAGCAATAGTGAACTTACTTTTGATACCGGTGATAATTTTGCTGGGGTTTGGCATCTAGAAGAAGATGGGAACACTACAGCTGGTGGCTATATAGATGCAACCATAAATGGGTATGATGGTACAGGAATCAGTATGACGACGGGGTCTGATGAGACTGCAGCGATTGGATCAGGACAACGCTTTGATGGTACTTCTGATTATATAACCTTACCAAGTAATGTTGATTTTTTAAGAAATGTATCTGCACACACACTTTCAGGTTGGGTGAAATTTGATAACACTGGTAATCAGGCAATATTGGGGTTGGGGATTAATGGAGCAGGAGGATTAACGAGTAGAGGTGAATTACAACTTACGACCGGTGGATATTTTAGAGTGGGCGGACGAGATACCGATGGCGGAAGCTTTTTAAGTACGAGTAAAGGAATCTATACTATTGATACCTGGTATCATTTTGTAGGAGTGACAGATATCGCAAATGATGAACATA
>JAOPTS010000148.1:0-14092 GCA_051531955.1 Reichenbachiella sp.
AATCTCTTATTGCAGTTGCAGGATTTAATTTGAATGCTCTGATGATCGGGAATATGGATGAAAATAAAGCTGTAAAAACCACCATAATCGTAATGTGTAAATAAAATTCATTGGCAATTGATGGATAAATAGTGGATGCGATTCCCATGGATTCAAAGCCTTCGGCGTATTGATCTAAACTGATGCCAGTTTGTCCTGTCCAGGTCACCAATACGTAGGAAATGAAATTACCAATCAAGACCCCAATCAAGCACAAGATCACGGTTTCTAATAAGATCATCCAACCGATCTTATTATTGTTCATACCTAATGCCCTCAGCATTCCTATTTCTTTTGTCCGTTCTAATATGACCATCAGCATGGTGTTAATGATTCCAAATACCAAAGCAATCAATACCACGGAGATGAGGATGTAACTATAAGTACCCATCATCGAAGAAGCCATGTTGATGGTAGGGCTGAGCGCTCTCCAATCTCTGGCGACTGCCTTAGGGAATTGGTCATTGATAAAAGCCGTCAATGAATCTAAAACTACCTCTTCATGCGTACGGATGGCAATGACGTGTGACTGACCTTCTTCTATGCCAATGATGTTGTGCAGTTGATTTTTCAATACAAAGACATTGGTCTCATCGAATAGTGTATTCCCCGTATGGTAAATGCCTACCACATTGAAAGTCTCTGCTTGCGGCTGATTGTTGGCGTCCGCCAACGAGATGATGATTTTGGATTTTAATCTGATCTTGAGCTTATCACATAGCTTTTTAGAAACTACTATGGGTTTGGTTCTACTCTTAGAAATGAAATAGTCTCCCTCGATGATTTTTTCATTGATAGTCGTGACGGTCTTTTCTATTTCGGGATCAATACCGAGTAGCCTCACTTGTGTGTTGTTGTTGGCTGTCATTGCCATTGCATCACATTGCAGTCTGCTACTAAAAGTGGAGACCTCCTTGTTGTTTTTGATAGAAGATTGAACCGTCTTTTCATCGAGCGTCATGGTTAGGTCTTCCATGATCAGGTATTCTTTTTGGTGAACCTGCACCTCTGACAATTCTTGATTGATAGAGGCTTCCACCCATTTGGCAGTCATACCTGTCATCATCGCAGATATGAAAACTGCGGCAGTCAGTCCAGACATCAAAGCGATGATGACCACCATGCTTCGTGTCTTGTTTCTCCAGATATTTCTCCAAGCAAGTTTAGGTATCATTGTCTTCCTCTTAAAATGGCCACTATGTCGAATTTGAAAATGTTGTACAGTGGCAGGATTGATGCGAACATGCTCAATACTAATACCACGATAAATTGAGAGATCATATAATCAGGATTGGTAGAGATCGGCATAATAGGTTCCATGTTCATGGAATAATAAATCTCTGCTCTCTCGCCTGTGATCTCAATAGGGTTGTAGGCAAAATAAAAAACCAATGGAAAACTCAAAACGAGACCGATGATAGATCCTAACGATGCGATGTAGGCAGATTCGACCATGATGTTCACGATGAGTTTCGTTTTCTGCATGCCGATTGCCATCATGATAGAAAACTCCTTTTTGCGCTCCATGGTCATCATCAGTATGGTGCCAAATAATCCAAACCCTATGACCATATAGAGAATAGAAACCATGATGATGCCGCCGTAATTGTCTGACTCTAGCTGTTGAACCAGTTCTTGGTTCATTGCTTTCCAATCCTTGACTTCTAGTAGAGAAGTGTCAATCGCCATAGAGTATTTAGAGATACTAGCCGCTAGGTCATTATCGTTTTTAAGCTGAATGTTGATGTTGGTCACACGCCCATCCATAAAGAATAAGTACTGTGCAGCGGGTAATGGTATGAAACCGATTCGTTTATTGAATTCCAACATTGGGTGATCAAATATTCCTTTGATAGGATATTTGCCAGCAGCTGTGACGCCCATATAACCTTGCCCGAATATTACCAAGGTGTCTCCAATGTCTGCTCTTAGAAAAGTAGCCAGGTCTTTGCCAATCATGATGGCCTCATCACCGTAATCGAGATAGCTGCCTTTGATGATTTTATCTTTTAGACCCATCTGTATATCCATGATCTCAGGGTCAATTCCTTGGACAGCAATGGCTCTGGTGTAGTCTCCAGTGGAGGCTAATCCACCGCTCATGATCTGTGGTGCCCAGAATTCTATTTGATCGTCCTCGTTTAGTTCGTTCTCTAGGTCTGGAGAAAGCTCCATGCTGTTGATCAAGGCTTTGTCATCCCAATAGAGTTTGTCCATGATCGCCAAATGACCTGTGGAGGACTTGATGGCATCTCCAAACATTTTGTCATAGCTACCCAACTGTAACCCTCGCATGAATGTAGCAATCATGACCGCAAAGACAACTGAGGACAATGTGATATAAGTTCTTTTCTTGTTGCGCCACAAATTGCGCCAGGAAATGACGAGTATCTTTTTCATGTTATTTGACTCTTTTCATGTTCTGCTGAGAGAAGAAAGATTCGTTCAAATCAGAATTGAATTTGAGGTTTTTATTCACAATGATGGTTTGGTTGCCCGGCTTGTTGACAGGAGTCATGACCATTTTGGCTGGTAATTTTCTGTCGTCAAACTGCGTGATCTCTGAAGCTTCCATCATGGTAATGAGTTCCATGTCTTCATCGAAATATTCTGCTTTCATTTGGTAGTAGTCATCTTTAGATACCCACAAATGAACCTTGCCCCATACAATAGATGAGGTAGGGTCTGGAATTAATTCTATTTTGTAACAGATTAATCCTTCCACTGTTTCGGTACCTAACAATTTATGACTGTAATCAACCACCAAACTGTTTACTTTGACCAAGTCATCATTGCTAAAATCGGATCCCATCCAACTCTGTCCCATCATCGAAGGAGGGAGTTTGATCATCCTGCTGACAGTAGGTATCCAATTCCACATGTCTGTTTTTCTTTTGAGGAATACTTGGCCTTTGTCCCTGGCAGGGGCAGTTACATAGATCATGAAGTAGTCATTGCCCATGCCCCAAGATTTCATTTCTATAGTCCGAGAATACCTAGGTCGGACAATGGTCATCTCCATGACGCCTTCGCTGCTTTTTCCGTTTTGCTTATCAATAGATTTTTGGATGAGATCAGCAGGGTCTTGTGCTACGATTGCGTTTGAAAAAAGGCTTAGCAAAAAGAAAAAGAGAAGGATTCGTTTCATGTGAGGAATTTAATTGATCGAAATTAAAGGTCATAAAAAAGGGTAAGAAAAACCTACCCTTTTTTAAATTCATGTCGCTAAACCTTATTTGATGATACCGTCATCAACTAATCCTTGGATAAGGACTTTAGCATATACTTTTCTTGTATTTTTAGTTGGATCAGACACTTCACTTTGTGATGCCCATATCAAAGCTTCCTCTTTGTCTCCACCTTCATTCACTTCATAGAAATGATTTTCTAATAAATAAGTAGTCGTCTCAGAGTAATAACCTTGGTCATAATATCCACCACCTCTGTAACCATAGTATCCACCATAGCCACCATAATAGCCATATGATGAAGAGCCTTGGTTGTAGTTGAGTGACTTATCTTTGTCAATCACAACAGCTGATATTACTGCATCAACACCTTCTTTTAATAGAATTCTTTGAATATCCTCAGGTTTCAAATCTTTCATTTGAACAGGATTCAGAATTGACATGCCCGATACAGCATTGAAACCTTGCTGACCTAGGTATTCTACCATGTAATCTTGAAATTCTGTTGCTGATTGCAAGTTCTTACCAGAAGTGAAGATGGCAATTTTATTGTATTTTGCTCCGTCATATCCGGGCTTGGTCCATGTGAAAGACAGTTTAGGAGCGCAAGACCCCAAGACCATTAGGCCGATTACTAGAAAATGTGAGTATTTCATTTTATCTGTTATTTGAATTCGATTGTAAAGTAAAAAATCAAATTTGTTTTTTAGAGTATAACAATAAATAAGTACTGCTATATAATGACATTTTAATAAAGAAAGGCGTTATCAAAATCATTTGTTGATGTCAAGTAGCTTCATTGCTTGGTCATTGATGCTTATTAATATTTTAGTTTCATCACCCACTACTATCATTTGAATGTCCTTGATGTTGTCGGGAATTAGAAGCCCACTCACGGATGGGTGAATAGCTTCGAATTGCATATTCCCCTTTCCTTTGAGGAAATAACCTGGTGATGCATCGGCTGGTGTTGTTTCTATTTCTACATCAAATTTATTCCCAGCGATTAAAATATCTTGAATTCCATCACTATCAAAATCATCAACATGGATACCTTGAATAGTTGAAAATTGTGCTTCTGGTGGGAGCTCATGAACAATCAGTTTCCCTTTCTTATTCTCGAGTATGATACTTGAGAATTGATACGCCTGCTTACGAGTGGCGTGTTGGATTTCAGCTCCTATGATTTGTGATAGATCTGCATAGGCGAAGGATTCGAAAGTAGAGAATTTTTCAGAAATGACTGGCATCTGTTGGATAGTACATTCTTTGCCTCTAATTGGGAGGATTTTTTTGTTTGAATGTTTAGCCAAGAAAATGTCGTTTGTTCCATTTTTATCAAAGTCTCCAGTGAATATTTCAAATGGTTTCTCAACACTCGCTTTGAATTTGTAATTTTGACCTTGATTGCCAATAATTAAATCCATGTCGCCATCTTGATCTAGATCGTTAGCAGTTACACTTTGCCACCAGCCTTCGGTTTTGTCCAACCCAAGACTCCTCGATATTTCTTTGAATTTACCATCTTGGTAAGTGAAGATCAGAATAGGCATCCATTCGCCAACAACTATTAGCTCCTTTGATGTATCACCGTAGAGGTCCGCCCATGTAGCGGAGTAGACCATGCCGCAGTTTTTTAGTAGCTGGGATAGCTCTGCTGTTTTGTCTACCAAAGTACCATTTTCATTGATGTATAGGTAGCTTTCTGGTAAGTCGAGATATTGATCTGCAATTACTTGGCCTCCAATGAAAAGGTCAAAATCTCCATCTCCATCTATATCATTTGGGGCGATACAAGAAGCGCTACTCTTACTTGGTAAAAATATTCGTTTCGTGAAATTCCCGTCTCCATCATTAAAGTAGATACGGTCTTGATATAATTTGTGACCGGGAGCGAATTCTGCTCCACCACTAGCGATTACCAAGTCATGGTCTCCATCTCCATCCATATCCACCATGCTTGCATCCATATCTTCAAAAGCGTTGTCTTTGGTCAATAGTGAAGATGGCTTTTTAATGAAACGACCATTTGATTGCATGAATATTTGTCCTGCTTGCCCCGCAGCACCGCCGATGAAAAAATCTTCTTGTTCATCACCGTTTAAGTCACCTACTGCTAGGAAGGGGCCATTCTTGCTGAACTCATGAGGTAATAAAACTTGCTTTTCGTATTCATTAAAGGAGTTTTCATGGTGTTTAAATAATGGTGTTTCACTTGGAGTTGCTACAGAGAACAAAAAAGCATATTTTTCTGATGAAGGTAGAATCTCTTTGGCATCATGGTAGCTGATTTTAATAGGTTCTTCAATACCTTGATTTGTCTTGATGGTTTGTTTGCCGTCCGTCCATTGTACGATGATACTATCTAATTTTTGGCTATTACCTATTCCGAAATGGACTCTATTGTCACTAGATGATAAGTAGCCTCGAGTCGTTTTATTTTGAAAGTATTGTGTCTTGCCATCATGATAGATAGTGACTTTAGCACCAAGACCGTCTATGTTGGTATTAGGTCCGTTGAGATCGAGAAGGGTCGAGTTTCCAGCATTTTTACCTGTGTTCTCATATAGAAAGGCTGGCTCATCAAAATTGTTGATGACTAAATCTAAATCTCCATCATTGTCCAAGTCTCCAATCGCGGCACCATTGGATAGACTTGCTTGATCAAATCCCCAATTAGTTGAAACATCTTGGTAGTCATACTTACCAGTGTTTTTCATCAAATAGTTATTGATTCTAATAGGTTTATAGCTTTCTATTAGCCCGGTGAAACCCTCGTCGAATAGTGCTTGTGCAGTCTTATATTTATGGCGATTAGCTTCTATATACTGACGCATTCGGATTTTAACATCTTTGTCAAATAGATCTCTTTTCATTCCGTTGGTAATAAATAAGTCGCGATAGCCATCTTGGTCCATGTCTGATGATAAAACTGACCAGCTCCAATCTGTCTTGGACATGCCGCTAAATTGTGATATATCGCTAAAAAATGTATTGCCTTGATTAAGATAGAGCATATTGTGCATGTACTGAGGATGCATTCCATTGTCTATCATGCCGTAGAAACTTTTAGTGTCCATGGATGGCATGGACACCTTAGATCTAACATAGTCTGAGGGACGCATATCCATTACAACAATATCTTCCATACCATCATTGTTGATGTCAGTGATGTCTGTCCCCATCGAGTAGAGAGAGATGTGATTAGTTGCTTCTTTTATTTTTTGCTGAAAAGTGCCGTCTCCTTGATTGATGTAGAAATAATCTTCGATAGAAAAATCATTTGAAACAAATATGTCAATAAAATCATCTCCATTAATGTCAGCAGCCACGGCACTGAGACCATAGCCATAGTTTTCTCCCATTCCTCGTTTTTGGCCTTCTTCTAGATATTTACCATCGTAATTAATGTAGAGTTTATCCCTACTGTCTTCTGGGGGATCAAACCTTCGTATCGATGACTTAGCAATAGGTAATGCAAAAGAATCCGGACGGTTGATGAGATAAATGTCTAGGTCATTGTCATTGTCAGCATCAAAAAAAGTAGCCTGTATCGAGTAACCCGTGTCATCCAATCCATATTTTGCTGCTTCATTTTTAAAAGTTAGATCTCCTTGGTTGATGTAGAGGATGTTCTTCCTGTCTTCTGCAGTGTCTTGCCACCCACCTTTGCATATGTAAATGTCCTGTAACCCGTCATTGTTAATGTCGATCATGGAAACACCATTGCTCCAATTCTTGTCTCCAGCAACTCCAGCTTTTTCTGTGATGTCCTCAAACTTGAGATCACCTTTATTTAGATAAAGCTTGTTAGATATTTCATTTCCAGTAAAGTAAATGTCTGGTAGGCCATCAGCATTAATGTCACCTAATGCCACTCCACCACCATTGTAGAGGTACATGAAGAATTCAAAGAAATTCGCGTAATTCTCTACTACACGATTACTAAAAGTAATGCCACTTTCTTCACTAGAGATTAGCTTAAATAATTTTTCGCTTTTTTTTGAGAGTTGTGATTTTTGAGAGTTGTCTTGACATCCCCAAAATGATAAAGCAATAAGGAAAAAAGCAGTTAGAACTAGAGAGGTGTTTTTTGTTCCGAGCATTGTGATAAAGTAAACAGGCTTCAAAATTTGAACTTATCAACTCTCATTGGATACAAAGTGGTATTGATAAGCTACTGAATCATACAGGCTGCTAATCTATGCATTAGGGGGTGAAAGTGATAATTGAATTGATTTTTTATCAAGTCATAATATTGATAGTGTCAATTCAATGCCCAGAATTATGATTTGGGGCTTGTTAGTTATTCTGAATATTCATTAATTAGTCTGACAATCAAATGATTTAAATATTCTACTTCATACTGGCCGACACTTGCTTCCAGATGATCACCGCCTATTCCACTATCGTTGGTGATGAATACGTATGAGCCATTGCTGGTAATGGATAAGAAGCGCATCAAGAATTCGGTCTCTTTGTCAATGCCACTGGCAACTATAGGGATGATTTTTATCCCTTTTTCTGCAGCTATTATTGAGGAAGCCTGTAGGTCAGCGATCACTTCTGGTGTGTAATGTGGAGGGGCATCTAATATGAAGAAGGCAAGCCTAGTACGCGCATCACTGGACCATTGAAAATCTCTTATTCCTTTTGCTAAAGCACTATGAACTGCTTCTGGAAAATCCCCTCCACCATCTGCTTTTTGTTCTTGGATAAATTGGACAGTTGATTCGGTTTGATGTGTGAAATCAGAGTGCTTCGTAATATATTGATCCCCTTCATCACGGTAAAAAACAGTAGAAGTATAAATGTCTAGACTGTTGTTGTCTGTTTGAACATGCTCTATGATGTCTGTCAGGTCATCTTTAAGGAACTCTAATTCATCACCCATCGACCCTGTGGCGTCTACTATGAACATCAGTTCTACTTTGTCGGACACGGCTACA
Source organism: Reichenbachiella sp. (assembly GCA_051531955.1). GTDB lineage: Bacteria > Bacteroidota > Bacteroidia > Cytophagales > Cyclobacteriaceae > Reichenbachiella. The sequence goes on from JAOPTS010000148.1 coordinate 8,177, forward strand.
GGGTTGATATTAATCTCGTTGATTCCTTCTGTGTAAGGAATTATGGTATGGTTAATCATTTGATCATTGATCAGGAGGTTGTAGGAAGAAATGTCTGTTGAACTATCTTGTTGAAACGGTGCAACCCAGAGGTCAGCAAGTCCATGATTGTCACTTTTAGCAATCCAGATAGATACGTCATCTTTTCTGATTTCAATTTTAGCATTGTTAACCGGAGATGCACCATTGCTAAGTTTTAGAGAGATGCGGTTGTTGGTGTAATAATTCCAATAGCTAGGCATTTCGCTGAACTCTTCTTTTACTAGCAGGTCGGACCAAAAATCCCAGTGAGTTAAATCATTCCATTCTCCAGCCGTTACTTGACCTGAGAGGTCTGTGTCTTGTCCTGTCTCACCATTTGGAGAGGAGGTCCCAGAGCCAGCTTCTAGGCTAGAGAAACTTGCTTTTTCATCAGAGGAAGACAAGTCTTCATCTGTCATGTCGTCACAACTAATATGTAGTAGTAGAAGTGCAAAGAGGAGTTTGTATATACTTTTCATGATGGTGTTGGTTTTAAAGTTCAAAGAATCAATATTGAATGACACTGAGCAGATCTAGTTTTTCATTACAATCATATTCATACTGGTATAGGCCGTCTTCACCTATCATCAGTAGGACATCGTCCAGCGGGATGACATCAAATGCGTTGATGTTTTGGTGATGTTTGATCAGGTTCTGACCAATGGACAATGGATCAGCGGCATTGAATAGTTTTAATCCGTATTCTCCTTCTGTGATGAATAAGCAATCGCCATTGATGCCCAAACCATGTGGGTTATCCATCTCATAGGAAGCAATCAAGGTAGGGTCGGTGATGTCGGCAATGTTGATGACGTCTAGTTGGTTGGTAAATGTCTCACATTGCGTACCTGATCTCAAAGTGACATAAGCAATCGTATCTTGAACGACCACCGGATCGCAAGCACTAACATGTTCGTATGACGAGACATATTTTGGATCACTTGGAGTTGAATTGTCATAGATGTGCATTCCAATTCGTGACCCTATGAATAGATTGTCTTGATAAGGGAAGATTGTTTCAATACCCCATCCTAACTCGATATGTTTGCCGGGGATTGGACTGTCAACAGTCGTGATATCAAACAACTGCATCTGCCATTCATTGATCGTGTAGAGGTAGTTGTCATCTATGGTGAATCGTGCCATAGACCCTCCGATACCAGCGCCACTTGATGATTCCAGTGCGAAGTTTGTATCCATATCATCACTGCATAAGATACAATCAAATAAGCCAGGGCAATCAACATCGTATTCTACTCGTGCTTCTTCATATCCTATAAACACCTCGTCATTGGCCATGTCATAGTAATGATAAGATTGAAAAACATCTTCTACACGGTTGACTTCTTTGATGTCTGACTTGTTACTGATATCCAGTATGACCAAATCCATATAGTTGTCTGCATATAGGAACCCATCTTTGCCGGCAAGGTCTTTGGTGCCAGGTAATTCGATGAATCCAATATTTTTAGGATTAGAAGGGTCGGTATTGTCGAATACATGAATACCCTCATCTACTTCACTGATGAAAATATGATTGTCGATCATGTAGAGTTTTCCTGGAACCTCAACCTCCTGTGGTTGTGTGATGAAATTGGCCTCTACCCGTACTTCGTTCATGGGGGCGTAGACTGGCATGGATGTCATGTAGGAATCTCTCCCACAATCACTGCTGTCACCCCAGTCACAACCAGCCATGACGGCTAATAGTAAAGCGGTTGTAATACTCAAGATCACTAATTTGATTAGGTCACTAGTTTCGGATTGTTTTTTAGTATTTGCTTTCATGATATTAAAAGTTGTATTTGAGACCTATCGCAATACCTAGGTTGTTGGGTTTTCTTTGGTCGTTGTAACTTGTTTTTGAAAAGTCAGTTATCGCACGTTTATAGTTGGGTTCGAGCATGATTTGGTATTTTTCAGCAAAGACATAACCGAACTGCATGCTCATCATGAGGTCTAGGTATACTGCGTGATAACCTTCTCGGATATCAAAATCATTACTGATGCCCTGTATATCACTACTGCTGACGGTCTCTGCATGGAGTAAAAAGTTGGTAGAGAGTCCAGAGTTGAGGTTGATGTAAAATGCTTTGTCTCGCAAGGCATAACCTACTTGCAGAGGGATGGTCAAATACCTGAATTCGTTATTGAGCGTCGTATACTGATTGGTCAATTGTACATCATGGCTGTTCACTGCATGGGATAATTTCTCGTCGTTTTTGTTGCCAGACAATGCAAAAGTCTCTTCGTTGGTCTGAGCTATTGCAACATTTGATTTTCCTGAAGAGTAGGCGTTGAGTATCAACCCTGAGCTCAATAGCAATCGTTTTCTTTTGGTACCCATATTGATCCCACCACTTTTGGATTGCCCTACATTTTCACTAGAACTATTGTTCATACTTTGCACTTGCTGTTGATTGGTGAAGTTTTCTTCTCCAGTAATTGATTCTTCAAAGTCAGACATGACCATGTCTTCATCAGCGGCCATGACATTCAATTGAGGGTCAAAAACGCCTGTAGACATGATCACGCCGGCCCAAAGATTATTGTTCGCCAATACCTCGTCATCATTAGGAATGACAGGTACACCAAACAAATGATCTGGTGAAATCAATTCGTCTACAATGGACGGTAATAGCATGCCCTTGTGGCTGTAGCTCAAAAACTGCGTACTTGATTTGTTAGCCGCTTGGTTAAAAATACGACTCCTGCTACCTGATTTTACTTCAAAATATGGTTGGTCGGGTTCTTCTGTCGGTAATAGTTTTAGCTCATTAGGCGGTGCGAGTGACTCCTCCACAGTTTTGTTGTCTAACTCATCGATCGCAATGGCATTTGTTTGGTTAGACTGTGAAGGTTCTTGAATAGGTTTTTCATTTGATTGAACAAGGCTATTGATTGGTTTAGGGTTTGTTTCGGTTTCTAATATTTCTAAAGGTTCATTAGCTACTTGAATCGGTTCGGATAAGATAGAGGTGTCGTTAGACCAATAATTCCAGCCAAAGAGCATCAACAAAGCCAGACAAGCAGCTGCCAACCAACGATACGTGTTCGCTTGGTTCTTGTATGCATCCGCCTCTCCTTGTGCCAGCTGACCATCGATCGCCACCCAGACATGGGGAGGAGGGGCCAATTCTGTCGTAGCGAATTGCTCGTTCCATTGTTGTTCGAATGATAAACTAGCCTCTTCCATAATTCTTGTTTGACTCCTTCATCTTGTTTTGTAACAATTGTTTGGCTCTTGAATACTGAGATTTTGAAGTACCCTCATTGATTTTGAGCAACGCTGCTATCTCCTTGTGTTTGTAACCTTCAATTGCATATAGGTTAAATATGACCTGACAACTCTCAGGAAGTTCATTGATCATCTGCAACAGCTCTTCCATGCTGTATTCGGATAAATTGATATTGCCGTCTCCTTGATTTTTAAGGTCGTCTACGTCTACCATTGGGTACATATAGAGTTTGCTTCTTTGGCTGTTGAGTGCCGTGTTGATCACGATACGTTTGATCCATGCGCCTACTGGAGAGTCCCCTTTGTAGGATTTCAACTCTTTAAAAACCTTAATGAACGATTCTTGCAAAATATCTTCTGCTTCTTGTTGTGCCTTGGTATACCGCTTGCATATCACAAACATCCGTCCTGCATGCTGCTGATATAGCGCAGCTTGTGCTTGACGATTGCCTTTTAGGCATGCTTTAATAAGTTTGGTCTCGTCTGCCGACATTTGCGGTTAGCTACGGTTTTTTGTTTGGCTCACTGGTATGACACAGCCTTTTTCCAAATGGTTGGAATCAGTTGAAATTAATTTCTATGATGAATTAAATCCACAATAGAAATGCTATTGCATAATCGAGGTTAAAGTTAAGGATTTGACAAGCATTATGGTTGCTGGAGAGGGTACTAAAAATGGAGTGTTTAGTTATTGATTAGCAAGGAAGTGGCCAAACCTTGTGCCGATTAATTAATATCATTAATATTGGATTATCAATAAGAGTCTACCTATGAAAAAGAGTTTGTTATTCTGCGTTTTGTTAATAATTACCAGCCTTTCTTTTGCTCAGAGAGGAATGGTGTTTGAGGATAAGAAGTTTCACAAAGACGTAGGAGTAGTGCAGCTGTTCCCGATTCTCAACTCTCCCAATCAAGAGCGAGAAGCACCATTTGTTTTGCTAGGTCAGCGCACCGACTTGATGTTGCGGTTTGATTTACTCCGGGAGGAGTATGATGTCATACAAGCTAAGATTATTCATTGTAACCTAGATTGGAAGCAATCTGATTTGAATGATATTGATTTTCTCCAAGATTTTAATGTCTTTGATATTATCAATTATGATTACTCTATCAATAGCAAAGAGCTCTATGTCAACTATTGGATGAAATTGCCCAAGGTCAAACGATCAGGCAACTATGTGGTGATGGTCTATGCAGATAGCAATCCCAATAAAGTCATCTTTACTCGTCGATTTATCGTCTTTGAAAACTTGGTAGGGATAGCGCCTAATTTGAGAGCTTCGACCAGTGTCCGTTATCGATTCATCAATCAACAAATTGATTTTGCCCTCAACTATGGTGGAGTCAAGGTGGGTAATCCTTACTCAGAGCTCAAAGTAGTATTACGTCAAAACAACCGTTGGGACAATGCCATCTTTGACCTTCGTCCTACCAATGTCAACGCCGGGATCAAGCAGTTGCGATACAATTCCTTCAATGCGGAAAATAATTTTCGAGGAGGGAACGAGTTTCGCTCTTTCGACTTGCGACTGACTTCTTTTAGAGGGATGAATGTATCAAGAATAGAAAAAACAAGTACTACATGGGATGCCTATGTGATTACGGATAAGTCAAGAAAGAAGGAGGTCTACTCTCAGATTAGAGATATGAATGGTGGTTTTTTTATTGGTACAAATGAACCTAATGCAGGTTTTTTGGAAGAGGATTATGTCAATACTCATTTCACGATCAAAAGCGAAGAGTTGCTAGACGAGGTATATGTCATCGGGGCATTCAATGATTGGAAAAAAGATCAGTACAGCCGCATGGTCTATGACCAACGAACCCAGACCTATCAGTCATCTGTCAAACTCAAACAAGGGTATTATGATTACATGTATTGGGTAGAGGGAGCGGATAATTATGCTTTAGAAAATTCCTTCTATCAGACCAAGAACAATTATGAGATACTCGTCTACTATAGAGGGTTTACTGATTTGGCCGACCGTGTGATTGGTTACTCGTCTTTCTTGTCGGAATGATCGATATGAAGGCGTAGGTTAACTGTAATAGTATTGGTAGTAAGTTGTTGTTTTTGTTTTAATTGGTTCTTGATGATTGGTGCAGTTTCTTTTGGTCTTTTTATTTCTATCTCACTTCTGATTGTTAATTATTCATTGATGAAAAGAGCTCAGAATATTTATATCCAAAAGCTGAATTTTTTTCATAATTCATTTACCGAAGATAATTTTAAGCATTTTAAAATGTACAAAAATTTTAAGGTGTCATTATTATATAATGATTATTCTGTTCCTGATGTAATAGAAAGATACTTTGAGAATTATTATTATCGAATTACTATAGAGAAATTTGAACGTCATTTACTTATAAGTAAAATCACAAACTATGTATTGTTGATCTCTGCTGTTTCATGTTTTTTGATAGCATGGTACCATTCTTCTCTTGGAATATAATATCCAGTTTGTTCGCATTTACCATGGGAATGAGACTCCCTCTAGACGTAGAATAAAGATCATTTTCTAGGTGTAGTTTTGAACTACACCTTTATATTTTTCAGGCCGTGTAAAGTAGCATTTTGTAAATGCGGTTTTTCACAAAAGCTGTTAACTTGTATGGCA
>JAOPTS010000149.1:0-2556 GCA_051531955.1 Reichenbachiella sp.
CATAGTTTTTAATGTGTCCCGTGATTTACTATCAATTCATTATTTTACTTCGTTGTAATAAAATCAATCTTAAAATGAGCAAGAATAAAGCAATCATTGCACACGGTATCGTGGCTGGCTTGGTTATGAATCTTTCGTGGTGGGGGTACAATTGGATATTCGTTGGGGAAGGTAATTATGATGATGGGGTAGGAGAAGTTGTCGGGTATGTTACCATAGCTTTAGGGATGGTAGAGGTCTTCATGGGAGTGCGTAAATACAGGGACAAACTTGAATCAAGTTTTCCTTTTAATGAGGCTTTTTTATTTGGGCTAGGGATGGTGTTCGTGGCATCATTAGTTTATACTATTGGTTGGATGTTGTATTCGGGTATGATATTGCCTGATTTTGCGGAGCAATATTCCTTGAGTCAGGTCAATGCGTTGGAGCAAACGGGTGCGTCAGTGGATGAGGTAGAAGCCTTGAGAGCTAGTTGGGACCAGTGGACAGCATGGTATCAAAACCCATTCATCAAATTTGGGATGACTTTTATGGAGATCTTTCCTATTGGGCTATTGTTCTCTGCCATTGCAGCTTTTATCTTAAAGAAGAAATAAGATACTCGAGGAGTAAGTGATAACTGATCTTACTCCTCGATTTATATTACCCTACTGGGTATCTTAGAATTGTTCTCAACTTCTCTTCAGGAGATTTTCTAGGATCACTCAAATAGATTTCTTTATGGTAACCTTGGATTGTTAGGCTTTCATGATCTATTAGTTCATGTATCTTTATTATAGTAGATTCTTCATTTTCATATGAGCCAACATGTAGGCATTGAACAGATTTTCCTTGATTGATTATTTCAAACTTTACAGCAGAGATATCGATTGTCTTCTTCTTTGATCGAATTGTTGAACCTGCTTCCTCAAAAACTTGCTGCGTTACGGAAATAGGTACCCTAATGTGAATTTTCCAGCACCATTCTTCTCTGGGTGTGTTTTTGAATTGATCTTGGACTTTCGGCCCTCCTTCGATGAACCATTCGCACTCCATTTTTGGAACTTTGAAGTCCAGGTCCTCTTCTTTCTGCATGAACTTAATAGTATAAGCTATTTTATAAACCTTCCTAATAGCCTCTTCAAAAGAAGGGGTTTCTGGTGGTCCTATTCCCTGTATAGTGAGGTAGGGGTAGCTTCCTAACTCTACTATTTGAGCAGACTTTTTGGCTGTGTAATAGTCTTTGTCTGATTTGGCCAGATCTAATTTTTCTGCAATCATGATTTTAGTTTTTAAAATGGTCAGAAAATGTCATGGTGTCTAAGTAGGACAATAGGACATCATATTGCGGGTGACTTTCAAATTTTTTTTGAGCTTGCTTGGCGTTATCCAAAGTATCCCAGTTAACCCAGTCCATCAATTGATTGTCAATACTACATGATCTATAACTTAATACGCTTTGGTAACCAGTCATGTCTTGCAGGCATGATTTGACCACAGACTGTACTTTTTTGTACTCAGATTTATACTGCTCTTTGATTGTATAGATAACGAGCTCTTTTACATTTGTTTTCATCGATTGATATTTGGTTCGAATACAAAGTAAATGAGGAGAGTGACAGCCCTATGTCACTCATAGTTTGACTAATTATTATTTTCCTTTATAATGCTCAAATATCTCTTGGCTTAAGGTTTTTGAAGCTTGTTTTAGAGATTCAGGAGAAATAATGTTGGCATGTTTCCCGTGAAGGATTACCCATCTTGCGAAGTAGTGAATGTCAGGTGTCTGAAATTTCATTTGTGTCCACTCCGAGCCTTTTTGTTCACTAACAAAACCATGACGGTATTTTTCATCCGTGATGTATTTGGTAATGCTATTATGGATTTCGATCTCGGCTTCTACAAATTGATACCGGGAAATTTGTTCTTTGAGAAACTCATCGTAATTGGGGAATTCCGACGGGTCAAAGCATTCTTCTGATAGGCACAGGGCTTTGATGCGATTGGTTCTGAAATCTCTGATACCATTCCTTAGGAAACAATGTGCAATGAGGTGCCAGTTGTCATTGTAGTAGATAAGGCCCAAAGGCGCTACCTTTCTGTCGTTGTACTCTTCTTTATAGTTGGAGAAGTAATGCATTTGTATGGTGCGATTTTCGGCAACTGCTTTCTGGATATCAAGGAAGAAGGATTCTCTTTCATCTTCCTTGTTACTAGTACGCCTCTGATGAACTACTACCTTATCTTCTAGTGTGGTGAGATACTCTTTGTCCGAATAGCGGAGGACTGCCTTGATCTTGTATAGCGCATCTTGAAATGCTTGAGTTGTTTTCGGGTCTGCTTTGGGTGCTAGCAATTTACCTCCTAATAATAATGCAGATGCTTCTTCTTTATTAAATACTACGGGTGGCAATCGATAGCCCTCGACTATGAAATATCCTTCTCCTGCATCACCTCCAATAGGTACGCCAGCTTCCATCAGGGCTTTGATGTCTCTGAAGACTGTTCTGCGACCTATAGCAAACCTATCTTCAAGTTCGTCTAGAGGAATCCTGGATTTACTTTGTAAATGGATGA
>JAOPTS010000150.1:0-32673 GCA_051531955.1 Reichenbachiella sp.
GTATGTTTACTGTCATTACTTGAGCCTTGGCAGTCTACAATTAAGGTTGTTTAATAACCGATTAGTCAACCGTCCAAGGATTTGATCCAGCCAAAAGATCATCGAGATTGCCGACTCCTTGATTTGCAATAGCCTGTTCTATTTGCTCACTCATTTGATTTTCGTAACTACTTCTCTCTTTTTCAAAAATAAGACCAAACGGTCTCGGGAGCTCATTCGTCTGATCATCATAATCAAAAAACTGAGTGAGTAAGATCGCTTTTACACGATCAGAAGGGTCATGAATCCAACAGTCTTCTTTTGAAAACCCATTGGTCAGGTCTGCTACTTTGGGAGTGAACCCATCTAATATGATTCCCTTGTTATGCTCCTTTCCAAAAATTAATGGGTCGCCTTTTGTCAGCATCAAGATGTTATCCTCTTTGGTATCTTTATCAGAGAAAGAAGAAAAACAGCCATCATTGAAGACATTACAATTTTGATAGATTTCTACAAGACTAGACCCTTGATGATTATGAGCAGCCAGTAAAGTTTCTCTTAGGTGTGTTGGATTGGTATCTATTGACCTAGCGACAAAAGTACCCTCTGCTCCTAACGCCAACATCAGCGGATTGAAAGGATAGTCCAACGACCCTTGAGGAGTTGATGCCGAGATTTTCCCCACGGGGGAAGTTGGGGAGTATTGCCCCTTGGTGAGTCCATATATTTCGTTGTTGAATAGGAGTATGTTGACATTAATATTCCTCCTCAGCAGGTGGATCAAATGATTACCTCCTATAGACAAAGCATCCCCATCCCCTGTGACTATCCATACATCTAGGCCTGGATTGGCCGCTTTGAGGCCACTAGCGATAGCAGTGGCTCGACCATGTATACTATGCATTCCATAGGTTTCGGTATAGTAGGGAAACCTAGAGGAACACCCAATACCTGAAATAAAAACGATATTTTCTTTGTCAACACCGATCTCTGGCAAAATCTTTTTCACCTGATTAAGAATGCTGTAATCTCCACACCCAGGGCACCATCTCACTTCCTGATCGGTCCCGAAGTCTTTGGAAGTATATTTTTTTTGATCAGTCTCTTGCATGGCTCAGTTTGTCAAGTATGGCAGATTTAATTTCTTGGGTGGTAAAGGGGGTCCCTTTGATTTTAGAAACTCCTTTCATTGGAAGTAGGAATTTTTCTCTTAATATTTTGACCAATTGACCATTGTTCATCTCTGGCACAATAATATCTTCGAAATGGCTCAATATCTCCCCCAAATTATTGGGCAAGGGATGTATACTCTTGATATGTATATGCGCGATATCATACCCTTCTTCTTGCAAGGATATGATGGCAGATTCAATAGCACCATACGTAGACCCCCACCCTATGACGAGGAGCTTAGAATTTTGATCGCCATGCGCATATTTTTGTGGTGGTAAAATGGATGCTATGTGATCCACCTTTTCAGCTCTGATTTTAATCATCTTTTCATGATTATCAGGATCGTAGGATATATTGCCAGTGTCTATTTCTTTTTCCAATCCACCGATTCTGTGTTCTAGCCCAGCGAGTCCTGGAGATGCCCATTTCCTAACCAGATGATCATCCCTTTTATAAGGCAGGAACGGCTCTTCTCCTTTTTTTGCTGTTGCAAAAGGAGGAGTGATATCCGGTAAATCTTTTCCAGTAGGATATCTCCATGGTTCAGAGCCATTGGCTATATAGCCATCAGATAGGATCATCACTGGTGTCATATGCTCTACCGCAATTTTGCATGCAAGAAAAGTGACTTCAAAGCAGTCTTTTGGAGTAGAGGCAGCAAATATCGGAATGGGAGCTTCTCCATTGCGCCCGTACATGGCCTGCAGAAGATCTGCTTGTTCTGTTTTGGTGGGCAACCCTGTAGAGGGACCTCCGCGCTGTACATTGATTATAACTAGTGGTAGTTCCAAAATCATGGCGAGCCCCATGGCTTCTCCCTTGAGTGCGATCCCAGGACCTGAAGAAGCAGTAACTCCTAGTTGACCACCGAACGATGCACCAATGGCTGAGCATACAGCAGCGATTTCATCTTCGGCCTGATAGGTCTTGACGCCAAAGTTTTTGTATCTAGAGAGTTGATGTAAAATATTGGAAGCAGGTGTGATGGGATAACTGCCATAAAACAAATCTAGTTTTGCTTTTTTGGCTGAAGCAACGAGGGCCAAAGCCACGGCTTGGTTGCCATTGATATTTCTATAGTTCCCACTTTCTAATTTGGCCGGTTTGATATCAAATCTAGAGGTGAATGTTTCACTCGTATCCGCAAAGTTATACCCCGCTTTGAGTACGGCAATATTTGCCTCTGCATATTTGGGCTTTGATTTGAATTTCTCTTTTAAAAAGTGAATAGTGTTTTTAAGCTCCTGATTAAACATCCAATAGACAAAACCTAAGACGAACATGTTTTTGCATCGTTCGATTTCTTTTCGATCCAAGGAAGATTCCGATAGGGTCTCCTGCGTCATTTTGGTAATGTCAATTTTATGGACATCATAGTTGTCCAAGGAGTGATCCTCCAAAGGGTTTTCACCATCTAAGTATTTGGCAAGTTTTAGGTTCTTTTTATCAAATCCGCTGGTATTAGCCAGTATAATACCTCCTTTTTTGAGGTGGCTGAGGTTGGTCTTTAGGGAAGCCGCATTCATAGCGACGAGGACATCATATTGATCTCCTGGAGTAAAGACTTTGACACTGCCCAATTTGAGTTGAAAGCCTGATACGCCAAAGAGAGTTCCCTTGGGCGCTCTGATTTCAGCGGGAAAATCAGGAAATGTACTGATGTCATTACCAAATATTTCTACTGTTTCTGAAAATTGACCACCAGTGAGTTGAATTCCATCACCGGAGTCTCCTGCAAAAAATATAACCGCTTCATTTGGAGATATAAGCTTCATGATCGATTTGGTTTGCTGTTACAACTAAAAGTTACAGCCTTTAACGGGAAATCGAAAATCGAACGAAGATTATTCTAGTCAAAATCAGACATACATCTGAGCAAATACAAATTCAATAAATCATACCTGACACCAATTGAATCCATAGAAATAGAACCCCATGTAGGGTATGGTAATCCTTCTCATCTAGAAATGATGAAAAGAATAGCTGCAATTAAATATAGACTACTTCTTCGAGCCTTCCTTCAACAAACTTAGGATGACATGTTCTCACTTTGATCAAGGAATTCTGCAACGGAGAGAAAGAGTTATTCAGACGGATTTGATAAATGATTAAATTCTCTACAGATTGTTTGAAACTTATCGAGCCCCGAGTTCCTGCTTTAGATAGCCTATCAATCCCTCATTTGTCACGAGTAATGAATCGTTCATCACTCGTCTTTGCTGAACCATAGCAAAATAACCAATAAACATATTTGAGAATTTATGGCTATGAATAATTTCTGGTGACCTTGGTTCATTATTGATTAAATCAAACTCTTCCAGTACGAATGGCAAGACGAAATTATTGAAATACTCTTGAAAAAATTGATACAGGAATTTTGCATCTTCCAACTCCAAATGATAATTCACAATAGCTTCTTTCAACCCAAAATTTTGAATCAAATTTAAATTCCCACTGTTAGTAATATCCTCATAGGTCCCTTTTTTGGGAGTAATATTATTAACCATCATGATTTTCAAGAACAAGGAGGAAGCTGAATCCAAAGGAGTAGATTTATCTCTGAATTGTTTTATAAATGGAATACTCCAGGCCATCCATGTACTATCCTCTTTATGAAAATCTTGGAGTTCGTTTAGATTATACTCAGCATCTTTCAAAAAGCTATTGAGGTATTTCAACTCTAACTCTTCGGCCTGTCTTTCAGATTTATAATTATTCAATATAAACCCAGCTGTCACCCCTAAGAATACGACCAATAATTCAAGAAATAACTTTTCCCAGTTGATAGAATTAATCTCTTTTAAAAACTTCATGTAGATACTTTTTCATAATATTAACACTAATTAAATAAAAAACCACTCCTATATTAAGAGTGGCTAAGATTACCTATCCTCTTATTTCTTAGGCCCAGCCTGTATTATTTCTTTCCATTCATCTGTTAATACAAAACAGTTTGCATGGCACTGGCCGGAATATTCATTTTGATGACTTGATCTCCTACATAAAGATTAAAGTCAATCGCCCTTTTATTTTCATTCATAATCACGGTAGCCATACTACCATCCGTGTTTTGCCAAGTGGTCGCCATCAAAAAGCTACGACTCGCAACAGTACTTACTCGCTTAGCGCCTGGCTTGACATACTTTGAAAAGTGCCCTATGTAGTAATAAGAGGGTGTGTAGATCAACTCTCCCGTTTGGGTATCTCCATGAATCGGTGAGAAACAAAAGTTACCTACATGGTTTGGACCTCCTGTCTCATCCAACAAAATATTCCAATCTGTCCAGCCTGCTGTCCCCATATTGAAATCATTGATCATTGACTTACCATATCGTTCGGCATTGGGCCAGTATTGATATTTCAAAGTATCAAAAGCCTCGTTACAACCTTCAGTAAACATCAACTTCTTATTGGGAAAAGACTCTTTTACCCTTTTCAAATTCTCAAAATTTGGGGCACTTCCTGTCCAGGTCTCATACCAATGAAAACCTGTCCCCCAAGCATATTTAGCAGCCTCAGGATCTCCCAAGATCGTATTGGCTCTGTTGGTGATCAGATCTCTATTGTGATCCCAAACGATGATGTTTTTATCTCCTAAACCTTCTTGTTCTAATACAGGTCCAAGATGATTTTTCAAGAAATCTCTTTCTTGTTTAGCGGTGTAAATACACGACTCCCAACGCTGAGTAGCCATTGGTTCGTTTTGGATAGTCAAGCCCCAAATCGGGATACCCAATGTCTCATATGCCTTGATAAATTTAGCATAATACATCGCCCATGAATCATAATACTTTGGAAGCAAACTACCCCCTTGGAGCATGTTTTTATTAGACTTCATGAAAGCAGGTGGTGACCATGGACTTGCATAGGTCATCAACTCTCCTCCTGCTTTGGCAATCGCTCTTTTGATCATAGGAATTTTGAACTCCAAATCATGCTCTACTGAGAAGGTCTCTAAGCCCTGATCTCCTTCTTCGATATAAGTATAGGACCCTGTACTAAAGTCACAGCTATGAATGGGGGTTCTAATCAAAGAATAGCCAATACCATCCTCAGAGTAATAGGCATTCATCAGCTCCTCTTGTTTGTCATCGGGCAACTTAGCAAACGTCTCTGCTGAGGCATCTGTGATCGCGCCCCCAATTCCTACCAAAGTTTGAAAGGTCATATTTGGATTGATGAAAATGGATAACTCTTGCTCCACAGGTTGTTCACCAGCTTCAAAATTAGCCTGTCCAGTTTCGGTCAACCTTAGTTCTGTGCCTTTGGCAGTAGTAATAATTGTTGCTACGGACAGTTCCTTGTTAATTATCGGTGCAACATCCACCGCCTTAGGAGTTGACGTTTCTTGTATAGTACATGATACCAATAGGCTCATTGCCAAACTGTAAAAAAGTATCGTTTTCATTTCAATATAATTCGTGTATAAAAATTCCATTATCCAGATAACTATTAGGACTAGATTTTTCCCAATACATAAGTAGCCACCCCTTCAGCTATTAATTCAGTATAAATACTTCGGCCTTGGGTCTTTATTTCAATTCTTTGACTTTTGTCTGTTTCATTTAATACAATCAACACTACTTTTCCTTCTGGAGTCACAAAGGCCACATTGGGCAGGGCATCTAGATCAGTAGAAAACACTCTTTTCGACCCTGGCCTTACGAACTTAGATGCGTGTGCGATGATGTAGTAGGCAGGGTTACGAATGATTTCATCCCCTTCAATCGTGAGCGCACCAAGGCATCGGGTACACCCGCCAACAGTATGTGGCATTTGATTGGCATCTGCTGCCAGGTTCCATTCTAAAATCGTTTTACACCAGTTACGGCTTCCTCCGATGATCAAATTTTTAATGTGCCAATTAACGTCTAGCGCAAAGTCACCCGGTGCACCAATCCATTGCTCAGTGAAATATATATTCTTATCAGGATGTGCATCGTGCAGAGCTGACAGTCCCTCAATACTGCCACCATACAAATGAAAAGCTGACCCATCGATATATTTTCTTGCAAGAGAATCATCTAGAATCGTCATGGGATAATCCATTCTATCAGCATTGTGATCATATAATACGATTTTAGTTGCTATTCCCTCTGCACTAAACAGAGGGCCCAAATGTTGGCTCACAAAGATCAACTGATCTTCGGGCGTCATATACAAACTGGGATTATTGCCTGGATGGAGCGGTTCATTTTGCACCGTGACAGCATCGATCATTACTCCCCTTTTGGACATCTCTCTAATATATTTAACGAAGTAGCGTGCATAGACATCATAGTACTTCACCAGTAACGTTCCGCCTTTGGTTTGCCCATTAGATTTCATCCAAACTGGAGGTGACCAAGGAGATGCCATTATCTTTAGCGTTGGATTAATGGCTAGAATATCTTTCAAAATAGGGATTAGGTCTATATCATCCTCCTCCATTGTAAATTTTTCGAGTTTGACATCCTCACTTCCCATAGGTATGTCATCATAAGAAAAGGTTTTCTCATCTAAATCCGAAGCACCAATACTCACTCGGAGATAGCTAACACCAATCTGTCCCTCACTGGCCCCAAAGAGTTCCAACAGCAATTCATGTCTAGCCTGCACGGACATTTTCATTAATAGCTGGGCGCTACCACCTGTTAAAGTATAGCCAAACCCATCCATGGATTGATACTTCTCCTTTGGTCTAATATTTATTATGTGGTCTATATTTAATGAAGAAGTCGACATAAAATCATCCACTTTCAGGAATTTATTTACTTCATCAAACGATGTGATATGAGCGACCATATTACTCCCCGAAATTTCTTCTTGATCCATGGATCTATTAATACATGCGTATAGACATAGCGTCATTAGGCCAATCCAGAGTTGACTTTTGAAAAGATTAATAGTCATATAGTTAATAGATATAAAAGTAAATAGATCGGCTAGCAGGGTTAATTAAATGTCAGCTAATATGCACTTACATATCAGCTGACATCATAATTTACTATTGTGCAGTTAAACTTAGATTATCGATTGATATTCCATTAGGCCCGAAGTTGAATCCTCCACCTCTGAGCACTACATATTGAGTTCCTCCTTCTGTAATTTCGATGGTTCCGTCCATACATCCAGCTCCAGAAAGTGCACCCGTATAAGTAATCGTACCTTCACAATCCCAAGCATTGATCATGGCCGCTCTCACAGCTCCAACCTCTCCATTGTAGTCACTTCCAACAACAGGTTCTTCACTACCAATCCATACTTCCAACCAAGTCTCGTTGATACCTTCAGTTACTACATCCATATCGAAGAAATAAACACCTGCTTCAAGCTCAACGGCTTGATACATGGCGACATGTGCCCAAGGCTCATCCCATCCACCTTCGGCAACATCTTCTATCTCATTGAAGACCGCTATACCGTCAGCAAATGTAATACTGCCATTATCATTCTCATTCATTTGAACTACTGTCCATCCCGTATCATCATCTAACTCATTATTAATCAATACATTCACAGCGGCCGCAGCAGCTATCTTTACTTCCTCAGTATGCACGTTATCGCCTCCATCATTGGTAGCTGTCAAGGTTACCGTATAGGTATTTGGCTCAACATACGCATGTGATGGACTCGTCTCTACAGAAGTCTCTCCATCGCCAAAATTCCACACATAAGAATCAGCCGATACTGTTTCGTTAGTGAAGTTGATCAATTGTGTATTGTTTGCATCTGCCGCAGCAGTAAAATATGCCAAAGGCGGCGTTTTAACATCCTCTTCAGAACATGCAGCTGTAGCCCCAACAATTAATGTTAGCACCATCAGTTTCAAATAGATATTTAATCGTTTCATATTAATAAATAGTTTAATTGTAATACAATATTTAAGAAGAGACCATGCCATACATGGCCTCCTATTTTATCCTCCATAGGCTGGAACATATTGTTCCAAAGTACCTTCGTTGACTAGTCTAATTTCTGGAGCTGGAATAGGCAACATCCCCCAAGTATTGGTCTCAAATACCCCTTGAGAAAAATCTCCAGTATTGTCAATACCCACCGGCACATCCCATGATGCATCGATCATTGACTTTGTGTAATCCAATCCTCTTCTGAGCAGGTCCCACTTACGATGACCTTCTCCTGCGAGCTCCACTCTGCGCTCGTGATACACATCGTCTAAAGTAATAGTGGTCAACCTTGCTGATTCGCCCATGGCACGAACTCTTACCTCATTGAGGTAGTCTGTTGCTTTAGCATTGTCCACATCAAGATTGAGTTCAGCTCCTATCAACCACAATTCTGCCAATCGCATGTCCTTGTAGTTGACCAACCAATTGTGGTCAATATTTCCATTTGGAGCGATATAAGCCGATCTAGGCATATATTTTGCGTTAAAATATCCTGTGTTTTGATAACCACTTGCATAGCTAGTCAAATTCGTTTCTGCGTCGTAACATGTCACTCCAAACCTTGGGTCCGCTACTTCATACTCATTGACCAATGACCATGACATGGTGCCAAAACTCCATCCTGGGTTGATGTCTAGGTCACCTTGAGGTTCACGTGGGCCATAAAACACACTCGCAAAATTGCCTCTGATACCCCAGCCTCCCCAATCATTCGATGCAGCACCATCAGAATACTGCCACTCGAAGATCGATTCGCTCGTGTTCTCATTCTCCCAATCAAATACATCAGCATAATTATCCATCAAGGAATATCTATTGCTCGCCAGTATTTCATCAACCATCGCACTGACATAGACCGCATCTAGTGTGGTACCATTACCGTCCACCCATGTTGACGCTCCTAAGACTGGCTGAAAGAATCCCACATTTAACTGGTAGATTCTGGCCATCATCATTCTAGCCATGTCCTTGGTGACACGTCCTTTTTCATTATTACTAACTGTCAATGGCAATTCAGGAATTGCAGATAGCAATTCACTCGCTATGAATGTCAGCACCTCATCTGGAGTGCTTTGTGTTGGACTTTTGGTATCGTTAATATTCAGGGGGTTACTCTTATATATTGGCACCCAGCCAAAATGACGTACTAAATCCCAGTAGAAATGTGCTCTCAGCACCCTTACTTCTGCAGACATCCTATTTTTTTTCTCCTCTGTCAGCCAAGCTATTCCGTCCTCTTTTTCAAAGAAAATATTAGCTCGGTAGATTCCTGAATAACACTTGTTCCACAAATCCATTGCTGCGGAATTTTCAGGAGTAACTGTAGATCTCTCCTGCTCCTGATATTGCATCATCCCACCCCCTGGCTCTCCACCAGTGAAGGCGTCATCCGAAAAAATGTCAGACTGCATCGGGACATGTATCCATGGCTGCACAGCAAAAGCACTGTAAACGGCTGTCATAGCCTGCATAGCATCTTCTTCACTAGAATATGCATTTGCCTCTGTACGGTTCAATTTTGGTTCGATTTCCAAAAAATCATCCGAACAATTGACCAAACCGAAACCCAATGGGATCATTAATAGTTTTATTAATATCTTTTTCATAATACTGTTCTAAAGAATGAATTAAAAAGTGATGTTTATTCCACCAATGAATGTTTTAGGCTGCGGATAGATACCATAGTCCACACCCATATTGAGAGGACCACCACCGATCTCCGCTTCCATACCTGAGTATTTTGTGAAAGTCAATAAGTTCTCAGACAGGAAGTAAATTCTTACCTTTTCTACTTTGATCGCTTCAAGCATCCCCTTCGGAAGTGTATAGCCTATTTGGATATTTTTCAACCTTAAATAGTCTGCATCCTCGACATAGAAATCAGAAGGATTTCGCCAGGAACGATTATCATCTCTTAGCGTAAGTCGTGGTAGTGATCCAGAAGTGTTGTCTTCTGACCAGGCATCCAGTGCATCTGTGGTATAGTTGGATACCATAAGATCGGATCGTCTACTGGCATTGTATATCTGGTGTCCCACTGCAGAATACCAGAACATACCAAAGTCAATCCCTTTCCAATCAAAGGCCAAATTCAACCCCATCATCAATTTGGGATATGGATTACCTAGCTTCACTTTGTCTTCATCATCCAGAATACCATCGTCATTAGTATCCACAAATTTCAAATCTCCTAATTGTGCATTTGGTTGATGATCGGTCGTACCAAGTTCAGCTGCATTTGTAAAAAGTCCATCCGTCTGATACCCCCAGAAATAACCCATCGGCTCTCCAATGATTGCTCTTTGAATCGTACCTTGACCATGCGCTCCTCCTGCACCATTCAATACTGATAGACCATCAGCAATATCCAATAGCTCATTTTTATTTGTACTCGCTGTGAAACTGATATCGGCAAACAAACCCTCTCCAAAAGTATTTTTGTATCCTAATTCAAGTTCAAACCCTGAATTTCTAATATCTCCAGCATTAATCACCCCTACGTTATTACCAACACCCGCTCTTGGATAAAAACCATTTCCACTTACTAGCCAATCTGTGTTCCTCTTGTCATAATAATCAGCAGCAACAGTCAGTTTACCATTGAAGAACCTCAAGTCCAACCCAATATCTAATTGCTCGGACGACTCCCACTTGATAGAAGGGTTTGAAATAAAGGAGGGTTGGATACCGTCATACAATCGCTGACCAGTACCAAAGAAATATGAATTCCCTGTGGAGATAATCGAGGTGTACTGGAAATTTCCAATATTCTGATTTCCATTCCGACCCCAGCTCACACGAAGCTTTCCAAAATCCATGAATCCCAGCGATGGAAAAAAGTTCTCCTCAGTAAACACCCAACCTATTGCCGCGCCTGGAAAAGTCCCATATCTATTTTCAGATCCAAATCGAGAGGATCCATCCACCCTTACGACTGCTTCCAGCAAGTACTTTTCTCTATAATCATAGTATACACGCGCAAAGTAGGATTGCAAAGTTGCCTCACTAAACCCTCCACTAGTCTGTCCTAATATCTGAGAAGAGTTATCAATGTAAGCTTTGTCAAATGTGTCAAAGATTAAACTATCTTTTGAACCCCATACTCCTTCACTCCATTCTCTGAATCTGGAAAAACCTACCAGTGCAGTAACATTATGATCTCCTAATTGCTTTTTATAAGTAATTGTATTGTCCCAATTCCATCTAAAATATTCGTTGACAGATTTACTAGCACTGTTGAAATCCGTCTTATTAGTAGGGTTGATATAATAGAGCGGTGTATATGACCGGTTGTCAACGAAGGCCACCTCTGTACTAAAAGCAGATCGTATTTTCAATCCATCAATTAACTCTAGCTCGGCAGTCAAGCCTCCCAAGCCTTTGTAGGTATTGGTTTCACTATGATTGTAGTGGAGCAAAGCAACAGGATTTACCACCTCTTGCATAGCCAAATTGTAATCACCTGGAACACCCCAGCTTCCATCTGCGTTTTTCACTGGCACGATTGGCGGCATATTGATCGCTTGATTAATACCCGCCCCGTACTGACTATTGGTATCAATACCTTTGGTCGTAATATTTACAAAATTCACATTCCCTCCGACTGTTAACCGCTTAAAACTTCGTTCACCTTTAATTCTAAATGTTATTCTTTCAAACTCAGACTTACCTGGTGCGACAAGCCCCTCTTGGCTGAAGTAATTAATCGATGAAGCAAAAGAACCGTTCTCTGACCCTCCAATCATTGAGACCGTATGACTAGTCTTTGGCGCATTGTAGTTAAACATTTCATCCTGCCAATCTGTATCCCCATTGATGGTATCTCTAGCGGCTAAAGGGAACATCAAGTCACTTCCATCATTGATAGAGGCTTGGTTCATCGTGTTCATGTATTGATCTGCGTTCAACACATCTTGCTGTTTCCATGGATTTTGCACCCCGTAATACCCAGAATAAGAGAATGACGTTTTTTCAGATCTACCGCCTCCTTTAGTTGTAATCAGCACCACGCCATTGGACGCTCTAGTACCATAAATGGCAGATGAAGTAGCATCTTTCAATATTTCTATCGATTCTACATCAGCAGGATTCAAAAAGTCTAATCCCGCACCACTCAATGGCAAACCATCCACGATATACAATGGTTGTACATCTCCATTAGACCCTGCACCTCGAATAATAACAGATAACTGATCCCCAGGCTGACCTGAGTTATTCATCACCATGACACCAGCAGCTCTTCCCTGTAGCGCCTGTTCTATACGCATGTCTGCTGTCTTCTCTAACTTGGCAGCAGAGATTTGTGATATCGCTCCAGTCACTACCTTTTTCTTTTGTACACCGTATCCGGTGATCACCACTTCTTCAAGTGCAACTAGATCTTCTTCTAATGAGATATTGATGGAGCTCCTGCCATTGACAGATACTATCTGAGTCAAATACCCAATAAATGAAAACGTGACTTCATCATCTCCTCCAGCATTGACCGTATAGTTGCCGTCTATATCAGTCACTGCACCTGTGCCGTTGCAGTAAATCGTTACTCCCGGCAATGCTTCCCCTGACTGAGCGTCTTTTACCTTTCCTGATATCTGAGTGTCCTGTGCTATAGAAACAAATGACATCAATAAGAGTGACGCAAAAAAAGCCAAGTATTTAATCTTGTAAACTTTCATCATGCTTTATTGTTTTAGTAATTAGTAGGCCCTCTGGACCTGGTCTTTTAATTCAATTCAAATGTATCTCTCCATATCGGAGAGTTTAATTTTAGACCTACTGCTTAATCACTACATGATAAAAAAACCCTACTCCATAGACACTACAAAGCGCAACAAACTACTGATCAATAGATTGTTACGCTAATTATTAAGACCACTATTTCACAAGAATAATGTCCTGTTTTGATATTACTTTTACTCTAGTATCACTCTACTTATGTATTTGTTCCCTGCTCTGATAACTTCGATTAGGTATACACCAGGATCAAGCTGGGGCAAACTCACTTTGAGGGTATTTGCGAGTAATTGATATTCCTGTCCCCAAAGAATTTTCCCGTCTGTTGATATTACATTGATCGTAGTATTGCTCGGCACAGCAGACAATTCAATGATGATATCACCAGTGCTAGGATTAGGATAAATTGAAGGTTGAAACTCAATAGACTCCTCACCTGTTGACAATACAAATTCTGTGAACTTGTACCAGTTAATATTAAACTCAGGATCATCAATCACCATTTTCAATATCGTACGACCAGCATCCAAATGCATCATAACCGCTGCTGTGGTTTCCCAATCTTGCCACCCACCTGTGACAGGCACTTCTAACTTTACGCTATTTAATAGCACTCCATCTAAGGACAATTGCTGAAACTCGATGGTACCTGAGTTATTAAAACAAGCCACACGTGCCTGTACATCAAATTCTCCTTCAGTATCCAGTGTTAAATAGTAAGAAGCATAATCTCCTGTACTGGTATAAGCCAGGTTATGACCTCCCCCAGTATCCTCGCTTTTTTCAAGTGCCAAACCATCCCATTCAAAAAAGTCTTCTGCTTGGATTTTACCTGGCAAGGTATAGTGAACAGGTAAACCAATTTCAACATTCAAATCATTAAAAGGAGCCAATGCCTGCTCCTCCGATGTGGAAATATCCGTTGCGTCATAAGACAATCGCATCTCACTTGTATATCCAATTATATCATTAAAATCTAGCACTAGTACTCTGTTACTTGTGGCTGAAACAGCTACTGAAGTAATCGTCGCAGAGTTACCGTCAATATCAAGGTTAAAACCTGAGCTTGAGACTGTCGATGGATCAACTTCTTTGTTTAAAGTCACATTGACTTGATTTCCAGTTTCAGAAGTCACAGCAGAAACAGACTCAAATGATAAATCAGCAGACTCTCCCACTTTAGCAAATTCCATGTAGTTCAAGTTTGCTCCTCCTTTTTCAATATAGAATTTGAGCTTAGACTGTCCTTGGTCAATAATCAGATCCTCAATAGCAAAGGTCGACCAAGATTGATAGCCTCCAGTAGCCTCTAATGACACTGACCCAGATTGATCATCTCCATCAATCAAAATCCTGACTATAGATTCGGAAACGCTCGCGTACCGTAATCCTATATCATATACACCATCAGATTCTACATCCAAAGTATACTGTATCCATTCTCCATCATTGGTCCAGCCTACATTGTATCCATTAGTTACTTCATCTTCACATACTTCGATATCTACACCATCATTTCTATATCTACCCCCCAGGTTCCAAGCTGCTCCTCCTGGATCCGCAGTTTCGTTGCTGTAGTCATCATCACTATACGCAATAGATTGATTACCTAAATCGTAATCTGTAAAATATAAGGTACTGTTACCAGTAGCCATAATAACGTTTTGCTGAAATGGAATGGCTGTTTTGTCATAAGGTGCTCTCGTCATCGCATCGACTACATCAAAATGATAGACATTATTCTCAGCCTTGAGATTCTCTGCAATCCCCATCAAGGCATCATATGCGTCCGTCTCAGAAGGCTTATCTCCTTGACCTCCCCAATAATCTAATATATCTTGATAGCCATCATTGATTGGGATCTCCTGCACATTATTACCCCCCATTTTCTTCTGTGGCCACCAAGACCAACCAATATTGTTGGCTTCCAGTAATTCTATGGCATCAGTAAACCAAGCATTGGAATTTTCCCCTGTCTCTCCTAACCATAGAGGTACATTCCATTTGTTTTGTGTTTCCAATAAAGGAGCTAGTGACCCCTGATCATTAGCATTCCAATATTTATGATAACTAATAACAATATTATCATCCCAAAGTTGATCAGGTAATCCATTGTAATTATTACCCCAACAATTGCCCTCTATTACAATCAGGTGATTTTGATCTACTTCCCTGATCGCTTCAATGCATCTCTTTTGAATATCCCATAGCGGAGCATTGTTACTTTGGTTACACCCGTTGAGATCCGATTCATGGTTGTCGTCAAACCCCCAATTAGTTTCATTGATCAAATCATAACCTCCAATATTGGGTTCATTGGCATATCGTTCTGCAAGTTTTTTCCAAAGCGCAACCATTTTATTTTTATTGTCTTCACTTTCCCAAAGAGATGGTTTACTAGGGTCGTAATCACTGATATCAGCATTTTCTCCTTGCCCTCCTGGTGCAGCATGCAAATCCAAAATCAAATACATATCATTGGCTTCTATCCAAGATAGTAAATCATCGACCATCACAAAACCATCTTCCTTCCAGGTAATTTCTCCAGCGACAGGTTCTTCTTCGATCGGTGGCGTGAACATCTTGTAATGCATGGGTAGTCTAACCGAATTAAATCCCCAAGCTGCCATAGAATCAATATCACTTTTGGTACAGTGATTGGCCCACCACTTGGTATAAAACTCGTTTTTACCCTCTTCGCCTATCAATTCCTCAATGCGATTTTCAATTTCATACTGTGCACCATAAGTGCGCAACATATATCCTTCTTGGAGCATCCATCCTCCAAGGCCGATACCTCGGAGAATAATTGGTTCTCCATCTCCATCAAGAATATCCTTGTTCTCCACATTGAGATATTGAGCATTGCAAGACCAACCGGTCAGCGTCAACATCAGAATCAAAACCCCAGGCATCATCGTTTTCCATAATTTCATGCTAAAATCTGTAAATGTCTTTGAAACACTGTACTTCCATTTTTCCATAGTCGATCATTCTTAAATTCAAAATCAATTATTACTTTGCTACCCTATCATACAAAACTATTTCTCTCTAGATAAGTAGCTTTATGAATTATTACATTTAAAATACGCTTTAAATAAATGGCACTCTATTTCACTACGTCACCTCATTTTTATAACTTATAATCAAGTACTTACAGAAAACAACCGCTTATCTATGCAGCAACCACTCCCGTTCAAATCCGCATTATTTGTTTTATTGCTGTCATTTTTTGCACCATCAGTATTACTAGCGCAGGCTAACGACAATTATAATTTGGCAGGTACATCAAAAATCACTCATTACACCAAAGCTGATTTTGGAATTGAAACTCAGTTTTGGTCAATGACAGAAGACGAAGATGGCGTCATATTCTTTGGCACAAATAAAGGAGTGTCCATTTTGAATGGCCAAAATTGGACACATCTAAAAATGCCAAATGGTTCTGAAGCAAAAGCTGTAATCACAACTCAAGACAACCGAATAATAGTAGGGGCTTTCAATGAGTTTGGGGAAATCATAAAAGATCAATACGGACAATACACTTACCGATCCTTACTAAGCAATATCAGTACAAAGGAAATTGATTTTAATGCTATTTGGCAAATCGTCGCTGTTGATCAATATATCATACTGAGAAGTTTTAAAGCCTTGATTATGATCTCAAAGAATAAAACGGTTGTCCTTCCGACTGATAACTCTTTTAGACACCTGAGTATTATCCAAAATAAAATATTGGTGGTCAATGAAAATGGAATCAATCAACTTGACCCCAACTCACTCGAAATTGTACTGGTTTGCTCTGCTCACAAATTTAATAACGAACAAATTATTGCGACATTCCCATATGATGAGAATAAAATTATTGCCTTTTCACGAGAAGGTAACTCCTATCTACTAGATAGGAATACGTATCAAATTGAGCACAATAAATACCATTTCGAGAACAGTGATAAAGACCAAATATTCAGTGCCCTCAAGACCAGTAAAGGAGAGTACCTTCTCGGAACGATCAATAGTCATTTAAAATACTTTGATGCTTCTAATTCTGAGAATTCAAAATACAGAAAGGATATCAATGACAAAACAATCCTAAATCTACACGAATCAAGAAATGGGAATATATGGGCTATGCTCAATCGAGGAGTAGATTGTATCAACACCTCCTTTCCAGGAAGTGGCATCTTCAATGGCGCAGCTATTTACGGAACCATTATACACAATCAAAAATTATTCATTGCCACGAATCAGGGCGTGCATGTATCAAAAACAAAGCTGGATGGACACTCGATTTCCAACTCAGATTTTGAATTAATACCAGGGCTTGAGGCTCAAACATGGTCGCTCTCTATACATGAAAACAAAGTATTAGTAGGTCATGACAATGGCGCTTTTTACTTAGACAAAAACTATACTCCTCATCATATCAAGGGGACTACCGGTATTTGGAAAATAATAAAAGTAGAAGGCAAGGACCACTTATATCTAGGCTGTGGTTATCAAGGACTTTACGTGATACAGTACATCAATAATGAATTTGTATTGCTCAACTACATTAACAATTTCATTGATTCAACGAGAGACATAGTCCCAAGCAAAAAACCCAACGAATACTGGATCTGTCATGGTTACAAGGGAGTTTTTCGAGTAAAATTAAATAACGGACTAACTGAAGTTGTATCGAGGGAACATTTTACTAACAAGAATGGACTACCTACTTATTTTGGAGTCAATGTGACTAATTACAAGGATGAAGTGGTATTCCTGTGTGATTATGGCCCCTATCGCTATGTTGATTCTACCAATCTATTTGTGCCGCATCAAGAATTGCAAAACATATTCAAAAGCAACAAGAAGGTTACCAAATTATTGCAATATCAAAACACCACTTGGTTTATTCAAGACAATTCTTTAGGGTTCTTTTCTCTTTCAAAGCCAGACCAATTAAATAAAAATTTATTTGCATCCCTTGATGGCACCTTTATTACCAATGATGAATTTCTCTACCCTCTCAGTAGTCAATCTATTTTGGTAGGGACAAATGAGGGACTCTATTTGTTCAATCATACTTCACCCACCAACACTTTGAGCATCCCTACTTTCATCACAGGGGTCAGCCATAAAGACGAACAAGACAGTACTATCGCAATCAGCCTTGAGCAAAATAAGAAAACAGTTTTTAAGCATTCTACTCGATCACTTATTTTCAATTATTCCGCCCCAAAACTCAATCCAAAAAAAGGGGTGAAATACCGATATAAGCTTAATAATTTTGATAATAACTGGTCAGGTTGGACAACAAGAGCCAGTATGAGTTATAGTTATCTTAAACCTGGGGAATATTCATTTTCAGTACAAGCCAAAGATGAGTTAGACTACTCCTCGGAACCCACCACTTACTCTTTTGAAATTCTTCCTCCATGGTACAAGACGAGCATATCATTGCTTCTATACCTAATTTTGGCTGTGGCATTTTTGGTGATTTCCATCATTCTGGTGAAGAGAAAAATAAAAAAATCTTTAGAACAAGGGGCAAAATTAAGAAAATTATTAGAACTAGAAATACAGCAAGTCAAACTAGAGAAAGAGAAAGAACTCATATCCAAAGACAACGAACAATTAGAGGAAGACATCATCTCAAAAAGTAAAGAGGTTGCAAATTACACGCTCCTATTGGTAAAAAAACACGATGTAATGACGGAAGTCAACAAGACCCTGAATGAAATAAAAAAAGAAGCGAAACTTGAAAAAACCAAAAATCAGATTCGTCTATTAGCTAAGAAAATCAGCTTAAATCTAAAAGATGAGGAACACCTCCAAGTGTTCGACACTAATTTCGAACGAGTGCACCAAGAATTTTTCAATGAACTCAAAACTAAGTTCCCGGATCTAACACAAAAGGAATTGAGGCTCTGCGGTTTTGTCAAAATGAATATGACTAACAAGGAAATAGCCTCAATACTCAATATCTCCGTCAGAGGAATAGAAACGGCACGGTATAGAATAAGAAAAAGACTCAGCCTGAACCAAGATATAAATTTCGTGGAATTCCTAGACAAACTATCAATCAGTACAGAGGAAGACATAGGTAATGATGCGCCTGATGAATTATAATTCAATACACTTCACTTGTACTACTTTAAGATCATTTAAGGCCACATCCATTCAAAGGATGTGACCTTAAATGATCGTCTTATTTCTTAGGCCCAGCCTGTACTATTTCCTTCGCTGTATCCTTTTCATACTTCTCGAAATTCTTGTTGAACCTTGACGCGAGATCAGAGAGTGTTTCATCATACTGCATCTCATTTGGCCAAGTATTTCTTGGGTTCAATATCGCATTGGGCACATCTGGGCATGAGGTGGGTATCGCGAGATTAAAAACAGGTAAAGTATCATACGCTACCTCGTTCAGTTCTCCGTTCAACGCTGCTTTGATCATCGCTCGTGTGTAGGACAAGTCTATTCTATTGCCTACACCGTATCCGCCACCGGTCCAACCGGTATTGATCAACCAGACATTGATTTTTCCATCCCCCGTCCTGCTACCCTTGCTGATTTTATCACCCAGCAACTTAGCATACACATTGGGCCTCAGTGGTAAAAACGGAGCCCCAAAACATGCTGAGAATGCTACCTCAGGCTCATTGATTCCGTCTTCCGTTCCTGCAATCTTTGCGGTGTAACCCGAGACGAAATAATACATCGCCTGCTCTACTGTCAACTTTGAAATAGGAGGAAATACTCCAAAAGCATCACAGGTCAAAAAGAAGATATTCTCTGGCAAATCCCCTCTTGAGTTATACATCACATTGTCAATATGGTAGATGGGGTAACTCACCCTAGTATTTTGGGTAATCGAGACGTCCTGATAATCTACTGTACAACCATCTTCTTGAAAACCCACATTCTCAAGTAAAGCCCCAAACTTGATGGCACTAAAAATCTGAGGTTCTTTTGTCGCTGATAAATCAATTGTTTTGGCATAACAGCCCCCCTCAAAATTGAATACGCTCTCTTTGGACCAACCATGTTCGTCATCTCCAATCAACACCCTAATAGGGTCGTTGGACAAAGTAGTTTTTCCAGTTCCTGACAGTCCAAAAAACAAAGCAGTGTCACCTTCATTGCCTACATTGGCCGAACAGTGCATCGGCAATACATGATGCATCGTAGGTAGAATAAAATTAAGGGCAGAAAATACACCCTTCTTAATCTCTCCCGTATATGCTGTTCCCCCAACAATGATTACTTTTTTAGAGAAATTAATCACAGCGAAATTTTTTTGACGCGTACCATGAATCTCTGGATCAGCTTCCACAGAAGGGAAATTATACACATTCCAATCAGGCTCAAATGACTTAAAGTCTTTGTCCGTCAACCTTAAGAACATATTGTAGACGAACAGATCTTGCCATGGCATCTCAGTATGTACACGGATGTTGAGTCTATAGTTGGGATTGGCACAGGCATAGGCATCCCGGACATAATAGTCATCGGACTCTTTCATTCGCTCCTTAACCTTTGCAAAGAGCATTTCAAATTGCTCTGATTCGAAAGCGATATTAATGGCACCCCAATCCACCAAATCTTTGGTCACATCATCCTTGACAATGAACCTGTCTTTGGGTGATCGACCGGTAAACCGCCCTGTACTCACCACCAAAGCTCCAGTACTACTGAGTTTACCTTGCCCTTTGGCTATAGTATGCTCTATCAGAACAGCAGGCTGTAAATTATGTTGTTTTAGTTTACTCATCATTTTAGGTATTAGTGTTTAATACTGTAATGTGAATAAAAAGAATGGGGATTCCTGAGGTCTTAAAAACCAGTCAATAAGAACACCATCTACATTTAATAGTAAAAGAGAAATTCAATTTTGAGTCCGCCCTGTTTTGAAATAAATTCTATTTAAAAGACATTCTATTGCCGAATTTAAATCTGATTGGACTTTTTTAAAAAAATCAATAAAACAATTGCTACTTATTCCCCAAATGGACTTGATACAACCACTCTTTCCCGCTCTCAACATCATCAAATATTGCCGCTTTTCTTCCTGTCAATTTGATCGTTGCTTTGGCCATCAACTTTGTGATTGGTGAGAGGCCTACAATGACAGTTGCTTTGACATGCTTACCGTTGAGTTTAGCCACTTCTGCAATTTCATTTTGTAACGCAACATTGTAACGAACCTCCGAAATGTTCATCATTGAATAAACAGAATTCTCAGGGTAATTAGGAATAATACCCCTTGTTTCATTGATACCTTTGATTGCTTCGTCAATTTGCATATTAGACAAATCAGTATACACAATACTTATCTCTTTATAAGGAACAACACTTACTGCACTCATATCGAATCATTTTTAGTTTAAATTATTTATTACCAATGGAAACCTGGTAAAGCCATTCTTTGGACTCTTCTGGTTCATTGAAGAAATCAGCTTTTCTTTTGGAAGCAGACACCACCCCTTTTGCTAGCAACCTTGTCATGGAAGTCAGTCCACAAACAGCGGTAGCCTTCACATAAGGTCCATTGTTCTTTCCAACCTTATTAAAAGTTTTCATAACATCTGTACCAAACCGCATCCCCTTAACATTCAAAAGTGAATACACTGACCTTTCTGGATACTTAGGAACTAGTATTAATGTCTCTTCTAAAACTGATATTGCATCCTCCATAGGAAGACCTGAAAGATCAGTATATAATACTTTGATGTCTTTATATGGGACTAAACTAATTCTATCACTCATTTCTACACAATTTGGTTATTTAATAACATATAATTTTCTATTCAACCCAAATAGAAGGCTATAAAACATCTCATTTTGCAATATTACCGCTTTTCAACCGTTTAAAACAGTAACGGCACTTCAACCTGTCGAAGGTTTAAAGTTGGATTCAGCCCCGGCATTTCTCATCAATTAAATTCAAAGCTATGGAATCATTGGTATTACTACTCAGTGCATTTATTATATTGATTATTAGCTATGTCAGATATAAAAAAGCATTGACCGAACACAAAGAATCTAATCAATCAGTTCGGTAAAACCCACCTTTATTTTCATCCCGTTTCAAAGACTGTTTGATGATCAAATGTGCAACAGTAATCAAGTTTCTTAGTTCTGATAGTTGTGGAGAAATTTTTGTCTTTCGATATAACTCCTCCGTCTCTTCATAAATTAACATTAACCTTCTATTGGCTCTATTGAGTCTTTCTGTAGACCGTATAATGCCAACATAATTGGACATGATCGCTTGTACTTCTTTCCTATTATGGGTAATCAATACCAATTCCTTTGGTTGTGTTGTCCCTTTTTCACTCCACTCAGGCAGAACCGGCAACTCAACTATTCCACCAATCAGCTCTACAGATTTAAGATAGGATCGGTGTGCAAAAATCAGTGCCTCCAACAATGAATTTGATGCTAAGCGATTCGCACCGTGCAAACCCGTTGAAGCACATTCACCCGCAATCATCAAATTATCAATACTAGACTGTCCAAATTCATTCACTTCTATACCCCCGCAAAGGTAATGAGCGGCCGGCACCACTGGAATCATATCGTGTTCGATATCAATACCAATTGACTTACACTTGTTCAGGATATTAGGGAAGTGTCTTTCAAACTCATCCAAGTCCAAATGTCTGCAATCCAAATACACGAAATCTTCCCCCCGATTTTTCATCTCCGCATCAATCGCCCTTGATACAATATCTCTAGAGGCTAAATCTTCACGTTCATCATATCGATGCATGAACAGATCTCCATTGGAATCTCTCAACTTAGCTCCAAAACCACGTACTGCTTCAGATATTAAAAAGGTCTGACCCTTTCTATCAGTCTCATATAATGCTGTTGGGTGAAACTGAACAAACTCCATGTGCTTAACTTGTGCTTTGGCACGATACGCCATGGCGATTCCATCACCTGTTGCTACTTTAGGGTTCGTTGTATTTTGGTAAACATGACCAATACCTCCACTGGCTAGTAATGTTATTTTAGCTTGGTATGTTTCAATACGCTTGGTCTTTTCATTAAGTACATAAGCCCCAAAGCAAGTAGGTCTTTTCCCTTCCAGCTCTACATTCAAATGGTGGTCGGTAATGATGTCTACCGCAAAATGATGCGTTAATAAATCAATGTTCTGAACGCTATGTATTTGCTCCAATAATGCCCTAATGATTTCAGCTCCGGTAATATCCTTGTGGTGCAAAATTCTGTTTTCAGAATGCCCCCCTTCTTTACCCAAATCATACTTTCCTTTACTCCCTTTATCAAATTGAGCACCCCAAGCAATCAACTCATTAAGCCTTGCTGGTGCTTCTTTGACAACAAACCTCACGACCTCTTCATTGCACAAACCATCCCCGGCTTTCAAAGTGTCTTCTATATGTTTTTCAAACGAATCACTCTGCTTATTCATCACAACAGCCATCCCTCCTTGGGCATACTTGGTGTTTGAATCCGTCTCAAAAGTCTTGGTGAGAACCGCTATTTTTTTATCAGGAAAATGTTTGGCCGTTTTGATTGCATAAGTTAACCCTGCAATCCCTGTACCTATTACCAAAAAATCATACTCCTTCATCTCAATTATTTAGATAACTCAAACATTCTTTCCAATGGAATCAATGCTTTTTCTCTAATCTCTAGTGGTACATCCACTTCAGGAGATTCATTTTTCAGACATGAATACAATTTTGCTAACGTATTCATTTTCATATAATGACATTCACTACAAGAACAAGTATTGTCTTCTTTAGATGGTGCTGGGATGAGTATTTTGTTAGGGACACGCTTTTGCATTTCGTGTAAAATACCGGCCTCTGTTGCTACTATGAATTTTTCGGCATCATCTTCTACTACGAAATTAAGTAGCTTTTCTGTTGAGCCAACGAATGAAGCAATTCGTAGAATGTTTTGTTGAGATTCTGGATGCGCTATGAATTTTGCTGTTGGGTTCTCTTTATAAAGATCCAATATTTTATCCATCGCAAACGCTTCGTGCACTAAACATGCACCATCCCAGAGCACCATATCTCTACCAGTCTGTTGGATCAAATATTCACCCAAATTTCGATCTGGCGCACAAATTACTTTTTGATCTTTTGGAATAGAATTGATAATATCTACTGCGTTGGATGAAGTACAAATAATGTCACTCATCGCTTTGATCTCTGCCGAACAGTTGATGTAAGTCACAACCAAATGATCAGGATGTGCATCTACAAACTCTTTGAATGGTCCAGCCGGGGCTGAATCTGCTAGTGAACATCCTGCAGCCATATCTGGTAATACTACCTTTTTACTAGGATTAATGATCTTGGCCGTTTCGGCCATGAAGTGCACCCCTGCAAACACGATAATATCCGCATCGGTCTCTGCGGCTTTTCTTGATAGCCCTAAACTATCACCCACATAATCAGCCAAGTCCTGAATATCCGCTTCTTGATAATAATGAGCTAGAATCACAGCATTCTTCTCTTTTTTGAGGCGTTTGATCTCTTCTATATACTGAGCTCGTGTAATCGGTTTGTCTATGACGTTTTCCATGCGGTTTGCTAAAAAAATCCAAAATAGATTTTCATTTCATGTTTAGAACGGCAAAAGTAAGTGAATGGTCAGTCTTGACAAAAATTAGAGCATAATATGTATTCATTTGGACGATTTGAAGAACTTAGGGCGTCAACATCATATCAGCTCAAAAAGAGTTGCAACCATTGAGATTATCTCCCTATCTTCAAGGCATAATTTAGCAGCATTCATTATGAACAAATTAAGTCCGGAATCGACAAAAGGTCTACAGCAGTTTATGTACATCCTTGTGTCTCTGATAGCTATTGTGACGATCCTAGTCTACACAGAGGAGTATGTTGTACCATTTGTCATTGCGCTTATCATATGGTTTATCATTCATGAATTAAGAGAAAACCTGCAGTGGATTCCATGGATAGACAAAAATCTACCCATATGGCTACAAAGTTTAATCGCCTTTGTGATTATCAATTTGGTCCTCTTTGGTATCATGGAGTTGGTCTATTACAATTCATCTGTCTTTTATGAAAACTTTGACATCTACGAAAGCAACTTTCAAATCATTTTGCTGCAGCTTAATGAACTTACAGGAATAGATGTCGCGAGCAAAGTCAATCAATACACACATGATTTTGATCTGGAAGGTTTTCTAGGATCAATGATCAATACCACAACGACATTATTTGGTGATGTATTCCTCATACTGATATATGTAATTTTTTTACTTATTGAAGAAACAATTTTTCCAGCAAAATTAAAAGCTTTTTACCCTGACGAAAAAGAGCAAGAAAAGAAAGAAGACCTCTTCTACAAAATGGATCAAAATATTGGAAAATACCTTCGACTAAAATCGATAGTAAGCTTCCTAACTGCCATATTGAGTTTCTTTGTATTATTAATATTTGGAGTAGAAGGTGCCGTATTTTGGGCGCTCCTTATTTTTGTATTGAATTTCATCCCAACCATTGGATCATTAATAGCAACAGTATTTCCCGCAATATTCATTGTGTTACAAATGGCTGAATTGGCACCATTCATTTACGTCATGTTGTCGGTAGGTGCCATTCAAATCATCATTGGCAATGTCGTAGAACCTAAATTAATGGGCAACTCTCTCAATATGAGCTCTCTTGTCGTAGTACTATCTTTGACTATTTGGGGAGCAATATGGGGCATCATGGGTATGATCCTCAGTATACCGATCACCGTGATGATGATCATCGTCTGTGAAGAAATTCCAAGCTTGAGATTCATTGCTGTCGCATTATCGGAAAAAGGAAAATTATCCGACCCCCCGAAAAAAGTTCGTGTAAAAAAGTAGAGTCACTCTTCAAAACTACTCTAGCTTGGAGGGGCAATTCATTTTACCCTTCTAGTATTTTTCTTTCTAGTTTACCGAATTGAGGACCTATCGTTAGGCACTCTGTACTTAATGACCCTTGATCTCCATGTACGCCTTTTAATATGACGCCATCTGTCACACCTGCTGCACTAAATATAGCCCAGTCAGACTTGACTAAATCATCAGTTGTCAATACCTTATCCAAGTCAGCTCCTTCGCCAAGTAAACCCAATTCCTCTTCTGCCTTTTGTGGCGCAAGCTTGCCTTGCATGTCTCCACCCATCATTTTAACTGCTGCGGCAGAAATCACTGCTTCAGGAGCACCACCTATCCCCATCAAAACGTCAATTCCAGAATCTGGCATTACAGCCAAAATAGACCCAATCACATCACCTTCAGCATGCAAATCTACACTTGCACCAGCGGCTTTAATATCCTGTACCAATTCATGATGACGTGGTTTGTCTAATACAAATACTGTTAATTCTGACACCTTTTTATTAAGTCCCTTTGCAATAGCGGTCAAATTATCTTTGGTTGATTTATTGATATCTATACACCCACGAGCTCCTAAGCCTACTACGATCTTGTCCATGTAATAAGCACTACCTGCATCCCAAAAAGAACCTCTATCAGATGCTGCAATCACTGCAATAGCGTTATCATCCCCGCGAGCCATTAAAGCGGTCCCTTCAACAGGGTCAACCGCTATATCAATAGCCAATCCTTTACCTGAGCCAAGCTCTTCGCCAACATACAACATAGGCGCTTCGTCTTTCTCTCCTTCTCCTACACGAACAACTGCATTCAGTTCCTGACCAACAAACGCTTTCCTCATAGCATCTACAGCAGCCTGATCACCACCTTCTTTATCCTCAGAACCGATGAACGGTTGGGTTGCCACCGCAGCTTTCGCTACTACATTAACCAGTATGTTTTTAATCTTGATATGTTCGTCCATAGTATCGCCAAAGCTATACGATTACCCTAAAAAGAAAAACCCTGACTCAGAATAATCTGAATCAGGGTTTTATCATACTTTCTTTAATTATTAAAAAAATTAAAATTCATTCGGTGATGGATCATAACCCAACACGTAAGTAGTTGAAATATCAGATCCAAACTCTTCATTTAGAACATGTATAATTTCATTTGCAATTATCGCGTGTCCACGAGGGTTTGGATGTATCCCATCATTCGAGTACAATCCATTCGGTGTGAAGTCAGGTGTCAAGTGATATCCTCCAGTTTCAGCTGAAGAATAACCAAGATTCTGAGCTATACCGACCAAAACAGCATTTGCATCAAAATGAGCAATATTACTATTAGTAGTAGCTACCGAAGCAATCTTTGCATTGATTGCAGCCCAATTCACTTGCAACTTAGATAGTTCATCCACTCTCAAAGAATACTCATCTCCCAATGGCACACCTACACCTATTACAGATGCTGGATTAGTAGGGTCAGCCAAAGTACCCAAAATTGTACTAGCTGGCAATGTCACCAATTCACCTGAAACTAATTGTCTATACTTCGGAATAGGAATCTGTCCTCCAGAATTAGTTGCTACATCAGTTAATTCAGGATCTTCTATTAAAATAGCATTAGCCCCAATAGCAAAATGAATAGTTCTAGCAGCGGCTTCTTCAGCTGTAATAATCCCAGCGCCTAAGGCAGCTTGAACACCTCCATTATATCCTGCAAACCCTGTATTAGCAGCGTCAGCGGTTTCCTGATCTGCCATTGGAATGGCGTTGTAAGGCACTGCTTGAAAAAACGGTAGTGCCACCACATAAGGCACATTTATAATCACGCCATGTACATCTCCACCATTTGCAGTATTCAATTGTGCAACAATTGCATCTATATAAGCTGCTACTTCAACAGGGTCTGTTAGTATTTCTTCCCTAGTACCTCCGCTTACAGCATATCCTAACACATCATTACCACCAGGCCATAAAGTAAAGAAGGTTGGGTTTCTTGCCATCGCATCTCCCAAAATAGTAGATACTCCAGGCTCAGAAGCAAATCTAGCATACAAACCATTATAAGCAGGATTAGCAGCATCATTAGGACCACCTGTAAAAGGCGTTAGCATTTGCCCTGTTTGAATACCTGGCACACCAAAATTGTTTAGCATTGTTTTGTCTCCAGCATAGGCTGTTGGCAATTCTCCTACTGCATTACCCAAACTTAGGTGGGTCAAATTCAATATCAATTTCCCTAACAATGAACCATCCTCCGCCATTCCAGAGTAACCATTTTCAGAATTGATATCAGGCTGATTAAACACACCTCCTTCAACACCTTCCATCGCAAATTGCTGTGCCAAAATATTAGGAAAAGAATAATATTGACTTTTGGTATATAGGGCGTTATCAGTAGCCCCACTAGTAATAGATGCGCCTAAAGCAACATACACACTTAAATCTAAATCACCAGGATCTCCTATAATAACAGGTAGTTGATTATCCGGATCATTTATTCTTTCGTCTACTAACTTATCTTCCTCATCACAGCTTACCGAAATGAATGAGAATAATATTATATATATAAATAGATTTTTCAGTTTCATATCTCGCTTAGTTTAAGAATTCGTCAAAAGTAATAGACAGATAATAGATTGCTCCCATTCTTGGATTCCCAATACCCGTAGTATACCTTTTGTTCAAAACATTACTACCACCTAACTTCACAATTGACTTTAGGTTAGACAACTTATAACTAACCTGGGCATCCAATGTTCCAAATGCAGGCACGATCGCATTTCCAAATGACGAATCCCATTCGAATGCTTGTTGCCATCTCCAAGCTACATTGAACCCAACATTGTCCACAACTTTACGATTGCTAATTCCAATATTATACGTGTACTTCGGAGTGTTATACGCAGCTCTAAAACCTTGCTCAACTAATTCCTTATCATCAATCAGCTCGTTATAAGCAACATTACCTGTCAACTTATATCCACCAGACATGAAGTAATCAGCCTGAAGTCCCCATCCTTGAGAGGTTATAGTTCCATCAGCATTAACATCAAATCCATATTCTTGAGTCGCAACAGACCCTTGAACAATAGCATCTCTTCCTTCTTCAGAGTTTGGATCAAAATCTCCTGGATTCGTTGGATCCTCTGTTAACCCATTTGGCACTCCTTGAACAAAAGTGATCTCAGCAATAAAATCATCATAACTACTATGGTAATAATAACCATCGATCATCAGTTTGTCATTTAAGAATAAACCTCTATAACCAATCTCAAACGTACTGATTTTCTCCGTAGTGAAATCATTATTGACTCTAGTTTCAACCTCTAACAAAGACTGATCTGACGCAACCCTTGCAGCCGCTAAGCTTGCAGTAGTATAAACTGTATTAGTTGTGAATCTGTATCTATCTATTAAAAGCTGATTACTACCAATCAACCTTCTTGTTTGCACATCTAAATCAATGAATTGATCTTGTGTAGTAGGAATTCTAAATCCTCTTTGGAACGAGCCTCTAAAATTATGCTTTTGAGCAACCGTTCCTACCATTGAAACTCTTGGTGAAAATTGTCCATCAAAATTTTCATTTTTATCATATCTACCAGAGGCTTGAACTTTTAACCTATCATTCAAAAATCCTTTACTAATTTGTGCAAAAGCACCGTACTCACCATAGGACTGCTCATTTCCTTCATTATCCAAAGCAAATAAGGTTCCATCCGAATCAAGATTATATTTCCTATAATTCCCTCCAACCACTATTTCAGCGAAATCTATTAATTGATTGAAGTTGTAATTTCCTTCAAAGTGATTCATACTAGAAGCATCTTTAAATTTAGCCCCTCCTTCAAAAATTGAAAGTATTTTAAGCGAATCAGTTTTTGTTTCCCAAATATCAGTTCCTGGCCCATAAGTAAGTTGAGTTGCGTCAGCAGTTGATCTCGCTATTCCATGCGCTTGGTCTATACTAGCGCCGCCTACTCTAGCTCCAGCAAAAGTTGCAATATACTCAGGTAAATAAAATTCTTGATTGATTAAGGAAGCTACTGTATTGGCTGCATAAGAATCTCCTGATTCCTCATGTGTTGTATAAGCTCTCAAAAAGAAATTAGACCCTTTCAATTCGACTTTTCCAGTCCAAATAGCAAAATTATCTAAAACAAAACGGTCATTGGCTGTATATACGGTACTACCATTTCCATAATTAAATTGTCCAGACACTTCCATATTATCCGTGATACGATAATGTAATGCTGCACCGAACTTGATACTCTCTGTATTGTTGTCAACAAATGAAGCCTCTGAGTAACCTGTAGGAGAAAATGCTCCTTCGGGACCATTTGGCAACAAACTTGAAATTGGATCTAGCGCTGTACCTTCAGTTGGCACGAACCCTAAGTTGTAACCAAAATCACCATACATATTCACCCCATCATAATTTCTATTATTTTCTCTTGTTCTATCTGGCGTTTCCACAGAAGCATTATGAGGAATACCATTAGTGCTAGTACTTTTGTCTCTATAATCTACCCCTCTAAAATCATTTGCCTTGAGGTAAGATGCCGTGATCTTGAAAGCAAACTTATTATTAATAGCCTTTGCGTATCTAATCGCATAATCTTGATAAAATGAAGGATCATCATCTTCTCCATCCACATGATTGACACCTAATTTTGAATAAGCACTTAACCCTTGATATTCAAAAGGACTTTTACTATTCATGAGTAACACACCATTCAGTGCATTTGGACCATAAAGAGCAGAAGCTGCACCAGGTATCATCTCAGCACTTTCCATGTCCAGATCATTAATACCAACGATATTACCAACAGCAAAATTCAACCCTGGTGCTACATTGTCAATCCCATCGATCAACTGTACAAACCTATTGTTACCATTAGCACCAAAACCTCTTGTGTTGATTGATTTGAAAGTAATACTCTGTGCACTCATGTCAACTCCTTTGAAGTTGATTAGTCCATCGTAAAAATTGGCAGAAGCAGTATTTTGAACCGCCAAAAGATCCATCTTTTCTATAGATACGGGAGATTGCATGACAGACTCCTCGACACGAGATGCTGAAACAACAACTTCCTGACCCATAATAGCCGTTTCGGTTAGTTTTATTTCTAAGTCAGTAACCGTATTCTCAGTAATCTCAACTTCCGTACTATTAAAACCTACCATTGAAATAACCAAGGTTAAAGGTGGGTTAGAAGTTACTTTAAGTCTGAAATTACCATCTCTATCAGATATAGTACCGATCACCTTGTCTTTAACAAGTATACTGGATCCCAATAGCTCCTCGCCAGTTTCAGCATCTTTTACGCTACCCGATATTTCAGTCTGGGCAACTGCTGAATAGGCACATAACAATGAACATAGTACTGACAGCACTATGCTTTTAGTAAATAGTTTTATCATATCATGGATTTTAAGTTAAGTCAATAATTCTTCGAACAACTATTGAAACAGTATCTAATGATAAATAAATTTTACCAAAGCAATAGCCATTACCATAATTTAATGGTTTTTTATGGACTTTCTATTGCTTTTTATTCAAGTATTCCACCAATTTTTCGCACATATTCGCTATTTCTGTTGACATGAACTCATCTCCAGTTGCATTCAACAGTGTGTTAGAAGCGCTTCCTAGCATGTTGACATAAAACATTTTCATTGAATCCGTATTCATGTCTTTGGTCCAAAGATCCAGACTCAAAGTGTCTTTCTTTTCATCATCCCAAAAAGACAATGCAATAGCTTTTGACCCTTGTAATACTCCATTCAAATTATCTTCCGCAGACCATTCTATATGTTCTGGCACATTTGCATCGTCTAGGGTTACTTCTATATTAATTTTAGATTTTCTCATTACACTTTATTTGCTACTTGCCTTATTTAAAATTATTTCTTAGTTCTTCAAACTCTTTAATCGAATCTGGATTTTTCAAAGCGCCAAAATTAACAACCTCGGAGGCATCCATACCCATTAATATTTTTTTTATTGGTGTTTCCAATTTTTTACCGCTAATCGTGTAGGGAATATCTTTCACTTGAATCAATTGATCTGGCACATGTCTTGGCGTATATTTAGATCGAATGGTATTGGCTACATTTTTAATCAGTTGTTCATCGACCTCTTTCTCATCCTCTAGCACCACAAACAAGGGCATGAAAAAGTCCCCATTGGGTTGCTCCAGACAAATGACCAAACTATCCTTGATTCCTTTCACATCAGCAATAGCACTATAGACTTCACTGGTCCCGATTCTTACGCCTCCTCGATTGAGGGTAGCATCTGAGCGTCCAAATATTTTTACCCCATTATTCGTTGTAATCTCTACCCAATCACCTTGCCTCCAAATCTCCGGGTATTTTTCAAAATAGCTCTGTCGATACTGTTGATCGTCTGTATCTGACCAAAAATAGATCGGCATAGAAGGCATAGGATTTTTAATGACCATTTCTCCCAACTGCTGTTCAACAGCTACTCCTTGCTCGTCATATGCCAACAAATAACATCCTAAAGCTCTTGTTTGAATTTCACCTCTATACACACTACCTAGTGGATTACCTCCAACAAATGCAGTACACACGTCTGTACCTCCGCTAATAGACGTTAGCCATATGTTCTTTTTGATGTGATCGTATACATAATCAAAGCCATCGTCAGGCAATGTTGAACCAGTAGAGCCAATCGATCTTAGTTCACTTAAATCATACTTATCTTTAGGACTAAACCCTTCTTTGGCATTGGCCAATAAAAACCCTGCACTTGTCCCAAAATGATGAAGGCCTACCTCCTCTGCATACTGCCACAACCTGTCTAATGTAGGATAAGCCGGACTGCCGTCATACAGCACCATAGTAGCGCCTAATAGCAAAGAGCTCTGAATGTAGTTCCACATCATCCAACCCGTGGTGGTATACCAAAAACAACGCTCCCCTTTTTTGACATCTTGATGAAAAGCTAGGTACTTGAAATGTTCTATCAAGATTCCTCCAACACTATGCGTGATGGCTTTAG
>JAOPTS010000151.1:0-11875 GCA_051531955.1 Reichenbachiella sp.
CCGAAGCTTTAAATTACACCAACGCCACAGGATATAGACAGGCGTTATCATTCATCTAAATAACTATGACTCCAGAACAATTCGTAAAGAACTTTCATAGCGAGAAAATGAACTTGATTGAGATGTATTTTCAAAACGGAGAAACTGGGGTATCAGAACAAATCGCCAAACTCAATTTGAACGATTCTCAACTTTCAACTCTAAAATCCATAATCAGTAATATCTTAACAGACTGCCTTTACACAACTCTTCTTGGATTGGACGGTGCTGCAAGTATTGGTGATCATCAGGAACTTTACAAAATCACAGACGAAAAGGGAAACGAATTAACTGGTGGAGACATTGAAAGCAATGCTTGGGAATATTTTCACAACGAAAAAAAATGATAACAGATCCTGATCACGCCATGCTATTCCCCCACTGGTCGTAGGTTAAGCAGAGGGGTCGTAGCGGACGCTACAACCAGTGCTTTATTATAGGTTTAGCAGTTTTTCCTAATTAGTATTATACTCCTGTACCAATAAAGCCAACCACATGTCTAGAAAATACCGCTAAAATGCAGTGATCAAATCATGGCGGTTCAGATGTGAATGATTGTTCTCTCAACGGAAAGGGATCACTATTTCCAATCCGAAATATTAACACAATGAAGTCTCTAAATACAATAGCTAAACAGTCTCCCATCACCTCAGATCACGCATCAAAGTCAGACCTGCAAAACGGAATACCTATAGCTCAGCACCTAGGCATCGCACAACGTGATTGTGAGAAAATATTTGGCCTTCACACCATCCGATAACCAGCCTATCCTAACAACATTTCATCTCTCCAAAACTTCACTTATCTTTAGCCAAACATTTCATACAATCCTATATTGTTAGCGGCAATGGCATACCTGAACAAAGTATGCATCTACGCATTTCATTAAATATTAAAACAAATAATCGATGGAAAATCCTGCAATAAATATCAACCGAATAATACTATTCATTGGCGCAATAGCTCTGTTTATAATGGGTTTTTATTTGGGGAAAAACTACAACGGCAGT
This sequence comes from Reichenbachiella sp., assembly GCA_051531955.1. Classification (GTDB taxonomy): domain Bacteria; phylum Bacteroidota; class Bacteroidia; order Cytophagales; family Cyclobacteriaceae; genus Reichenbachiella. The sequence goes on from JAOPTS010000151.1 coordinate 1,050, forward strand.
AATAATGAAATACCACAGTCTGTTATCTTAAATAGTGGCCCAGGACTGACTAAAATGCAATCCGTCACAGAAGAATTTTTAATTGCTTGGAATAATGGAGATGCTCAAGGGTGTGCAGACACATATTCGGAAGAAGCACTTTTTATGCCTCCCGAACTTTCCTCCATTCAAGGTAGAGAGGCTATAAAGAATCATTTTGAGAATGAGGTTCCAAAGAATGTAGGCGAAATGAAGATTACCGAAAAAGTTCAAGAAGTTATTTATTTTGGAGATTGGGCAACTATGCAAGGTTTGGGAAAGATATCTATACAGAAAACCGATTCAACAAGGGAAAATATATCTTTTAAATGGGCAATGCTTAGTAAGAAAAATCTCGAAGGAAAATGGGAATCTGTCTGGGACATTTATAATGAAGTTGGTAAATAAAGGTAAAAACTACCGCTAACATTCTGTCAAATCATGGCGATTGAGCTGTTAACGAAAGTTCTCTGCATTCTGGAAGAACCGCCTACGCGGCCCGGCCACATCTCAGATTAGCGTTATGGAATCAAAAAGGGAAAGACCATTTGGCAGTTTTGGCTATTTCATAAAGGAAACATTATCTTCACCAAAAGCCACGAATGATACAGTGGCGTTGGACACCATTCCCCTGAAATCTAGATACAGTAATAAATCTAATATGACAAAAACAGAATCGAAAACAGCGCAATCTATCGCTTTAAACAATTTTGAAAACAAACTCATGAGGTTCAAGGGTGGCATCTCTGCATGTAACCTCTTTCAAAGTGATAACAAAGATGCAGCTGTTGCTTTTATACACGAGCGATTTCAACAAATTGTCAGTACTAACCCTTGGCTAAAAGGCAGCTGTTCAAAAGGGAGAAATCGTCAAATTTACCTGAATTTTGACACCAGAGAGACTGATGCAAGTCCACTTATTTTCAGTAGTCAGGCACCTAATAGTCTAAGCGAAAGCAGTAATTACACAGATATTTTAAGTGCCTGCGAACCTTATATTGTGGAAAAGGCTTTTAAGCTATATAACAAAAAAGACAGACTCACTAAGTTGGTGATTTTGCATTTAGACGATCAGCGATTTTTACTAATGTTCTCGCTCAGTCATTTAATTGGTGATGGACATACTTTTTATCAGATCTTTAATATGCTTTCTAGTCAAAGCGAGGTTTATGGATTGGATGTGATACGTAAAAGTGAAATTGTAGAGGCAAGGGATATTATTCCAAAAAGTAACGCCAACTTTATATTTAGTCCGCGTATGCTCTTTTGGGCAATAACACGGGCTTTTTCTAGGAAAAAGATGCGAATTGATAGTTTTGAACTCAACCACACCTACCTCCAACAACAAAAACAAGCAGCAAAGGAGAGAGGCATTGTTCCTTTTGTATCAACAAATGATATTTTAAGCTCCAGTTATGCTCAGCTCACCGATTCAAATGCTATGATAATGGCAGTAAACTTCCGCAACCGAATTCCTGCTATTACCGATAAAGATGCTGGTAATTATGAAGAGCTCCTCGTGATTGACAAGGAGACCTCAAGGACTAGCGAAAAGATACGTACTCTTATTAGCGACCTTAAAAATGAAGTACCTAAGATCAACCTTCCAAAAGGTAGTGCTAAGTCAAAAAGTAATCCCGTATTAATCACAAACTGGGCTGGATTTAGCCAACCTCTCCTCATTGAAAATGCAGAGTCATTAGTGCATATGCCCCTCTATACAAGTAAGGAAATCACTTTTGATTCTTGTATCGTTTACTGCCCACAAGCAGACATAGTTTCTGCTCTACTCTTCATGAAAGACTTAGATGAAAATAAAGTGCGTTCACATCCCTTATTTAAAAGAAGTTAGGGTTATCAATCATATCAAACTAAAAAAGTAACATTGCCACACACTGTAAATAACAAATAGGGCGTTCGGTGGTATATGAAAGTTCCAGATTATTTACAAGCTCCCTACTGGTCGGAGGTTAAGCAGAGCGGTCCTACGTCCTATAATGAAGAAGGTCATACCTGCTTGTCGGCAGACAGATTGCCTATAGTTTGGGTGTTGTAGAGTAGATTTTGTGTATAGGGGTCGTAGCGGACGCTACAACCAGTGTTTTATTATAGATTTAGCAGTTTTTCCTAATTAGTATTATAGTCCTGTACCAATAAAGCCAATCACATGTCTAGAAAATACTGCTAAAATGCAGTGATCAATTCATAGCTATTCAGCTGTGAATGGAAGTTCTCTACTTTCTGAAAGTCCCACCTACGCGGCCCGGCCACATCTCAGATTAGCGCTATGGAATCAAAAAGGGATAGACCATTTGGCAGTTTTGGCAATTTCGTAAAGGAAACATTATCTTCACCAAAAGCCATGAATGACGCAGTGGCGTTAGCCTTCATTATGAACAACCAATAATCAAATTCTTTCGGTTTATTCAATACAGATTTAACGATGACTAGAGAACAATTAAAAATATTTTGCAGAACAATTATCATTGCTGGAATTATATTATTCGCTTTTCAAAGGTGTAAGTCACATTCAAACAATAAGAATAAACCAAACATTATTCTTATTGTCACGGATGATCAAGGTTGGGGTGATTTAGGGGTTAATGGGAATTCTAAAATAGAAACTCCGAACATAGATCAATTGGCAAGTGAAGGTGCTCAATTCAGTAGGTTTTATGTTAGCCCTGTTTGTTCTCCAACACGAGCTGAAATATTAACTGGGCGGTATCATTCAAGAGGCGGTGTTTATTCAACTTCACAAGGAGGTGAACGATTAGACCTTGATGAAAGAACCATAGCCGAAACGTTCAAATCAGAAAATTATAGTACGGCGGCATATGGCAAGTGGCACAATGGTTCTCAACCTCCATACCATCCAAACAATAGAGGTTTTGAAGAGTTTTATGGTTTTTGTTCAGGACACTGGGGCAATTATTTTAGCCCTATGTTAGAACGAAATGGAAAAGTTGTAAAAGGTGATGGTTTTATCATTGATGATTTGACTAATAATGCAATAGCATATATAGAAGACAAAAAGGATGATCCCTTTTTCGTATATCTTGCTTACAATACTCCTCATAGTCCAATGCAAGTTCCAGATAAATGGTGGAGTAAGTACAAAGATGTAACGCCCAACAAACATCGATATGATTCTGAAGAAAAGATAAATAAAACACTTGCCGCTCTTGCCCTTTGTGAGAATATAGACTGGAATGTAGGCAGATTAGTAGATAAGCTAGAAAGTTTAAATTTACTCGAAAACACAATTATCATTTACATGTCCGACAATGGACCAAATGGTTGGAGATGGAATGACGGATTGAAGGGTAATAAAGGTCATACGGATGAAGGTGGTGTACGCTCTCCATTCATTATCTATTGGAAGGACAAATTAAAACCTCAAAAAATAGATCAGATTGCAGGCGCGATAGACATATTGCCCACATTAACCGATTTGGCAGCAATACCTATTTCAGAAGACAAGCCTCTTGATGGTTTGAGTTTAAAACCATTGTTGTTAGATCAGGAATATTTGTGGGACGATCGATATATTTTTAGCCATTGGAATGGAAATGTGAGCCTAAGGAATCAACAATATATGCTGGATAAGGACAATCAATTATTTGATTTAATCGAAGATCCCGGTCAGCACAACCCTATTGAACATCCTTCCGATTCTTTACTGTCTGAATTAATTGGCTCAAAAAGTGAATGGACAAATACTGTTTTAAAAGAACTCAATCGGAATAGAAAGGAAGTGTTTCCAGTAGGATTTGAAGGCAGTAAAATCACACAACTTCCAGCACGTGATGGCACAGCTTCTGGTACTATTAATAGATCGAATCGGTGGCCAAACTCTTCATATTTCACTAATTGGACAAGTGTATCTGATAGTATATACTGGGATTGTAACCTACTAACTAAAGGCCAATATAAAGTCACAGTATATTACACTTGTAGTGAAGGGACTGTTGGTTCTGTCCTATCATTGAATCAGGGTAAAAATGAAGTGCAGGCAACTATTTTAGAATCTCATAACCCTCCTTTTGACGGAGTGGAATTTGACCGTTTCCCAAGAGAAGAATCATTTGAAAAAGATTTTAAGGCTTTAGAAATTGGAGAACTGAATCTAGATGAAGGTCAACATTTTATTTCATTAAAAGCGATGGAAATAAAAGAGAATCAGTTCATAGATTTTAGACTACTCGTTCTAGAATCTATACACTAGTTTTAGTTTCATAAGAATCACTTAGCCTTAAGGCTATTATGTCCCCCACTGGTCGGAGGTTAAGCAGAGCGGTCCTACGTCCTATTATGAAGAAGGGCATGCCTACCTTTCTGCCGACAGGTTGCCCGTAGTTTGGGTGATGTAGGATAGTATATTGAGCAGAGGGGTCGTAGCGGACGCTACAACCAGTGTTTTATTATAGGTTTAGCAGTTTTCCTAATTAGTATTATTTTCCTGTAACAATATAGCCAACCACATGTCTAGAAAATACCGCTAACATGCAGTGATCAATTCATGGCTATTCAGCTGTGAATGGAAGTTCTCCGCATTCTGGAAGTCCCGCCTACGCGGTCCGGCCACATCTCAGATTAGCGCTATGGAATCAAAAAGGGATAGACCATTTGGCAGTTTTGGCTATTTAGTAAAGGAAACATTATCTTCACCAAAAGCCATGAATGATACAGTTGGCGTTACCAGCAATAAATAATTAAAGAATGATTACCTGTTATTTGAAATATAATATTGACCCTTACAAACTTGAAGAATTTGAAAATTATGCCAAATTATGGATTCAACTTGTCAACAAGTTTGGGGGAATACATCATGGCTATTTCTTACCTCACGAAGGAGCGAATAATATTGCAACTGCTTTATTTAGTTTTAATTCATTATCGGAATATGAAACATATAGAAATGAAAGCCTGAATGACAAGGATTGCCAAGTAGCTTACCAATATGCAATTGATACCAAATGCATTCTTAGTTACGACCGATCGTTTATGAAGCCAATATTCAAATGACTCTTCTAACGATTATTGCCTGATAAATGAAAATAACAATATAATTGTGAGCTCCTACTAAAAATATAATAGTAGACGCTGGCAACATTCGATATGAGATGCATGACGGTTTGACTATAAATGAAACTATAGAGATTTCAGAAGACTAGCCGATTCTACACTTCGTCTAATATGAATTAAAAAATCATCATCGAAGGTCAATAGGCCTTTTCAAAGACTCGACTATATTAGTCCCAGAGACTAACAAATAATAAAGCGCCCTGACACTACATCAAGGTTGTTTTCACATTTTACAACTCCAATCCAACATATGACAGGACCTGATAAGAACACAACATTCCCACTTGAAAATTATGACAAGCTTTGTTTTCTAAAAAACATCATCAAGAACCCCAATATTATAGTAGGAGATTACACCCATTACGATGACTTTGAAAATGTAGAGAATTTTGAAAAGAATGTAAAGTACCATTTTAACTTTACTGGTGACCGATTAATAATCGGAAAATTCTGTATGATAGCATCAGGCGTTAAGTTCATTATGAATGGCGCCAATCATCTGACTAGCGCATTATCAACCTATCCATTTGCAATATTTGGTAATGGATGGGAAAACGCGATGGATGGAAAAGTTTACCCAAACAAAGGCGACATCCAGATAGGAAATGATGTTTGGATAGGTCATAATTCAACTATTATGGCAGGGGTCAAAATTGGTGATGGAGCAATAATTGCAACAAATTCAACAGTGGTAAAGGATGTGGAACCATATGCTATTGTAGGAGGCAACCCAGCAACTGAAATCAAAAAAAGGTTCTCTCAAACCACAATAGAAAAACTTTCGTCCTTACAATGGTGGAATTGGGACATTGAAAAAATAACAGACAATCTGAAACACTTAACGGGAAACGACATTAATGAACTATAAAAATATGTGTACCCTCATATTTATTCGTTTCTCCAATTAATCAATCCCGAGACAAAAGAAACCCGGTAGGCCTGGAGCTTACAGGAAGCTTAAATTCAGCAGTAAATACCCAAGATAAGACGAACATCATTTAATTCAATCATTACTGACACTCCAAACAACCAATAGAAATGAAAGAAAACCTCTCCAAAACATCGCTATTCAAAAAACTTGGGATCAAGAGCGAATCTGAAATTTTAGTATTGAATACTCCGAAATCCTACCTTGGTTTTTTTACAGACTTTCCGAATAACGTCTTAATAAGTGAAGATCAAAGCAATCAACAATTTGAATTCATACACTTATTTGTCAGTACCGTTAAGGAATTAGAAAATCTGTATACAGTAGCAAAGACAAGCTTGAAAAAGAACGGCGTTCTTTGGATTAGTTGGCCGAAAAAAACTTCTAAGATTGAAACTGAATTGGACAAATTTATGATCATGAAGTATGGACTGGACAATGGTTTGGTTGACACGAAAGTCGCCTCAATAGACAACAATTGGAGTGGTCACAAATTCGTTTATCGTCTTAAGGACAGGTGAAACCACATCACATTATTGATCATGCAAGACTGCTTCCTTCTCACGGAAGGACTTGTAGTTCTTTCAAATACCGCCGATTCTTTACTGCGCCTCCTAAGAATCAAAAGGTATCACTCGAAGGGCTGCTGACCAAATCATAGATTGGGTTATATTAGTGTCTTGAACGAGAGAAAAACCACCCGTCACGACACCATATTGCGGCGACTGTAATGATGACCCTCCCACTTAAAAACATACCAAAAATGAAATTATTGAAATCTACTTTCCCTACGTTATTAATTATGCTTTTATGTTTCGGAAGCATTTCTAACTCATTTTCACAATCGTCACTTTTTAGTGCTGAAAAATACATCAATGCCAATAATGACACTTTAAACTATAGACAGTTGGTCTCCGATTATGACCCCATCACTAAATACCCACTAGTCATCTTTTTGCATGGCGCAGGAGAACGCGGGGATGATAATGAGGCACAATTAAAATGGGGAGTGATGAATTTTGCCTCCAGCCAAAACATGAAAATGCACCCTTCTATAGTCATTGCTCCACAATGCCCGAAGGACATGAGCTGGAGCAACTTCTCTCACCAAGACATGTCGCTACAGCCATCACCTACCGAGCCCATGAAACTGGTCATAGAATTAATAAAACAATCGATCCAAGATTTGCCTGTGGATACCGACCGAATCTATATTACTGGTATGTCAATGGGAGGATTTGGCACATTTGATGCTATTTCGCGGTACCCTGATTTATTTGCTGCAGCCGTACCCGTTTGTGGTGGAGGTGATGTGACTAAATCTGAGGTTATCTCACACATCCCTATGTGGATTTTCCATGGAGCATTGGATGGCACCGTTAGTCCTGTTTTATCTCAAGACATGATAGAGGCCTTGACAGAGGCAGGAGCTCACCCAGGCTACACCCAGTATCCCGAAGTTGGACATTTTTCGTGGATTGCGGCCTATAGCGACACCATGATGATGGAATGGCTATACAGCCAACACAAGTAATCTATTAGAAAAAATAGGGCTGGCTTCCCTGCTCGGAAAAAGAAGATTACAAAATCTAAGAGCCCAATACCACAATATCGAGAACCTAATTCCACACGCTGATATTGCGTCTTTTCTCGGGATGACCACTATTTCTTTGAGCAGGTTACGAACACAATCCTAACGCTTATCATTTGTTAATGGAATTCTATTGTTGGATATAGACCTTTGTCCTTTAATCTAAGAACTACCATCTTGATCTTCCATGAAAAAAACATCTTGAGAAAAAGAAGAAACTAAAAACCGTAATCAAATCTCAATGCAAAAGAAACTGGCTGAATACGGTAATGGCTGGTTCTCTGAAAATTCACACGTTTATTCAAGTCTTCATCGATCAATCCCAATAAATTATATGCAAAGAAGCTGGTCTTCAGCCTATCGGTAAACTTATAGACATACCCCGCATGTAAATATGCCGAAGGTTCAAATGCTTTTGTTGAACCATCGGAAATAGCCATAGCTGGGTGATTCCCCAAACTATCAAGATTGTGATTAGCTGCATCTTCTGCCCCTTGTAAATACCATGTCACCTGAAGTGAGGTATTTATAGCCATTTTTTTGTTGATCGAATACTGATAAAACAGTTTTGTAATATGGCTGGGGTAATTGTAAAAATCATCACCGTAACCATAAGGTTGGGTACTTACGTTATTTCTTGCCTGTTCTCCTAGTAAATTAAAATCAATAAGTTGGGTATAGCTATGTGAGATTTTACCATAACCTTTTGAACTTTTATATATAGCTGATAATTCTACTCCATAGTATTTCATTTTCCCTAAATTTTCCGTTATGGTATCAGCAAAGTTCCAAGCTACTACATCATAATTACTGTAATATACACTTGGTCTGATCACAACATTTTTATGCACGCCGATGTCTCCAGATAATTCATAAAAATCAATCGTTTCAACATCACCTTCAACCTTTTTCCCAAGCGCCAAATATGAATATCTTAAATCAACATCCTCCGCCCGTCGATTAGACCTTGAATACTGAAACCGCACCAAATGATTAGCCTTTGGTTTCCATATAATCGATGCTCTCGGGGAAACCATCAAGCCAGTATACGTATGTTTATCAACTCTAATCCCTCCCAACAAATTGATATTCTTTCTTAGACTGTATTGAACCTCCCCAATACCTGAAAGCATTACAGTTGACCATGATTCACTATAGGCATTAGCCGAATCAGATTGGTTAACATCATAATTATACCCAGTCATTCTAGGGTTCAAAAGCCATTCGTTTTCAGAACCACCAAAGGCCGGTAAACCAAACGTCTCGTAAGAAACCGCTGGACCAAACCCTACCGATAACTTGTCCGTGGTATACTTAAAAATCAACCTAGAATACAACTCACTTTCTTTATGACTCTTAGCTAACCTATTATCTTTTCGTAATTCAGAGCCTGGCCTATCTTGAACACGTGCACTAAATTCATCATAACTCAAACGAGCATCTACTCCCCACTTTCCCCAATCATTTTTGTAATTGGTAAAGGCTGTTAAGTGAGTATAATTATAGGAGTTTGTATCACTATCAAGCATATCACGTCTAATGACACTTATTTGATCAGGTGCGAAATCAATCCCTCCATTGGTGTATCTTACCCAAGTAGACAACCCTTTATAATCGATCTGTGCATGGGCTTTGTGCCTTGGTTGATTATGATAAGAGGCATTTAAATTATTGATTGGATAAGTCGTAGCTTGATCTGAAATAATTGTATCTCCATTCCCATCTATCCCATTAAAAGTGAACTTAGTTGGTGAGTCTTCTTGAGAGGCTCCAGTTGCATAATCACCACCATAGTACACTGAATAAGAGAGGTCATCATTGATCTTTCTGGAATGCCTAAGTTGTACGTTAGTGAAATAATCTACCAGACCTTGGTTAACCTGAATTTCATTTTGAGGACCTTCAGTCTTGCCATCTTTGGTGTAAATATTTATCACAGCACTAATGGCACCAGGACCATATAAAGAAGATTGAGGACTCTGAATGACTTCAATTCGTTCGATATCATTGAGCATGGTTAATAACCTTTCAGAAACGGCTCCTGCCAAAGTTCGCCCATTCATGATCTTACCGTTGACTAGCAGCAAGACCTTGTTTGTTCTATCACTAATAATTCCTCTTATACCAAGAGAATGAGCCGAATACCCCTTATACATCATGATAAAACTTGGAACATAGATTTCTAACAACTCATCTAAATTTCTGGCACCAGATAATTCGATATCAGTTTGAGAGATGATGATGACGGGTACTGGGCTGAGATCATTTTTCACCTCTGTAAGTGAAGGTGAGTGTACCTTGAGGTTTAGTAGATCAACCAAGCTCATTTCAAACAAACCCAATTCTTCTGAATCACTAGTAGTGTCAGTTTGTGCTATTAAATCAAAATTCAATGCAAATAGAGAAAGTACAAGTAGAACAGGTCTTAACTTGATCATAAATGGATTCAGGTATTAAAAGTTATCCTAACTAACCCTCTCAATCTTACGAGAGGTAATTTTTTTTTTCAAGTGAAAATACACACATAATTCGATGAGCCCAATATTTTCAGGTTCAAACAACTAAAAACCAGAGACAAATCTTAAGAAAAAAGAAACAGGTTGTTTGACTATAATATAATTATCACACAGGCTGGATGGATAACGATGGATGGTATTAAGGAGTTGGTGTGTCGTTTAGGCTAAGGTAATTCGACGTATAGATATGAACCTTTGACCAAGGTATTCCTCCCCACTTTTTGGTATCAGTAATATCGAAGCTTGACCCATACAAAAGAATCCCGATGAGTGATAATAAAAACCAATGAATTCTCTACCACCATCTCTACAATACAATTGCTATCGTCTCTAAAGATGCATTAGCATTAATTAAATGCGACTGAGTAGTTTTTTTACCTACCCACAATCAATAATTTCCTTTGTTTCTTTTTTTTAGAAATATACGCCTTTACACAAGCCCACATCGTAAATGTAGCTGCCGGGAAATAATAATATAATGACCCAAAACCAAACAAGAAAAGGAGCAAGTCAAAACAATCCCCAATGATACAAACAAACAAGAAATACCTTCCCTAACATAACCTTGATAGGATGCCAAATTTGCAATTATTTGCTCCAAATATAAATTTTGCTTTTCCTTAAGAGCTACATCATTACCATCATAAAAATGGTTACAATAATCCAAATACTTATCAAGTAAATC
>JAOPTS010000152.1:0-22677 GCA_051531955.1 Reichenbachiella sp.
TTCGGCGTAAGCTTTCTTACTCATTCCAGATTGATGCCAGTTGGCATAGCGCTGGCGCATCAGGGATATGTCTTGTCTTTTCATGATGCAAGACTAATACCCTTCTCGGTAAATTGTAAGATGGGATTAGTGGACGGATACGGTTGATAGATAGTACGGTGAGGGGGGGCAGTAGAAGGAACGATATCTATTGGAATGAAGAATACAGTGTCAGGAAGTGTAAATTACAATTCTCAATCATCATATGACTATATCGTATGATGATTGAGAATTGTAATTCTTAATTCAGGAGAATTTTTTTGGTTATTACTTCGTAGTTACTGTAAGCGATTTTGATGTAGTATAGACCTGCATGCATTGAGTTAGGTAATAACAGTGGACTGTTTATTTTTTTTGGATGATATCTGAGATATTCCTTTCCTGCAATATCTACAATGCTAATTGAAGTTTTATCTGAAGGCTCTTGAGACAATGATATGTTTAATAATCTGTTTTTACCACTGTCTATTGGGTTGGGGTAAATAATAGTGGTTCCAAGATTTGGTGTTTTTTCTGTCTCAAGAACTATTTCTGCAATTAATTCAATTCCAAATTCTTCTGCTTCATCAGAGAGGTGAAGCAGTTTTGTAGTTGCAATACCGGGTGCGGAAGGATTGTATCTAACAAATATCTCTGTATTTATAAACCTAGAACTTTCTGACCCAAGAACAAGTGTGTCATTGTCTGTGAAAATTTCGGCTTCAGTTGATAGCTGAAAGTGATCAGGTACAGGGATTTTGATGAAGCCTCTTATGTTTGAAGAACTAATAGTGTAACTCTGATCTGGAGTGTTTACTTCTGATAAATTGCCAAAAACACCAAAGTCTAATTGTTTTTTGTCAAACGTTATGGAAGGTGTCGTATATTCTAAAGCTCCTATGTCACAAGAACTGCCAAAAGAGCTATCAAAGCCTTCAAGATCATATAATATGGCTTCATTGATGCTGCAGTCTCCCAAATCAATAGAAAGTTGAGAGTCTTTAGTTAGACCAAAATCTTCATTTGCTATATCTCTCAGGTTTAGTGAGGAAATATCTGTTGTGTGGATGAAATTTTGCTCGTTTTTTTCTTCCCAAGGTTTTCCTTGGTACTGATAAACATCATTATAAGTCTCGATATTATCATTTTTAATATAATGGATTATGTTATTGGAATAGATATTTGATGGTTTTGTAAAACTTGCGATAGAAAAAGAAATTCCGTAACCGAAAATCTCTAAAAATGTATTGTTATGAATGATGTATGTTGAAGTATCGTGTGTTAACCTTTCATAACCTTCAATTGCTGTTTCTGCCTTGTATGCCAAATTATGATGCATTTCAACCCCGTCACCAAGGATGAAATAAGCTGTGCCAGGGGTGTTTATAACTATGTTATTATATAGAATTCCTTTAGTTCCAGGGTTAATTTGAAAACCTGAAAGGTGAGATTCATTCCCGCCAAGGCCTGAATTCCGGACATGATTGTCATGAATAATTGCTTCTTCAATTACACTGCCTACTTGAATGCCGTCTCTACCAGTGTTCTCAACTATATTATTGTAGACTTCAGCTTTCAGAATAGGGGATTCCTGTACTAATCTACCTTCGTTTTCGCCACCTCCTAAGCAAGTGAGCTCTTCGTGATGATAGTGGGAGTCTCCAATATAAAATCCTTCTTGACCTGTGTTGTTTATATAGTTGTCATGTACAATGACATAGTCATTAACATTTCCACTTTCTCTCCAAGTTCTTGGGTCGTCACATTTAGGGTCATTTTTTAAATTCATTCCATGAGTTTTCACATCTTCAATTTTTACATGATCAATGTGGTAATTATTGGTAAAGAACCCCATACGAATACCGATGCCTCCACCTCCAGGTTTTCCAGAAATGCTTATCCCATAGAATAGATCTTTATCACCAGTTCCTGTTATCCAAATATCATGGGTACTTCTACTGTCAATGCCTTCGGAAGTTGGTTCAAACTCGACTAGACCACCGCAGTTTTGGAAAATGACGGGTTTTTCTTTTGTACCTTCAACATCCTCAATTATAAGTTTTCTGTAGGTTCCAGCTGTTAAACAAACGATGTTACCTGGTTGTACTCCTTCATTCTTTCCGTTAAAAATAATTTGATTCTCAGTGGGGTTTAGAGTGAAGTCACAATTGCAGTCTTGTGCATAAGTGCTAAATACAGAGCAAACTAATGCAATCAATGTCAGGGTGGATTTTTTCATGGTGAAATTTAGGCTAAAGTGAAAATGAACATAATGCACAAATATAACAACTTACACAATGTTTACATCTTTAAAAGACATATGATATTTATCGAAGCTACTGTTGTTTTTATTGCCTTAACTCTTTTCCATCCATCTATAATACCACAATTGAAACATGAGTAGATGCCATATTTTTTGAGCATTTTCTCCATTTCCGTTTAGGAAATTACTTACCATTTTACTTATTATTTTGGGGGCGAAAATTCCTTGCTGAGATAACTTTTGTTCCGATAGGTATTCTCGCAAGTAATCTCGTAAATCACCTCTCATCCAACGATGAATAGGCGATACAAAGCCTTGTTTGGGACGTTCGAGCATTTCTCTTGGTACGTACTTGAAAAGAACGTCTTTTAGGATCCTCTTAGTATTGTTGCCTTGAATTTTATACTCTGAAGGTAATTGAGCTGCAAATTCAACAAGGCGGTGATCTAGTAGGGGTTCTCGTCCCTCTAAACTCGCAGACATGGTCGCTCTATCTACTTTTGTCAGATTGTTGTCAAGCAAAAATGTGAGATAATCAACTCCTAGCATTTTATTGGTCCAATCGTTATGATCTTTCATTTCGCTACCGATGCTAAAGTAATTATTGTCATGGTGACCAAACCCAGGAAGCATTTGCTCCAAAGCACTGTCGGTATTGAATTGCATAACAATCTCCATGGCTTTGATTGGGTTTCCACTTTTCCATATTTCTCTTATTTTGTCATACCTAGTAGTGAAATTTTGTTTCTTGTTCAGAATAGGTATGTATGCTGGGTTTATTAAGCCCATAAGCCCGCTGGCACCTTTCTGTAAAAATCCTGGCATAGCCTGACTATATTGAAGGGCTTGAGAATATCTAGGATACCCTGCAAATATTTCATCCCCTGCATCTGAAGAAAGTGCTACTGTCACAGACTCTCTTGCTAATTGGCTGACTAAAGTTGTTGGAATTACAGAATTATCACCAAGTGGTTCATCAAAAATGTCAGGCATCTTAGGTATCAAATCTAAGGCTTCTTTTTGTGTACAGAAGTATTCGGTATGCTCAGTACCTAAATATTTCGAGATCTCTTTTGCGTAGGGCGCTTCATTGAAAGCTTGATCTTCGAATCCAATTGTAAATGTTTTAATCTTATTCTTGTGGTGTCTCGATAGTATTGAAGTAACAGTTGTACTGTCATATCCACCACTTAAGAATACACCAACTGGTACATCGGATACCATACGATAATTGCAGCTGGAGATTAGGAGTTTTTCTAATTCTTCTTGCGCTTCTTCATAATCTAGTGTTAGCTTAGGTTTGTTATACGCATCGATAATACTCCAATAAGGTTTTTCACTAATCTCATTTCTACTAATATCTATAGTGAGAATGTGACCTGGTCGTACTTTTTTAGTGTCTTTGTATATCGAATTGGGAGAGGTTACATAACTATATTTGAAATAGGAGGTAACACTCTTTTCATCTAACTCTTTTGAGAATTTTGGGATCTCATGAAAAGACTTGAATTCCGAACTAAAAAGGAAAGTGTTATCTTTCCAGTAGTAGTTGATAGGCTTGACTCCAGCTCGGTCTCTGATTAGGTGTATTTTCTGTTCCTTTTTGTCATAGATGACTATGGCGAACATCCCAATAAATTTATCGACGCAAGCCAGGCCTTCTTGAGCATATGCTTTGATGATTACCTCAGTATCTGAAGTGGATTGAAAGCTTAAGCCTTTGGTTATCAGTTCTTTTTTTATCTCGTTGAAATTGTAGATTTCCCCATTGAAAACAACTATGTAATCCTCAAAGTAGTAAGGTTGATTGCCTAAAGGGGAGATGTCTTGGATGGATAATCGTCGGTGACCTAAACCAATGCTGGCTTGATCTGTTTGTTCAAAATGATATCCTTTTGCATCAGGGCCTCTAGTTTGGAGAACATCCGTCATGGCTATAAGCTCACCTTTTGTTAGCGCGTTTTTAAAATCACAGAATCCAGCTATACCGCACATATATTATCTACTTTAATTTTTTAATTTCTTTTGCAGGTACACCACCAACTAAAGTGTAGGGAGCTACATCCTTGGTGACTACAGCTCCAGTAGCTATAACTGCTCCTTTACCAATTCTAACACCTTTTAAGATCGTAGACCTTGTAGTGATCCATACATCATCTTCAATGATAATAGGTTTCCCTTTTACATCAGCAAAGTGCTCCTTAGTGTCATGAAAATCACTGTCTAAAATAATAGTGTAAGGTGCGATTCTGCAGTTTTTCCCTATTTCGATTCTTTCTTGTGCATCAATGTGAGCTCCGTTGACTCTGGAGTTTTCTCCAATGATGAGTGTGCCTTGACTGCCAGTGAATAATTTTGATTGGATAACATTGGACCAAATTCTAACGTCCTTTTCAATTATTATTTTCCCCTTATTGTCAACTTGGGGTTTGCCTTTCGTACTTACCATTGATCCAATTGTACAACTCCTGAGGTATATTTTAGCTAGAATCAACCTGTTTATCACCTGAATAGACATGATGATAATTGCGACACTATTTTTGTCAGGGTATTGTACGCGGCTACTTTTGTATTTAGATTTAAGGTTTGAAAACATAGTTTTTATTGAAATGCCACAAAACACCTCTCCAAAGGCTTTTTAAATGCTTCAATTTTCCTTGAAGTAGGTAAATGAGAGTTGTCTTTGATAAAGCAAAAATGGAGTAAAACATCAATCCACTTATGAGGTTTAAACCTGAAAAGTTTCTGAAATGAAATAGAATACGATTCCTATTCATATAATAAACTTTTAAAGGGCTGTCTTCTCCAACACTTATGGACTCTTTATGTACAATATGCGTAGTGCCTACATAGTACATTTTGAATCCTGACTTTTTGAGATGTTTGCACCAATCATGCTCCTCATAGTATAAGAAGTACTCTTCGGGCATACCTCCAATTTGGTCAATGGCATCTTTGGAAACGATCATTGCAGCACCATGGGGCAAACCCGTTTCATGGATATGGTCAAATTGGCCAATATCCTTCTCATATAATCCTATCCGTTTTCCTCTTCCCGTCAATGGATGGATATCTCGTGCACCTCCATATTGTATGATGCCGTTTGGGTAGATCACTTTAGGAGAAGCCATCCCAACTAATGGGTGAGCCTTCATAAAAGAAACCATCGTATTCAAAAAGTCTTTGGGAACAAGTGTGTCATTATTTAAAAAAACAAGATACGATCCTTTGGCTATATTAATTCCTAGGTTGTTACCTCCTGCGAAACCTAAATTCTCATCATGAAGGATGCATGTAAGATTGGGGTATTTATTTTCAAGATCTTTACTGATTTTTCGTTTTGAACTATTATCAACTATTATAGTTTCAAAATGTTGGTAGTCAGATTTATATAAGGAGTCCAGAAATAACTTAGTTTCTTCTGGCTCATTGTAATTTACTGATATGATGGATACAAGAGGTTTAGACATACTTCTTTATACTTCTTTATGTTCAGTATGAATAAATTTCTTATTGGCTCCTTTGAGTTTGAACATGATCAAGAACATGGAAAGGAAAAGTTTAGGTAGCATCAATATTGAAAGCAGTAATTTTTTGCTATACAATTCCCGTGGAATGGCAATTGCCATGGCAAAGGCATTTAGAGACCAAAGTACAATCCATGTCCAATAGGAGAAATTGAGATAGTGTCTAAATATTATTGCGGCACCCATTAATAATGTTAACAGTCCAAGGTTGATCAATCTTGGTAGTTGAATGTTTCTCCAAACAGTACTGTGAAAGTAAACTATGTTGCCTTTAAATAGATTAGCAGTTCCCTTTCTGAAATACTTAATAAAATAGATGTACTGACTAGAAATCCATCGAGTTCTTTGTTTATTGAAATTTTCAGGATCATCAGTTTTTTGATCAAAAACCTTAGCTTCCTTGAAATATTTTACTTTGATCTTATTTTCTAAGAATTTCAATTCTAATTCTCTATCAAAACCACCAATGCTTGTCATTTTGGTTATTAGATCTTGGAATAGATGACGATCAAATACCATTCCTGATCCACTTAAGGATACAGAGAACCCAGTAGCGTGTGCTCCTTGTCTGTAGACATGGTTGTTTATAGATTCGCTAATGCCATCAAGTATTGCTAAATCGTTGTTTTTGTTTTTCGGCCACCGCTGTGTTTGTATCGCCTTATATGGATTGGATGTTAAGTAGCTATTAACTTTTATTAAATAGTCTTCCTCCATGATATTGTCAGCATCTAGAATGATGACATTGTCATAATTGTCTTCAAGCTTTTCGATCGTGTAGCTTAGTGCTTTTACTTTAGTGCTTTTTTCAAAACTAACAACTTGTGTGATGATAGGATAGTTGGATATTTTTTTGAGTGTTTCCTTCTTGAAGGAATCGGCTATTATTATGATATCGAAGTACTCAGTAGGATAGTTAACTTTTAGGTTTCCTTCAATAGTATTGATAATGACATTGTCTTCCTTATATCCAGGGATGAGAATAGCAAATTTTTTATACTCGATTAAATTTTGTTCAAGCTTTACTGGTTGGTAAAAGTGACCGCCAAAAGAGAAAAATAGAACGTAACTGACTACATATATGAAGTAGCCAAGGAGGATGATTTCAATTAGTATCATGGTACGAAATTATACTTTTTCGGATTGAAGTAACGCGGGAAAGGTCATTAGAATAAGTTTCATGTCAAACCATAATGAGTTTTTTCGAACATAGATCCTGTCCAGTGTAATTCGCTCTTCAGAAGACATGTCGCTTTTTCCCCTCTTTAGTGTCTGCCATAGACCCGTAATACCAGCTGGAGCCAAAAATCGTTCAGCATGATCGTCGCTAACGAGTAATTCTGCTTCATATAATGGTAGTGGCCGATTGCCTACTATGGACATGTCACCTTTCAATACATTCAGCAGCTGTGGTAATTCGTCAATGCTTGTATTTCTTATGAAGTGACCAAACCGAGTAACTCTAGGGTCATCTTTTATTTTGACAAACTGATTGCCATCCTTGTATTGATTTGAACTTTCTTTCAGCTTAGCTAACAGTTTGTCTGCATCAGGCTGCATTGATCTGAATTTATAAAAGTTGAACACACTATAGTAGTTGCCGGCTCTTTTTGAAATGTAGAATATTGGCCCCTTAGATTCAAATCTGATTATTAGGGCAACAATGATAAAAATTGGTAAAGTGAATAATAGGATTGATCCTGATACTAAGATGTCAAATACTCTTTTCAGGAAGTACATTTTGAAACCGTCATCCAGCTCTATCAATGCATCCTGTTTAGTTACGCCAAATCGTTTTAACTTCTTTGCGAAGCTCACTTTCGAGATTAGCTCGGGGAAATTAATTTCTCGGTGTATATAGTCGTCTGCTTTAATCGAAAATGAGATACTTTTAATTTTCTCATCTTTGGCCTTTGAAAATACAATTAAAGGAATATTCTCAAACGATGATTTCAGTTTTAAGACATTGATGTTTTCAGATATAAGTTGAGCTGCAAACTTGTCGTATACAAATAATGCTTTTGCTGGAAAGTTCAATTTTAGTTGATGCCAAATTGAAATAATTTCTTTGAGTATAGTAATTGAAGGGATATGTACGAAGTAAAAATGGTCAACATTGTTAAGCTTAACAATGTCTAAAATTTCTTCACCCATAAACAACAATACAGGACGATCGAGGTCCTGCAGTTGTGCGATTTTTAATACATTGTTTTCTTTGACAATGTCAATCCGTCTCATAGTATAATAGAAAGCTGAATATTAGGCAACAGCCTCTATTGACTTCAATAATGTGTCTGGACTAAATGGCTTTCTTGCATAGCCACTATAATTAACGCTGCTCAGTTGAGCCTGTAAATCCTCTTCGGAATTTCCAGACATGAAAATTAGAGGGATTTGGCCATACAATTCATTGATGTTTAAGTATTGGCCAAATTCAATTCCGTTCATTCCAGACATAGTGATGTCGGAAACTACAACATCTGGAGTGTTGTTGCTGGTAGAAAGCCAGTTAATGGCTTCTATGGCACTTTTACAACAATGAACATTATAATCTTTTTGCAAAATTCTTGAAAGCAATTTGCACATGACATTGTTGTCATCAACAAGTAAAATTGTTTTCTTAAGTTGTTTTTGGTAGTTAAGTAGGCGCATAATGGTTTATAATTATGATCGAAATTAAAAAAAAACAAACACCATAGCTGACAGTGTTAGTAAATTAAGTGCGGTTTTTTTTGAAATTTTAGGTTGATTATATTTCGGTAATTCTATCTAAATGAATAGTAATTAACAAATCATTTTTCAAAGGTAAATCTAATTGTTAGAGATCGGTTATAAATTGACAAAACTTTGATTTCTCTAGGAGATATTGTACTAAATATCCTACTAAATGTCCAGATGGTGCAATATTGAAAATGGAGTAAATTTTATAATTAAAAATTTGATGCTATTTCTCGTATTTGAGATTATTTTTTTGCAAAACTTCGAAAGTTTACTTAAGCATATTTCAATAATTTATCAATCTAATACCTCTATAGTTGCTAGTTGCGCGATTATAATTATAGAAGTGGCTAAAAGGTGTTTTTTTGTCTAATGTGCAAAATGAGTTAATCAAGGTTGTTCTATTGCTTGGTGATTCTACATATTTGGCTATTAAGGGATATTTATTATTGGCAAACAGCAATCTGCAATAAATCCATACATGCCGAAAAAGGGTGTCAGATGGTCAGAGGATCTGAATAATAGCTGTGCTTCCGAGGTAGGTTGCTGCTAAAACATTTCAACTTCAACGGAGATGTGTGTTCCGTTTTTAGATTCGATATGCAACTCTCCGTTCAAACTGAAAACTCTACTTTTTATATTTTGCATGCCTATACCATCCTTGGGTTCGTTAGGGTCAAACCCGATACCATTATCGTCTATGGTTAGGACCAACTTAGTATCAATCTCTTGCAGCTGTATATCTATGTTTTTGGCTTCAGAGTGTTTAACAGCATTGTTGATGCACTCTCTTGCTATATTGTAGATGTTGGATTCTATGTCGATATGGTATCTTTTTTTGTCAACGAACTCGATGAAATTAAATTCTATATCTACGGTCTTACTGATTCTTTGAATATCAGATTTGATTGATCTTGTTAAACCAAAATCAATCAATAAAGAAGGCATCAATGAGTGTGACATGTCACGTGCTTCATCCAGAGCTTCATTGATGATGTCACAAGTGTCACTATAGACTTGTTGTTTTTGAGGCGAGAGGGATGACACCTCTTTTTTAATAGATTGAATGTTGAGATTTGCAACTGTTAATAGTTGTCCCAAGCTGTCATGAATGTCTTTTGCGATTCTTCTTCTTTCATCGTCACGACCTTTTACTTGGGCTTTTACTAATTTTATTTCCCTTTCCTTTTGCGCCGTGATGTCAATGAATATTGCTACAAGTTTCCGGAGTGTTGTGCCCTGCCAATGGGCTTTCCCGATTGATTTGAGCCAGATGAAAGTATCGTCCTTTTTCTTGAACCTAAAATCAACATCAAAATGTCCAAAATTGTTTTGAGATTCAAGTAGCCCGCTTCTAATGTCGTGTATTTCAGAAGGGATAAGGTAGTCCTTGTAATGACTAATTACTCCTGTTAATTCATCACTGCTGTACCCAACGAAATTTTCAGAATCTCCAGATATGTCAATGCTACCTGTATGTAGATCCATTTTCACGGAAAAAACATTCAATGAATTAATGAGTAATTTATTGTATTCGTTTAGCTCTTTACGAGATTTTTTTAAAGCTAAGGTATTTAAATTTTTCCCTAATTCAGAAGCTACCTGTGTCAGGAAATCAGTTTTCCCTTCATCAATAAAAATAGCTTTTCTAGAATAAAGATTAATAGTACCCTGATTCTTTTCGTCTTGATAATATGGAATACTTGCATAGCTATTGATGCCAATATTTAGCATATATTGTTTCCATTCTTCATCGATCATGCTCAAGCTGAGATTTTCAATCACAACAGCCTTACTGGTTGTTTTTGCTGCTAATGTGGAAATCTGTTTTTCAAACTCAATGATGGATGAGACTTTAATTTTCTTTTTGAATTTTTCACTTAGGTGGTGAGGCGGTACGGTGATTTGTTGTGTGTCACTTTGACTGTCGTTCGATACCCACACGCAATCAAAACCAATTTTGTTAACCAGAGCGATGCAACATTGATTGATGATAAACCATTTGTTGTTTGCATTGGAACTCATGATGCCAAACTCAAGAAGTACCTGTGAATACTTTGTTCTTCTAGCTTCTGATAGTTCTAGTAGTTTACGATCGGTTATATCCTGTACGGTTCCAGAGGTTTTGATTAATTCTCCCTTGTTATCAATTAGACAGTCTACAATTGCAAGGACGTATTTCGCTTGCTTGGTTACGGGAGAGATTATCTTTAGATCTATCGTGCTGGAGATGTTTTTTTGGAGTGTGTATTCTACATAGTCGTCAAATTTATTTTTATAGTCAGGGTGTATTAACGTTCTAAATGAATTTACTGACACGTCTGAGCCTTGAGGCACATTTAGTATCTCATACAGTTCGCTAGACCATGACATTTTTCTTTCATCAATAATATATTCCCAGCTGCCTAACTTGGCTAGCCGATGTGCATTTTTTAATTTCTGGGTATTATTTTTTAAAGTTTCTTCTTGTTTTTTGAAATAGGATATATCTCTAAACGTACCACTAATCTGAACTAACTTTTTATCTAAATAGGTAGCTTCGCCTGTAGCATTTACCCAAATCGTTTCTCCTAGTGCAGTTATCAATCGCCAAGTTTTATTCCATGGTGTTCCGGAAGTCATGCATTGTTCAATTACTGCAGAAACTTCAGCCCTATCTTCAGGATGATAATAATTGATCGCGGTACTAACATCTAAAGGGCTGCCAATTTTCAAACCATGAATGAGATAAGTCTGGTCCGTCCATTTCAATGACATCTCGGTTACATCCAATGACCAACCTCCGACTTGAGCAGCCAAGCCAGTCTTGTTTAGTAGTTGTTGACTTTCTATTAGGTCTTTTTCTGCTTTTTTGAGTTCTGTGATGTCATAGAATACCACTTGGTTGCACCTAGTCCCTTTGAAATTAATGCTCACATCCCTAATCAGGACTGAGATTTCTTTCCCCGTATGGGTAACGAGTGTTTCTTCACGCAAGGGGATTTCGCCAGTTTTATGAATAGTTTTAAGTTGTTTGTGATGAGACTTTATGTCCTCTGCCTTGACAAAGTCAACCACATTTTTACCAATTAGTTTTGAATGGTCAATATTGAGAATATTACAGGCCTCTTTATTAGCGAAAATAAAATGATTTCTATTATGGATGGCAATTCCCATAGGAGAGGAAGTGACCAAGTCTTTGTATCTGGTTTCGGTAGATTTTAGTTTGTCTTCAGAGGCTTTATGTTCGATTATAAAACCAATGATCTGACAAAGTTGTTCTATGATTTCAATCAGTTCTTTGTTCTCTGGTCGAGAAGTAGGGAAAAGAAGAAGAATGACACCCAAAACTGAATTGTTGGATTTAAGAATAGGGACGGACCAGCAAGATTTAATTCCATGATCGGTCAAAGTCTGAATCCTCACATCACTTTTCCTTTCATTCATCATTTCTGAGTCAAAGCAAATTGATTTTTTATGAAATGCCGACTGACCAGATGGGCATTCATTGAACCCAGGTTTGATATTTTTAAAAATACTTAGTAGATCACTAGGGATATTTTTATCCGTTGATTCTTGATGTAGGTAGTTTTTATGTTCGTCAACTGTGAAGAATACACAATGTTTTGCATCCAGAGATTGTTTGATAGTCTCACATATATGATTGATTACAGTTTGGATTGGGCGGCCATCACTCGTTTCTTGTAGGATGTCAAATTGCAGTTGGTTAATTTGATTCTTTAGTCTGAGATGAGTGATGTCGGTAATAGTCGAATAGATGAAATTTCTATACCCTGAAACAACTTTTTTTGAGCTAAGTTCTAGCAAAATCGGCACGTCGTTGTTTTTGATATAGGAGAGGTCAGTCTTAAAGATTTTACCTTCTTCTAGGTGTGTGATTTTATAATTGAACTCTGCAGATTGGTGACCGAATAAGCTTATAAGACTCAGGGATTCTAATGAATTGATATCGACCCCTAATATTTGTGCGCTTTTGTCATTGGTTTTGATGACCTGGGTCGATACACTATCCGACAGTAAAATGGCATTAGAACTTAGACTGAAAAACTCTTTGATGTCATCACTTGAAAAAATAAAATCGAGATTTTCTGTTTTTTTTAATACGCCGACGAGACCATCTTTGATTGTGTTTTTGTCATATTTAGCTTTGACTGTTAGTTCAAAATTTCTGATTTGACCAGTGATGTCTTGCAGTGCGATATGCTCATCATTGATTCTGGTATGGGTTTCGACTTCTTTTTTAATTTTGTTAACCAGCTCTTCACTTTGTAAAAAAATGCTAAGATCTAATCCAATTGCCCCGCTTAGATTGAGTCCTAGATGATCTTTAGTATCAGGGTTAATCTCAGTAATGCAATTTTTTTCATCAGTGATGAAAAATATTCCAAAAGACTTATAGTCATTAGCATCTTGGGGGAGAGCTGTGCTTGGCTCTTTTATGAGTGCCTCTTCAATAGTTATTGAGATTTGATTATGACTGGGGCATAGATGGATTGTAAATAGTTTGTCATCAGTATTGGGGTTTAATACTCTTTCAAATGTTAGTGTGATGTTTTCTTGATTGGCATAGTTGATTTGTTCATGAAGGTTATCAATTATTTTTATTTCAAAAGCATTCATGCCGATTGTTAATCGATCTTTTATGAAATAGGGCTTTAAAAAATCTTCAACAGTGAATTCTAATAACTCCCCATTTTGATTGAGGATGAAATTAGATTTTGCCGAGTTCTTTAAAGATGTGGTAGGGGATGATTTTTCCATCATGCTAATCCTGTAATTTCATATTTATTCGAATTGAGAGATGAAACTAATGAAATAATATGAAAATCTGTAGATCTGCAGGTAGGATGTGAAGAACATATTTAGTTCAATCCAATGTTGAATTTAGAAATGATACTTACAAGATTATTGTCAAGTAAGCATAATTACCTAGAGAATATAGGCAATTAACGTCATTGTATTACAATAGCTTAGATTTTACATTTGATGTATAGTAATTGGGATTATTTGTCTCAAGGCTATATCCGAAACTAACTTCAATAATCACCTATATCATGTCAACTAAAATCTCAAAGAAAAGCACGGCCAAAGAAAATAGTTTAGCTAATGGCGAATTGCCTAAATCAAATTATAAAAAAGATATTTCAAAAAAAGGAGATACCCTAACCACCGATACTGTTGACTCTAATGATGAAGTCAATCTCAGGGCTGAAGGGGTTCAGGCAGCAGTTGATTCGGGTTGGGCTTCCATTGAATTTGAACCAGATGGAACCATCCTTTCGGTCAATGATAACTGGATTAATGCCTTGGGGTATAGTAAGGAAGATATGGTGGGGCAACATCACAAAATGTTTTGCGATCCAGCATATACTAGATCAAAGGTGTACAAGACTTTTTGGAAAGATCTAGCTAATGGGAAAATAAATTCGGGAGAATTTTTAAGGTATAAAGCTGGAGGTGAAGGTTTTTGGATCAATGCCAGTTATACACCTATCAAAAACTCAGACGGTGAAGTATACAAGGTAGTGAAAATCGCTTCTGATATCACCAATATGGTGAAGTCACGAGAGAAAGGAGATGCGATCAAGTCTGCTGTAGATACTGCTTGGGCATCCATAGAGTTTGAGCCTGATGGGACCATTCTTGAGGTTAATAACAACTGGGTCAATACATTGGGGTATGATCGTGAAGAAATGATAGGGCAGCATCACAGAATGTTCTGTGAGCAAGAATATGCTAAGAGTAAGGAATATCAAAATTTTTGGAAAGACTTGGCCAATGGTAAAGTGAACGCTGGTGAATTTCTAAGAGTTAAAAATGGGGGAGAAGGTTTTTGGATCAATGCCAGTTATACACCAGTCAAAAACTCAGACGGTGAAGTATACAANNAAAATCGCTTCTGATATCACCAGCATGGTTGAGGATAGATTGCAAGGTGAAGCCATGCAATCTGCTGTAGATACTGGATGGGCGTCTATTGAATTTGAACCTGATGGTACTATTATATCTGCAAATGAAAATTTTGTAAAGACATTAGGTTATGCCAATGCCAGTGAAATGGTAGGTAATCATCACCGAATGTTTTGTGAGCCAGATTATGTAAAAACATCTGAGTATAAAGCGTTTTGGCATGATTTGGCAGAAGGTAAAATTCAAGACGGAGAATTTAAAAGGATAACAAGAGACGGAGACGAAATATATATTCAAGCGTCTTATGCACCTGTTAGTAATGCTGCTGGGAAAGTGTATAAGGTGATCAAGATAGCAACAGAAATAACAGATCAAAAACTCGAAAATGCTGATTATCAAGGTCAGATCGAAGCGGTGAATAGGGCAAATGCAGTCATTGAATTTAATTTGGATGGAACGGCTATTACAGCCAATGAAAATTTCTTGAACACCGTCGGCTATAGTCTCAAAGAGGTACAGGGTAATCATCATAGAATGTTTTGCGATCCAGCTTATGCAAGTTCATTTGAATATAAAGATTTTTGGACTAAGCTTAATAATGGTGAATATGTGTCAGGCGAGTTTAAGAGAGTTACCAAAAGAGGTGAAGAAGTTTGGTTACAAGCAGCCTATAATCCGATTATGGATTTGAATGGCAGACCTTACAAAGTAGTGAAGTACGCTACAGATATTACTGCTCAAAAAAAGGCACTTGAGGAACTCAAGCGGGTAGTGAACGTTGTGAGCGAAGAAGGGCGTTTGAGTGAACGGGCTATCATCAATGGTGCTGCTGGCGCTGAGTTGGAATTATTGAACTCTATAAATTCTTTGTTGGACGGGATAGGTATTCCAATATTGGAAGTTAGTAATGTTATTGCAAGTCTAGCAGAGGGGGATTTGACTAAAGAAATTGAAGTCAATACCAAAGGGGATGTAAAGGTAATGGCCGAAGGTCTGACCAAAGCGTTGGTTAATCTAAACGAATTGTTAGGTGATATTAATGAAAGTAGTAATCTACTAGCGGCGAGTTCCGAGCAAATGCTAACCAAGAGTGATCAGATGCAAGGGACTACCGAACAGGTCGCATCGGCTATTGGACAAATGGCTGAAGGTGTCGCCGATCAAGCGAGACAAATAGATAATTCCTCTAAACTGATAGATGGAATACGCACCTCGGCAGAGCAAATGGGCAAGCAATCTGAAACCATAAACAATGCCGCCCAAAAAGGTCAAGAAAATGCCAAAAAGGGAATGGGCACAGTTAAGAAAGTGGTAGAAAGCATGGATGAAATAGAACGATCTGCCAATGTTACCTCTGACTCGATCGAGGTATTAACCGAGCGATCTGAAGAAATCGCCAGAACCCTCAACGTGATTACTGATATAGCAAGTCAAACCAACTTATTGGCATTGAATGCTGCTATCGAAGCGGCCAGAGCGGGAGACGCAGGTAGAGGCTTTGCAGTTGTGGCAGAAGAGATAAGAAAACTTGCTGAGGACTCTCGGACATCTGCTGGTGATATCGAAAAAGTCATCAAGGCAGTCGAAAAGGATATTATGCAAGCTGGTAAAGCCATTGGTGAAATGGGGTCCAGTGTAAAAACAGGTAATTCTGCTTCCTTAGAGGCAGAGGCTGTGTTTAAGGAAATAGATGAATCAATAGTCGAGACGCTTTCATTATCAGAGGAAGTATTGGCCTCAACAGATACCCAAAAAACAAGTATTGACGAAACAGTCAGAAACATAGAAAAGATTGTCGTGGTTGCCGAGGAGACCTCTTCTGGAACTGAGGAAATTGCAACATCTTCTAAGGATTTGAGTAACGGGATGGTTGAGTTTAACTCTTCAAGTCAAGGGTTAGCTGATATAGCTAATCAACTAAAAAGAGGGGTTTCTAAATTCACACTTAAATCTATTAAGTAAGTACTTTTTAGTATTTTTTTAGACGTTAACATTATCTGACAATGGAGATTATTGAAGAAAAAGAGTTAGTTCTAGATCAGGACGAAAAAGAGCAGGAAGACAAGGGAGTCAAAGTTCAACTCATTGTTTTTAAACTAGCAGGGGAGGAATATGCCTTGCCAATTGATCAAATCAAAGAGATTGTATTGACCCCTCGGATTTCGGAGATGCCACAGACGCCTGAGTATGTCGTTGGGATAGCCAATATTCGTGGTGATGTAATTTCAATCATGGATTTTGAGAAAAAATTTGGTCTCAATAATCACCATATCGGTGCTGAGGAGATCAATGACAATGGTAAAACGAACTATACGATGGTGATAGAAAGTGAGGAATTCAATATTGGTGTATTGGTCAATCAGGTTCCTAATACATTATCTATTTCATCTTCCAAAATTGATAGCGCAGAGAATGTAATGCAACATTCGAGCTTAGATGAGTCAGTCGTCAAAGGGGTGGTAAGAGCCAAAGATCGAATGATTATCATGATAGATGTCCATGCCATGTTAGGTGTAGGAGAGTTGAAAACGAAGATTTAAGCATTAGATGTCGAAAAAACTAATTAAAGTCTTGATAGCAGACGATTCAGGTTTTATGCAATTATTAATCAAAAGTATACTTAAGCAAGATACCTCAATAGAGGTAGTCGCTACAGCCTACAATGGTCAAGAAGCTGCTGAGAAAACTATGGAGTTCAAACCTGACGTAGTGCTAATGGACATATTGATGCCTAAATATGACGGTGTATATGGGGTGAGACGGATCATGAAAGAGCGGCCAACACCTATTGTGATTTTGAGTTCCATTGGTAATAAAAATATAGACGCCATATTGAGTACACTTAAACTTGGCGCATTCGATTACCTCAACAAACCAGAAGGGAGTTCTGCCAAGTTAAGAACAATTGATTCCGCTATCGTCGATAAGATCAAATTGGCTGCTAAGGTAGATACTGACAAGCTTTTGTTGCCGAAGGAGGATTGGGTCTCACGTCATCATTCTTTTACGAAGAAATCCAAATATGAAGTATTGGTGTTGGGGTCATCTACTGGTGGTCCTAATGCCTTAGAAAAAGTATTGAGTAAACTGCCTAGAAACATTCCTGTATCAATCCTGGTTGCACAACATATGCCCGCTAATTTTATTGAGTCATTTGCTGCAAGGCTTCATCAAACTATCCCAAATAGTGTGAAAGTAGCAGTAAAAGGAGATGTATTAGAAATAGGGAAAGTACTCATTGCACCAGGTGATCGCAATATTGTCGTGCGCAAGAATAAGGTCACAGGAGATGTGATTGTAGATGAGGTCAAAAAACAATTTAAAGAGTACAACAACCCTTCGATTAATTCTCTGATGTTTTCTGTCGCCGAGGTATATGGAGATAAGGCTATAGGCGTGATCCTTACCGGGATGGGAGAAGATGGCGCTAGTGCATTGAGTGCAATCAAAGAAAAAGGAGGACGGACCATCGTGCAAGATAAAGCTACATCAGTCGTGTTTGGGATGCCCAAAGAAGCGATCTCTCGAGGATGTGTAGATCGTGTGATGCCCGTCAATAAAATGGGAGATTATATTGTGAAATGTTTGTCTTAATTGTAAATCCATGAACCTATCACTAACACCACAAGAAGAAAAAGAGTTGATGGAAATGTTTTCCTTCGAAGCTCAAGAAATACATGCTCAGATAAATGAGTTTTTAACTTCGTTAGAAGCTAGTCCTGATAATAAGGAATTAATTGATGATCTATTCAGAGTGACACATACCTTGAAGGGAAGTGCCATGGGGATGGGTTTCAAGCAAATGGCGGAGATAGGGCATGTCATGGAAGATGTTTTTGGGGAGATCAAGGAGGGGACCTTAGAAATGGACAAGTCGCTCTTCAATAACCTGTTTACTGCTTCGGATAAATTGGGTCAGCTGGTAACCAACATTACTGAGAAGAAGAAAATTAGTCATAAAGGTATTAAGACCAAATTGGAAGTGATTATTAGAAAAGCTAAAGGTCTGACAGATTTAGAGGATTTGCAAGACAATACTGAACTAGAAGTGATTATTGAAAGTCCTTCTGAAGTAATAACCAATGAAATGCCAGCTAGTGAAGAAGAACAAGAGGAACCTCATATTGCAACGGCTTCTGATATTCATTCTCATGAAGGAGTATTTATTTTTAATGACTCTGAAGAAGATGCAGTAAAGGAAGAGGAGGTTTTGGACGAGGAAGATGTTTTTGCATCTAAGAAGATATCAGATGATATTTATTCTTCGCACAGTGATGTCAAACATGGAGCGCTATATAAGATTAAAGAATTTTTCACTCAACTGTTTTCCAGTACATCACCAAAGGAACAAAGTATAATTGAAAGTGTTATAACGGATGATATACCAGTAGAAGAGGAGGTAGAGAATGATGTCGAAGAGGTCACATCAGGTGCGTTTGTGTTTGATGATGATTCTGAAATTGATATAGATACGGATGTTTCAATTCAGGATACTCGCCCAACATTGACGACCAACGATGAAGAGTCGGTTCATATGATGCTAGAGTCAATAGATTCTGATGATGGTTCTGGTGATGATGCTGAACAAAATGAGGATTTTCTTTCAACTCTACAGGATAAAGCCTCTGTTACGGATTTAGTACAGGTTCCGATTCGGAAATTGGACAATTTGATGAATCAAGTAGGTCAGCTAATCATCGAACGAGATAGGCTGATGGCACAAAATTCAACTAAAGGATCTAGAAATGCCGAATTTGCCAGTTTGCAGAGGATCACTTCGGATTTGCAATATAGTGTGATGGATGTGCGCTTGGTACAGATTGGATCTTTGTTCAATAAGTTTCACCGCATCGCAAGAGATGTAGCAAGTATTGAAAATAAGAATGTAGGATTGGTTGTCAAAGGTGTAGAGGTCGAAATTGATCGTAATATCCTAAAAATCATGAGTGATTCGATGGTGCACTTGGTAAGGAATGCAGTAGGGCATGGGATCGAAAGTACGGAAGAAAGGGCGCTAGCTGGTAAGTCTGAGGAGGCAGTGATCACCTTGAGTGCTCGCAATGAAAAAGACAATGTGATCATCGAAGTATCTGATGATGGCAAAGGGATAGATGCAGACGTCATTCGCGAAAAAATTATAGATAAGGGGATTGCTGAGAAAGAATATGTAGATCAGTTGTCAGATAACGAAGTGATCATGTACATATTTGAGACGGGCTTCTCAGGTGCTAGTCAAGTCAGTGAGGTCTCTGGGAGAGGTGTCGGGATGGACGTTGTGAAAAAGTCTACTGAGTCTATCGGTGGACAAGTGTCAGTCAAAACCGTAGTAGGAGTAGGCACGACAGTTAGTCTAAGGTTGCCAGCCTCGATGGCGGTCAAGGGAGTATTAATGTTCCAAATGTCTCATCAAGAATATGCATTTGCATTGTCTTATACAGAGGCGGTCATATCACTGAAGAAAGGAGAAATACATAAAGCTGGAGTAGGCTTAATGACTAGTTATCTCAAGAAAACTATATCTGTAGTGTTTTTTAGCGACTTGTTGAGGATGAATGACTTTTCTGAGGTATTCGTGCCTGGAGCATTTCATGATACGTTTGATAGCTTGACTAATAACACCAAACTTGACGTGATCATTATCACATATGGAGATAAGTTTATTGGAGTGGTAGTGGATAAACTTTTACAGCAAAAGGAGATTATAGAAAAGCCTATCCCGAAACCATTGGATAATAATGTACTGATGAGTGGGACGACTATTTTGGGGAATGGTAACGTATGTATGGTGGCTGATGTAGCGGCCATAACGGGGATTTTGTATAGATCAAAAATGAAAGTACAAGATAAATTAAGTGCTTCATAATTTAATTAAACATTAATATGTATGGCAAAGGAAGTATTGTTTAGAGCGGTTGGTAATTCGGTTGAGTCGTTTTCTAGTATGACAAATTTTAAAGCGTCTAGTTCAAACCTATCGGTTGATAAGTTTGACTCTAGTGATCTATACGATTCTACTGATGAAGATGTCTTACTGCTAAAGACTGAGCTAGTAGGGACAGTTACAGGTATTAATTATTTTGTATTTACTAAAAAGGAGGTAAAGGCAGTATATGATCTGTATAAGAAGGATGATCATGGTCCTGTAGATGCGAAGAAAATGATGGTTGAGTACCTCAAAGAGATAGAAAATGTGATCGCTGCGGCCTCCATCTCTATCATCGCTGAAAGTTTTAATTTGGAGATATATGGTGATGTTCCAAAAATACAGGCAGTGTCATCGGGTATGGTCAATGAAGTGATTAACAAGGAAATTGTCGGGCTTGATCCTAGACTGGTTGTAAGCTGTGATATCGATATCCCTAGTATAAAATCTTCTCCAAAGTTGTTTTGGGTTTTTGGGGCGAATTTTGAAGAAAGATTGTCAACAACAATTCATAGAAGCTAAGTAATAATGGTATCAGCGGAAGAGATAAAGGCACTAATGCTAGCGATGAAAAGGCGTTATAATTTCGATTTCACTAATTATGAGCCTAAATCATTGGGCAGGGGTATCACACGCCTCATGGCCAAACATGACATGGAAAGCATGGCTGATCTATGGGAAAGGATATTGAAAGAGGATGATTTTTTCCTTAACGGAATAGATGAGTTGTTGGTCAATTTGACGGAGCTGTTTAGAAATCCGGATGCTTGGGTTATGATTCGTGACGAAATCTTGCCAAAGTTTAAAGCTAATAAGCAGTTAGATGTCTGGCATGCTGGATGTTCTACTGGAGAAGAAATTTATACAATGACCATTCTTCTAGAGGAATTGGGGATGTTGTATAAGTCTAAGTTACTGGCAACAGATCTTAGCAATATTGCCTTGAATAAAGCAAGGTTAGGGAAGTATTCGAATAACACTTTGAATAATTATATGACCCCTTTTATGAAGATTTACCCAAATAAGAAATTGGAGGATTTTTTTCAGTTTGACGAACATGGTGGTCAGATCAAAAGAGGATATCAACGCAATGTAGAGTTTAGAAAGAACAACTTGGTTGATAGGAAAATGGATAGAAAATTTGATATCATATTTTGTAGAAATGTGATGATCTACTTTGACGGAGAATTAAAGAAAAGAATTTTTACTTTTTTTAATGAATGTTTAAACGACGGAGGATATCTAATATTAGGTTATTATGATACCATGCCTAACCACAGTATTGATATATATGATGTATATAATAATACGACTAGAATATATAAGAAGAAAGCAATTCAATTAACAGAGATATGAGCAAGAGAGTTTTAATAATCGATGATTCAGCCTATACTAGAAAGGTTATAAAAATTGCGCTATCTAAAGTAGGCTATGAAATCGTAGGTGAAGCAGGTACTGGAGAAGCAGCAATTGACCTGGCTATAGAATTGGACCCAGATGTAATCACACTTGACAATATTTTACCTGATATGATGGGAATGGATATTTTAAGAATAGTGAAAGAAGAAAATCTAAAGGCAGTGGTGATCATGATCAGTGCCATAGGTCAGCCATCTACTATTGATGATGGTATGAGGTTAGGCGCTTCCAAATACATCGTTAAGCCTTTCACATCTGTAGATGTGGTCAATGCGGTTCAAGAATTTGCTTAATAATTAGATCAATCGCTTGTCGATTGCAACTTTGACTAGTTGCGCACTGTTGTTGACGTTGAGCTTTTTCATGATGTTTCTTCTGTGAGCATCTACAGTTCTCACACTAAGGAATAGCTTATTGGCTATTTCTTTGTTGATTGAGCCGTCTACCAACTCTTTCAATATTTCCTTTTCTCTAGTGGTGAGTAGAGATTTTATGCTTTTGCCGGGACTGCTTTTAGTCAGCAAAGAAGCACCGAGAATGTCTACCACAGATTTAGTATAGAACAACTCTCCTTTTGAAACCAATTTCACAGCATTGACAATTTCTTCTTCGTCAGAATTTTTTGGCAGATAACCTAATGCACCTGCTTCGATTGAGTCTAAGATATATTCTTCATCTGTATGAGTCGATAGGACTAAGATATTTGTACTGGGACATGTTGATTTAACCAATCTTGTCAGTTCTACTCCGTTGATGCCAGGCATTGATATATCCGTGATGAGGACGTTAGGTTTTAATTCTTTAACCATATCCAAGGCAACTTGCCCATCGCTCGCTTCTCCGATTATCTCTATTCCGTCATTATTCTCTAAGAGAAGTTTGATTCCTCTTCTCACAAT
>JAOPTS010000153.1:0-12600 GCA_051531955.1 Reichenbachiella sp.
TGCCACATCAATCTGATTTTCTATAAGGTGTCAGAGTTATTCTGTCACATCTTTTGGCTTTCTGTAGGGTATTTTGTTTATCACCCTTACGGTACACAACTTTGCGGAAACGATGCATCATTAGCCTTATCCTGAACATACAGTAATACCTCGGCTGTGAAGTCTTCTGCGCAGAAATTGTTTCCATCTGAAATATAGAGTCTCACTATATTGGTGAGTTGGGTGATTTCACTGGGGAGTGCGCCGGTTAGATTATTGCCGGTGATATAAAACATGCCCATCCTTTATGGTAAGCCCTGGCTAGAGCGCCTCTCCGCTTGGGCCACGTTTGTTGGTGCCCCAAGCGCCAAATACATCTGCGCCGCCTAGACTTGTGTAGAAGTCCATAAGCGCATCATATTCACTTTGTACCACCACCTCAAATATCAGAAAATGAGCAATTAAACCTCTGTTTTTTTGGACAGCATAATTCGGGGGGAGGGAGTTGATTTGAAAACGAGGATAAGATCGGCTTTTTTAGGTTGTTGTAGTGGATGATTTTTGTAGTTGAGTTTGTTTTGGACAGTAGTGATGTGTTTTTTATTAACTTGCATGACACAAACAACTAAAAAAACCAAAGGAAAATATGATTAAAATAATATTAACACTATGCCTAATAACATTAATTGGGTGTAGCGATAAATCAACATCAGGTGTCAGCACTGTTGAAACTGAAGAAAACGGTTCTGCAACTGTTACTATAACAGTTGGTAAAGTTGGATTGTTAGCAAAAGTTGGCGAAGTTTCAGAAATAAACTTACAGAGCCTGTTTATTACTCTATCCGCTCCTGGTGTTGATAGTATAAAGGATACTGTGGCAATTTCAGGAAAAGGTCAAGTAGTAATTGATCGGGTATATGGTGATTTGATACCTTTAAAAACATGGACTATCACAGCGAGAACAATTGATGCAGAAAATGCCACAATTCATTTTGATTCATCAGTTACGTATGTTGATGTAGGAGAATCTGTAGATGTTAGTTTACAATTAGAACCCCTATTTTCAATGGTAAATGCACTATTTTCACTAATACAGGATAGTGTTACTCGGGTAGAATTAATAGTAGATGATACTATTATTGTGCAAAAATCATTTGCAAAGCAGTCAAACATCAATGGAACTGAATCTCTATCTTTTGACTATCTCTCTACTTCAGGAACCGGAACACATGCGATACAATTAAATGTATATGGAGATATGTGGGGTTTTGATACTATTCTATATACTGCTGATACAACGATTGTTGTAGAACCAGGAGTGGATACAACATATGATATTACCTTAAACTGGGTTGGCCCAACTGACCCATATCCAGGCCAGGTAAATATGCGTGTAACATTAGGCGCAATTGGAACGGTTACTTTAAATGCTATTATGAGTTCAACATCTAATAGTTCAACATTTGTAGACTCACGAGACAGTCAAGTGTACCGTGAAGTAACTATTGGCAACCAGGTGTGGATGGCAGAAAACCTAAAATATGAACCTGCTACTGAATGGATGTGTTATGATCAACTACCAGAAAACTGTGATCTCTATGGTAAACTTTATACATGGGCAGCCGTTCTGAATGGAAGTCCAGGAAGTACCACAAACCCAAGTAATGTGCAAGGAATTTGCCCTGATGGCTGGCACTTGCCAAGTAAAGCTGAGTTTGAAGAGTTAAATACTTTTGTAGATAGCGATGATGGAGTGGTAGATAATAATACAGGTAAAAAATTGAAAACAAGTACGGGATGGGAAGATTACTTAACATATGATCATAATATGAACCCTGTTATAATACCTGATTACAGTACTAATGATTATGGCTTTTCAGCTTTAGCTTCTGGGTACGGAATTAATCATTCACCAACTCAATCAATAGATAAGGGTACTCTTGCATATTGGTGGACTACTACTGGCATGGGGACGACTGCAGTATGGTCTGGTGCAGTCAGAACTGCAGCAGACGCCTTAATGATTTTACAAGTTACTCATCACCAGTACTGGCTATCTGTTCGTTGTATTAAAGATATTTAGGTAAGTACTTAAATTTAGATAGACAAAAGATATATGTTTCTCTTTTGTCTATCTAACTCTATGTTATCCTACTGAAATAATTAATAAGTATTATACTATGGTTTCTCAGGGGGATTATAGCTTTAAAAAATATTCAGAATATTTGAAGTTAGTTACAATGTTAGAAAAGGATGAGATTGATTTTTTAGTCATCGATAAAAATTATTCACATGAAATTCACAAGATATCTAATGGTCAAATTGACACATTTAACAATACATCATGGATTGGTGATAAAGAAGGGTTTGAGCAGTTTCAAAGGGAATTCTTACCTGAAGTATCAAGTAAAAAATCAGATGAAGAGCTGTATTATCACTTTGAAAAATCTTTTTCAAATACATTGTTAGCAAATATACATTCAATAGGTCATTTTTCGATAACGGCTTTTTATAAAGAAAAATTTAAATATACATGGAAATTTGGGGTATCAAATTCACCAAGCTTTATGATGCCGGGAAATATCGATTCTAGATACGTTTTAGATCGTGGTAGCAAGGCTGATGGTTCTTATGCATTTTTTAGATATGAATGTTCTGCTGGATGCATATGGGGAGTAGCATTTCACTTTCCGCATATTAATTATGGAATTTTATTTTCACCACAATTGCAATTGATTTCACCTAGAAAATATAATAAAAAAAATATTGAACAATTTTCTAAAAGTATTAAGAGTGACTACGGTTTAATTATCGAAGGTCAAACTCAGAATGACCAAGGCCTCTTTGGTATAGTAGGGACAAAAAAACAGAAATTAAAAATGAATGTAGCCTTTAAATTTGATGTGTTAAAATAGTTGTATGGATCTCTAGCTTATTTGCTTATGTTTCTCATGTTATTTGCCGCTATAGAGACCGTAATTCCCCTCCACCATACCCAAATCACCAAATAAGATTAACCACCCTAAAACAAACGACTATTTCTAAACCACAATCCACGTAAGATTCCCCAACAAACGTAGAACATATGCAAAATCAAAACATAGGAATAGGAACCGCAGCAATTGGTCGTCCTCAATATATTAATATTCGAACTGTTTCCTCGGTACCCACACCTGCTACAGAGATCTTTCCCAAAGAAGACTTTAAAGCAGAGGGGCGCATAGTTCTGAATGCTGCCTATGAGTGAAATATCCGGCCCAACATGACCGATTTTCAACCTAAACAACATGCTTAACAAAAATACTTTATTAACTCCCAAATAAACATCAAGCTAGGGAATGGGAAGGTTCTCTATTGGGGGCGTGTAATGCGAGACCGCAAATGTTTTTGTTAAAAACCCTAAGTCCATGGCGGGATAAAAATTACTATATTCCATTTATACTAAGGTTCGTAAAAATTAAGGTTGTTCTGTGATCAAGTTTCAATATATAATGTTACTACTTACGATGATTGTGTATTCATATGCAACTGACAAAGACATATTTATGAATATCGAACATGCTAATTCTATTAATGGCGATATTTGGATAACTCTTCCGAAAGAAACTAAGGTAGGCTTATTGTTAGGTTTTCACAAGGGAGTTGAAACTGCTGCTAACAAAGCAACCATGATGACTCAGCGCAAGTACGCCCCTAAATCAGAAGAATCTTTTAAAAAAGTAATGCTAAAAGATTCGCAGCACAGTAAAAATTTTGAAGAAGCCAAAATTATTATATCTGATATTATGGATGAAGAGTCGATATCTTATGAACCCAATAAAGTAATTGAACAAATGGATTACTTATATAAAGATCCATCGGTCAGAATTATACCTTGGTTTCTTATTTGTAATCTAGCTCAACGTCGGTTAGATGGTAAAGACATAAATAAAAGTGTAAATATGTACATAAAGTATAAACCTTGGGTTCTTAAGTTATAACAATTAAATGAATATGAATTATGTTAAATCAACTATAACATTCGTTGCAGTTGATAGTTGTAAATGCCCAAGAAATATGTTTTCGTAATTCGTATCAAAAATATCTATTTTTTTATCATCCCTAACTCCACTGAACCTAGAAGTAATGTGGCTACCTGTTTAAAAGTAACTAAGATATGAACCCAAAGAACAGTACAATTTTAACATCCACTTCTTCAGGTGATTTGTTGTATCATTACACATCTAATGAAGTTTTAATTGAGCATATTTTAAATGATTATACTCTTAAATTTAATTCTTTAAAGAATTCACACGACCCTATTGAGTTTATTGAAAAACACCATGTTGGTACAATTAAGTACCCAATACCCACAGAAGTAGATAATTACAATTTTCATAGGTTCTATGAAATACAGGAAACTTTACTTAATGAATTGAAAATCTGTTGCTTTAGTCAGGATTTAGAAGGAAGTGGACACCCAACTAAATTTTTGCACAAAGGCTATATGCGTCCCCGAATGTGGGTCCAATACGCCAATAAACATACTGGTGTTTGTTTAATATTTGATAAATCTAAATTGTTAGAAACTGTCAATAATGAATATAGCCAATCATATTCTGGCACTTCATTTGCACTTTGTAACTCTGTAATATATGATGATAAATTGGAAGAGTTGAGGAAAGCTTATGGGTATGAAAATAATTTAGAAACATTCGAAAAGAGTTTTGTAGAAACAATCGAAGAGCGAAGCGTGGGGTATTTATTTAATAAGCTCAATGATTTTAGGGATGAACAGGAGTTTAGGATTGCGATCTACGATGATGAAATTGCTAAAAAAAATGAAGCTTATCTATCGATAAAAAAATCACTGATTGGAATTGTCGTAGGGTGTAATTATCATGACAATTATAAGTCGATATTAAAAACCCACCAAAAGAATAACAATATTGATTTGTTTAAAATCAAGTGGAATACTCCATCTCCCAAGGTAATAAGTTTTTAATCATGTATCCGATAAATATCAGTAACAAATATAGAACATATGCAAAATCAAAACATAGGAATAGGACCCCCCGCAATTGGTCGCCCTCAATATATTGATATTCGAACTGATTCCTCGGTGTCTAACGTCGATTTTATACTTTTTTTAATTTCCTCTACACCGCCTATTTTTAATGAGCCACTATACTAAGGATAAAATGTATACAGAAATAAAATGTGAAAATATTCAAGAGTTTTGGGATTACTTATCTCCAGAGCGGCATGTTATCCCAAACTCCTTAGAATGCATATATCGAGGACAAGGGGACTCTGGATGGGATTTGTGTCCTTCCTTATTTAGAGGTAATATTCTCCCTGAGATAGCGAAAAAAAAAGCTGCCGTAACTATGGAATATGAATTTTTATACTTAAAGAGGTTCTTAGAAAATTGTGACAATATTGGTCTTGATATTCCGGGTGGCTCTGAATTAGTTAGAGAAATTTTTTTGAATAATTGGTCCAATAATAAGTTGCTTTTTAATAGAAAAAATAATACATGGCCTCCAGTTCAATTCCATCAATTAATGGCATTAGCCCAACATTATGGATTACCAACAAGATTGTTGGATTGGAGTGAACGATCCTATGTGGCTGCATATTTTGCGGCTTCAGATGCATTAAAATTGAACAATAAGACTGGAAGTTTATCAGTATGGGTTTTAGATGTCACCAATAAATCTTACTTAGGTGGAATTGAAATCATTAAACCATCGAGAAGTGGTAATGTGAATATGGCTTTTCAAGATGGTGTTTTTACTATTGTTAATTATGCTTCATGGTCTATCAGTACTTCTGAAATGAAACATATAAATCAGATAATGGAAAAATCTACAAATAATTTACTTTATAAGATTTCTATTAGTCGAGAATGTGCAGGTGATATTCTTGATAAATGTAAGCTTTACGGGATAACTGCTGAAACTTTATTTCCTAGTTTTTATGGGGCTGCTATGTCTACGATTGATAATATCAATAACCATAATTTAAAAGATGGATTGTCATAATGCTCCTAATTACTGAAGAAAAGAAACAATGAATAATGAAAAGTTGAACGGTGTGTAATACTCCCAGAAAACCAATGTAAGCATTAGTAGAAGTTTAAACTTTTCAATTAGAGAATTTATAAATGATTACAAGACCATAATCCACATAAACTTCACCAACAATCGTAGAACACATGCAAAATCAAAATATCGGAATAGGAACCGCTGCAATTGGACGTCCTTGAATTGAGAGAATGATCAATAGAAAACCTTATTCGCTAATCAGCTCATCAAACGAAATACCCAACGCATTAGCAACTC
Organism: Reichenbachiella sp.; assembly: GCA_051531955.1. GTDB lineage: Bacteria > Bacteroidota > Bacteroidia > Cytophagales > Cyclobacteriaceae > Reichenbachiella. Next base: position 6,306 of record JAOPTS010000153.1, read on the forward strand.
TCGCTAAAGTCAAAATTGTTGGTACCCTCTCAAGACTTGCCATTTTATAAATAACAGATTTATTGATATCACTAATCCGGCAAAACGCTTCAATGCTATCAAATTGATTATTCTCAATAGCAAGAAGACCTCTGCAAAGAATACCAAGCTCTCGTCACCCGCTTCACCTACCATGCATCAATCATAAAGAGCTATAGCGCCTCATTCAAGAACGATTTCCCCAATGCAATAGTCAACTTCCTCTACGCAGAAGGATGTTACCCCAGTGAGAGCCAGGCTATTGATCCGCATGGTGTTTTTGTTAAGAGAGGGGAGACTGATGAGGATGTGACGGTGGAGCTGCTTGAGCGGTTTCGGGATGGGGTGGAGGTAGTGTAAATCTATTTTCGATATCACACAGAATGCGTATCTACAAGTGATCTTATTAGTGAAAGTATCTTAATGTATTCACCATTGTGTATTTGTGGAGGGGGGACTCTGTTACGCTTCTATCTATATGTGTTATAGAAGGGTACTGTTTTAGGGGGAATTAGCTAGATTATTTGTTGTAAACCATTCATTTGTATAATACTAGTTAACTGCTTTGGAAACATAATTTATGTCTAATTGTAATTGTGCACAATATACCGATTTAGAATTCGCTAGGAAAGTATTTACTCAGAGGGTTATGGAGTCGAAATCTATAAAACCAATGTTGTCGAAGATTGCAGAAGTAAATGACAAAAATGATATACTTTACGTTTGCAAATCCTGCAATCAACTTTGGCAGGAATCTTTTGCCTGGAATGTTGGTAATGGAAAATATTTTTTTAAAGTACCCAAAGTTGAAGTTAACGACTGGAGCAATCTTCCCTTTATCAAACCCCATGAATTAATGTTGTACTGTACAGCTATGGGGGATTTTTTGCGAAATAATAATTTTGATGAAAGTGACAATATTTGCCAAAATAATGAATGCAATGTTAAAGCTGTGAAGCCAACTGTATTTTGTCAAAAACACCATATTTTAAATTTGCAAAAAACCACTACATTGCCATCTGATCCCAAAGGAGTCTATTTCTCCCCGTATCTCAAAGAAAATATTGTGCCTCCCATTTTGCATGATCAATAAAGATTTGCGAAGAGCATATAACATACTGTGTTAAAAGCCTAATACTTTCTAAGCAAAATTTGGACCGTAGAGTTTATTGGTTTTCGCTGAGTAATTACAAACACGAACAAAATTACTAAGGATATCATGCCAGAACCAAGTTTACTCATGCTACACATTCTCTTTGGGGCGATAGGGTGCGCCTCGCTGTTATTCCTTATTTTGTAAGAAGTTAATGAATCGCAACTCTTGAGAGACAGGAGCTCTTGCCTGACGAAGAAGGGTACTGTTTTAGGGGGAATTAGCTAGATTACTTGTTATAAGCCAACTATCTGTATGGCAATAGTTAAGTGACAGGCTCCGCACTTAATTCACTCACAAGGACTACAATGCCGAAAGACCCTGATGAAATAAAAAAGCCGAATGGTCTTTCTTTAATCACCGTTGGAATAGTAGTCGGTATCGCATTAAATATTAATGCATTTTTGGAAGCCCCAAATGTAAACAGCCAAATTAGTGCTTTGGGTTCTATTTCAATCGATTGTAGTAATTCAGCGTCACTAGCAATGAATTTCCGTATTTGGGTAATCGGAATCAATATTATCATTTCCATAATAACTATCTTAACAATATACGCCGAATCTCTAAAATCTAGAGTCTTTATAATTTCTCTTTTCTCTTTTCATTTAATTTCTGCCATAGTCATTTATTTATTAGTCCCACATTCTTGTTCTGAAGCCTTTACAGGTTATGGCATTGATGAAATTCAATATAATTTAATATGGCTTATAATAATATTTGCCTATTTTAAATTTTCTAGGAGCGCAGAACAGTATTACACCCTTTTGAGAGCCACTTAACAAACTGTTATTTAGAACACATCTTGGTAACCTCATCCTTCTGAATAGCCAACAACCTAGAGAGTATTTTGATTAGATTATTCCCATTTTTTTTTTATTGCATGTAGCTCAGATGATTTAAGTAATAATGAAACTGAATCCCCTTGACAGGTGTTCAGTTGATTATTAAAACACTGAACATATAGTTGCATTCAAACCATGGACTCCATTAACCTCACTTTATAGACGAGAACTAATCATATTAATACATTTGAGAGTGTTTAATAGCTTTGGAGTTTAAAGAGATGGTTACAGTATTTAAGTATGTTTTCACATTCATTGGTATTTTGTTTCTTGGGATACTATTATTTTTAGTATACGATACAACATCAGGGGCTCCCTATTACCAAAATGTAGTGACTGGAAAGGTACTTTCTGATGAGGATATTAGCTATATCAATGAAACTTTTCAGATAGAGAATCCGAAAAATATTATCAGTATTTACTCCACAACTAAAAATATAAGACAGGGTGGAGTTTTATTTAATAAAGAGATTATTATTTCTTCCGTCGAAGGAGATGATCTTGAAACATCGCTGTATTCTAAGATAGAGAATGTTATTGATGTTCAAATTAAAAGATCTGAATCTTTTATTGAAAATTCCATTATCACAGTTTTGATATCTGATTCAAGTTCTTTTAGTTTTGAAGTGACTCCTTCTGATCATGCAGATACAGAGTTCTTTGAAAGATTATTAAATGTTGTTAAGAAACAAAAAAAGAAATAATATGTTTTGGAAGTTCTATTTCTATTTGCAAGTACTGGCGCTATTTGTATTTGTATTACTACCTGATATGAATACAGGTTCAGAATTACCAGAATATTTAAACAATATTCCAGATGTTTTATCGATTCTTGCCCTCTATTGTGTTGCCTATAGTAAGAAATTATTTACTCATAAAATTTGGATTCAGTGTTCGATTGGTGTTGTGATTTATTCCATCGTTTATCTTATGTTTTATATAAATCCGTATTTAGACCGCATAAATTTTAATGGCACATATGTCTATTATTATCTTGCTCTTACCTCTTTAGTGTATGTGCCAGGCTATGTTGCTATGGTGATGATGTGCATGAAAAATAATAACGATACTGTAGTAGCCTAGAATGTTGCTAGCATGATGAAGCATTTATACGAAAGAGATAACTATGATAAATAAACTTATAACATCCATAATAATTATTGTTGCAATCTGTAATTGTCAGAATGAAAGTAAAAACTATGAACTTGCTGATGCCTACAAGGGGTTAAGAGGGCAAGTACTAGAGATTACTCCTGAAATGCTTAACTTGGCAGATGATGAGCCGGTATTAGCTGTTTTAATGGAGACAGGGTATGAAGAAGCGATTGTAACATTAGTCGCAACTAAAGACGGCTCTGCAAGTTTATATTTTAGTAATGGGGGTGGAGTGATTGGAACTGGAGAACATGACAACGTGTCTGCGGTTATTAAAACACTTTTTTTAGAAGCGCCAAAATATCTAGGAAAACTAGATGCTTATAAAAAGGCGAATCTGCCCAAAATTAACGAAACTATCTTTCATTTTATTACACCAAACGGAATATTTTCTGCTACAGCAAAAGAAGAATTATATGGTTCCAACAGACACGAGTTGTCTGAATTGTTTAATCTATGCCATGATCTCATTAATAATATCAGAATAGCAAGTGAAAAGAAAGGGTGATTTGTGCAAGGAGGACATTTTGACTTGAGACAGGAGCTCTTGCCTGAAGAAGAAGGGTACTGTTTTAGGGGGAATTAGCTAGATTACTTGTCATAAACTAGCCATCTATATAATAATGGTTATAACCCTCGAGGATACATTGTTTAAAGGTCAAAAAATTATTATCGTAGGAGGAAGCTCTGGAATAGGACTTGAACTTGCTCAAAATCTCCTCGAACTTAATGCCGAAGTAATTATCGCATCCAGAAGCTCAGAAAAACTATCTTCCGCCACTGAATCACTTGATTCAAAGGTGAAATCATTTGTTGTAGATGCTAGCAATGAAAATGACGTGATTGCATTTTTTAACAAAATCGGTAATTTCGATCATCTAATATCAACTATAAAGCCTAAGCATTTAACCCAACCCTTTGCTGATACTAACCTTTCAGAAGTGCACGATGCCTTTAACGCAAAATATTGGGGACAATATAACCTCGTTCGTCAGGGAATTAATTTTATTAGACCTACAGGTTCTTTTGTGTTGTCTTCAGGGATTGCGTCAAAAAAAGGTTACCCCGGATTTTCAAACACTTCAGCAATGAATGGCGCTATTGAATCTTTAGTAAAGTCATTAGTAACAGAAATATCGCCTATTCGTATCAATGCTGTTTGCCCTGGGTTTATTGAAAGCCAAACTAACGATGTTGACCGACTTAAAAAAGTTACTTCTCTCGGCGCTAGATTACCCTTGAAAAGACTTGGCCTACAGTCTGAAGTCGCTGATTCCATTATTTATTTGTTAAACAACAAATACTCGACAGGAACAATACTTGAGATAGATGGTGGAGAGATATGCGCTTAGGGTTATACAAATCGTTTTTAGACACTTAAGTTAATCGTTATGATGCACACATTTACTTTAAGGAAATAATAATGACACTATCTAGATTATTTATATTGGCTTTTATATTTCCAAGCTTTATATTTGCAACATCCTATGATAATTTCAGAGGACACATTTTCACACTCGGTATAAATGTTACCCTAAGCATTATCTGCTCTATAATTTTAGGCTTGCTATTTAGTTTCCCTCATCCATGGTTAAGTGATGATGCTTTTAAAAAAGGGTTTAGAAAAAACAGGTTTTTTATCATCGCAATACTAAGTTTACCCCTTACATTCAGAACTTTAATTTGGTTTTTCCCATTTCAACAATAAACATTAATTGATATGCATAATACCACACAGTGAAAAGAGCGAAATCTTGCTCGGAAAACTGTGTCGAGACCGGAAGAACCGGACTATTGATCCCCATGGTATTTTTGTTAAGAGAGGGGAGACTCTGTTACGCTTCTATCTATATGTGTTATAGAAGGGTACTGTTTTAGGGGGAATTAGCTAGATTACTTGTTATAAACCAACCATCTGTCTAATAATGGTATTTTGTTGCCCGGCATTCAACTTATTAAAGTGAGCAAAAATTATATGATAAAGAAAATGCTCAATTTCTCTATAGTACTCGCATTCATCAGTAGTGCGCTTTTGTTTTCTGTTGGAGCAATATATGATGGCATAGGAATATTGATTTTCGGAATATTGACATTTATTTTTAGAGACAAGATTATTGAATTAAAAAACAAATAATTTTTGAATACATATAGCTCGCTTTCAACAACAAAATATCAAAGCGTTGGAGCCGGTAATTGCAAATACCCACAAAATGGTTATTTTAAAGAAAACCACTGTCTAGTGAGGCAGGGTCATATCAAACTGCTAAGGGTCTCACAATGCCAGATGATGATTGGTATAGAAACACTGAATGGAATCAAGAAGTTGAAGACCATTTTAGAAAGAAGCTAAATTGTTCAAGATCTCAACGTGATCAATATTTAGTAATACAAGCATTAACCATTTCAGAAAGACACCCCGAAACTAGCCTTAATTTAATTGATGAGTATTTCGCTTCTAAAACAAGTGATTTTGAAGATTTACGTGCTTTGTATACAAGAGTTTCAGCACACACGAATTTAGGGAATATTGAAAATACTATTCAAACTTATGTTGCCATGCTAGAATTAGAGAAAAGGAAACCAAATCAAAGCTTTAATACTCAAATAGAATTCCCATATTACGTAGCATTTAAAAATTTAACTGAATATTATGGCCAAGCGGATTTAGCCTTAACTAATAACCTTGATGATATACATTGGCCTATTCATTTATTTAAATGGCATGCCGCAAAGGCAATATTTCACCAAGACAAAAACTATGCAATCGCCGCCTTAGAAGCCGCAAGAATCGATAGATCAAAGTTCAAGTTTCATCGAAAGCTGGGAATTGTTGGGGAAGAACACAAAGACATGGTTAAGCAGTTGTACGATATGTGCAAATAACAAAACGTTCTTTTAAACACTTAGGTCAAGAACGATGATGATTGCAAATGCCTATAAAATAGATATTCGCGATTCGCTCAAATGTATCTATTTTATGAACATCCTCTATTTCATTCAACTAACTATTATATGCTTATGCGCCAACTCCTAGTATTGATTATAATTCTAACTACCATTGATTCTTTCTCACACGGAATGCCACAAACCCCATATGGTTTTTTAACTTATTCATTTGGATACAATA
>JAOPTS010000154.1:0-12941 GCA_051531955.1 Reichenbachiella sp.
TTGTTACAGTAATTTCATAGAATAGAGTATTGACAGGCTCTGATTGACCAAGTAAACCAAATATTGGCGGAAGGTAGTGTACTTTTGAAATTTGCGCATGGGCACTTTGAGCAAATAATCCCAAGAATGCAATGCATAGAACATAAAAAACGCGTCGGAATGACGGTTCGTCAAATAATGTAAAAATGTTCACTCGGTATCCCTCATGTGTACTCATTATGATGTTTTGTATGTCCCCGCATCATTGAGTCGTGTGTTTTTTCCCAAAAGCAATTCACTCGAAGAGTAAGATTACTGTGCGCATAATCTAAGCATTAGTTAGGGATAGTAAAAGTAAACTTTTGTTCATATGTCCACAACGTGAGTTGTTATGGGCGCAATTCGTTCGCAAAGAGCTTTTATATTAAAATAACTAAAAATAGTACATTTAAAATGTCCGCATTGTTGGGGGCGACTGTATATTTAGGACGGGAAATACTATGAATATTTTTGGTTATTATAACTACCGAACCTACTTACAGGATTATTACGAATATAAAAAGTCGGTGAACCGTCATTTCTCTTATCGTAAGTTTGCTGAAAAGGCGGGACTTAAATCTTCCAGTATTTTTAGAGATGTTATAACGGGGCGGAGAAACTTTACGTTAACCCTCGTTCCAAAATTCGCTCATGCTATGACGTTAAATGAGAAGGAAGTCGAATATTTAAAACTCATGATAAACTTCTCTCATGCAAAAACGCATAAAAGTAAACAAGATGTTTTTGAACAGATGGCAAAGATGCTCCCGAAGAGTACGCAAAAACTCGATGTGAATCAAAGAAAATATTTTGAACACTGGTATTATATTGCCATACGCGAAGCACTCTCTATTCTTAATATTGATGAGAACTTTCAAGACCTTGCCTTTTTTATGATTCCAAAAATAACAGTACCTAAAGCAAAGCAGGCGATAGAGCTCTTGATCGAAATTGGTCTTATAGAAAAACAAGGACAGTTTTGGCGTTCAAAAAATGCATCAATACAGGGTGATCATATAGACCCCTTCTCAATACATCATGTGCAGAAGCAGCAGTTAGACCTTGCGAAAGAGAGCCTTTCGCATTTTACGAAAGAGAAGAGAAATGTTTCAAGTGCAACCGTAAGTGTATCGCCAATGGGGATGGAGCGGATTAGTGCACGCATCGATGCCTGTAGAAAAGACATTGTTGATATTGTGCGGTCAGATAGTGGCATTAATCAGGTGTATCAATATAATGTACAGTTCTTTCCTCTGAGTAAGGAGAGTGAAGATGAGTAAGTTCTGGTGTCGTACTATTTGTTTAGGTGCGATGATGCTCTTTACTTTACAGGGGTGCTCTGTAATTGATGGATTAAGTTCTAGAGAAGGAGGGACTACTACTGAAATACCCAATGCCGTAGCAGTTTCTGGGACAGTGAATGATACTGAGAGTAAACCGGTTCCTGGAACAATCGTATCACTTCAACAGATGAACGCCCTTGCCCAAAAGAGCACTGCTGAGTCAATGGATGGAGAGCCGAGTTATATTTATAAAGATACAACGGATGCCGAAGGGTTTTTTAATCTATTCATTCCTAATAAACAATCGGTGACTCTAGATTTTTTAAAGGTTGATTCTTTTGGGGGGATACTTCTTTCTGAATCCATTACTGACCTAGAGTTGCACAATGATGTTTTGGATATAGCGGTGAACATGCAGATGCCGGGGACGCTTCTGTTCGAAGTGATACTCTCCTTTGACTTTGCAGGCATTGATTCGGTGATGTTAAACGAAATTGGTATTCTAGAAATTGACAGCCTTCCGCTTGATACGCATGCACTCATTAAAAAATTAAATCCTCAGTTTACAGCGAGTTATCTAGGAGTGGATACTACTTTTATGGGGAATATTGATACGCGTTATTATATGCAGAGCCCTGTGGGTGAGCGTGATATCTCTGTTGAGCTTCTTCTTAATGATTCTATTGATTCAGGAATGCAGCGGTTTGTTGTGGATATTGTTTCGGGGGATACTACTGAGGTTAAGTATTTGAATTATCAGTTTACTCATCTGAATTTAGATAGAGATTTGTTAGAGGTATTGTTTTTTTGAACAGGCCGATGCGGGGCGGGGTGTATCCCTCCCTAAAAGCCACTGTTTGTATGAGTAGATGTTTCTCACTATATCAGCTGGTGAAATTGGGGTGATTAGAGAGGGCGAGCAATGAGTAGTGGTAATGGGGTAGATAGGGGTGGAGTTGCTTATATGCAGGTACAATACCTTGTATACTGGCATTGTTTACATGTTTGGTTGTTTGAAATAGCTGTTTTTTATGAAATAAAGGGCTTTTAATATAAAGTTTTAAATAAACTTAAAAATTTCTATCTTTGGGTTCGAGAGAGAGTATTTTCTAGCGTTTACAGATTTAGACAGGAACTTAAAATGATCAAATCAATTTTGAGTATTTTACTATTTATTCAAATTTTTCTAAGTTGCGACTTTTTTTATAAAATTGATTCAGAATATAATATTCAACCAGAACTTGAGATTATATCTAAAAATACGATAGGGGTAAATGACAGTTTAGAATTATATGTTAAGGTTACGGATGAGGATAGCGTTACCATTAAATATATATGGGATATTAGTGAGTTACATATCAATGACACCATATTAGATAATACTATGGTTATAGCATTTCCCAAAGCAGGACTTTTTGATGTTATTATCACTGCAATCGATAACGGTGGAGTGGTATCTATTCCTGATACATTACACATAACGGTATATTCTTCAAATCCATCTATTGAAATAAAACCATTTCCTCGTTATCATCCAGTTAATGACTCTCTTGGCTTCTCAGTAGTTGCATCCGATTCAGATGGCGTAATCACGAATTACATGTGGTCATTTGATAACGTTTTATTTACTACAACTAAAGAACCAATATATAAAACAGCTTGGAGTGATAATGACTTTGGCTACAAAACGTTATATGTTAAAGCATTAGATGATGATAATTTGGTGTCTACCACAGACTCATTCCATTTTGAAATAACATTATCAGTGCCTAGTTGTAATTTAGATGGAGACACTACTATTTTTGTGAACGATTCATTTTCAACTAATGTGTCGGCAAATGATTCCAATGGTACGATTTTAAAGTTTCTTTGGTCATTAGATCATGTTTTATGGGATACAACATCGAATGCTAGGTTTGATAAATCTTGGTCGATACATGAAAGTGGATTTAAAAATCTATATGCGAAAGTAATAGATGACGATGGGATTATTTCAAATATCGATACAATGAATATACATGTTTCATTGTCACCGCCTCAAGTGGAACTACCCTACGACACAACAATCTTTGTAAACGACACTGCTTTTATTAGAGCTTTGGGTATTGATTTAAATGGCTCAATTGAGAAGTACCTTTGGTCACTTGATAATGTCAACTGGGATACGACTTCCAATGATACCTTTACAAAAATGTGGTCAACAAATGACGACGGACTACATGTATTATATGGAAAGGTGATTGATAATGATGGCGTTGTATCAGACATAGATTCTATTAGTATTAATGTTGCTCTTTCACCTCCTATACTTTTCCCACAGAATGATACGGTGGTTGCGGTTAATGATACGATACAATTTTTTGTATTTGCAGGAGATTCTAATGGAATAATTCAACATTATTTGTGGTCACTGGATTCAGGGCAAAATTTTTTAAATACTAAAGATCCTACAGTTAAAACAATATGGCCTGTTGATGAGCATGGTTCAAAAATGATTTTGGTTAAGGCTGTTGATGATGATAATTTAGAGTCAGTTCTTGATACTATTAATGTATTAGTTAATCAATATTTTCCAACAGTTATAGCAATAAATAATAATGGAATTCTTCAAGATACAATAATAGCTCTTAACGATTCAATTCAAGTTAGTATAGATGCTAACGATTCTAATGGTCATATAGTTAATTATTATTGGGACTTTAATGCTAATGGGTGGGACGATAGTACCACAAGTCTTAGCGATATTGACTATTTTAAATGGCCTTCAGGAGGGAATGTACCAATAATTGTTGGAGCAAAAGATGATGACGGATTCATGGGATTAGACACGATAAATGTTCTGTTTAATCAACCTCCGAGTTCATGTGATTTAAATACTAACTATAATACTGGTACAAGTGGTTGGAGTGATTATAATTATTTGCAAGAAAAAGGTTCAATACAAGTTTCATTTGATGGCACAGATCCAGATGGAGCTTTTGATGTATTAACGTATAGTTTTCAATGGGGTGAAGATCAAAGTAACCTTACTTCATTATATTCAGGAACTAATTCTATTGTTACTGTTTCAAATATATCTGTTTTAACTAACTATTATTGGCGACTTATTGCAAAAGATATGTATGGAGATAGTTTGATTAATTCTGGAACAATAAATCTTTCTAATTTGCCAGAACATGGAATCTTTTGGAATCTGATTACAGACCAGGCAGTCATTAAATCAAGCAGTTTAGCAGGAGCAAATATGGCATCAACATCGTATGATGACAAGATGTGGGTGTTTTCCGGCGCTAGTAATTTTAATAAAAGTATATATAATTCTACAAATGGTATAGACTGGAACTTAATTACAGATCAAGCTGCAATAACAGCTGAAACTGGTTCTCATCATATGACAGCAACCACATATGATAATAAAATGTGGGTAATAACTGGAGCATATGATTATAATAAGACAGTGTATAATTCTACCGATGGAATACAATGGAATGTGGTTACGGATCAAGCAGAAATTAAGACAGGTACTTTAGTTGGCTCTAATATGACTTTAACGTCATTTGATGGTAAGATGTGGCTTATTGCAGGCGCTTTTAATTTTGATAAATCAGTGTATAACTCTACCGATGGAATTCATTGGAATTTAATTGCAGACCAGGTACCCATTAGGTCAGGTACTGTATTGACTGCAAATATGACAGCTATCAATTATGATGGTAAACTATGGGTAATAACTGGAGCAAGTAATCTTGATAAATCAGTGTATAATTCAATTGATGGAATACATTGGGATTTAGTAACTGATAAGGCAATTATTGAGTCAACAAGTTATTGGGGGGCTAATATGACTGCAACGACGCATGATGATCGAATTTGGGTAATATCAGGCGCATATGACTTTGATAAAAAAGTCTATGTGTCTGGTATTGAATAGAAATTAAGTTAGTCTTGGAATACTTCAAACAACAGCCTAAGCACACAAACTTTTTTCTATGCACTGAAGTGCTAAAAGCTTGCGTACGTTTGCCAAGCGTTACCCACCCCTCAAAAACATAACCACATAATACCCACTAATTCCCCCAAACAATTAACTATCTTAACTACACAACCGTAGAGAGCAAAATGAAAGCCCTATACTTCCTTCCTTCCTTCCTTATTCCTATATTGACCTCCATGGTATTTTTGTAAAGAGAGAGAGACTGATGAGGATGTGATGGTGCAGTTGCTTGAGCACTTTTGGGGTGGGTGTATCCCTCCCTAAAAGCCACTGTTTGTATGAGTAGAAGTTTCTCACTATATCAGCTGGTGAAATTGGGGTGATTGCAGAAAGTAACGTCAAAATAAATACGATCATCAGTCCGATGACCGTATTAAATATTCCCGATACAAAAGAGACTCAGTATCGAGTCACTTTTGTGTTACAGTTGTGGATTAATATTAATATAAGTATTCGATCCCGTTGTTGTACCGTTACCAAATTGACCAGATAGATTTGATCCTGTGGCCCACACCGACTTATTGGTTTTTATAACCATCGAAAATTCACTTCCGGCTTCGATCATTTCAACTCCGCTCATTACCTGTAATGGTGTCAATTGATCTGTGGTAGTTCCATTGCCTATTTGTCCAGAATAATTATACCCGGTTGCCCAAAGGGTATTGTCTGTTTTTAATATTAGGCTATGGGCAGCCCCTGCAGACATTGTTTGTACATCACTCATAATTTGAACCGGTGTGGTTTTATTGATTGTAGTGCCATCACCGAGTTGTCCATATGAATTACTCCCCGTTGCCCAAAGCGTGTTATCGGTTTTTAGAATTAAAGAAAAATCACTAAATACCGATATTTCTTTCACATCATTCATGATGTGAACCGGTGTTGGTTTATCAAGGGTAGAGCCATCACCGAGTTGTCCTATATTATTATGCCCAGCAGCCCAAAGCGTGTTATCGGTTTTGAGGATCAAACTATGAAAACCACCCACAGCCATTGACTGAACATCAGTCATGATTTGAGCAGGGCTGAGTCGATTCGTGCGAGTCCCATCTCCTAGTTGACCTCTGTTGTTATATCCCGTGGACCATAGAGTCTGATCTGTTTTTAATAGTAAACTATGTTGGTTACCCATAGCGGCTTTTTGTACATCATTCATAATGTGAACAGGAAAATATTTCGCAGCGTGAGTCCCATCTCCTAATTGACCAATATTATTGTTTCCTGTTGCCCACAGTGTGTTGTCAGATTTAATCATCATGTTCGAAGCCATTCCTGAAGATATTGACCGTACATCACTCATCATTTGAATAGGTGTCGATTTATTAGTAGAAGTTGAGTCTCCTAATTGACCCGCATTATTACGACCTGTACTCCAAGCTGTTTGATCATCGCGCAAAAACAACCTAAAGCCAGTGCCTGCTCCCATATCTGAAACGATGACTTCTGGTACCGGGTCAGGTATTGGTGGCACAGCTAAACTAAGAATCAAAACATGATTTGAAGTCCCCAAAGCATCAAATGTGATAGTAGTTTCAGTAGAATTACTATTGAGGTGTGCACTCAAATCATAGGTACCTGCGATACTGAAAAAACTGACATACCCAGGAGTGCCAAAGCTTCCACTTCCTGTAATAGCAACAACGTCATCATTGAGTTTGATGGTCGCACCTGCAACAGGAACATTAGAACTATCAAAAACATTAATGCCAACAAATGATAGTAAGTTTCCTGAAATGATAGCTCTACGAATAAGATCAATGTTCAATGCTATGGTTTGAGCATTCGAGCCTAATGGTATGCTCGACTCTATACTATGTGCAATTACTTCATCTGTGGCGATATCTCGGAATTCCAAATCTACAGTTACGGTGTCATAATAATAATTGTTTATGGGTACTGTTGCGGTATACGCACTACTATCGAGAGTAATAGAAAAACTTAAAGAATCTTCTACTAATCCATTTCGAGGGCTGACAAGTTTAAAAATTGCCTTTAAATTATTTACAGAACCTACTTCATCAACAATTTCAGTGGGAATAGTAACAATAAATGTTGCATCTCCGCCATCAACAGTAGTAGTCATAGCAACCTCAGCTACTAATGGAATCAGATCCATGATACTATTTTCTGCTTTGACTACCGTTACATTTTCTTGCTCCGGTCGAGACGTCGCAATGAGTTGTGAACCATCATACAGAGAGAGCTCTATGGTATGCACCCCTTCGGTTAAGTTGAGATACAGTTCATTTTGACCCGTAATTTTACTGAGGTCAACTACTACTTGAGTAGCACTGTCAATACTATATCCTATTTTAGGATCGCTGATTGTGGCTAATTCATTAATAGGGTAAGAAAATTTTAGTTTAGGTAATTCAGTAACTGAGTAGTTTAGAGCTACATCACCAATCACAGGAGTAACCGTTAATGCAACCGTTGTTTCAGGTGTTAGGTTCACATTATTTGCTGAACCAAGATATTGTCTATTGCCATCTTGTAATTCCAAGGTAAAATCATATACACCAAGGGGTAATACAATAGTCATAGTAGATGTCAGTGTTTTGGCATCTTCATCGAGAGTGACATACCAATCCATTAGCACCGTATCACCAGTTTCATGAGAATAAATGTTCATACTCGCAATAAGGTTTTCGGCTGTAGCTACATTTTCTGACAGTGCAGATTTTGCAAGAACTGATTGAGTAGTAACAGTTTGCGAAAATACTCCTTCGAGAATGTAACTGTATTGTACTTCAATTTCTTCAGTACTATTGTTTGATGAATTACTACTACCATTTGAACAACTGGTAAGCAGGTTTATAAGGAAAATAATCATCATTAGAAATGTTAGATTATTAGAATTTGATTTTAAAATTAACATGTAATTCCTTTTTATGGTTAAATACTTGATTAATTGAACTTGATGTAATAAACTAATTGCTCAGTTTTATAAAACATGAATATTTTTATAGGTGAGTATTAGCCACAAAGAACACAATCCAGTAAATGGTGAACTATTCACTGGGAAGCGTCTATGTCGGTAAAAAGACTAGTTATAAATTCAAATAAGGCAAGTTATTCCACATAAAAGAATATGACTTTTCATTTAAATAACAAATGTATTATTTACGGCTTCAATACACTGTCCTCCCTCTGTATCCCTGCCTAAAAACCACTGTTTGTATGAGGAGAAATTTCTTGCTATATCAGTAGTTGAAAACAGTAGTAATTATTGCAAACCCTACTACGTTGCTGGACATAGGAGGAAAACAATAAATTTAGGTTCAGAATGTATGGAGATTAGAGGTAGATCAAAATTATCTGCATCTAGCGCTGATATACAAGACCCGTGCCCTCAAAATTATGTGCTTCTATTCGTACAATAAATATACCACTCTTTTCTTGAGGAATAGTGAGTGACACTGTTCCTGTCGTTTCAGTATGACTCAAAATTTTCTTGCCATTCAATGTGTAGAGAATTATTGTATACTCAGCAACAAGGGGAAGGTGCACACTATATGAACCATTGGATTCAGAGTGTATGGTGAGAGGCTGGTTATTGGGTATACGGATAGATGTTAGTTCATTTTCGGAGCTATAGGGTTCTTCTGTGGCCTCACTATATTCTGTATCTAATGCATCACTACTGCTACTATTTTTACTACTTGATAAAGCTAATTCTGATGACCATAGCTCACTAGATGATTGATCACTACTCGTGTAAGTGGACGAACTCAGATCATTGTTGGGTTCAATGCTTGCAAATAGAGTATCCACTATCGTACTGTCTCCGTAATCAATTGAAATAAAGATGGGGAGTAGTGATGTCTCTAAAACGGTATCGGCAATCATACTAAAGTGAAGAGTCGTGCTTTCCTGTGAAAGGAGGGTATCTACGGTTTGTTCATTTGGGGAGATAAAAAGAGGGCGGTCGGGTGTCACTGTAATTATGATAGTATATATATCAATATCCCCAATGTTCTTGATAGTCACGGTACCACTGAGTGATTCTCCGGGCTCAATACTGCCATCTAAATCATTAAACGAATCGGTTTCTTCACCGACAGAATGACTTATGATAGTTAGTTCAGGTTTGATAAGGGGAGCATTAAAGTCAAATATCTCTTGGAGTGCATAGAGGTGCCCTTCAGTAGTACCAAAATAGAGTGTGTTATCGTAATAGGCGAGACGTTTGAATGTTTTGTAGAGCTCGCTATTGGTTCCTTGGTCAGACAGTGTTACAATAGGGGTCCACTCTATGAAATCTTTGGTCACGTACAATTCCATGGCGTTACTACCATTGGGAGTTCCCAGCATCCAAAATAGTTCATGATCAAGGTCATCATCTATGGGGGATACATTATTAGCAAAAAAGTTGTCTGCATAAAATGGCTTGGGCTCGGCTTTAATGATAGAGCCTTGAGAAAGTGTATAGACATTCTCTCCATCGAGAGCAGGGAGCATTCTCATTATTCCGTTCACGGTAACGGGACGGTAGTTGTCGGTATCAAAAAGTTGTGTCCATAGACCATTCTCTTTATAGTAATTGGCATTATTGCCATTGGCAAATAGTGTAGTTGCATCTGAACCAATATGGTAAAAACGAGCATGAGGTGCAGCTAAATCGAGTTGCCAGTTTGCACCACCGTCAACACTTGTATAGACCCGAGCTGTTTCATTTGCAGGAACCCTTGGACCAGGGGAGGAGGTAGACCAATCACCTGTAGATACATAGAGTTGTCCATTGAATTCGGTTATGTCGTATGTGTGTGCTGTAGACGTTAAGTGTCCTGACGTGTGCCATGTATTCGTGCCCTCACTGAGTCCGAGAAAGGCAGCTCCATAATACCCTTGGTGGTCGGTCATCATTACATAGAGGTTGCCATTGATACTGCGGATGTATTCTGTTGCTTCCGTGGGGGCATTACTATAGGCGGTGTGTAATGAATTGGTTGCGGGATCATAATACACGATATCAATAGGTCCTGTATTATCGCCATAGTCACCCATACCGATATAGATTTTGCCACGGTGTTCTTCTAAATCCCATACTTCGGAACCACGTTCTGAGTGCTGTGTATTTAATTCTGGAATCTGAGACTTGTCTGCTATTTTAATCAAGGTTCGTGAACCAGGTGCAAAACCTGCGAAAACTGAAGTGATGAAACAGAGAGTTATAGAGAGAACATGTAATTTCATTGCGCCCCAAATACAGTAATTCACTTGAGAAAGTATGTGCCCTTTTTTCAGTGAGTGTACGAATATACTACCAAGCCATTATTTCAGTGTGTGCGTCTGCAATAATGGATGCCTCTTAAAGTAATATAAACAATATGAAAGGGATAGTTATAGAAAATGGCCTTTTGGGATCATATATGTAGATATAGTGCTTATACACTAAAAAAGCCACTTTTTTAGGTGTCTTTTGATATTACAGACGGCCAGCAAAAATTGACTGTATTGATGATATGCAAAAGCTTGTGGGTGTATGGTAGGGTTGTTGATATGCAGGTTCAATATTGTGTATACTGGTATTGTATACATGTTTATTTGGTGGACACAGGAATGGACAGGGTATTTAAAATGATAGAGAGGGTCGAAAAAACACCCCTCGAACAGGCCGATGCGGGGTATCTCTTCCAGTATATCCGATACCTGAGATCTATACTGTCAATAGCCAACATGCAAGTTGGCTATTGTTATTAAACAATGTTTTATTTTCTAACCTTTACAGAACGTTTTTTGCCATTTACTTCAAAGGTGATGTTTTTAATTGTTGCCTTACCTGATGTGTGGTCATCTATTTCACTACCAACTTCAAAACGGGTTACCCAAAGGTCTGGGGAAATTCCAGCATTGGTTACGAGCCAGTTGAGTGCAGCTTTTATATCGAGAGTTCCGTTGAATGTGTGACGTGAGCTCCAATCTAATCCGTCACCTATACGAAATTGATAATAATTCCAGCTGTTCAAGCCGTTCCAGTCGTCAATTTGATGACAAAGGGTATAACTGTCTGTGCCAGCTTGTAGCTTCTGAGCATCTTGGTCACAAGACCAACGACCAGGCATCCAGCCCCAAAATGTTGTGAATTCTATTTCCGGTTCTGGTTGTGCGGTTTGGGTGGGATTATGTTTAGACAACCACATTTTAAAATTGGTATTCCAGAAAGCATCTTTGAGAAGTTGTATTTTGAAGTTTTTAATCGTGGCACTTGCAGATAGAATATCTTTAACTTGGAGAGGTAGAAGTGTAGTTGTAGATTTTCGAGGTTTTTTACCTTCAGTTTTGTTAAAGGGGGATATACCTATTTTTACTCGTGGATAATCAGGTTTGCTACCCATACCACCACATGATTGCCTATTGAACTTCCAGCCGATAGTAGCGTCTTCTCTTACAAATATCTTGGAGTATGTATTACAATTAAGTGAAGCTGAACCCCATATATTATTGTGCAAGTAAAGGTTGCCCATTTTAAAATTGGCCATAGGTTTTGTTGTGCTGGCAGGTGCTTTAACATTTTTCCGTCTTTTCTTTGTGGACTGAGTAGTTGCTTGAGAAGGATTACTTAATTTCTTAAGGGGTGCAACTATGGTCTGTGTACTCCCATCATTTCTTTTATTAGAAGTAGGAGAACTCTCTCCAGGAATAGTTTCTGCAGCGTTAGGTTGAAAAGGGGAATGTGACTTACTTTCCAGGCAACCGGACAAGGCTAAACTAGTTAAGGAAGCAAAAATAGCGAGTTTTATTGTTTGGGTCATATCGTTATCTCCATGAGTGTTTGGTTTTGTAATGAGCGTACACCAGCAAGTTATACCTATTCTCTTTTATTTAAATGAGAATAGTAACAGAAAAAATACAGAAAAATAAAAGTGTATAGTCAAATGTGGTTTGTGCGTTCATATGATCTAATGAGAAAGCTACTCAAAAAAGATAGCGGCATTCTATTCGTTTTTGGAAAGCAGTGCTTGTTATTTGTTTTTTACTTTTGCGAACACATTTAGTACGTGTCTATTTCGGATGAATATTTTTAGTATAGGATAGAGTGAGAGCAGGTGAGTCATTGATGGAAAATGATAGGTGAGTGGCAATGAAAGGAGAAAATTAATTTACCTAAGTATAGTGTTATTACTCTTTGGACCTTGTGCTTCTGGGCTAAGATCTACTGTTAAGTCAAATAGTTAAGGGTGCATACCCCACAACTCAGATGTACTAATTTTGTTCGCAAGAGTAAAATAGAATATGTATACGAAGTACCTTGCAGTTAATAGTTCTGATGAAAGAAGAGCAGCGTGAGTTATCAGAGGTATTTGGAATAACAAGTATACCGAGTATCCTGTTTGTTCCCCAGGATAAACAACCTCAAATGTCTGCTGGTGCTCTTCCAAAGGCAGGCTTTAAAAAGGCTATTGAAGAAGTGTTAGGAGTTAATCAGTTGAAACAAGTGTGATTACAGTTAACGAAATAATACTATATTCTTTGAGCAGCTTAGGATAATTTAATAACTAAAACTTTAAAGGTGTTGTCACTCTGGTTTTCCCAGCCGTGATCTAAATCCTTTGGACTTTCGATATAGGTTCCCGCTGAGCACAGTTGCTTCTCATCGCCAATAGTTACCATTCCTTTGCCTTCTATTACGTAGAAAAGAACAT
>JAOPTS010000155.1:0-4116 GCA_051531955.1 Reichenbachiella sp.
TGTGGATTTCACCATATCAAATACACTGTTGTCAGAGGGGTTTCATCTATTGGTAATACGAACGCAAGACGCAACGGGCCTATGGGGAGTGCAAGAGAGTACTGTTTTCTATGTAAGCCCTGGTGATCCCATGACTACAGCAACTGTAGATGCTGCAGAGTATTATTTGGATACGGATCCTGGTTATGGAAATGGAACGTCTATCACTGTTGAATCGGGAACACCGATAAGCACCGATTTCGTAGTACCCAATGCGAGTATCTCTACTGGATTTCATTCGTTGGTGATCAGGCTGCAAGATTCTGACGGTCAATGGGGAGTTCAAGAATCTAAAGCCTTTTATGTAAGTAATTCAGATCCTGCCGTCATTTCCAACATAGTCGCTGCAGAGTATTATCTGGATATAGATCCTGGTCATGGCAATGGTACAACTATTACTGTGTCAGCAGCCATGACAATAGATACTGATTTCATCATACCTAACGCGGACATTTCTGAGGGTTTTCATAGTTTGGTAATCAGATGTCAGGATGCTGAAGGTCTGTGGGGAATGGAGCAAAAAACGGCATTTTATGTCACTAACTCTGACCCTATTGTAACTGCTGAAGTTGTAGCTGCAGAATATTACCTAGATACAGACCCTGGTGTGGGAAGTGGGACAGCATTGACAGTAGTTGCTGGCACCATGGTTGACATGGATTTTACTATATCCAATTCGGTATTGACAGAGGGTTTTCATTCGTTGGTTATCAGAATCCAAGATGCAGAAGGACAGTGGGGTGTACAAGAGGCCACTGCCGTTTATGTCAGTAATACCAATCCATTGGAGACTACATTGATTACCGATTTGGAGTATTTTATTGATGTTGACCCTGGTGTGGGGAGTGCTACACCCGTGGCAGTAACCGATATTGTGGCTTTTGATGTAGATGCTACTGTACTCACCAACACACTGTCTGCAGGCATGCATATGTTACATATTCGTGCAAAAGATCAAATGGGTGTATGGAGCATGATGGAGTCAAAGATTTTTTTGGTAGATGAATTTATATCTGGTGCATTGGTCTCAGCGGTTAGTTCTAAAGTAGCTTCTTTAGAATATTTCATTGGTGATGACCCTGGTTACGGGTTGGGTACTCAAGTTACTATTAGCCCTCCTTTAGACGCTATTGATGAAGATTTAATAGCCGCAAGTTCAGCTTTGCCTTTTGGTGATTATATTTTGGGGGTACGTGTGGCAAACGAAGTTGGCTTTTATAGTCAGACAGAGTATGTACCATTTGCAATTTGTGATGGTGCACAAATTCTAGTGAATGTAGATAATACATGTCTCGGTAGCGCAACAATTTTTACCGACATGTCTACTGGAGTATTAACGGGTGATGTATACAGTTGGGACTTTGATGGGGACGGAACGGAAGATGACAACACCGTTGGTGACGCTAGTTTTACCTATAGCAGTGTGGGAGATTATACAGGCTCACTGACTATCAGTAATAGCAACTGTACAGCAACACAACCGTTTAGCACAACTGTAATTGGTCTGCCTGTAGTTGTAGCTAACACCACTTTGAACACTGTTTGTTTGGGGGGCGAAGTGACACTTACCGGGTCGGGAGCCAGTACTTATAGCTGGGATCAGACGGTAGAAGATGGCGTTGTATTTAGTCCTTCAGCAACTTTGAATTATACAGTGACAGGGACAGATGCCGCTGGGTGTGTCGCTACAGATATGGTCGAAGTTTCGGTAGTGGAATCGAGTACGCCTACGTTAATGAATGAAGTCATTACGTGTCTGGGTAGCTCGACAATTTTTACCGACATGTCTACTGGAGTAATAGCGGATGATGTCTATAGTTGGGACTTTGATGGAGACGGAGTGGAAGATGACAATACCGTTGGTGACGCTAGTTTCACCTATAGCAGCGTGGCAGATTATACAGGCTCACTGACTATCAGCAATAGCAACTGTACAGCAACACAACCATTTAGCATAAGTGTAGTTGACCTGCCTGTAGTTGCAGCCAATACCACTTTGAACACGGTTTGTTTGGGTAACGAGGTGACGCTTACCGGGACGGGAGCCAGTACTTATAGCTGGGATCAAACGGTAGAAGATGGCGTTGTATTTAGTCCCACAGCAACTTTGACTTATACGGTAACAGGCACAGATGCCGCTGGGTGTGTCGCTACAGATATGGTCGAAATTTCGGTAGTGGAACCGAATAAGCCTACCCTAGTGAATGAAGTCACCACATGTCTGGGTAACGCGACAATTTTCACCGACATGTCTACTGGAGTATTAGCGGGTGATGTATACAGTTGGGACTTTGATGGAGACGGAGTGGAAGATGACAATACCATTGGTGACGCTAGTTTCACCTATAGCAGGGTGGCAGATTATTCAGGCTCACTGACTATCAGCAATAGCAACTGTACAGCAACACAACCATTTAGCATAAGTGTAGTTGACCTACCTGTAGTTGCAGCCAATACCACTTTGAACACCGTTTGTTTGGGTAACGAGGTGACGCTTACCGGGTCGGGAGCCAGTACATATAGCTGGGATCAAACGGTAGAAGATGGCGTTGTATTTAGTCCTTCAGCAACTTTGACTTATACAGTGACAGGAACAGATGCCGCTGGGTGTGTCGCTACAGATATGGTCGAAATTTCGGTAGTGGAACCGAATAAGCCTACCCTAGTGAATGAAGTCACCACATGTCTGGGTAACGCGACAATTTTTACCGACATGTCTACTGGAGTATTAACGGGTGATGTATACAGTTGGGACTTTGATGGAGACGGATTGGTAGATGACAATATCGTTGGTGACGCTAGTTTTACCTATAGCAGCGTGGCAGATTACACAGGCTCACTGACTATCAGTAATAGCAACTGTACAGCAACATTACCATTTAGCATAAGTGTAGTTGGCTTGCCTATAGTTGTCGCTAACACCTCTTGGAACACCGTTTGTTTCGGGGGCGAGGTGACACTTACCGGGTCGGGAGCCAGTACCTACAGTTGGGATCAAGGGGTAGAAAATAGAGTTGCATTTAGTCCTTTAGAAACCTTAACCTATACAGTGACAGGGACGGATGCCGCTGGATGTATCGCTACAGATATGGTCGAAATTTCAGTGATAGAATTGATTAAACCTACTATTTCGGTCAACAACGACAATATATCTCTCGTCATATTGCAGTCTAGTGCATCTACTGGAAATCAATGGTTTCTTGAAGGAATAATTCTAGTCGGTGAGACGAATCAGACTATTAAGATAGATGAACCTGGGAATTACAGCGTGAAAATCATTGATGGTGAATGTTCTGTGCTTTCTGATGTATTAGATGTATTTGTTTTAGGTATTGGAGACGAAGATTACACAGAAGTCTCCATTTGGCCAAATCCAGTTGATCAGCAGTTAACTATTCAAGGATTGAAGACTAGTAATATTACTATTACGGTTGTCAATCTCACGGGTACAATTGTTATGCATCAGGAGATAGATTTAAGCTCAGAGGATAGATTTTCTATTGATACTTCTCATTTATCATCTGGCATATATTTGCTTGCGATTACTGGGTATGATCATCCATTTAAGTTTTTAAAACGATGAAAATTTGACGTCTGATGTGACCAAATTACGAATTGCAGGGGAATTAAATCCCCTGTTTTTTTTTTTGCCATCAGGCTAAAAGTAACAGAATCAGTTGTCTCCGACCCGGTACTATTGTAAAACCAGCCTGAGATATCACTGAGAAGGATATGCAGCCCTTTCAAGGGTTATGCAAGAGTGACAGGGGTTTATGCAGCCTTGACAATACTTTGTACGAGTTATCACAATTAGTATTCTACAAAATGAAGGCTATTTATGAATATCGGTGATTATACAAAATAGACCTATCTGGTTAATAGTGTAACAGTTATCTGAAAATCAGAGTAAACTGCCAGAATAGTTAGGGCCTGCTTAAAAACTCCACTAGCTATTTGATAAAAACAGCCCTCTGATCAGAGTATTGATGTAGCAAAATCAGTGGAGTACTGATTTTGCTTAATAGGCTGTCCATTTCTTGTAAAAGTATCCTTGTACAAGCTGAAAAACTCAGGCAA
>JAOPTS010000156.1:0-15477 GCA_051531955.1 Reichenbachiella sp.
CACCAATTTGGATAGTTTCAGCTGTAATAAATGAAGCATCATTACTTGCTAAGAAAGATACCACTGAAGCAACTTCTTCTGGCTCCCCTATTCTTCCTAACAAAATATTGTTTTTCCAAGAAGCAAATACTTCCGGCTTAGTCGCTTTAATTTGAGCATGAAAAGGAGTATCAATTGTACCAGGCGATACAGCATTTACTCTAATATTATATTCAGCCAAATCTTTTGCTAACGCTCTCGTAATTGCATGAACTCCAGCTTTAGAAGTTCCATAAATCCCAGCTCCAGGTCCACCAGCATTCCAACCAGCATTTGAAGTGTAATTGATGATTGAAGCATTCTCACCTTTTTTAAGGAAAGGAATAGCAGCTCTTGAAGCAAAAAACACTGAATCAAGGTTTAAAGCCATAACAAATCTGTAAAACTCAGTTGTCATTTCTTCAAATCTAGATCTACCGCCTAATCCACCTGCATTATTAACAAGAAGGTCAATTTTACCGTATTTCTCACCTATTTTTTTAATGTTTTCAGTTACAGCATCATCGCTAGTTACATCAAATCCAAAATACTCTGCTGTAATTCCTTCAGCAGTCAGTTCTGCAACTTTCTCAGCACCTTTTGCATCTTCTATACCGTTTAACACTACAGTATACCCGTCTTTACCCAATCTTTTTGCTACTGCAAAACCTATCCCACCTGTAGCACCAGTTATTATAGCTACTTTTCCTTGTACTGTCATTTCTTTTTATTTTATATTAAAATTTCTTTATCAATTTCTATTCTATTATTTCTTAGCCTTCAGCAACTCAACTTTGCCGCATAAGAACCAAACACTAGCCAACGCAATCAATGCCAATGCTGCACCAATAATAAAAGCTGGAGTGTAATTACCTCCTCTAGTTAAATATGGTACTAAAGCAGTCAAGCCTACCGCTCCAAGCTTTGCCGCCATTCCTGCGAAACCTGATAGCGTACCAACTGTTTTACCACTAAAAAAGTCACTTGGTAAGGTTTGAACATTACCAATGGCAGTTTGAAACCCAAACAAGATGACTGCCATAATTAATACTGCTGTTACCGGAGCACCAGGGTTGGCCATTGCCAACAGTGCTGGCAGCATAATAAGACAACCAAGTGTGATGACCGTTTTCCTAGTTTTATTCACGTCCCAGCCAGCCTTTAATCTATTCTGTGCCAATAGTCCACCAAACCAAGCTCCGAACATAGCGCCTACATAAGGTACCCACCCATAGATTCCAATAGATTTAACATCCATACCATACACTTCTGACAAGTAAATCGGAATCCAAAAAATAAATAGCCACCATATAGGGTCTATCGCAGCAGATGAAATAATGACCCCCCAACTTTGTTTATGAGAAAGCAAAGTCAGTGTATCAGGATTATAATCTTCCTCAGATTCACCTTCTATTTCTGCATCTGTGTTTTTTTGCCCTGTCAAGATATACTCACGCTCTTCGTCTGTTATCCAAGGGTGATTCTTAGGGGGTGACTTCACCAAAAACAACCAAGGTATCAGCCATAGCAACCCAGTAACACCAACTAATACAAATATCATTTGCCAGCTAAAGTATATGGTTAAAAAAGCGATCATTGGAATAGAAATAATCCCTCCAATGGCAGCTCCAGAATTAAACAATCCTTGAGCCAAAGCACGTTCCTTAGTTGGGAACCACTCCGCATTACCTTTTGCAGCCCCAGGCCAGTTCCCTGCTTCTGCTACCCCAAGCATAGATCGAAATATTGCAAAGCTCATAAACGTAGTTGCCAATGCATGTAAGGCCGTCGAAATCGACCACACACCAATGGATAATGCGAACCCAAAACGAGTACCTATCCAATCGAATATTTTACCAAAAATTGCTTGACCAAATGCGTATGAAAAAACGAAAATAATAGAGATCAAAGCGTAGATCTCCTTTCGTTCTTCACCGGTTTTATCTGGATAAAGCTCCTCAGACATCTGTGGCCATAACACGGTCAAAGATTGTCTATCGATATAGTTAATGACAGTAGCTAATGCAATTAAACCTACTACCCACCACCTTAATCCTTTAATTTTCATATTGTAAAATTTATTTTATAAGAACAACTATTATGCTGCTCCAAATAGTCAGTTTTAATATTAATCTTCTTTATCACCAAAATATGAAACCCCTCCACCATCGAGGAAGTCTTCTCTCACTGGACTAAATACATCGATAAGAATACCCTCTTCAAGACAGACGGCACTATGTAACAGATTTGGCTCTATATATACACCATCGCCTGCCTGTATTATTTGTTTTTGACCGTCAATGACAAATTCAAATTTACCCGCCACACATTGCGTCGCTTGTGTATGAAAATGCTGATGAGGAGCTCCTTTCGCACCCTTTTCAAACTTCACTTGCACCATCATGATCTGATTATCAAACCCCATAAACTTCCGAGAAACACCACCACCAAGTACTTCCCACTCCATCTTATCAGCCAATATGAACTTGTCGCTAGATCTTTTCATTTCTATATCTATTTAATTTTTCAATGTTTTATAATAATAAGGGCCCACCCATTTGACTAGATCAGAACCAATATTCACTTCATGTTTTACATCTTTCCCTCCATTACCATTCGTAATGCATATCACCATAGTGACACCAGTATTAGTAGTCAACTCCACCACTGTTGACTCTTCCCCATCAAAGAGTACTTCTAAGTTTTCTACTTGTGAAAATGCCTCATCAGACAACTCTGAAACTCGAGAGTAGGAACCGTGACTTTCAATAGTCGAAACAAACAGTGTGTTTTTTGATGACCGTCTCAACATAATGATTGGGTCCCTTCTCAAATTAAAATTTGGATCATTCGCTCCTATACGATTCAAGGACACCTCGTCATCCGATTTAGTCACAGAAGAGAGTGTATAGAACTGATCATTATTGAGCCAAGTAAATTGACTAACCGAAGGCAAATCTTCACTGATCGCTTCATTCCTAATATGCTGATAGCCATTTTTATCCCCCAGGACAGGCAACATATCAGGGGTTGAATATTCGAAATTGGTCGACATAGGTTGACCAAAATAATAGTAGGGCAAATCGTATTGATTTTCATTCTCAGCAATCACTTTCATGATATCCAAAACAACTGGGGCATTAAATGCTTCGTCTTTAATCACACATAACGTTCTTTGCAATTTCACACCTGCGTATGCATTGCTTTCCTTTGCACTTGCGACTTGAAAAGAAGGATTACTTACATCAAAGAAATGCCTATCAGAATGCTGTTTGTTTGCCACTTTAATTTTGGCATTAAAATTTGTCTTTTCATTAACTACGAGCGTATTGTGCGCAATAGTTTGTTTCGCAAACGTTTTATTCTCTTTGAGATATCCACCGCCATCTTTTTGTTCGATGTTGACATATCTAGCAACACCATAATCCTGTAACACTTCTTCTCCATTTTTGAACATAGAGATGGCTAGTTTGTCATAATGCCCATGTCCCATTCCTTGTGCGGTGTACTTAAATACGACGTTGATATTCGCGTCATTTTGTGTACTCCTCAATATGCCAATACCACCTTCATCACCATTGGCCCCATCTCGTAACTCCATCGAACTCGGCAAAAAAGCCTCCTCTTTGCCTAAACTCAAATCCTTAGCTACTTGAAACCCCATACCATCCAACAAAACTTTACCCTGCTTGTTGGCAATAGAAAGTAATTGCGCTTCATTTCCAGAATACGTATAAGCGATATCAACGGCTGAGACCAATTCCTTAGAGTAATAAGACATCCCTTTTTGTGAATCATTAATCGGGTAGAACTCTCCATCATCATCAGTCAAGTTGAGTAAGGCAACCACGGCCTTACCTAAGATTCCATCACGATGTTCAAATATTTTCAAATCTGGTCTTAGATTCTCTAAACTAGCAGCAAATACTATAAATGGGTAAATGGCATATCGCTGATAATAAGGACCTTCAGCATAGAAGCCATCAGGCGAGAACAAAAGATCCATTTGAGATAAAAACCCAGCTTTTTCTTCTGACTTAATCAGGCCACCGTCATTATCCAGTGCCTCTTTGTTGAGACCGTCATCTTCCAAACCATATAATGCGCGATTGACCAATACAGAATCATTCATTACCAATCCTATCATACCCACACCAGCACAAGCCCATGTACTATGATTATGTATTCTATTGAAAAAATGAGGAGTCTCTACTGAAAGAAAATCAGCATATGGTCTAAAAAGATCCTTTTCAACTAAGTCTCGTTTTGAAGGCTCCATGTAATCATATACACAATCATACGCCTGACTACTATAGACTAACCAGTTCGCATCATTTAAACATTGCCAAAACAACTTACCTCTTGTATAAGATTTTTCTACAGGATGTAATCCAAGCGTAGGGAATAATTCAGCATATTTCAACAACATTGTTTCAACATACTGAGCATACTTATCATCTTTGGTGATCTTGTAAAGCTTCCCAGCTTTTTGCATCATCGTATAGTTACGTTTATGCTTGTTATGGGTGTACCCACCTGCTAGATCTTTTGGAACAGGCACGTCCATTTCTAGTGCAATCTCTGCATCTACTTCTTCAATTGCATTCTTAAGTGTGATAGCAAAAAGTGGGTAGACAGCTGCGTTTTGCTGAATATCAGCAATAGAACCTGATTTGAACACCATGCTCTCTCGCTTGCTAAGAACCGTTGTATTTTGTCCTTGACCACATGAGCTAACCCATATCAAGGAACAAAATAACAACAGTACCCTAAACCCAACTAAACTAATACTTTTCATACTTTCATTTAAAATTTTCAATTTCTTATTGAGAATTGCCTTTAACAGCGGATAACATGTCGTCATCTTATTCTCATTTTTCAGGTCAGATTTATTTCTTATCGAATACAGCAATCCCATACAACTGTCTTTCATATTACTGCTCAACATTTGTCCAGTCCTTACAATAGTACTTCCTTAGATAAACCCACCCTTAGGGGTAAGAAAGGGTGGGTATCATGTTTTATTATCAAATCAATAAAGACCAATTTGATCACATCACCTTTCAGAGGAAATACTCTCATTTGGAGTAGTATTCCCTCTGATTAGCTTACATTTATTATATCAATCTTCCACCAAGAAAGCTGGTAATATCTTGACATTATCATAATAAGACTTACCACCAGCAGCCCACATCCAAATAGCTATTTCACCACTTGCAGGTGCTGTGAATTTTGCTCTAATAGTTCTCCATTGAGGAGAATCAGACCCTCCACTTGTTTCACCATTCGCTTGAGTACCTTGAATCTCTACTAAAGAAGACCCATCTAATGATGCAGCATGTGCATTAGTACCATCATCAAAATGACCATCTAATATTTCACCTGCTACAACATCACCATCAGCATTGTTATACGAAAATTCGAGGTAATAGTCACCAGCATCAAGAGTCATCTCCTGATAAGAATATCTAGTATCATCGTCAGTTTTTGATCCATCAGCTTGAGCACACTTCGACCCATCGATCTTAGCCCCTCTTGTTTTCTCATCAGTATCAGTTCCATCATATGTTTGGAATGCACCATCACTACTACCGCCAAATGGAGTTGTAGATCCGCCACCAGACCAAGAATTAGGTCTCCAGAAATCCTTCACATCTCCTTCATCTAAATTCTCAAAATCACCACCATTAACTTTTGGAATTCCTATAGCTAACGATTCCATTTTTACACTTTCCAAACCAGTACTACTAGTAGCTGTCAGAGAAACAGTATAATAACCAGGACCGCCTCCAAATATATGCTGAACTGTTGCATTAGTTTCTGTAGTAGAATATTGGTATCCATCACCAAATTCCCAAAGTACGCTTACCGCATTAACTGATTGATCCTCAAAATTGAATATCGATGATGATGTACCTTCAGAGTATACAAAACCAGCTGTTACTGGATCATGAATTACGATAGTTGAAGTGAAAGTACCTGAAAGACCAGAAATACTTTTAGAGGTAAGAGTTATAGTATAAGTACCTGCCTGAGCATATTCATATGTGAATGTTTCAGCATTATCCTTCTCTACAATTTCACTGCCGTCACCAAAATCCCACTCATAAGAATCAGCACCCTCAGAACCATTTTCAAAACTGTACTCTAGGTAATTCTCCGTACTCTGTGTTGTAGAAAATGAAGATGATGGAGGAACGGCACCCTCAGCAGCAATCTCAATTGAGAACTCATCAAATCTAGTCTCAACATTCGCATCATTCCAGAAATAAATACCTATTGTCGTATTCTCTTCAGAATCAAAAGTTATTTTTCCTTTAACGTATACTTCTGGATCAGAAACATCATTTACAGTAACTGAAGCAATAACATTTTCTCTAGCTTCTACAGCACTCGCGATCGCACCACCTGCATTAGTAACTCCTACTATCTGAACTTTTGCCCAAGGATCCGATGAATCATCTTTCATTGTATAGTAAAAGAACAAATCATAATTTTGATCGGCTTCTACAGTGATCTCTTGATAACCTTGTCTCGCACTACTAACTTCCAATTTTGCTCCTGCATCACCATAAGTTACAGGGCTACCTGTAATACCAAAAACAGAATTTCCATCAGCCCAAGAGTTTCCAGACTCTGTCCAAGTCTTCTCTCTCCAAGGATCACGGCCATCGCCTGTTTCTCCATCACCTTCGAAACCTGGTTCCAAAATGATTGGCTGATATGGACCTTCTTTTACTGAAACAATAAGTTTCGTCGTATCAAAAGCACCTAATTTATCAGTTGACATTAAAGTTACCTCATACTCAGCAAATTCCGGGAATGTAACTATTGGATTTTCGACATTCAACACACTATCAGGTGCTGAAAAACTTCCAAAATCCCAAACAAAATCAGTTGCACTTTCAGATGTATTTGTAAAAATCATTTTTAATTGATTTTCAGAATCTGAGCTGTACGCAAACCCCGCTACAGGAGGTGTAGAATCAGGCTGAGACCCAATCCCTGGTAATTCTTCTTCACACGAAGTAATGAATAAAGTACCCATGATAAATGCAAATCCAGCTAGTAAATTCATCACTCTGATGAATTTACTTGTTTTTATATTTTGTATCATCTTATTCAATTTTAAATTAATAACCAGGATTTTGACTCATTATCTCCTTACTCAAGTTGATTTCATTCTGAGGTATAGGTAACAATAAATCATTAGCAGTAAAAGTATCTCCATTTGAAGAAGCAAAAGCACCAAGAACACTTTCAGCTTCTCCCATTCTGATTAAATCAAACAGTCTATGGTTTTCAAATGCCAACTCTACTCTTCTTTCATTCAATAGGTCAGTTTTAGTAATAGTAGTTGCATCATCTAATCCAGCTCTACTTCTAACTTCATTAAATGAAGCAACAGCCTCTGCTGAAGAAACACTTGCTCTTCCAGCCAAAACAGCCTCAACATGCATTAATAAAACATCTGCATATCTTAAAACTATCCAGTCATTTCCTGCTAAAGTAGGATCACTTGAAGTAGGGTCAATCCCTAAAGCCTCGTCCCCATTTGGCAAATACTTCACTACTTGATATTGTGTAGTTTGAGCTTGATCCAATCTATAAGAGTAACTAGATCTATCACCACCAAAAGCAGTAAAAGCATCTCTCACGTTAGCAGTCACATAGTTCAAACCACTAGTTCTACCAACAGAATTCAACCATTCTGCAGAAAAATTCTGGCTATCATTTGAATTATCTGATGCAAAACCTACAGCAAAAATAGTTTCATCATTTCCTTCAGAATAGAATATATCCAGGAAAGAGCCCTCTAAACTAAATTCACCAGAATTAATAACTTCTTCTAATAAAACCTGTGCATCACTATAATTACCAAGTGTCAATTGAACTTTAGCCAATAATGCTTGAGCAGCTGCTTGAGATGCTCTGTTTTTATATGAATTGTCCAAATTGGCAGCAGCAGTAGTCAAATCGCTCACAATTACAGCATAAACATCATTAGTTGCTATTCTTGTAAATTGTGACTCATAATCCTCTGCACCAACTGTTTCAGTCACCAATGGAATATCACCAAACAATCTCACTAAGTTGAAATATGCATATGCTCTTACAAACTTCGCTTCACCCTCAAATTGAGCAGCTTTCGCTTCTGATGCATTTCCCAAATACGCCAATACTGTATTCGCTCTGAAAATGATGTTATAATAACTAGCATAATAATCTGCTACTACACCATTAGTTGACTCTACAGCAAACTGATCAAACTGAGCCGCTTCACCTTCTCCACTTTTAGATCTAGTGTTATCAGTTCTCATTTCAGTAATTTGGTATTCAATTTGAACACTATGTAAATCATTAGTACTTGTCGAATTCACACCTTGAATACCATCATACATATTGATTACTCCAGCCTCTAACTCTGCATCATTTGAATAAAATGCATCTGCACCAATAGCAGAAGTAGGAGCCGGTGACAAGAAATCGTCTTGACATGAATATAGATGCATCGTGAACACGAGCAGTGCTATAATATTTATATTTTTCATGGTTTTTTCTTTTATGTTAATGAACAACCTTATTAAAATTCAATAATTACACCTGTAACAATAGATCTAGCTATCGGAGCACCTGCTCTTTGGTAGCCATATGTTGTTGCATCAGTTGTAGTCAAAGACTCAGGGTTGAAACCTGTATAACTATCCGCTTTGAGATACCATAAATTAGACCCTGACACATATAATCTTGCTTTGGTCATTCCTACTTTAGAAATAATACGAGTTGGGAAGTTGAAACCAATATTCAAATTACGAAGTGCTACATAAGAAGCATCCTGCACAATAGAATTCGTGAAAATTTTCTGCTGAATAAATTCTTGATTTGGTGTCACTGCAGGATCATAATCTTGCTGACTGTTAAAATGATTGTACATGTACTGATCACCCATATTTCTCACTTCTGCACCATGACTTCCTTGGAACATAAATGATAAATCAAAATTACTATAGCTAAATGTGTTGGTAATACTCCAAATAAAATCTGGATAAGGACTTCCAAGAATAGTCTTATCATCTGCATCAATTACACCATCTCCATTCAAATCTTTCACATAAACATCTTGTGCTTGAGCTCCAATTGGATGGAAAGCATCATTCAAATGCTCTAATGCAATCTCTTTGTCCACTACATATCCATAAAAAGATGAAATTGGATTCCCTACAGAATTAATCCACTCAGCTGCTCTTTTAGAGTCAATAGATTGAATTTGTCCGTCTGCATCACCAAAATCAGTCAATGTATTTGTGTTTTTAGAACCTAAGAAAGTGGTAGACCATCTGAAATTTTCAGTACGAATATTGTTCGTTCTTAATTCAAATTCTATTCCCTCATTTGTCACCTCACCACGATTCACTAATGCAGAACTGAAACCTGTCACACTTGAAACTGGAACATCTAAAATTAATCCATCACTAGTTCTTTTGTAATAATCAACAGAACCAGAGATTACATCATCAAAAAAACCAAAATCAATAGCAGGGTTGATCTCAACTGATCTTTCCCATCCTAAATCAGCGTTTGCAATATTCTGAGGATTGAATGCCGAGGCAGTTCCCCCTTCAATAGTTGCAGTTTGTGAATTCAACAAAGCAGTATGTCCATACCAAGCAGTCAACCTTTGATCAGTTGAACTACCAGTATTAATATTATCACTACCTGTGATACCCCAACTTGCTCTCAATTTCAAATTATTGATAATAGAAGATCCAGCTAAGAATGATTCTTCAGATATTCTCCAACCTATAGAAGCAGCAGGAAAATTACCGTACTTAGTATCAGAACCAAAAACTGAACTACCATCTCTTCTAATACTAACAGCTACCAAATACTTATCAGAGAACGAATAATTCACACGTCCAACAAATGATAAGAGTCTTTTTTGTCTTTCGAATGACCCCCAAGCTGAAGCTTCCGCCGCAGCATCTAAGGTCTGAACAAAATCAAACTCATAACCAGTACCCGTTACATTTGAATACTTCTCATTGAAGGTTTCACCCAATGCACCAAAGGTTCCAGTAAACTCATGGTTACCAAATGTTCTGTTATAATTCAAGAAACCTTGTGTTACAATATGAATTTTGTTTTCGTTGTTGATAGCCAAAGACGCAGATGATGCTCCATTTCTACTAGATTCAACTCCTTGCCATCTCTTTCTCTCAGTATTTTGATAATCTCCTGATAAAGCGACATTTACAGACAAATGATCAGTCAATTTGTAATCAGCATAAAATTTACCAAACATTTTGAATTGGAAATCTCTTCTATCTCTTTCCATCACTTTAGCAGCGGGGTTGGTATTAGAGGTATTACTAATATCAATCAAAGTACCATCTCCATCCAAATCATAATTATCGAAATGACGTTGAACCGCATAATCTCCCACTTGTACATCTGGGTATACAGTTCTATCAACATACTGAATAGTGTTTTCATCATGATATACAGGCAACCATGGTGTTTGTCTCAAAATATCATGAGTAGATCCGTCAAATCTTCTTCTTTCAGTATAAGAAGGATTCAAACTCACCCCAAATGACAATTCATCATTGACTTTTGTATCTACTTTTGCTTTAAAATTGTACTTTTTGAAATCATCAGTCAATAATACACCTTCATCATGTGCATAAGTCATGGCAGTACTAAAAGTAGTACTCTCATTTCCACCACGCGCACTAATAGTATGACTCTGCGTATTACCACCATCAAAGATGATATCTTGCCAGTTGTTGTCAACACCAATCAACTCTTTGTACCTAGATCTTGCAGTTAACTCACCATTTGCAGCTCTTTCTGCAGCCATACCATCTGCAACAGATGTATTGTAGTCAGGGTTATTAGCAACATCTTGCCATCCGTAAAATCCGTTATAAGAAAACTTAGTCTTACCTGACTTACCAGATTTAGTCGTAATCATCACAACACCATTTGCCCCTCTAGAACCAAAGATAGCAGCAGAAGCAGCATCTTTCAATACTTCGATAGACTCTACGTCATTCATATCGATATTCGTCCAGAATTCAGAATCAACAGCTACTCCATCTATAACTAATAATGGTCCAGAAGAACTACCAATAGATCCAACACCACGAATCTGAATAGTAGGTGCACTACCTACACCATCAGCACCTGTAGATTGTATATTCATACCAGCCACTCGACCTACCAAAGCTTGATCTGCTCTAGAGGTAGGAATCTGGTCCATATTTTCATTGGTTACTTTAGCAATAGCACCAGTCAAATGCGACTTTTTCTGTGTACCATACCCGATGACCACCACTTCTTCTAACTGTTCAATGTCAGGAGTCATGGTTTGATCAATCACAGACCTACCGTTCACCGACACATCAGTACTTTCATACCCGATAAATGAATAGCTAATAGTTCCGCTTTCCTCAGAGACACTAAAAGTATATTTACCATCAATATCTGTCACTACACCATTGGTAGTTCCTTTTTCAATCACCGTTACTCCTGGTAACCCCTCATTTAATTCTGAATAAACCACCCCAGAGACCTGAATCTGTGCCCATACCGGAGTAGCTACTGATACACATAATACCGCTAAAGCAAATAATGCCTTAGAGAATTTTACAGTACCAGTGTTTAGTAAAATGTTTTTCATTTCAAAATAATTTTGTCATGCTTAATTTAGTAATTAGTAATAAAGTGCGGGGGATATTCAGACATAGCATGCCTGTAGATTAACAAGAATTGCTATCTTTGGATTTATCAAACTTTTCCTAGTATTACCGATCGCCAAATAGGATAACTAATAGAGAAGAGAATGATCCCGCAAATGGATTAGCCCTAGGTTAATCCATTTCTTGTTTATATAGTATTCATCTCATAATAGATTTTTAGTTTTAGTTATTTATTAAAGTGCTCTACTTGTAATGTCTTTGTAAACTCAATGATATCACTCAAGTGATTTCTCATTGCTTCAGAAGCTGCATTCACATCTTGTGCGATGATCTGACGAACTATTTCTTCGTGTTCTTCCAAGGCAGATCTTGACCTACCATCTCCACACACATCCAGCTCTTTGAATGATGTCATAATATCTGGTGTTATAATCAACATCAATGATTTTAATACCGTGTTATGACTTGCCTGTGCAATGGCCAAGTGAAAAAGCAAATCTTCTTCGACTGCCTCCTCATTCAATAATTTTTTGCTACGGTAAGCCTCTAAAGTCTTTTCAATTTCGATGATATCAACACCTGTTCTATTTTGAGCAGCGAGTGCAGCACCGTTAGTTTCTAATATCACCCTGGTTTCTACCAAAGATTTAAAATCATTCCCTTCCAGTTTTAACACATCAGTAATCAACCCTTCCAATGCTGTCATACCTAGACCTGAAACAACAGTACCACTTTGCGGCAAAGTCTTAAGGATGCCATAAAACTCCAATTTCTTAATGGCATCACGTACATGCGATCTACCTACGCCAAAAGCATCACAAAGCTTTCTCTCTGGCGGCAACTTGTCTCCTGGAGACAATTGACCAGATGTAATCAGTTCTTTGATTTGGTTGATAATTTTATCAACTGGTGTTTCTATTTCTATTTGTGTAAAATTTTTCAGTAGCTCCATCTCCTAAGACCTCTTTTTATTGTTTTAGATTGATTAACAATTAACTGGTTGACCAATTTATAAATATTTTGGACCAATGCAAAACTTTGCATGTGTTTTCCCCTATTTCAACCTTATTTTTTTACTTTTCAAGTAAATATGGTAAGATAAAAGAGTCGTTAAACAGCCATATTTCACACCTAACCTATTGTATCTAAAGTACTTAACATGAAATAACATAAAAACATCCATTTTTGACACTTTTGCCACTGGTCAACCAATTACTAATCTAGAAAAAATCTCCTTAAGACCCAAAATTCAGATTATTAGTTTCATTCGAAATCCTTTAAAACAAAAAACTTATAGAATGAGAATTCTAAAAGTTTCCTATTTGATCATATATTTCAGACTTTAGAATTACATGACTATCATTGTTTTCACTCTCCTTTAGTAACCAGTGTTTCGTTTCAGTCCATTAACTGCATTCATATCAGTAATACTTAGAGAAAGAATAATCAAACTGTGGATCAATTAGATGAGACTCTAACTTAGCCTTTGTAACAAAAACCTCTTTTCCAATACGTAGGTGAGTTCTGAGTATGTTGTAATATTCTAATAGTGTCTCGAACTTGAGATCATCCTACACCAAGTATGCCACATAATTTCCTTTTAAAAGACAATTTATTCCTTGGCTTCACTGTCTTGAGTTATTAACTCTTTTACCTAATTGACCATCTTATCAAGAGGTTTCTCTATAACAATTTGTTTGAAGTTATTTTGTAGCTCTATGCTTTCAACTATTGTCTAATTAGCATTCAGTACTCCACATTAACATTTATAAACTCATAAATATTAACAGAATTTTGTCCTAAATAAACAAACCAACTCCCCTCACCAACCAGACGATTATACAGTATTTAAACTGACATCACTTCTTGAAAATCATATAACAAACTACTATTCTGATATTTATAAATTTTGAATTTCAATAAATAATTCGTTTCTTCCATTTTGGTATACCAATAACTGGTTATCTAATTATTGGTTAATTAATTTATTACTATTTAAAACTATTATGAAAGACAAATTACTAAAGGTGGCTAATTACCACTACCCGGCACTAATATGCCTCATCTGCAGTTCGATGTTCCTGCTATCATGTGACGATGAATCGTACTCAACACTAGATACTCAAATTGACAATGTATCAGGTGCAATTGGAGACCAAGTATCTATTAGCAATGCTGGCTTTGAAAGTAGCTGGACAGGATGGGAAGACTCAGATCCATCTGCATTATCTAGCGACGCTCATTCTGGATCAAAATCAGCTAAGGTTACTGGATCAAGTGGTCGTTTTGATCAAAGCATTGTGGTTTCTGCTAACACCAACTATACTTTGACCGCCTATGTTTTGGAAAAAGGAACTATTGGAGCATTAGTAGGAAGTGATGACTACAATGTGAGTGGAGACAATGATGAGTGGGCTGCACTAACCGTTACATTCAATTCTGGTGCTAGCACCTCTATCACATTGTATGGAGCATACAATGGTGGCACTGGACGATTTGATGATTTCAGCTTAGTTGAAGGGTCAGGTTCTACTGATCCAATAGACCCAGTAGATCCAGATCCGACTGATCCAGATGCTGCTTTGACTATTAGCAATGTATCAGCCAGTACAGATGACGGTAATGTTCCTGCAAACACTATAGATGGCGACCTTGGTACTAGATGGTCAGCCAAAGGTTCTGGTCAATATATCACTTATGACCTAGGTAGTGTTCAAACCGTAAGCAGTTTAAACATTGCATGGTTCAAAGGAGACGCAAGGTCTTCTATATTCAAAATCAGAATTGGCACATCTACTTCTACGTTATCGGATGTGTACACTGGAGAAAGCAGTGGAAGCACCCTAGGTTTAGAGTCTTATAGTTTTGATGCAACATCAGCCCGTTATGTAAGAATAACAGGTCTAGGCAATTCATCAAATACATGGAATAGCGTAACAGAAGCAGAAATCTACGGGCAAGGTGGTTCTGACCCAATTGAACCAGATCCAACTGACCCAGATCCAACAGAACCTGGTACTGCTTCGATCCCTTCTGACCTAATGGACAATTGTGACCAATGGAAAATCACTTACCCTGATGGAGTAGAGGATAAAACATTGTGTGGTGAAAGCAACAATGAGTATTACTTTGTCAATGATGACAAAAACGCCATCGTTTTTAGAGTTCCAATTAGAAGCAGTAATGGCTCTACTCCTAACTCAGATTATATCAGATCAGAATTAAGAGAAAGGACTGCAGATGGAAATTCAGATATCTATTGGACAACTTCAGGAACTAATGTTGTTTATTCTAAGCAGGCAATCACGCATCTCCCTATTGTAAAGAATCATTTAGTTGCTACTCAAATTCATGGTAACAAAGATGATGGTATCGATGATGCAATGGTGTTGAGATTAGAAGGCAACCACTTATTCTTAAGCTTCAACGGAGGCAAATTGAGAGATGATGTAACTGTAAACAGCAACTACCAATTAGGCACTATTCATGAAGTGATTTTTGAAGTGGTTAACGGTAAGCATTATTGCTACTACAGTGAAGATGGAAATTTAGCTTCTGCTTATGCGAGCGGAAATGCATCTGGTTACTTAGTTAAAGATGGTAGTAATTCATTTGTAATGGATTTAGACTATGACCAATCCTATTTCAAAATTGGGAACTACACGCAAAGTAATCCTGACAAAGAAGGAAGTGAAACGGACAATCCTAATAACTATGGCGAAGTGTTAGTATATGACGAGACACGTTCATTATTATG
>JAOPTS010000157.1:0-4595 GCA_051531955.1 Reichenbachiella sp.
AGTTGATTCTAGGATTTTTGCTAAACGCAAAATGGGCACGGTAGATCAATGCAAATGCATCGAGGAGGAATAGTTTCTTCTCAGGTTTACTCATAAAGTAAAGGTATTAAAATGCGACTAAGTATAAAGGAAGGAAGAGTTCAATTTATTCTTTTGGATGTAGAAGCTTGAAAAATCAGAGTGTTAAATAATATGATAAAAGTATTGCAAAATGATAAGCTAATATTGAACAAGAATAACTAAGTACTTTACAATGAGAATATCATACTGAACAATTACAAAAAATTACTTCTCAATAGCATTAAAGTATTTGACAAAGCCATTTGATTATTGTACAATGTCAGTAAAGTATTGAAGTATGATAAGGAAGTATTGAACAATAACAACTAAGTATTTAGCAAGCTCAAGTTAATATTTAGCAAGAATCACTTTATATTAGACCATCTAATAATTGTATTAATAAACCAACCAAAAATGCTAAAACTTAATATTAGTTACCTGACTAGCCTGCGCAGTATCAAAAGAACTTTTACCTATTTACTTGATTTAGGATTGAGTCGCAGTGTAGCACAGCGCGTATCATCAGGAGAAGCGAAGGTGGTCAACCTAGCCCATCTCACCAAGTTGTGTCTGGCACTACGCTGTACACCCAATGACCTCCTTGAGTGGCAGGGTGATCCTAACGCAATGGATCAGCATCATCCCTTACGGGCTTTGATCAATGATAAAGGACGTTTGGAAAACGTAAGCAAAATCAAAAACATGTCACTCGAAAAACTGGAAAGGCTCAATGATTTGATAGGAGATATGGAGTGACTTGACAGGTCATGAAGTATGGAAACTCGAAGGACGGAATCTATTGATATCTCAGTGCTAAAATCAGGCACTTACATTTTGAAATTGAGATAGTTCACTGAAAGTGCTGTTCGATTTATTTCTATGGATCTTGAATCTTTTGTCTAATATCTATCTTTTTGATTGTTACATCGAAAATTTCATATTGATCTAAACTTATGTGTTCTCAGTCTGTTGTAGAGGTATAAGTTTAATGAAATTACTTAGGACTAACATCCAAAAACGGTACCCAATGAGCAGCATATTGTAGGACTAGGGTGAATCCTATGGACCAAAAAAGGAAGCTTACAAGCATATATAGGAAGATATCCCTTTTTTTACAGCCAAAAGCATTGGCGAGCAAAGCGCCTCCAATGGGCATGAACAGAACCGGTGTAAAAAAGGCGATTCCAGGAGTTCCAAATTTTTGCCAGATCTGAACGTACTTCCTGCTCTTTTTAGAGAACACATTTCGTTTCTTTCTTTTCAAAAGCCTTTGACTTTGATGTCTGATCCATTCACCAAAATAGGTGATGACAAACACAGCCGTCATCATGCCCAATACATTGAGCACCACGATTTCAACTATAGATAGTCCGTATGACACACCTAAGAGAGGTCCCACCACAAATTTGATGGCACTCGAAAGGTAAACGGTGATATATTTTATAATTAGTTCCCACATGATAATTGAGCGCAAATGTACTTTTCCTCTGATATTTACACGAAAATCCCTCACATTTGTGCTCGAGAATTTTGAGATATGAATAGAGAAGACATTAATCTGTTGAAAGAGTTGTGTAGCGTTTTCGCTCCATCAGGGAATGAAATTGCTATGAAAGACTTCATAATCAACTATGTAGAAGAGAATAGTGCCAACTGGGCGATACGGCCAGACGTGATTCATGGTCCGGCGTTTCAGGATTGTTTGATCTTAAAATTTGGCAAACCAAGGACTGCCATCTTCGCTCATTTGGATTCTATCGGGTTCACGGTGCGATATGAAAATCAGTTGGTGCCGATTGGTAGCCCGGATGCAGAGGACGGCTATGTATTGCAGGGGCAAGATGGGATGGGACCCATCGAGTGTACATTGAAAGTAGAAGGCCGGGATTTGTTTTATGATTTTGGTAGAGGCATACAGTCCGGTACTGAATTGGTTTTTAAGTCTGATTTTAGAGAGACAGATGATTATGTGCAGTCTTGTTACATGGACAACCGTTTGGGAGTCTTCAACACTTTGAAAATTGCTGAGACATTAGAAGATGGGCTGATTGTGTTCTCCTGTGGTGAAGAGCATGGTGGAGGAACAGTTCCCTTTTTGTGCAAATATATTTATGAGAAATTCGAAGTGAAACAAGCCTTGATATCAGATATCACTTGGGTGACCGAAGGGGTGCAACATGGCAAGGGAGTGGCCATATCCATGAGAGATATGAGTGTACCTCGTAGATCATATGTGGATAAGATTATTGGCCTGGCCAAAGAGTCAGGTTTCCCTTACCAAATAGAAGTAGAGCGAAGTGGAGGTAGTGATGGTCGAGAAATTCATGCTTCACCTTACCCGATCGATTGGTGTTTTGTAGGCGCGCCTGAGGATCATGTACATTCACCTGATGAGATGGTACACAAAGATGATATTCAATCTATGGTTGATTTATATAAGTATTTGATGGAGAGGTTATAATTTTGACTCCAAATGTTAGCTTTTTCATCTTCAATGAAATATTCTATATCTGTATATCATTTTAACGCATGGCTTTGAATCTAGAACCATTATTCAAATCTCATTTTCAGTATTTAAGTAAGTTGGCCTATAGCATCGTACGGGACAGTGATGATGCGCAAGACATTGTCCAGAATGTATTTTTGAAACTATGGACAAAAAAGGATACGCTCATTTTGGAAAAGGAAGCTAAAGCCTATCTGTCCAAAGCAGTCATCAATGCTTCTCTGGATTTTGTGTCAAAGCATCAGTTGAGGCTGAGCAAGACCTTTACTCAAAACGATCAAAACACACTTTCCACTTCCAACAAAGTGCAGTTGGGCGAACTAGAAATGAAGCTGGAGAGTGCACTGCAGCTATTGCCAGACAAGTGCAGAGCCATATTTTGTTTGAGCAGGTTTGAGGGTATGAGTGGCAAAGAGATCGCCAGTCATCTGGATCTCTCCAAAAAGACGGTCGATAATCAACTGGGGATAGCACTCAAAAAATTGAGAACAGAGCTGTCTGAGTTTCTCACCTTACCGTCCTTTCCTTATCATTTATTCAAATTTATCTTTCAGAAAATCAGTAAGATATGATTTTCTTTGTCTCCCCTTTGGGTATAGATTGATTCTCGCCCGTCTTTTAGTTAGACAATGGAAAAAAACATATACGATAGCATAGCCCGAGAAATACAGGGAGACTCCAATGGAGACGAAGCATTGATATCGTGGAGGCAAAAGGACAGCTACAACGAATCGGTGTACCAAAGCATCTGGTCGATCTGGGTGAAGTATGGCGAACTACCTCCTATGGCTCAGATTGATCTCGAACAGGCATGGCAAAAGCAACTGGAGCTAAGTACTCACAGCACATCCAGTCACAAATATTGGTATGGAGTGGCAGCAGCTGTTTTAGTGTTGATTATTTCGGTCTTTGTATTACGAAATAATGCAATGTATCAGACCGATGAGGAGGTGCTGGCTTTCGGTTTGCCTGACAGTTCACAAGTTTGGTTGAACTATGATTCGAAAATGAATTATGAATTGAAAGACGGAAATAGAGTAGTGGATATGCAGGGAGAGGGTTTTTTTGATGTGAAGAAAAATGCTGAACTGCCTTTCGTTATTAGCAACGCTGATTTTGAAATCAAAGTCGTGGGGACAAGCTTCAATGTGAAATACAGAGAGGACTACACAGAAGTCACAGTAATCAGCGGTATCGTAGAAGTCGGTAACAACAATGAAAAGCTAAGATTGCTGCCGGGCAAAGCGGTCTTCTATGATCACCACAAGCAAGTAATGTTACCGATAGAAGCTTCCCAAAATGCTTTGGCATGGAAGACAGGTCAGGTTCACTTTAGCGATACACCTATTTCGGAAGTGATCAATGACTTAGAGGACTACTACAAGACTGAGTTGTCATTGACCAATGGCACATCAGCATCTAGAATCACCGCTCACTTTGACCATGCAGGCTTGGAGGAAGTGATTCTCACAATCGAAACCATATCTGGAGAAAAAATCAACCGTTTGAATAATGAATAAGAAGTATATCATGATGGCAGTATTGCTAGGGATGACTAGACTACT
This sequence comes from Reichenbachiella sp., assembly GCA_051531955.1. GTDB lineage: Bacteria > Bacteroidota > Bacteroidia > Cytophagales > Cyclobacteriaceae > Reichenbachiella. The sequence continues at coordinate 4,132 of JAOPTS010000157.1, forward strand.
GTATGCCCAATCAACGATAGAATCATTGGGGATAGCATTGGATTCGGTTTCACAGCCGATGCGTTACTATTTGGATAAGATAGAGCAGCGTTATCCGATTTCGATCTATTATGACAATAGCAAAGTAAGCCTAAGTCAACCTATCCGTTCTGAAGAAAAGAATATCACGATCAAAGCACTATTTGAGTTAGGGTTTGAAAGTCAATCGGTGGATATTCTTTTCAAGGAACGCAGCATCCTGATCCAACCCAAAATGCGTGGTAGCTCCTCCAAGAAGGTCACGATCAAAGGATTTATCTCTGATGCTGCCAATGGTGAGATGCTGATAGGAGCTGTCATGGGAGATGTGTCAACTGGCAAAGGGGTGATGACCAATACCTATGGTTTTTATAGCCTGACCCTGCCTCAAGGCGAAGTATTCCTCCGTACATCCTATGTGGGATTTGAGAAGAAGAAATTGACTT
>JAOPTS010000158.1:0-18410 GCA_051531955.1 Reichenbachiella sp.
ACGTACGTTTGTACATTCAATTTCTTGCTCATATAGTGAGAACGCCTGGCTAAGAAACGTAGGGGAGTTTGAAATGCTGTCCTTTCAGGTTACTCATTAGCTAAGCCAAATATTATTATGTTTTGCTATTTTCATTGCAGTCGTTCTACTTCTTAGTCTGTTTTTCCAGTTCTTCTTCAAAGAAATCCTTGAAATCCTTAGAAGAAAGATTCTCCATTGAAGACATTAGCTTTTCGGTTAATTTTTTGAGGGTCCTTTTTACTATTAATGGATTTGTATCTTTATGTTCAGCAATTTTTTTCGCAACGAAGTCACTTATCCCAGGAGGTAAATGATAACTCAAATTGACTCCCATTAAATTCGGGAAACACTTTTTGTACAAAGCGTCAATTTCATTCCTTTTAGGGGCTAGAGAAATGTATTTGTATAAAAAATCAGCTCGCATATAGCAACTTACAGTATACTTATCTAAGACTTCTTTTACTGTTTTAAAAGTGTTAACATCCTGTGATAACCACCACGTTTTATAACCAAAAATTCCGGCAGTATTGGTTTCGTTGTTTTGTTCTCTAAGTTTATATATGTGTAATATTAATTTAGCGTCAACAGTGGCTCTTTTTACAGAATTTTGCTTCTTCTCAGTTAAGGCTGGAATCAATAAATTTAATTCCTCAGGGTCTAATTTTATATCTTGAGAAGATGTTGGGATGTATTCAATGCCAAACATTTCATTTAAAAAGAAGATCAAATCTTCTTTTATGTCCGACAAATTAGGGTCAACAAATTTTATAAGAAAACTGTCAAAATCGGTTACACGTCCTCTTTTTTTCGCATAAAAGTATGCTCTAATAAGGATTTCATCAATATATAATAATTGTATGTCGTCTTTCAAATAGTCATCTTCCTCTGGTTGATAGATTCCTAAATATTTATCTTTGATATTAGTTATATGGCTTACGAGTTCATCTATTATGTATTCATTTATCCATAGATTAACTCCTGCTTGTTTTGCGCCTTTAATTAAATTCCAATACCTTTTGTTCTCATCGTCTAAGTAATATTCTGAAAGAGCAGGTACAATAATTGAAGTACCCACAAATACATCTAGCCTATTCGCTAATGATTTGAAAAACAAGGAAATTTTCGGATCATTCTGAGTCAGAAAAAACATGAGGTAGGTCTTTGATAGCCTTCTTAAAAACTCTCTTTGAACACTATTGCCATTGTATACTATCTCTCTAATTGATAATAATAAGGCTCTTTTTACTTTATATTTGTTCCCTATTTTTATCGAAGTATCGTCTACAATATGCGCAACAATTGTACTTAAAGAATCGTCAATAACACCCTTGTTTGAATCATTTAATACAAAGTCTGAAAATTCTAAACCCTGCCTATAAAAGATCCCGTGAATAATTTGTTCAAAAACTGAATAAACATCTTTTACTTTAACGTCAATTAATTCAAGGTTTTCTTTGATTATCTCCAACGTATCTGTCTCAAAATCAGATTGTAATTGAGCGTCTTTTATGTCTCTTTCAGTTAATTCAATTCGAGTTTCATACGGTAGACAAAAGTGATTTTCTACTGTATGATGTTTGACTTTTCTATAAGGGATTTTAGATAGGGTTAGTAGTCTACTATTAATTTTCCCCTTTAAGTCACTGATACTAAATTTTGATATCTCTCGTATATCAATAATTATTTGATCGAGATCTTTAAAGATCCCTTTTTCAGAAGCTGTGCCCTCTAACACATATAGAATTAGACCATCAAGTATGTTACTCTCAATATCATGTTCACTGTTCTCATCGACTTGTTGTCTTAAAAAAACATACAGCCGAGGGTCACTTGAGAACTCTCCAACTTCAACTAGTTTGCTAGGTTGATTATATTCATGAACATGAGATTGTATAAAACTTAGATAAATGTCAGCAATTGAAGGTTCTGAAAGAATTTTGTTAATAAACCACTCTTGGTCATATATAGTTAAATCAAAATCATATCGATCGTAAAACTCATCTTGTATAGTATCCTTTCTTAGTACTTTTCTATTGGTTATGAAAGATAATTTATCGTATTCAATTCCATTTTTATCAAGTTTTTCTTTAGTTGATGTTATTTTATTATCCTTTTGCTTCCAATGGACTTCTTCAGTTGATATTTGATAAATTAGTTTAGATTTTTCTTCTCTGGAATAAACACATTGGAAGCCATCTATTCCTTGATCTCCAGACCCTCCAACAGGTATGAAAGTATCTCCAAAAACAATATTAAATATCTTTTGAGCAAATCCCTCAAATAGAAACCCATCAGGCATTTTACTTAAAACTATTCTTATAGCTTCTTGGTCTAGATTCATAGAGTTTTTATTTATGCTGCACAACAAATGTGTCTTTACGTCAAAAAAGCCATTTCAATTAGCCCTTCTTTATTCTTCGTAATCTACTTTATTTCTTTGAAAACAAAACGTACGTTAGTACATTTGTACATACGTACTAAACAAAAGTCATGTCAAAGAAAGTAGGGATAATCAGCCAAAAAGGGGGAGTAGGAAAAAGCACCATGGCAAGGGGTTTGGCCAGAGAGTATGCTAAGTCTGAATGGCAAGTGTTGATTGCTGATCTGGACACTTCTCAAAGCACGTCCTTTGAATGGAATTCTAGGAGAATGAGTAATGATGTTGATCCGTTTATCTCGGTGCAGCAATTCCCGTCTGTTGATCGGGTTATGAAGATAGCCGACAACTATGATTTGATTTTGTTTGATGGTGCGCCACATGCTACCAGGGCATCCGAACAGATCGCCAAAGAATGTGATTTGGTCTTGCTTCCTACTGGATGTAGCAAAGACGATCTAGATCCGCAAATTAGGCTTGGTCATGAGTTGGTGAAAAAAGGAATCGAGCGTAGCAAGATTCAATTTGTATTGTGCCGGGTTGGTAATAGTGACGTAGAGATTGAAGAAACAGTCGACTATATCAGCGTCTCAGGATATAAAGTAATCAAAGGAAGTGTGCCAGAAAAAGGAGGCTATCGCCGGGCGATGGACGAAGGGAAAACGATTACAGAAACGAGCTATAAGAGTTTGAATAATCGTGCGGACGAAGTAATAGAATCAATTGTAAAAATACTTTCCTAAACCGTACATACGTACGTATGTACAAACGTAATAATCATGGCTAAAATAGCAAAACCAAACAGAAAAGGAACTCCACCACCAGCTGCAGAAGAAAAAACCCACAACTTGAAAAAGGCTGCTAGTAGCGAAAAGGTGCAATTGAAATTTGATGTATCACCAGAGTTTAGAAAGGAGTTCAAAACTTTTGCCCTGGACAATGATATGAGCATGGTTGAATTGTTGATGCAAGGGTTTGAGCTGTCTAAATCGAAATAGTCAAGGGTCGGTTTAGTATTCGTTTTAAGCTCAACCGTTTTTTGTTTTAGAGGGATATCAGGTAGAATCTATGGTCTACCCCTGGTGCAATATTATCGCTCTAAAATAAAAAATGAGCCCTCGGCAGGAGACATAATTAAAGCTCAATAAATGGCTGCCAGAAAATTACAACGCTTCGGATTGCAGAATGTTTGCGGGTGCGCTGCGGGTATCCTAGGGGCTCGTATGGGGAAAGCGACCAGAGGGAGTGACCATGCGTACAAGGGGAAATTGAAAGGAATAGACCGCTATCAGTGTGTGACCTATTGTCTGTCGACGATAGGAGACTGACTCCCTGTTCAACTCTTCACACTCTGCTAGCTGTCGGGTCATCTGAACAACAAATCAAAGGGTAAGATCTATTGTTGAATAACTGCCAAAGCCTCGCAGCCCCAAAGATCGCAGCACCCGCCTAAAGTGGAGAGTGGAAGGATGTGCCCTCCTATCTGCCCTTTAGGCGTTAAAAATAGGGTGCATACTGAGAGCTCTCGTGACAGAGCTAGCCACCAAACCGCAGTCTGGGGGATAGTGGCGGAACACCGATCTATGCAAGCGTTTCGGACTAGCACTACACTTTTCGCAGACTGTAGCACGATTCGGGGTAACATCTATGGACTGGTAGTCACTCGTTACAAACGAACGCCATCTGGAAAAAACCTAACTGAGAATCTAAAATTATTATTGACAACTGGAGACCGTTCCTTCTCCATAAATTTTCCAATACACTGCTTTATTTACTGTTCCTTTTGGAAGAGTTTGACGGTCTATTCTCCAATACCAATTGGGCCCTGTCGAACACAGTAGATTAATTGCTAAAGGCCAAGTCAAAAAATTCTTTTTATTACTATCATATAGGGCTACCATAACATTAAACTCTGAATTTCGTGAATGAAGTGTAGACGAAGGATAAACACGACCAACAATGTATTCATCGTCATCAATGGACCATAATTGAATAGCACTTTTCTCTAGAATTTTAAATATACCATTCAAATTTTGATATATTACAGTCCCTTTCGGTAATCTCATTTCTCTACAAACAACGTCTATAAGTGATGACTTTTTTTCACCTGAAATGGTTACTTTTTCTATTATATCAAATCCCGTGAGTTCAGTTTTTTCTGACATCTTGATTAGTTTTAGTGAAAAACGAAATTAATTAAATTTTTGGTGTTTGATAAAATGGGGATATGAAATACCCCCAAATTTATTCATATTCTTTTTGAAGCAAATTACATATGTACGTTTAGGTGTTATTTTCAATCTGAATGTGCGACTGATCTCTATATACTGAATCTGGTGTATTGATTTTGATCGAGCATGGCACGTCAAACACCTTTGATGTGGTAGATTTTACAGAAGAGCAATAGACTTCTATGGGAGTTAAAGAATATACTGCCGTGTTGTGAGTCGATTCTATATAATGGCCTTGAAACGTCTGGCTTGAATGAATGTATATCCAACAAGGGATGTCAGATGATATTTCTATTTCATATTTATCTCCAATAGGATCAGGTGTCGTGCTTTCACATGACACTGGTATAAAAAATAAACAGATAAAAAAGATTGATCCAGTGGTTATAAGGCTTGTTTTTATGTACAAGAATACAAACGTACGTTTGTACTCTTGGGTGGTTTTAGTTGGCATTGGTCAGTAGGTTTATTGGGTTGGAAAGATAGGTTAGTTTTCCTGTAAAATAGGTGCTTTTCTTTTCGTTTAGTTCTTCCTCGAGCTGCTCTATTTGCTTCTCGAGCTTTTCTGTAGACTTGTTACTGAAGGTGAAGTTGTCTCGCTTGGACTCGATGACTTTGCTTCGTTGTAGCTCAAACGTTTTTTATTTTAGAGGGATATAAGGCAAGATCTATGATGTGTTCCTGGTGCAATATTATCGCTCTAAAATAAAAAATGAGCCCTCGGCAGGAGACCTAATGCAAGTCAAAATACAAAATGGTGAATGGCGCAATGTTCACGGTAGCATTTGTTTTTCTCGGTTAGTTGACATGTCATTTCTATTTAACATAAGACCCATTATTGCACTTCCTTTTCTTTGAATGCAGCGCGCATTCGCACATTTTCAATATTCATTTTCTGTTTTCTTAGCAGAGTACTATTTCAGGGGCTTATTTCAGCCAGTTTGACAGGGTTTTTCAGGGCTGCTTTTTGCTCGTGTTAGACAGTATTTAAAAATAATTTAAAGGCTGTGCGTAGCACTCCATACGCCTGTGGCTCGCGCCTTGTCTGAGCGTAGCGAGTAGCGCAAATACTAATCCCGATTTTCACGAGATAAGATGTGAATGGAGTTGAAGGTTTTACTTGTAATATTATGCGATGATTTAAAGTTGACTGGAACGTCAATTTCGTAAAAAATGGCTGCCTATAATTCAATAGAACAGCCATCTTTTAAACATATAATAACTTATAAGTATTGCTTTTATTCAAAATGATACGTTGCATCACCTACATAAGGAGATGTATATTCAAGGGCATGAACTCTTAATCTGTGACTTTTATGACGTAAGAAATAATTCTTTTTTACAGTTGGCATTAGCATAAACGAATAACCATCGTTATCAGCTAAGCCTTTGGTCACTCTAAATGTCGCCAATTTTTTACTCGTACTAGAGCTCAATTTGACCAATCTAATGTAGCCATTATTTTCTTTTAAGAAATAACCTGCCTTGTTTTTTGATTCTAAAGAAATAAACCCATTTAAATTCAAAGACTCATCAATTCCTTGACCTCTTCTTACGATAAATATACGGTCCTCATAATATTTATGGCTTGGCGATGGAATTTCATGAACCCACCCATCATAATTTTGATGACGAATATATTTATATCCATTTTTATTTTCCAAATTATGAGATCTTATCTTTATTTCGTCACCTACCTCTAATCCAGCCTCATCAAGATCTACAAGTTCATATTTATTTAGATCATAATAGCTAGTAAAATTTGAAATTTTCCACCGTGAATTGTCATTTTTTAACTCAGCAATAATTGCATTATTATTGCTAAATGTCACGTAATATCCGCTGTTTGAGTATGACTCTATATAGAAATTGTCATTACCATAATTTTCTATTATAAAAGATTGTTGGTCTTGTTTACCACTTGTGGAACTACTCCAAATAAGATTAGTACCATTAACTGTTAAGTATTTAAAAACAGACCCTTCTCTAACTCTAAAAGACCTACAATTGGAACAGTTATCAGAAAGGCTCGGTATAGTAACTAATTGTGACGCTGTCAAATCTGAATTATCTAAAATAGTCCGTACAGAAGCTGCTCCCCCAAAGTTTGTTAAAAAACGATTTTCACTTTTTAGTTCAAATAAATAAGCCCGGTAGTTACTCATGGACACCGATTGAGGGCTCTCTATTGTAGGATCATTTATCTCATCCATTAACGATGAATCTTCGTTACATGAAGTGAATAGTATTGAGAAAAATAGTACAGCATGTACAATTAGGTTTCTCTTTTTCATAGTATTAAATAGTTTAGTTTGATTGATAAATTTTTGAATCCGCAAGGATAGTAATCATAAATGTCTAACACAACATATAAGCACAGTTTGAGGGGAAATAATTTAAGGTGTTGAATTGAGTAGATAAGATGGTAGCCTTGAATATTGGGAAGAGAGGCTTTCCGTCATACAGAGCGGAGCGAGTAGCGCAAAATACTAATCCCGATTTTTTCGGGATGCCATGCGATGTGGTTTGCCTTCTGGGGGCCGTGGCAGGTAAAACACATCGCCCATATGGGGTTGAAGGGGCGATATTAGCCCCTTTGGCTCTTGGGGTTGGGGAGCGGATATTTTGCATAATACAAGTTATATAATAGCTTGGGTTTTGTGCGTTGGGCATTTTGCGGGGCTGCTTATATAACTCGTATTATGTAAAGATAGCTTGGGGTTGTTTTTTTGGCGTGGCTTTTTGTATTGAGCGATGGCACAGCTCCTCCCGATTATTCATCGGGATGTGCTGTCTCAGGGTTGGGCACAAAAACCATGACAAAAAAACTACAGACGGGTTGGCTGGGGAGCAAAACAAAAGGCAGGGGATTTTTTGCTTTTTCTGCAAACAATCTGCCTTTTGTTTTGTGGGGCTTTTGGGTGGGTTGCCGCAATAGTTTGGGTGTCTTGGTGAAGGATGGACCAGGTTAGACACCACGAATTGAGCATTGAGGGCAAGCCTCGTGGGGGCTAGATGCAGGACAGACAAGATAAGACACCTAAACGGTCGGGCCTCTTTTGATATTTGAAAACTGCTACTGCTGATATTCTATTGGGCAGCCATACTCTTTGACAAGTTTGGGCTTGTGGGTTTGGCATGAGCGACTTGGCAATGTGTATGGATTTAGGGTGGGTTGCTACCGCTTCCGGGACAACTGATCTTGATTTGAAAACACCGCGCTTATAGGTTTTTTTCCTAAATATATCTTTCCGAATTTCCTCTATTACATTACTCTTAAATGCTCATGATATTTGTATTGTAATTACTCAGGTAGGCAGACGTATTGCCAGCTCGAGAAAAAATATTAAAGATAAGTTTAGGTTAGGTTGGTTTAGGGTTGCGTGAGGACGTGGCCCTTTTTTTTGTATCAAAAAGCTCTGCAGTAGCTTAAACAAAGAAAGCCCCTTAAAAGGGACTTTCTAATCAATAGAGTAGGCAACCAACCACGGTCTATTCTATTTATTCTCATATGCTACAATGTTAATGCACATCACTACATTATTTTCCCTAAAATACAATTATTCAACCCTTCGTGAATAGCTCCAATCACTCATCGGGTCCTACTGCAGTAGCTGGGTTGTCTTAGTGCAGAATGAACAAGACTAGACGACATTAAAGCCTAACCAATCCGAGAACAAAAAAGACCATCTGTCTTCTGACGAATGGCCCTTTTTATTACTCTCTACTCAGTGATCACGCGTTACGCCCAAAAAGGGCTAAACGCGCGCTATGGGAGTTCCTTGTAAAAACAATTCTTAATGTGGTTCATAATAGAACCTAATTGCTTCTATGTCTCTTACAGTCAAACCATTTCTTACATTTCGGTTTCCTGAATTAATAACAGAACGGTAATCTAAAGCATCGCTACCGATTACATGTCCATCATTTGAATTTCCATGATAAAACCCCAATGTATGTAATATTTCATGCAACGCTGTGTGGTTTCTGTTAGTTTGTGAATCTGAATCGAATCTTGGGTTAACGTTAACCCTAATACGATACCCAACACCTCCATTTCCTATCTTCGCATCTGCAACAACTGAACTTCCTAGGTCAGCAACTTGTACATAAGTATCTTGAGTAGTTTTTTTCGTAGTCAACGATGAATAAGGTCTTGGTCTGATAAACCGTGAATATTTTATATAGAGTCCAAGACTATTTAATTCTGCTATGGCCCAGTCAAATGCAGCGACCCAAGAACTTGAGACATTGTAATCGATGCCAATCACAATATTTCTTTGTGTAGGGCAATTGTTGGTAGAATTAATAGGTGAGCATTTACCCATATTGAGGAACGTCGTCACGTAAAAAGGATGGAGAGTACCTCTATGATAAACTCGTGCAGAAGCTTGTACTGAATCATCCATTAACTCCCATTCTTGGTTTAATTGACTTAAATCTTCGAATGACAATTGCATGTCACCATCAATCGTGATGGTTTCTTCTGGCAAAGAAACATGCAGTGAAGAAGGCTCATATCCCAGTTTATCGAAATATGTATGCGCATCTTCAAGAATAACTTTTTCAAGTTCAGTTTGTTCTAAAACAATTTCCTGTGCATCATCTTCACATGAGGCTAATAGAAAGCAAAAGATAATTGCTAATATTGATATACTATTATTCATTATAAATTATGTTAGGTGAATTAAAAAACGAAGGTAGCATCTTATTATTAGAAAAACAATCACAATATCAATGCTTCAATAATCACCCCGTCACAATCGAATGTTGGGGCATCCTCTTTCAATACAAGATATATCTCTAGGTCATTTCCTTTGGCGCAAAATACTACGCCTGGACTATCCTGCCATTTTTCAAAACTATACATCTTGGTGCCTTGAAATTTGACGGTATACATATGGTATCCCAGTTGATAAACGCGCAACTCTCCTTCTTCCTTGAAATCAAATCTAAATGCAGGCGGCTTTATGTCGGGTTTATTAATAATGAATACTCTATGATTTGGGCTAATAGGTTCTTTTTTAACTTGGGCTTGAATGGATGTAGAGAAAAATAATATGATACAAATACCCAATTGGATAACTAGGGCTGTGCTTTTTATGTACGAAAGTACAAACGTACGTATGTACATTTTTGTAATATTAGTTGGCATTGGTCAGTAGTTTTTTAGGGTTGGATAGATAGGTTAGTTTGCCTGTGAAATAGGTACTCTTCTTTTCGTTTAGTTCTTCCTCGAGCTGCTCTATTTGCTTCTCGAGCTTTTCTGTAGACTTGTTGCTGAAGGTGAAATTGTCTCGTTTGGATTCAAGGTCCTTTATTTGTCTTACTGCTTTTTCTTGTTGTACTAAAGACATTGATTCAAAGGTCGTGTTCAGGTTGTGCAGCTGTGCTACTATGGTGCCGTATTCTGTTCTTTCTTTTTGTATGTGTTTGACCTCTTCGTTTAGCTCTATTCTTTTGATGTCCAATTGTTTTATGGACTCTCGATTAGTGGGATCTTCGTCAATATCAAATGTGGGATTGTAGACATATTCTAATTTCAGGATTTTGCTTTTCTTGTATTCTCCATTCTTCTGGTATCGAATATTAGAAGTGCTTTGAAAATCTAATCCAATCAATATTTTATCCCTAATCACCAGGTTTAAACTATCCATTGAAACATTGTACAAGTACAGTTCATTTTCAATTCTCCTGGTCAATGTCTTAGCCGGTGTGACCTTGTTAACCTTCATGTTTTTATTGACTACAAAAATAGATTCATCATCAAATAAAAATACTTTCCCGTCCTCCGAATGGATCAACAAACCGGTGCCTTTCTGGTGCCGCCCTTTCTCTATAAAATCGTATTCTACATTCAACAGATTCGCTTCTTTCATGTACTCCCGGTTCAAGTGCTCGAGGGTGCCAAAACTCTTGTTGAAGGTGAACCAAAAACCATCCTTCATCAGGGGATAACAAAATACGAGCATCATCATAAATACGGTGAAAGCAATGGCCTCACTCTTCAGGTCTTTGACCTTCATTCTATACTCCGGGTTGCCAGGGATAACGCAAGGGTTTTTCTTGAATGGGAAAAACAACGGCACGCCCGAAACCGTCATCATGTCAAAAATCAAATGACTCGAATAAGCAAAAAAGTAGATCAATGTAAAAGTGTGACTAGTACTGAATATTCCTTCGATGAAATAGATCAATAGCCCCAAAGAAAAGTACACCAACAAACTATGTGTGATGGTACGGTGTCCAAAATTCCTGTCTAAATATTGGGGCAACTGCGTAAATGAAAATGCTTTGCCCATCGGGCTTTTGGTGTGGTCGATGTCTGGCAAAATACTGAACGCCAATGTCGCGACAATGAACCAGGGGCGTTGAAAAATATTGACATCCCAAAACGAACAAAATATGCCTGTATATACTAATCCTCCTACTATGTGGTTAGCTCCTGTCATATCAACTTTTCCAATTGCATTACATTGGTTTCAAGCTGCGTCAATCTATCATCTTGTATTTGAATCGGTGGAATTGCTCCTGGTTGGTTTCTACTGAATTGGTAGGTTAGGTATAGTTTCATGGGGTTGGGTTTTTAAAAGTACATTGGTACAAACGTACGTATGTACGGAATCTATTTTAATACTTTGAATTTAGTAAATGAGATGAAGTACCTGGACACAATCAAAAGGATCATGGCCACTCCACCAATAAATGTCAAACTGGTATCTCCTGTTTCTCTGCCGATGTATCGAAATATGGCCATACATGCTAATCCTATAATCACAATCAAACTCATGTCGATCTCTCTTAGGCTTCCATAATGGTCAATTCCCCTCACTACGTTTTTACTAATCACTGGCTCTTTTCTGAATCTATCCACCATTTCAAATACTACTCTTGGGTTGCCATCGGACTTGTTCCAAATATAATTTTTGTACTGTTCATAGTCTTCTACTTCCATGTTGTAGGATAGTTTGTTGATCAACTCTAAAGATTTTTCTCTGGGCAAATTCTCGACTTTGATTGTTTCAAAATTCCAAAGAAATGAAGTCTTGTTGAGCGCTACTTCTCGAGCACTGGTAATGATGGTAAAATGATTTCTGAACACATCCAAAACATCCACTGCCCGGGGCGGTATTCTGTCCACGGTATCGATCACCAAAACATACTCCTGCTGCTGTACAATATCGCAAATGTTATTCGCCAAACTCTTCATCGTATGCCGGGAGAGTTTTGTCTTCAACTTGGTTCGGTCTGTCTCACCAAATATCAATTCAAAGACCTTTTCTTTCGTCTCGAGCAAATGCAATAGAATATTCAAAAGTGTGGTCTTCATCTCCGAAGTATCATCGATGTACAACACTTTTCTTTCTCCTGTATTGATGTTGCGGAGCATGGTACTTTTTCCTACTCCTTGTGGTCCCAACAAGATCAAGTTTATATTCCTGGTCACCTTGTCGTTCATCTCGTACATTTGTACGTCCCGACCTATCATCAATTCATTTTTCAGTGGCTCGATGTGAATCAATGCTTCTGTGGGCTTGCCTAATATTCTTTCTTTAAATCTCTGAATTCTGGTTTTCTTTCCGTCAAATGCTTCACTGTGTTTTCGCTTGAGTGTACTGGTGGGAATGTGCGTATAGACCAAAGTCATTTCTATTTTCTCATGGCCTAGCAAGTGTTGCAGCTCGTAAATATCTCCCCCTTCATCCAGATAGTGCGTAGCAAACGAATGTCGCAAAGCATGAGGGTGCAAGTTGTCAAAACCTAAATGCCTCTTTTTGAATCTCAACAAATATCTAAAAGGCTGCTGCCGGCTTATGTGTGTTTTGGTCTTGGTTGTGGAAGGAAACAACCAACTATTCGCGTCTGTGTCTTTAAGTGTAGGAATATAATTTGCCAGCGCTGAATACAGCCTTTTCGATATAGGGATCTGTCTACGTTTAAATTTTGCTTTTTCACGCTTTTTAAGGCTCTCTGCTGTAATAATCCTTTCTTTGAAGTCAAAGCTACCTAAATGCAAGGATACGGCCTCAGACACCCTTAGACCTGCGTCACATTGCAGAAGAACCAGGCACTTGTGTTTGATATTGTCCGACTTGTCCACCAGGTAATCAATCTTGTATTTCGGTAAGTAGTCAATTTCTATTTGTTGTAACATCTTCCACGCTATTTAATAGTATCCTCCGTTCCCCATAAAAAGCCATCTCCAAAAGTTCTGATCTTAATTTCACTATATCTGTCTTTAACTCACTCAATTGCAACACTTTATTTTTGAATGAAATCAATTTATTTAGGTATTGAGATGGTTCTAAATGATGCTCTTTGTACTGGTTATAACTTAAATCCATGTTCATTTTTTCGAGTCTTAAAACCTGCATTCTATTGTGATAAACTGCGTTTTGCGTCCCAAAAATGTCATAGTTCAGGGATAGAGAAATTGCTTCTCGCTCATAGTCCAAATTGATTTTATGAATGATAGAATTCAAATTAGCTTCCTTCTTACGGCCGGAGTTAATTACCCCAAACAGTGCATTAGAATTATATGCAACAATTGGTCTATTCATAGAGAAATCATATCCAAACGTAGGCAGGTATTTCAACCACTTCCATTTCTCCACATAGGTAAACTGCTCAATCTGGTATGCTGCCTCTGATTTGAAGGACTCACCCAAAGTTTTCATCAATGCATCAATCTCAGGTAAAGCCACCGGTACAAACAATTCTCTTGGTATGCTATAATCTATCGTGTCAATCTGCTGACAGTGACCGGTATAAAAACCCATCAATAAATATGCTAATATAATTAGTGATATTTTATATAGTGTGCAGCATTTATTGAATATATGTATGGAGGGGTATGGGGAGGGTACAAAATAACGATTATGTACCCTAATTTCGGAACTCTTTTTGTAACAAAACATCATATAATCTTCCATAAAAGCGGAAAAATAGTTTCCTATTTAAAGGTAAAACTTTTTCCGATATATAGGAAATTTTATTTCCTATATATCTATATTTGGCCTGTGAAGACACGGTATTTGCCAGCAGTCAAAAAATATATTCGACTCCTAGAAGAGTTGCCAGAACTCATTAAAAACAGTCCTGTGAAGGATAAATACTTGTGTGAACAGCTTGGAATGGACGAGCGGACCTTTAGGAATAGAAAAAAGTTGGCGAACTGGAAACCTCAGGAGGTGAAAAAGGTACTTGAAGTACTAGAGGCATTTACAGAAATATAAAAATTAACTACTTGATAATCAAGTAGTTAAAAAGAAATTTCGCGCGCAACCCTCGCTCTTCTTTCCACAGATCCATTCTCCTTTTTCGAAAATGATGTGAACGCTTCGCGTATGCCATTTTGGCAAGCCCACAAACGTCATAGTTCACCCTACATTTTTCTATAAATGAAACTTTTTCTTGGGAATAATAAGTGTTATAAATATTTTTTAGTTATGTTTTTGTAAGTAGCCTAAATATGACATCTATGGGTTCATATGTGGACGCCTATGGGCTCATACATGGACATCTGTGGGTCGTGAACTATGACATCTATGGGTCGACATGGACAGATTTGGGACACGGGTCGAACTATGACATCTATGGGTCGAAACTGACAAGTATTGAAGCATAGCACGAACTATGACATCTATGGGTCGAAACTGACTAAAAACCATCCACGAAGATACGATTATCAAATCAATATTTGTTTTATATATGACAATTCTATAATGTTGTCATAGCAAGCATTTGAGAGCATACAGACTAACCAAACCACCAACCAGTATGACTCCCCACACACATGAAACAATAGCATTTAGTATGCCTTCTGATGAGTACAAGTTAAAAGACGTCAATCCTAATGCGATTGTACGCCAGAGTAACCATTTGATTAATGGAAGATGGCGTATGACGTTGAATCAATCTCGTATCTTCCTCACTGCCGTGTCAATGGTAGAATTTGAAGACGATGAATTTGAACGGTATCGGATCAAAGGCAAGCAATTAAAAGATTTGATTGACCTCAAGGGCCATAGCTTTTACGATCAACTGAAAAAGGATGTAGGCAAGCTCATGGCGACTTACATTCATGTCAAGCGAGAGGACGAAAAAGGAAAGAAGTATGAAGACTTTATCAGTCTGGTATCGAGTGCCAGGTATATCGATGGTGAAGGAGATTTACTCATCCGATTTGATCCTGGTTTAAAGCCCTACTTGCTCGGACTGAAAAAGAACTTTACCCAAATCAAGTTGTTAGAAGCGATGAAAGTGAAGAGCATGTATGCTTTGCGCTTATTCCTGTTGCTGAAGCAATTTGATTCGAGTGGATGGCGATATATGGATGTTGCGGAGATAAGAGACTCACTGGCCCTCAATAAGGCCAAGGATAACGACTTGAAAACGGACTTGTACCCCGCCGTTGCAGACCTTAAAAAGAGGGTGCTGAACCCTGCTGTATCAGAGCTAAATAAAACTGGCTTTAAGGTAAGCATGGAACAGCAAAAAGATGGGCGAAAAATCAAAGGCTTTCGGTTTGTCTGGCACAATGATGCCAGTGCAGTACAGGAAACTATACAGCTACAAAGTAGTAAAGATGAAGCGTCTCAGAGAGCTATAAAGAGGCTTACCAAGCTGGGGTTGAATCAAAGGCAAATCAAATATTTGTTGACTATCGTACCGCTACAAGAGGTAAGTAGGACGTGCTACGGTATTGAAATGACGATCTCTGATGGCAAGGTTAGAAGCGATAAAGTTGGGGGCTATACTTACAAGACTTTCAAACAAAAGTTCCAATTGAAGGAGTTTTGAAGGGGAATGAGTATGCGCCCAAGTTGCTAGAAACACTGAAATTTTGTGTTCGCATTGTCCTTTCAGATATCTCAGTTCGCATATTCATTCTTAGTGTTTATTAGCATCTTTTACATTCAGGTTGTCAACTATTCTTCAATTAGAACCAATGACAATTTTTCATATTGATCTTGTGAGTCATTCGCATCTATCTGATATGTATAATTTCCACTTTTAAGAGGTGTTTCACCAACATAGTCAATAGGTTGTAATGTATATGTATCACCGTTAATACTTAATTCAACAAATGCATAACGATAAGCAATTTGGAAGAAATTATAATCAGTTGTTTGTCCAGAATTTATATTCCCAAATTCAACTTTTTGATCCCAAGTATTTACTGTGACATCATTGAAATCGAACTGACTAATATTTGATAATCTGATGTTGGCATTTGATTCAATATCATCTTTGTTACCTGAACAAGAGAAAAAAATCAAAAATGATATTATTTGAATGAAACCTCCCCGACCCTTGGGTCGGGGAGGTTTCATTCCAAAAGAGATTATATTATACAATATTCCTCCTATTTGCATGTACCTGTATTGCCAGGACAACCGCGTAAAGACCCCATACATACTGCTACTGGCTTTGCCACATTGCTATAAACAATATTGTGTGCTGCTATATCGCCAGCACTAAATATTGGAAGTGATGTTGACGTTATAAATGATCTCATGATTGAGTTATTATCGACACCTGTTCCAGGAATAAGGCATCCACTAGTTTGATTTGTATGTCGATAACCTAGGTTATGGCCTATTTCATGAACCATGACTCGAGTTGCAGAGGCTAAACTTCTTGTTGTATAGCTATATGCAGACTGGTTTATCCAAATGGATTTAACAATATAATGACTACCTACTGTTGCTCGAGCTAATTGATTAGATGGAGCCCAGCTACCAAGCTTTACGTTAATACCTCTAAAATGAGTGGAAGTTGTACCGCAAAAAACCTCTCTAAATTTTATTCTATTGGATGCCAAACTATTCCATTCATTAAATGCATCTCTTGTAGCTTGCTGCCAAACGGTAGGAACAGAACCAATAATTCTGTAGTGAATTTCATAATTATAATCCGTTCCACTATTCCTCCAAAGGATTCCTGTTTTACCTGAGGGAAACGGCAAGTTTATGGAACCTCTTGTGCATCCGTTATTTCTTTGTGCAACTCTTGCGTTCTCAAAGGTATCTTCATCTGCGGTTAAAATAGTTTTCAATGAGTCTAGGATGTAAACCATATCATCCTGAATTATAACAACCTCTGTTGTGTCTATCAAGGTGAATTGAATATCAGATTCATCAATATCGAAGTATAAAGCAGTAGTTTCAAGAAGAGGGTGTCTCTGAGGTTCTATAGGTTCTATAGGTTCTTTTTCTGAACACGATCCGATTAGTAAAATGATGATTAGGGTAAGTACATTTTTCATAGTGAGTTGGTTAAGTAGTGGTAAAAAATAAATGTTAATAATTCGGAATAGCAAATGTGCTATACTAGACCTCTTTTTTTACTTTTTCAAGACTATCAAGTCTTGAGGTGTGAAATTAGAAAACTATTCAAATATTACTCCAACTTATATTAAAAAAAAAAATGAAAATCGTAGAATATTTAACTCATTATTGAGATACAACTACAGTTGTAGTTATCTACTTTATTTCTTTGAAAACACAACGTACGATTGTACGTATGTACATACGTACTAAACAGGAGTTACGTCAAAAACAGCCAAATAAATCAGCCCTCTTTATTCTTTGTAAGAAAAGCATTATTATTGTATCGTACGATACAATAAAGTGATATAATGAAACCAACCTCTGAACAGTTTTTAGCTTTCGAGCGTCTATTTGGATACTTCAATAAAAATCTGTTTGACAACTCCCTGCCTGACGTACTACTGAATTTTTCACGGTCCAATACTGTCGCTGGGTTCTTTGCTGCTACTCGATGGAGACACAGCAACGGAGAAAAGAAACATGAGATATCAATCAACCCTACAAGTTTGGCCAAAGGACATAAGTACCTGGTTGAAACCCTTGTTCATGAAATGTGTCATCTCTGGCAAATGGAATTTGGTAAGCCAAGCCGGACAGGCTACCACAACAAAGAGTGGGCTGCAAAAATGGAATCCGTAGGCTTAATTCCAAGTAGTACCGGTGGACCAGGAGGAAATAAGACGGGTCAACGCATGGCGGACTATATGGAAGAAGGAGGATCACTGGAAGTGCTGATTCAGCAGTTGCCAGAAAACTATTGGCTGCCGTTTCAGGCGATGGAATACGTCATGTATGCGCAATCCCCTGATACTGTAGAAAACGAGCTCAGCGAAGGAGAAATAGCCGCATTAGCAGAGGCCCATGAGCAAAAGGAAAAAAAGCGCAAAAGGAAATATTCTTGTCCTTCCTGTGGGGTTAATATTTGGGGGAAACCAGATCTAAATGTGACATGTGGGGATTGTGACGTGAGGTTTGAGGGGAATATATAACGGTATTTAATGTACAATTGTACGAACGTACGTTTTATTCACGCTATACATGTTCTAAATTCTGTTCGACAAAGGATAGTTTTATATCATTAGGGAATAGTAATTAATCCCCTTTCTTATGTTTGTGTGGTTTCAATGATGGCGTATTACCTGGTGTTTCCTTATTATCTCTTTGACGTCTATCTGGTTTTCCCGTTGATACAGCTGTTCTTTTTGGACCTGGTTTGATTCCCATAATTTCTCTTATTTGTTATAATGTATGTTGTATACTAAAGTTCAAGAATATTAACTGGATTTTAGCCTAAAAGGTTTCGATAAATAGCCAATCGTGAGAAAAAGAGAAAGACTAAATATTCCTGCCCATCGTGTGAGACAAATATCTGGGGCAAACCTGATCTAAATATCCTATGTGGTGATTGTGATGTGAGGTTTGAGAATTGAATGTACAAACGTACGT
>JAOPTS010000159.1:0-43906 GCA_051531955.1 Reichenbachiella sp.
TTCAGATATGAAAGACAACGCTGCTGTAAAGTACGTATGTCTTTTACTTTAAAGTATCACGAATATAAAGAACACTATCATAAAATTACATCTCCATAAACAAGTAAATTTATGCTTGAAAAACTGAAGTTTACTAGGGTGGTGAAATATTGAAAAATCAACCTCTAAGGAAAAATTACTTTGAGATACAGACCATATTAGAGAGTGTTTAGAAACTGTACTTTATCGGATATGCTGCCCCTCTTTTTCTATACTTAGATGGAACCCTTTTCCGAATGTATAATTCACGAACTTGATCATCGACTACACTTCCGACAAAAGCAGTCCGTTCTGGTTGATCATAATTAAACTCTGGAAAATTATCAATGGTAGCCGATTCCCATTCTGTAGGTTTGAAAACCTCAAGGATAATACCTTGAACTACAGCCAATACGTAATCAATCTTCTTTATTTTTTTTGTCCAAGTTTCCATGCAAAGCGCGTAGCATTATACATGCTTTTTTGGGTAACACTTTTATTCACAGTTATCATCAATACATTGTGTTCAAATACAGCTTCTTGAGCAGCGTATTTCTTAACTATTTCAATAGCATTCATTGGACCATATTCATTACTTCCTGATCCTCCCATAATATTATCGACCTCTGATGGGAATTCTGAGATATACTTCATTTTAAGCGTAGATTTTTGACATGAACACTAACATCCAGACATGTCACCCATATCCATTTTGTTAAACGTTTTATTTCGTTGAATTCAATTCTTGATTTGAAGACCAATCTGTAAAAACAATAGAGTAAATCCAACCTATCCTACTAAATCTACCTAGAAATGGGGATAAGAAAATGGTGTCGGGATCGGATTGGAACCTGTTAGACTCCCACACCCAGAGGCAATATTTTTATCACATTGAAATCTGGCTTCCTCTCTGTATTCAATCTGCATTACGCACGACAACCTCATTAAACTAAAGGAGATTAAGGAATTACTTGAACATCTATAGGAACCCCATACTGTCATATCGACGAAGGAGATATCTAAACGACAATCCATTAGATATCTCCTTCGTCGATATGACAAAAAAGGCTTTTTAGGGCATAATCATTATCTCTAAACCCAACAACTATTTCATCCAAGTATAGTTTTTTCCTTTCCCTCATATTATTAATCACGCAAAGAAATTAGCTTCGCCATATAACTCATTGCCATGTCGTCAAGTCAAATTCAAGAAGAGCTCAAAAACCTAGTCACCTTATTGTCCTTTGAGAAGGAAGAAGACCTCCGTCAATACCGACAAAAAATGGTCGGCACTTCGCTAAAGGAAAGAAGAAAACAAGGCGTCTGCTGGTATCCGGTAGCACTCAACAAAACACATTTTGATGCAGGCGAGAGATTAATTGTAAAAGTATCTAGACAACCTGAGCACAAAGATGCTCATATGTTTCAATCAGGAAAATTGGTCTCGGTATTTAGTAATGCTGCGGGGCTTGGGGATCATGAAGATGCTGTGACGGGTGTGGTCAACAATGCCAACAAAAAGGAGATGATGATCACCATCAACGCTGATGAAGTGCCAGACTGGGTACATGACGGTCAATTGGGTATCCAACTACTCTTCGATGAGAATGCGTATCGAGAGATGGAAAAGACACTACACGCACTAATCAAAACAAAAGAAGAGCGTCTTCTTTCATTCAAAAAAATATTGCTTGGTGATCAATCCGCTTCTTTTTCCAACCATGAACACTTTCGTGACTTAGCAATGAACGACAGCCAAAATGATGCACTGGCCATGGTAAGCCGAGCACAAGATGTCGCCATCATCCATGGTCCTCCAGGCACAGGTAAAACCACTACCGTTGTTCAGTCGATAGTCGAGACTCTCAAGACCGAGCGTCAGGTGCTCGTCTGTGCCCCTAGCAATGCTGCAGTAGATCTACTCGCCCAAAGGTTGGGTGAGCAAAACGTAGAAGTACTGAGAATCGGCCACCCTGCTCGTGTCAATGAAGAACTTTTGAGTAAGACTTTGGATGCCAAAATTGCGCATCACAAGGATTACAAAAATCTCAAGAGCATGCGCAAAAAAGCCGAGGAGTATTACGCCATGGCCAGCAAGTTCAAAAGGAATTTTGGGCAGGCAGAGAAAGCGCAACGTCGTGCCATCAAAGTAGAAGCTCGAAAACTCAAAGAGGACGCCAAACAACTCGAATACTACATCATCAATGACATCATTGCCAACACGCAAGTGATCGTCTCTACACTTGTGGGGTCCAACAACTCTAATATCAAAGGCATGAGTTTCGATACGGTGTTTATCGATGAAGCAGCTCAGGCACTAGAGCCTGCTACATGGATTCCGATATTGAAATCTCAACGTGTGATATTTGCTGGAGATCACTGCCAGCTCCCTCCTACTATACGGTCTATGGAAGCGGCTAATAAAGGACTGGAAGTAACACTATTCGAAAAAGCCATCAACAGAAACGAGGCAGACGTGATGCTCAATGAGCAATACCGTATGCATACAGACATCATGAATTTCTCCAGTAGACTGTTTTACGACAATCAATTAGTGGCCAACGAAATGGTGGCCAACTGGTCTATCTTCCCTGAAGATCAAGTCGTAGAATTCATTGATACAGCTGGGTGTGGATACTATGAAGCGGTGGACAAAGAAACACGCAGTTCGTTCAACACCGAAGAAGCTGATCTCGTCATCAAACACTTGTCCGAATACATCAACCAACTGACTGCCATAGAAAAACTGGATGAGGTAAGCAGCATCGGAATAATCTCTCCTTACAAGGCACAAACGATCCTGCTGCAAGAAAAGCTGACGGAACTAAATTGGGATGTAGCGATCACCAACAAAATAGCCATCAACACTGTCGACTCCTTCCAAGGTCAGGAACGAGATGTGGTTTACATCAGTTTGGTACGCTCCAACGATGAAGGACAGATTGGCTTCTTGGGAGATACTCGACGTATGAATGTTGCCCTGACTCGAGCCAGAAAAAAACTAGTCGTGGTAGGCGATAGTGCCACCATAGGTCAAAACAAATTCTACGAAAACTTCCTTGATTACATCAACGAAATAGATGCTTACCGCAGCGCATTTGAGTTGATTTATTAGGGAGACTATTAAGTACTAATTTAATGAGTCATTTTTTCTTTTTGGAAAGAAACCAACCCACATAGCACATATAGGTCTATCTTCGAAAAAAATTAATGTCGATAGAGCGAAGAGTACAATTGGTAGAGAGCCTTTTCAATCAATTGGAGCAAGAGACGGCTCAATTTCAAAAAGCATCAGGTATAGGCTGTGTTGCGGGTTGTGGCAAATGTTGTACATATCCGGATATAGATGCCTCTCCTCTAGAATTTTTACCTTGGGCCTTTCACCTCTTTTTAAATGGGGAGGCGGAACAAATGCTCCTTACACTCGAAGAAAGCCAAAGTCTGACATGTTTAATTTACAAACCCTTACCCGGTATTGGTCAGGGCACCTGTAGCGATTACAAATACAGGGGGTTGATCTGTCGATTGTTTGGATCTGCAGCCAGTACTGACAAATACGGGAAATTGAGATTGGCGACTTGCAAGATCATCAAAGAAGGTCAAGCAGAGAAATATAACGCCACGGTTGAGGCAATCTCAAATGGCCTAGCGGTACCCATATTCACAGAATACTACATGCAATTAAATCAAATAGACTTTAATTTAGGAAAGGTAATCGTACCTGTCAAAAAAGCACTTCAAATGGCCCTGGAAGAAGTCTTGCAATATTACGCATATAGACCTTTTCCTAACTCAGATAAAAAGAGCTTATAAAAAAGAGCCTAACCCTCAGCTTTCAACATTGACATAAGCGAGGTAATCTTCTAAAAGAACTAATTCATTCGCTTAATTAAATATCTAATATCCCAATGGGGTTCCTATTAGGAATTGTGTGGCTAAATAGAAGATATAAAATATACTGTGTACTTAAATTCTACGTTCTTCGCTATGAATTAACAAGACTTCCATTTGTTGATTATATTGTTGGCTCTGAGAAATGTATTAAATGACAAACCTCAAGCATTCACCAGTTACAAAGAAGCAATTAACATAAAATATTGACTTTTTTCTATGAAGAGTATTGTAAAGGATGTGTTTTTTTTGATCACACTTGTGGTTGGGCTACATACTGTACATGGACAAACAGCCCTCAATACGCTCTATACAGACAATGCAACTTTTACCATAGATAATGCTATGGTATCAGGGTCTACTGACTTCACCAACTATGTCTTTTTGGTGTCAATAGAAACAGATGGCACAGACGTAAATAAGGAATTGAGATCTAGTGGTACAAATGGAGGAAAGATCCAAAGTGCTGGGTTGGATATAGTGTTCGCTGCATCTACTACTGCGGATGACGTGGATAGATACAAATATGATTTAGAGTCATATAATGCTGCAACAGGTGAAGTGATAGTATGGGTTCAGATTCCTACGTTGAGTGCGACTGTGGATACTGAATTGGTTATGTTTTTTGGCCGAGCTTCAGCACCAGGTTGGAATGATCCTACTTTGTGGATTGATGCCAACTATATCGGTGCATGGCAATTATCCCAACCACCAGGAGCTGGCACGGTACTAGATGCAACAGGCTACTCTGACCCAGGTTCTACCTCAGGCGGAGTAACTATCGATAACACCTCGATAGTAGGTCAAGGATATGCCTTTGATGGGATTAATGGATATGTGAGTATTCCCGACAAGGCCATCTTAGAACCAACAGGATCATTCACCATCTCTTGCTGGTTCAAATCGGCAGGAAGTCAGACTGGCTACCCGAAAATATTCACAAAAGGAAGAGTCGTGTATCCGTTTCCCTCTTACACTTTAGAAATGAGACCGTTTGATGATATTGAAGCAAATGGAAGCGATGATGAAGTGGCTTTTCAAACCGCAAGAACAAATGACAACTTTGTCAGAAGTGATAGTGATGACAATGGCGTGTCAGATATCACTACCGATGAGTGGAACTATTTCGTAGGGGTCTTTGAAGATTTGGGGGGTAACTACGAACAAAGGGCCTATTTAAATGGTGTTCTCATACAAACCGCTATTCAAGACAGCAATCCCGTTGATTATTATAGTGGAGACGGAGATTATGCTTTAACCATAGGTGCCGGCTTAGGGCCTGGGCTAAATTTTCCTTTTAGAGGTACTGTTGACGAGCTACGAATTGCAGATTTGGTACGATCAGTTGATTTTATAAAAACAGACATGAGAAATACCGCTTGTGCCTCGAACTATGTCACAGTCACATCGAATATCCCTTCTCTAAGCTGTATTGACGCCACCTTACCAGTAAAATTTTTAGACTTCAATGCATATAAAAAAGAGGACCACATATTAATCAACTGGTCCACTGCTTCTGAAGACAATAATGATTTTTTCACTGTAGAAAAATCATTTGATGGCGTTAAGTTTCAAGCCATAGGGACGGTTGCGGGAGCAGGCAACAGTAATGATGTATTGAACTATCAGTTTGTAGATAAAGAAATCTCTGGTAACCTCATTTATTATAGGATCAAACAAACTGATTTTGACGGAAAATTTGATTACTCAAAACAAGAAAAGGTGATAACCACCTCACGCAATGAAAACACCTTGGACGTATATCCTAATCCATCAACATGTAATGATAAATTCAATATAATTTTATCTAATACAATTGGTTCGGTTTCAATAAAACTGATCAATTTATCAGGGCATATAGTCTTTGAAGAATTATTGAATTCCAACAATCAGCTAGGAAAACTGGATCACACAATCCACACAACAAACATCCAAGCAGGTGTTTACATTCTTAAAATAGTCGATGCGAAATCGAACTTCACTAGGAGAATTCTACTTAACTAAGTAATCATTCTTATTGCCTAGTTAAAACCACTAAAAATTGGGATAGATTGTCTTAACCTTATCCATTAGATTGCAGGCTATTGTAGCTTATACAATTTGCCTTTAAAACTATGTAAATGGAAGCATTCTCCTTAATACTGATCATCCTCCTGTTGATACTGGTACTCAATTTGAAAAATAAGATTACCACTATTAACACCTCACTTGAGGACTTAAAAAGTCAATTCAAAAAGTTAGGCGCTTCCTCAACCCTAGCCTCACCAGAGCGTAAGCCCATAGATTCTCATGACATCATTGCCCGTATGGCAAAACCGGAAGTTAAAGAGGTGCCAAAAGAAGAGACTTCTATAAGTAAAGAACCTGAAACAATTAAATCTCAGCTGGTCACTCAAATCCTTGCCGCAAAGAAAGGTGCAGTTAAAGAGCCCGTTAACCTACCTCCTAAGAAAATTCAAAAGCCTGTCAGACCGTCCTTCATGGAGCGCAATCCGGACCTTGAAAAATTCATAGGTGAGAATCTGTTGAGCAAAATCGGCATAGTCATATTCGTCATTGGTATGGGATTTCTTGTCAAACTAGGAATCGACAGCAATGTGATCAGTGAAGGCATGAGAGTGGCCATTGGTATTCTAATCGGTGGAGGAATGATTGGACTGGCACATTACCTTAGGAACTCATTCGTCAAATTCAGCTCCATACTTATTGGAGGTGCTTTAGCGGTACTTTACTTTAGCATAGCACTGGCTTTTCATGAATACAACTTGATCCCACAGACAGCGGCGTTCATCATCATGGTACTCATTACAGGATTTTCTGTCCTGCTATCCATTAGTTATGACCGTAAGGAACTTGCAGTTTTGGCCATCATTGGTGGGTTTGGCACGCCATTTTTCGTCAGCTCGGGTAACGGAGACTTTGTGACATTACTGAGTTACATCTTGATTTTGGATATTGGCATGCTCGCGCTTGTTTACTTCAAAAAATGGAATGTCATCAATTACCTCGTCTATGCCTTTACCTACATTCTCTTTTCAGGTCTGTTTATCAGCAATAATCTAGATCATCAAACTGCCACGACAGGTGAGCTCTTTGTTTTTTTAACAGCATTTTATCTGATCTTCTTTTTGATGAGTATCATCTATAATGTAGCAAACAAAAAGAAATTTCAATTCACCGAAGTGGGCATGTTGCTCAGTAATTCTGCCATCTATTTTGGGTTCGGACTCTCTCTAGTTCATGATTATAGCAACGGACTCTACAGCGGTCTGTTTACAGGGCTTATCGCAATATTTAATTTCGGTTTTACCTACGTCCTCTTCAAAAGAAAAGACATTGACAAGAACCTACTTTATCTACTAATTGGACTTGTCTTGACCTTCCTGACACTCATCGCTCCAGTCCAATTGAAAGGAAACTTCATCACACTGTTTTGGGCCTTAGAAAGTGTCTTACTCTTATGGTTGTCGATTAAATCGGGAATCAAAATAATGAAACTTGCTTCCGTCCTTATTACCCTACTGATGTTCATCAGCCTGGTGATAGACTGGCAACAAATCTATCTCAACTTCAGCATACCGATGATGTTGAGTCCATTCCTGAACAAGGCCTTCCTCACTTCATTTATCAGTATGGGGGCTCTTTTTGCCATCAGTCAATTAATGGTCGAGAAACAAATCCTTACCTTCAAAGGAAACCAGGTGGTATGGAAACCTATTTATATAAAGACCCTTTTGATCATCGCCATCTATGGAGGATTTTTCTTTGAATTGAATTATCAATTTTATCGATTCGAGTTTCAACCCACGTTTAGCCTTATCCTATTGGGGATATTTAGCTATGCATATATCATCTTGCTGGGCATATTACCTTATTTCAAATCAAATGAACAGATTCGTAAGGCCATTGGTGTTTTATCCATCCTTGCGATCATCTCATACATGACTGGATATACTTACCAGATATCCTTCGCTAGAGACAATTATTTAGCAAGTGCAGGGAGCGACTCTACTGGATTCTTTGCCCATTATATATTACTGGCACTATTCGCTATTTTGTTGATAGGGATTTACAGGGAAATATATTCCAAACATGGATTCAAGTCCAAAATCGGAACCATTTCGCTTTGGATCTTGGCGTTCATTACGGTGTTCATCAGTTCGACAGAGTTTGGACATCTATCCATACTCTACAGCTATGTGCCGCAAGGCAATGTGAACTATGACAGTGCCGTCAAAAGCGTGTACCCGATTGTTTGGGCAATCACTGCTCTGGCACTCATGATTTCGGGGATGAAATTCAAACTCAAAACCCTAAGACTCGCGTCGTTGGGATTATTTCTGATCACCATCATCAAACTGTTTTTCTACGATCTAGCAGGTAACTCAACTGGGAAAATCATTTCATTCATCCTACTTGGCGTCATCTTATTGGTCATTTCATTTCTTTATCAAAAATTAAAATTCATACTTCAAGATGATAAAAAAGAGGATTAGTTGGGCCATCTGCATGATTTGGTCTACGACCATTTATGCACAGGACTTTACCCACCAGGCAAGTATCGAACCCATATTTGCAAATGGATTTCACAAAATCGTATTGTCTCCCGAACTACTAGGCAAAGCAAATACTAGTTTGTCAGATCTCAGGATCTATGACAATGACGGTATTGAACAGCCTTATTTGATTCAGCGAGAATCTTCTATCTCTACTAAATCATCGTTTAAAGAATATAAAATTGTAGGACGAGAAGGAGAGAATGACAGCACCTCCTATTTGGTATTTCTCAATGATGATGACCAGCCAATTGATCAGGTAAGCTTTATCGTTCAGAATACAGATGTCAAGAAAAGAGCGAGTTTGAGTGGTAGCAACGATGGTAAAACCTGGTATGTAATCAGAAACAATTATCTCCTTCAATCCATGCATAGTTCCAATGAAACAACGGAGCTAAAGACTATTGACTTCCCACTAAGTGACTTTTCATTTTTCAAATTACAGATCGAAAATAATATAAAAGAGCCCATCAACATTCTGAAGGTCGGCTATTACGAACGGCAAAAAACGGCTGGTTTATCCACTAATTTTGATTACCCAGTCTTGAGTCAAACCGATAGCGCAAATACTTCATTTGTCAGACTGGACCTGCCTGAGATGAAGTACTTGGAAAAGCTCAGGTTTGAGGTGAGTGGCGCTCAATATTATTCGCGACACATGAGAATCTTGATAAAAAAAGAAGCTGAGAACAAACGAATGGAAAAAGTATACCATCTGCAACAGATCGGTTCACTTGAACTCAATTCCAATGGAAACAATGAAATTGAAATTGGAGGAATTCGTCTCCAAGCGCTATTCATTGAGATTGACAACAAAGACAATCTGCCGTTGAAGCTAGAAAGGGTGATTGGTTCGTTCCTAAACCACTATGCAGTCGTGGATTTAAAAACAGATAAATCCTACTTACTCAAATTCGGAAATCAGGAACTACGTGCCCCCAACTATGACATTGCATATTTTGGAGATGTGATACCTGAGCATGCACCAAAAACAAACATCAAGCAGATCAAAATATTAACAAATACAGAAGAAGCCATGGTAGAAGAACCAAGTATCTTTAATAACCCTATAGTCCTATGGGGTGTAATCGGGATTGTTGGGATTTTCCTTGCATTTATTTCTTTTAGGATGATCAAAGAGTTGGGACAAAGAGAATAGCGAACAAATTATATGACACCTAAAGTGTTACAAACTAGCTACGGGACAATTTCAATATTTCAGAATTAAAAAAGCTTAAATACATACCACATCTTGAAGTGAAACGAGAACCCAATAGAGTTATAAAGAACGAGGTTATAAATCAATACAGCAGCTATGAGATGCGCGCCAATTTAGTCGAAACAGCAATGTTTGAGGTATTTTCAAGCCCCACCCATTCTACATAAGGCATCATTGAAATCAAAACATAAAACACCCATTTCATGGGCTCAACCAACATTGGATAAAGTAATTATAATAATGAAACACATAACTCTCGTACTATTAATTTTAACGCTTAGCTGTTCTGAAAAAGAAAAAACTGACGATGAATTATTAGAAAAAGACAAAGTTGAACTAGTAGGAAAGTTAGATTCCTACAAAGTCTCTTCTTATAAATTCGCTAAAATTCTGATTAGATCCTCTGCTGATAAAGATACCATTTCAACAGAGTTCATATCCTTTAAATCTGACATGGATAGGATATTCAATCAAGTAGTTAAATATGATATCGAAAATTCCGAGAGCCTCTCCTTATTGGATTACGTTGCTATCTATCGTGATTATAAAAAAATGGAAGACTTCATAATGAAAACTGATGAAGATATTTTCCCAACACTAATGGACGTTTTTAATGTTACTTATGGAGATTCTCTTAGCAGAAAAGAAGAATATTATCAAGGAGAAGAGAAGGCATACATTCAAAATATTGAGCATTCTGTTTTAAGTGCCATCGTAATATTAAGTAAAGATTTAGGGAAAGAAGTGTCGCTTTATGAATGCACAAAAACATACCCAGAATTACTTCCTGATTCTGAAATCAAAACATTACTACAGTACTTTAGAGGCTTCTTGTTTTTTGAAAAAGGCTTGTACTATTTATCAGAAGATGAGATTTCAAGAAACATCAATTGGTTAAATGAAAATCAACAAGTGGACTTGGCTTTAACGCGAGCCATGTTTCAATGGGGCAATCTCGACAATGAAAAAACTCACAAAGGGTTTCATTCTTTAAACCACCTGTTCAGAGGATTCGATAGGTTAATGATGGACAGAACGGTTGATGAAGAGCGTGCTTTACAAGATTTTGAAATGTTCATAAAAGACTCCAAAGAAATTGGTCTCGATAACGAAATCGTTTGGTCTGTTGAAACCTACCTCTATTTAAAGAATGAGGAAAATGAAAAAGCAGTCGTTTCTCTAACAAAGCTCAAAACAAGCGAACTACTTTCTTCAGATGACAAAGAAAGAGTTGACGAGTCGATTGAATATGTAACAAACAGAAAGTCTGGAGGAGTATTAAACGGCTTCTACGACAAGTACTTCTTAAGTAAAATTGCAACAAAATACATGTTCTCTATTTTATCGAAGGTTGATTGGGAAAGAATAATGAAAGAGCAAAATGTACCTCACACGGAAGAGATGATCGCAACCATTGAAAAAACAACGGACTTCCTTGAGAATTTACAGCGCTACTCGGGCGCAGATCAATTAAAGAAAACAGGGGAAGACCTTAAAAACACTGGAGAAGACCTTTGGGACAAGACAAAAAGATTAGTAGAATAACAAACCCGAAAGCCTTACTGCTTGTATCGAGTGAGTTACTTTCTGTCAACACCGGGAAACAAATATCAAAAAATAAACACTTGCATGTAATAATTAATGGATTGAGCCACTAACCAAGAAAACTCAGTCCATTATGACATTACAAGAAGCATATAACACTTTTGAAAGCTTAAACGCTGAAACAAAAAAAAAGCATGAGGTCAAGATTTACGAAAAATTCCTTCATATCCTAAGCCAGTTAAAAACTAGAGCGTTCTCTCAAGTTGAAACTCAATCCATAGAAAAGGAACTTGATATTTTAGCTATCAATTCAAGACCGAAGAATAGAAAAAAATACTTTAAGAATACATTAACCAAATTTGAGAAATTCTTAAAAGACACCTTTTCCTTAACGACTAAAGGATACTATACCAAAATGGGCATAGGCCTTGGATCTTCTTTTGGAATTCTATTTGGTGTTGTGTTTTTATCCAGTTTTGAACGGTCTTTAGGGATATCATTGGGACTGATTGTCGGCATGTCTATCGGTTTAACTATCGGTCGAAATATGGATTCCATAGCCGTATCGGAAGGCAGAGTCATCTAATAATCACCTGCACCCATACCTATTCTCCATCCATCTCCTTGAGCAATTACCTAAGGTGACCCAGTTTATCTAGTGGAAATTTGCGGAGTTCAACCACAGTATTAGTGTAAAACCTGTCATCTTATTTCAGGACATCACCATTAGTAGACGCTCAAATGAAATCGCACCCTGAATCCCCCCCTCCTAGGCCCTAGGAAAGGCATTGCGGCGTGACCTAGACCGATTGCGGCGCTCCCCTACCTCATTGCGGCGTGTAACAGTCCCATTGCAGCACCAACATATGACATGTCGGCAGTACAATATGCCACTGTGGCATGAACAAGTGCGATTGCGGCGTGTAGTAGTGCCGTTGCGGCGACATACAAGGCAATTGCGGCGCTGCAATCGCATTATTTAGCGACGCGGTAGCATTTCGCTGAGTCGCAAGGAAAAAACGAGGGTCTACGGTATGAGTTTTATGACCGCTGGTCACCCTGACTGCCTTTTTAGTCAACTCTCATCTCCACCACCTAACAATTGGCCACTACATTCGCCTCACAGTGTCCCGACGCTAAATATATTGGACTGAGGTTGCAAACAGATGTGCCGCTCTATCACACAACGAAAGCACATGACTCAATTAAATCAAATTCGAAGGGACATCTTAGATGGACAAGGAGACAATAGTAATTCTAAAGCCAATCAATTAGATTCGTTGACATAAAAGATAGGTGAATGCATCGGTATTCATATCCAAATGTTATCTTCCAGAACTTCATAACAGAATGAAAAAACTATTAATTATCATCCTTTTTCAAGGAATATCATCAACAATTATTGGGCAAGGAATCAACAAATTGGAAATATGGGGATGGGAAGGATCAAAGGAAGATTTTGTAAAAATATACTTGGATTCAACTGCCAAAGATTTGAATGTCAATTACGCTTGTATGGTAGATTTGCAGAAGATGGGTTATGAAAATTCATTTTCGACAGCTTTCATTAACGGTCAAAACAATTGGGACTCTGTTGAAAGGTTTGCAATTATAAGACCAATAATAAAATCTAAATTTTCCAATCTGGCTTCAGACAGTTCTAAAAATAAAGCTGTTTTCAATTCCGTGAAACTACTTTCAGTCAAGGATTCAGTTTATTTGTCGGATTACTTTGTTGACAACAAAAATGACCTTAAACAGTTGTTGATCGGTACACTTTCATCAGATATGATGTTAAGGTATCAAAGTATGGGCATATTGAATCAAGCAAGAAAAATCGAATTTGACGTTTCAACAGAATTCATTGATATTTTTAGTCAAATGCTGTCATTTCCTGATCCCAATACAGCAGTAGTTGCTATGAAAATTATCACACTTTCTGCACTATCAAATGAGCAAAATTCTAGACTTTTTTCTTCTGGAGCTTTGACAATAGTTGATTTTCTAAATTCCAATTTGCAAACATTCAAAGTTGATGCATGTGACTTCCTCTCAACTAGAGAAACATTGAATACTGAGAGGACATCTAAAGAATGGATCAATTGGCTGTCCTCAATGAGCAAATAAATGTATGTAACATCATCATGCTTTAGGCTGTTAGAGGAAAGGTTTGAACTTATTTCAGCTCCGACGATTCTGTGCTCCGTCTCATGAGAAATCAAAAATGTATGAGTCGAATCACACGTATGTTTGGAAATATAACAGAATTCTTATTTTTATCATGAGAAACTGAAGGAGAGGGACGAATCGCAAGACACATTTTATTAATCATGATGTCGAGAATCTGATATTGAATTCCCTTCTTTCTGTCTTTATAGGCATAACAGTATTTAGAGACTAAAACTAGTTTTTAGATCTCGTATAACAAACGTGAAAATCCATAAAGAAATTATTATAAAAGCTCAACCCCTCTATTAAAACAGTGTTTCGGAATAAATATTTCTAAAGATACCTTTAGCGTAAACACTGGCGTAATTAATGAAGATTTTGACATCATAACTTTGTCAACTAGAACCTTTAAAAACAGTCCTGGTGGTATCAAACAGTTTATTGTTTGGGCGAAAAAGAATCAACAGAAAAATGTAAAAGCCGTTTTTGTAATGTATCCCCACGGCCTTGGGCGTCTAGGTTTTATGCCAGTTTCTTATTATTGATAGGAAGTAATTCTGACTAAAAAAGAGTGTAGGCAGTGAAATTCAAGACACTATTCTATTGCTGTATTTTTAAGGTATAGAAGATCACGTTGAGAGCTGGTTTGAATCTTTTTTGGAGCAAGTAAAGAAAAACCACCAAGCATGATATCAACATC
Organism: Reichenbachiella sp.; assembly: GCA_051531955.1. GTDB lineage: Bacteria > Bacteroidota > Bacteroidia > Cytophagales > Cyclobacteriaceae > Reichenbachiella. The sequence continues at coordinate 14,099 of JAOPTS010000159.1, forward strand.
CCCGTCCTCATCAAAATCTCCTTTTTCCATCACCATCCAATTGCTATCTTTTGCATCTTGAGTAACGAATGACTCAAACAAATAATTATCAGAATCTTTATTCTCTAAATAGACAAACCCTTCTTCAAGGCAATTAGTAAAATCAGGAAAGAAAGATAAAACAGCAAAATCTATATCCCCGTCCATATCAAAATCTTCTACTAATACTCTGGTGGAGCCATTGATTGGATAAAACCACTTTTCTTCGAATCTATTCTTGCCGTCATTTAGAAAAATTCTAACACCATGATATGGTTTTAAAAAATTCGAATAATCTGCATTATCGCCATTAACCAAAACAATATCTAAATGACCATCTTTATTATAATCTACTAATTCGAACCAACTAGAACCATATTCAGGTCCCATTTTTATAACATGTGCAATATCAAACTGTAATTCATTATCCTGATAAAAAATATAAACTCCTTCCCTTCCTTGAGAAAACAAAGCAATAACATCTTTTTTACCGTCTCCATTCATGTCTTCAATTTCAACTTTTATAGATCCCGGAAGAGCTAATAATGTTCTTTTCATAAGAACAGAGTCCTTTTCCAGCAACATAGAAAGCGCTCCTGAATGGTAGCCAAATTCACATATTAGTATTTCATTTTTACCATCCTCATTAAGGTCGCAGACTTCTGTGAATACAGGTCTGTGCAATTTCTCATAAAGCACCTCACTAGAACCAGATTCTAGCCTATGAATCTTACCACTAGGGATTTCACTGGGGCTCATTCTTCCAATTTCAGTTAGATATAACATACTATCATCTATTACGCTGGAGATTACAGGTGAGTAGAATTTCCTATTCCATTTTGATGTATCGTTATAGTCATATATTTGACCATATACATCAGATATAAACAGCTGGTTAGTGAGAGAGCTAAATTTTATATTTACTACACTTCTTGTCGGCTTATTCAAATTTAAAGAATCAAAGAATGTGACAAATTGTTGCAATTCATGGTTCCGTCCCTGCCTAGATGGATAATTATAAACGGTATCAGGTGCTAGATCAATAATATAGTCCCGCAATTGACACCATTCTATACTATCCATCATTGGAGTTACTGGATAAGTATTACTGTTTTTGACATGAAAGTTTTCTTCTAGTGACCCTTGAGAACGATTTCTTTTATTATCTACGTTCCCCATTCTTGCCCCCATTTCTGGCAATACTTGATCCCTCCATATGTGTTTTGGGATATTTTGAATACTAGGTGTAATATGACAACTACTACAATACTTCTTAAATTGGATTTCGTTTGCAGCTTCTCTACTTAATGGCTCATTACCAAGATATGTATACATTAAAATTGATGTCAGTATCACTAAAAAAGCTACAATAAATATATTAATTTTCATTCTCAATTAATTTGACTGTTATATCAAGTGAAAGTTTTTTAAGGATTGAAATATAATTTCAGACTGACAATTAATATTAGCAAAAAAATTAAATACCATACTATATTTCTACACCCTAAAGATATATGTAATCTTTTGTTGTAAGATATTTGAACTACATTTTTGATTATTATACACGTATTTATAAACAGCATATTTTCACTCATGTTTTACACATTCGCATTAAAGACTACCGGAAATATTTTTGTATTTATTTTTTGAACCGAACTAAATCTTTTCCGTATTAGTTGTAAATTGTTTAGAACCAAAAATTATCAACTATCCAAACAACCGAACTGAATACTGAATCCGCATGTAAGGCCACATACATCAGTAAAAAATTCAAAGAAGTAAGAGCGCAAAGCGAATCACTCTGTCAACCATTGGCAATTGAAGATTACGTGGTGCAGCCAATTATAGACGTCAGCCCTCCTAAATGGCACTTGGGACATACGACATGGTTCTTCGAAAAAATGATTCTTGAAGAATTCAAGAAGGACTATAATGTCTACAACTCTGCATACAACTACGTTTTCAATAGCTACTATGAAACAGTCGGTAAAAGAGTATTACGAACCAACAGAGGGAATCTCACCAGACCATCAGTAGAAGAAATCTATAAATACAGAACATATGTCAATGAGCAATTACTAGATTTCCTAGACCAACAAGAATATGTTAAGGCATCAATTGCAGAGCTGATTGAATTGGGCTTACAACACGAGCAACAGCATCAAGAATTGCTACTCTATGACATCAAATACATATTAGGTACAAACCCACTTTTCCCAGCATATCTACCTTTAGATACATTATCACCAAAAGCTAGTAGTGCTCCACTTGGTTATTTAGAAGTTCAAGCGGACAACTATCAAATTGGACATAAAGGGCCAGAGTTCAGTTATGACAATGAACATGGGGTCCATCAAGTGTATTTACATGATTATGCAATTGCAGACAGGTTAGTAACCAATGGAGAGTATTTAGAATTCATTGAAGCTGGTGGATATCAAAAATTTCAGTACTGGTATTCAGAAGCTTGGGAATGGGTAAAGACAGAAAAGAAACAAGCGCCATTTCATTGGCACAATATTGAAGGTAATTGGCACCTCTATTCACTAAATGGATTGCACCCCATCCATCTAGACGAGCCAGTATCGCATATCAGCCAGTTCGAGGCATCAGCCTTTGCACTATGGAAAGATATGAGGTTACCTACCGAGTTTGAATGGGAAGTAGCTTGCAAGATCCATCAACCTAATCATCACGCTGATAGCAATTTCGTTGACAAGAAAAATTTCAACCCCATGCCTGCCAACAATGGCAACCAACAGTTCTATGGTGACTTATGGGAATGGACTAATTCGTCTTACCTACCCTACCCGTATTACAAAGCAGCACCAGGAGCGGTGGGTGAATACAACGGTAAATTCATGATCAACCAAATGGTATTGAGAGGCGGTTCTTATGCCACCCCTGAAAACCACATTAGGAATACGTATAGAAATTTCTTTCATCCACATTTAAACTGGCATTTCACAGGAATCCGACTCTCAAAATATGTCTGAAAACATCATTACTAAAACAAAAGTACAGGATCAGGTATTTCTCAAAGACGTACTTAACGGGCTAGACGCTTATCCCAAAAAGCTCTCGTCTAAATATTTCTATAATGATAAGGGAGATGAACTTTTTCAATCCATTATGGATTTGGATGAATACTATCTCACAAGAGCCGAGTACAGCATATTTGAGATGTATAAGAACGAAATTCTAGAAATGTTTTCTCCGGATGGCGCACCTTTCAATTTGGTAGAGTTTGGAGCTGGAGATGGGTTAAAGACTAAAATACTTTTGAAGCACTTTCTTGAAAAAGGAGCGGACTTCACCTATATACCCATCGACATATCTCAACATGCACTCGATGGTTTGGAACAAGATTTGACCAACGAATTTCCTGATCTCAAATTTCACGGTATACAAGGTGACTATTTTGAGACTTTAGATCAATTGCCTCATGATGAGAATCGCAAAAACATCATCATGTTTTTGGGTGCCAACATTGGAAATTTCACTAAACAGGAGGCCAATTTGTTTTTGAATAAAATCAGAAAAGACATTAATTCTAGAGATATGGTGTTTATGGGGATTGATCTCAAAAAAGATCCTAATCAAATCCTAAATGCTTACAACGACTCCACTGGAGTAACAAAAGAGTTTAATCTCAACCTTCTGGATCGTATCAACACTGAGTTGAGCGCCAACTTTGACAAAACAAAATTCACCCATGCACCATCTTATGATCCGGTAACTGGTATATGCAAAAGTTGTCTATTAAGTCTGGAGGATCAAAAAGTAATGATTCACGAAGTAGCCATCAAATTCAAGAAGTGGGAACCTATCCAAACCGAAATATCTAAAAAGTATTCCGTCAGAGAGATACATGACTTAGCCAAGAGTACAGGATTTGATATTGTAGCTGATCTTCATGATGCAAAAGACTATTTTGTTGACTCGATCTGGGAAGCAATTTAACTGCAAGGGGTTGATTGAAAACAACTAATCCCTTTTAGGTTTTTAAGAGTGAAAATATTTTCCGAGTCTTTTAACCCTTGTTTGTTGTCTCTCTACTAAAAAATCATACTTTTGCAATCCGAATTTTAATGCGCACGTGGTGAAATTGGTAGACACGCCACCTTGAGGGGGTGGTGAGCTAACGCTCGTGGAAGTTCGAATCTTCTCGTGCGCACAAAATTCCCTGATTCCATCAGGGCTAGTTCAAAGTTATAAGTCGAATGTTCAAAGTTCTCAACTATTAACTTTTAACCTTGCACTTTTAACTTCATTTCCATGTCATTCAATACACCATTACTAAAAAGCATCTGTGAAATCGCTGGTGCTCCAGGATTCGAATCAAGAATTAGAAATTTGATCATCGAAGAAATCAAAGACCTAGTTGATTCGTATGAAATCGACAATATGGGCAATTTGATTGCTTTCAAAAAAGGTACTACTGACAAGAAGGTAATGGTGGCGGCTCATATGGACGAAATCGGATTCATCGTTAGCCATATTGATGACAATGGATTCATAAGATTCCAAACGCTTGGTGGTTTTGACCCCAAAACATTGACCGCACAAAGAGTGATCATTCATGGTAAAGAAGACGTCATTGGCGTGATGGGCAGCAAGCCCATCCATGTAATGAATGCAGAAGAAAGAAATAAAGTAGCCAAGATTGAAGACTATTTCATCGACCTAGGAATGGGTAAGAAAGAGGTAGAAAAATTGGTAACTGTAGGAGATGCCGTAACCCGTGAGAGAGGATTGATCGAAATGGGCAACTGTGTGAACTGTAAATCGATTGACAATAGAGTCTCGGTATTCATTTTGATCGAAGCATTGAAAGCCATCAAAACCCCTTCTGCAGATTTTTACGCTGTTTTCTCTGTGCAAGAAGAAGTCGGACTAAGGGGAGCAGATGTAGCTACACACAGCATAAACCCAGATTTTGGAATAGCGCTAGATACTACCATTGCATATGACCTCCCAGGTGCTCAGCCGCATGAGTATGTAACCAAACTAGGTGACGGTACTGCAATCAAGATTCTAGACGCTATGACCATCTGTGACCAACGTATGGTGAAATTCCTTAGAAAGACTGCTGATTCCAAAGACATCAAATGGCAGAATGAAATACTAGTGGCAGGAGGAACAGATACTGCAAGTATCCAACGTAGAGGAAAAAATGGAGCAATAGCCGGCGCGATATCTATTCCAACAAGACATCTACACCAAGTGATAGAGATGGCTGACAAGTCTGACATCCAAGGTTCTACAGACCTATTGATAGCTGCTATTGAAAATGTAGCCCATCATGATTGGAGCTGGAAATAAATTGAATTTATTAGTGCCAAGTATTACTAGTTCGGCTAATTTGAAGCAATTTTAGAAACCTATGGGAATCCGGTCTGTACTAAGTAAACCCTTTGCGAAATACATTGTCAAAGAGCAGGAGAAATGGTCTTTAGATCCTATCCGTACACAAGACAAAATCTTAAAGCAAATTGTAAGCAAAGCCTCGAATACTTTATTCGGGAAAGATCATGGGTTCAGTGACATCAAGTCATATGATGACTTCAAAAACCAAGTACCTACGGGGGACTATGAAGAACTAAAGGATTACGTAGAAAAAATCAAACTAGGGCAATCGGACATTCTCTGGCCAGGCAAACCCGAATACTTTGCGAAGACATCAGGTACTACCTCAGGCACCAAGTACATTCCTATCACCAAAGATTCTGTTCCCAATCACATCAATAGTGCTAGAAATGCACTATTAACCTATGTACACAACTCAGGTAAGAGTGAGTTTCTAGACAAGAGTTTAATCTTTTTGTCTGGCAGTCCTATCATGACCAAAACTGCGGGGATACATACCGGGAGACTATCTGGCATTGTTAATCATCATATCCCAAGTTATTTGAAGTCTAATCAGATGCCTTCTTATGAAACCAACTGCATAGAAGACTGGGAAACCAAGGTTGATAAAGTCGTTAAAGAAACACTATCCAAGGATATGAGCCTAATTTCAGGAATTCCACCTTGGGTTCAAATGTATTTCGATAGGATCATAGAGCAAACAGGAAAACCTATTAAGGATGTTTTTCCAAGCTTTTCATTGTTCGTATATGGAGGTGTTAATTTCGCTCCTTACAAAGGGAAATTATTTGAAAGCATAGGCAAAACAATTGATTCAGTCGAAACATACCCTGCCTCGGAAGGCTTCATTGCCTATCAAGACACTTTGGATCAAGAAGGCCTTCTCCTACTTTTGAATTCAGGCATATTCTATGAATTCATTCCTGCAGACGAATATTATGATGATAACCCTACACGTCTCAGTATTGGAGAAGTTGAATTGGGCGTAAATTATGCCGTCATCATCAACAGTAATGCCGGTCTATGGGGGTACTCTATAGGTGACACGATTGAATTCGTATCCAAGACACCCTACAGAATACTCGTCACAGGTCGAATAAAGCATTTCATTTCCGCATTTGGAGAACATGTCATCGGGCAAGAAGTAGAAAAGGCCATGAATCATGCTATAACGCTTCATCCAGAAGCTGAGTTGGTTGAATTTACTGTTGCACCACAGGTGACTCCAAAGTCTGGATTACCGAGACATCAATGGTTTGTAGAGTTCAATTCATTACCCAACGATTTAGCTACTTTCACGAAAGACTTGGATAAAAAATTGGTTGAGTTGAATTCCTATTATGAAGATTTGATATCAGGAAGTATCCTCGAAACATTGGAAGTCATTCCCTTGCAAAAAAATTCATTTATTGAATATATGAAATCCCAAGGGAAATTGGGAGGCCAAAACAAAGTACCAAGATTATCAAATGACCGTAAAATTGCCGACCAATTAATAAAGCTTAAGATTAACAATTAACACATTGTCAAAAAAAATAATATCCATATTAGGCAGTACTGGTTCGATTGGAACGCAAGCACTAGAAGTGATTGCAGCCAATACTGACCTCTTCGAAATCGAAGCAATATCTGCCTTCAATAATGCTGACTTACTCATCAAGCAAGCCATCCACTTCAAACCCAATGTAGTAGTCATCGGCAATGAAGACAAATACAAATACGTGTTTGACGCCTTGGACTCACATGACATCAAGGTATTCGCTGGTGAATCAGGTTTATGTCATATCGCCGAACTTGAGAATGTAGACTTAGTTCTCACGGCGCTAGTAGGCTATGCTGGATTGAAACCAACTATCAGGGCGATTGAAGCAGGCAAGCATATTGCTTTGGCTAATAAAGAAACGCTCGTAGTAGCTGGTGATTTAATCACCAAATTGGCAAGAGAAAAAGGAGTCGCTATCCTACCCGTTGATTCTGAACATTCGGCCATCTTCCAATGTCTAACTGGAGAGATTCATAATAAAATTGAAAAAATAATCCTCACAGCATCAGGAGGACCGTTCAGAGGCAAAGATCTTGAGTTCTTAAAATCAGTCAAAAAAGAAGCTGCTCTCAAACATCCCAACTGGGATATGGGTGCAAAGATTACCATCGATTCAGCTTCATTGATGAACAAAGGACTAGAAGTAATCGAAGCGAAATGGTTGTTTGGCTTAGAGGCAGATCAAATTGATGTGATCGTTCATCCCCAGTCTATAATACACTCGATGGTTCAATTTGAAGACGGTTCAATCAAAGCGCAAATGGGCTTACCCGATATGAAATTACCCATTCAATATGCGATGACTTATCCAGAACGAATTAAAAGCGATTTCCCTAGGTTCGACTTTACAGAATACCCATCTTTGACCTTCGAAAAACCGGACATGGATACATTTCGTAACCTTGGCTTGGCTTTCGAAGCTTTGAAAAAAGGAGGTAATCAACCTTGTGTACTGAATGCAGCAAATGAAATTGTTGTATCCGAATTCTTAAAAGACCGTATAAGCTTTTTAGGAATGTCAGAAGTAGTTGAAAAGTGCATGGATCAGATAACATACATTTCTTCCCCAAGCTTAGAGGATTACGTGGAGACGGATAAAGAAACAAGAAAATTAGCATTACAAATAATTAATTGATGGAAGCATTAATAATGACGGCCCAACTAATCTTAGGGCTATCTTTTTTAGTAGGAGTACACGAATTAGGTCACTTGCTAGCAGCAAAGGCGTTCGGTATGAGAGTAGAAAAATATTCAATTGGATTTCCTCCAAAAATATGGGGATTTCAATATGGTGAAACGGAATACTCGATTGGCGCAATTCCACTAGGTGGATTTGTTAAAATATCAGGTATGATAGATGAGTCTTTAGACACTTCTACCCTATCTGCAGAACCAGAAGAATGGGAATTCAGAGCCAAGCCAGCATGGCAGAGATTGATTGTGATGATGGGCGGTATTATCGTCAACATAATTACGGGTATCATCATATTCATTTTCATGAACTATAGCTCGGGTGAACAATTTTTACCTAAAGACGTTTTGAATGAGCATGGTATAGCAGCTTATCCATTGGGCCAAGAAGTTGGCTTTCAAGATGGTGACAAAGTATTGAAATTAAACGGGCAAGATTTCGACAGGTTTACAGATTTGATCTCTTCAGATGTAATTCTTACTGAAAACCCTGTATATACTGTTCAAAGAAACGACTCTACTTTTGACATTACACTTCCTTCAGGATTTCTTGACAAATATGCAGACAAGAAAAAATACAATGGCAGGTTCATAGGTGTAAGACAACCATTCAAAATCGGTCAAGTGATGGCTGGTAGCGCAGCTGATGATGGTGGGCTCGAAGCTGGTGACACCTTCATTTCTATCAATGACGAAAGTGGGTTCTTTTTCACTGATTTCAAAAGTATTTTGGATGCGAACAAGGACAAGGATATTAGTGCAACTGTAAAAGGTGAAGATGGAAGCGAAAAAGAATTAACACTTCATGTAACAGAAGATGGCACTTTAGGTTTCTATCCTGAATTCATGCTTAACTTTTCTTCTAGAGAATACTCTTTCGGAGAAGCTGTTAATAAAGGAACTGCCCAAGCATTCAATGTGATATGGGTGAATGTAAAAGCGATAGGCAAAATATTCAAAGGTGAAGTATCAGCTAAAAACTCATTAAGTGGCCCAATAGGGATTGCACAAATGTTTGGTGGCACTTGGAACTGGCCAAAATTTTGGGGAATGACAGGATTGTTATCAATGGTATTAGCCTTTATGAATTTCTTACCTATTCCAGCACTAGATGGTGGACATGTGGTTTTCTTGACTTATGAAATAGTATCTGGAAGAAAGCCCTCTGACAAATTTTTAGAAGGTGCTCAAAAAGTAGGTATGGTATTACTACTCTGCTTGATGACCTTTGCGATCTTCAACGATATCATCAAGACGCTTTTCTAAAGCTCAGCGTTCAAAAAAATTCAAAAGCCATTGGTCAACAGACTGATGGCTTTTTCTTTATATTCACAATTCGATTTCCCAAACTGATTCGATATAATTTTGAAGATTAAGACCCTCACCTTCTTGCTTTTTATAACCTTCACCAGTTTTGGGCAGAAGTATGATTACGCTATTAAGCTCAATCAAAAAAACATTGGCTCAATCTCTATAGAATCATCATTTGAAGATGTTGTTTTCACCTCTTCAAAAAGTAATATGACCATCGTCACGTTAGACGACACTCTTAAAGTTAATGCCACCATACATTACAAGGAAGATTATACTGGTCAACTCATAGATGTATCCTCTAGTATCACCCTGCCAGATGGACAGCTTGCTATTTACAGATATCAAAACAAAGCCTACACAATTAACCCTACCGATTCAATTCCAATAATTATAGGTCCCTACGGAACACAAATAATAAGCCAGCAAGAATTAAAACAAACAGGAGATACAATCATCTACCAGAGTTATTCACCAGATCTTAATCGAGTGATTACGTACACCAGAATCGTAACAGGAATTCAAATCATAAATGCTAAAAAGCACAGATTAGTAGATGAATATTCAAACGAACTTCCATATTCACGCTTAATACTTGACGCCAAATATCAACTCTCAAGTTCTAATTTCAATTCTCCATTGGGAGCCATTTCAATTAGTAAGTTTACTCCTAAAGATAGCATCGTAGCGCTTTACGACCAGTCTTTATCCAACCCATCTATTCGCTCCAATACGATATTACCAGACCCCGCAAACATCAATGCCATTGAAGTTAAAGTCATGTACGAAGACACGGTCTTAATCAAACAGATAGCTGACAATAGCTTCTCTCCTACTCCTATTGATTCTATAGAATTAATAAAAGCAAAATCCTCAAATGCCTGGGTTTTATCTGACAGCTTGGAGTTATTCAGCGTTGCTGATTCACTCACAATTGAACTGAATGATGAAAAACAAATAGCAGATACCTTGGCAGATTATTGTGACAATGAATCGTTTGATCATCCTACACTTCAACTCATCGCTATGGCTAGATCTATTGGAATCCAAGCCCGTATTACTAGAGGTTACTATTATCAATCAGGACATTGGGTACCTTCGTATTGGACACAAATAGGTATTGATGGAGAATGGATTGATTACCACTTAGGATATAACGTTCCAAATCAAGCTTTGACAATACCACTTTTCACAAGCTATTTAGAAAATGGCTTTACTGAATTATCTTCTCAAACACCACAAAATATCACCATCACTTCATTCCTTAGTCAAGGCCACACCAAACATACCAATCAAACCAGTCCATACTCTATAGACCATGATCGTTTAAAGATCAGCGGAATTGGTCTCTCAGTTCAGTTACCAGAAGGATTTACTATGGACTCTTCATACATTGAGAATAACAAGTTAATTCAACTGCAACACCTAAGTCAAAAGATCATTGTTGAATACCATTCCTTTACTCTAAACACTGCACCAACTACGAAAGAATTCATATCATCATTATCCTTAGAGGATTCTAAAAAGAACAATCCTTTCAAATTTGATCATTTGATGACTAATTCAAATTCAGAACTACTAATTGCAATTCCCCAAGGTGATAGCTTCATTTTAATCCGGGGTGTAAACCTTAAAAAAGAAGGTCAAGAAATAATACTTGGCAAAAAGAGCATTCAACTCAGATATTGATCTGACAATTACAGGTTCTAAGTATCGATTATTCTTATCTTTGCCGAAAAAAAATCAGTGCAAAAAGATTTTAAGAGATATACCATCACCTCTGCCCTTCCATACGCAAACGGGCCGCTACATATTGGACACATAGCAGGTGCTTATCTACCGGCAGACATCTTTGTTAGATTCCTTCGTGCCAACGAAAAAGAAGTGACATATGCATGTGGTAGTGATGAACATGGTGCAGCTATTACACTTAGAGCTAAAAGAGAAGGTACTACTCCTAAAGAGATCATTGATAAGTACCACACGATCAATAAAGAAACCTTTGAAAAATTCGGTATTGCATTTGATATCTATCACAGAACTTCAGATCCTATTCATCATAAAACTTCTCAAGAGTTCTTTTTGAACTTATATGAGAAAGGTGAATTTATAGAAAAAGAGTCTGAACAATTTTATGACGAAGACTACAACCAATTCTTAGCAGATCGATACATTACTGGAACTTGTCCTAATTGCAAGCACCCTGATGCATACGGAGATCAATGTGAAAAGTGTGGTACTTCGCACAACTCTACGGATCTAATCAACCCGGTTTCGACACTCAGTGGTAAGTCACCCGTACTACGAACAACAAAGCATTGGTACCTTCCATTAGATAAATACCAGCCTTGGCTAGAAGAATGGCTCTTAGAAGGTAAAAAAGGTCAATGGAAGCCAAATGTATATGGACAGTGTAGCTCTTGGTTAAAAGCAGGCTTGCACCCTCGTGCCATGACAAGAGATTTGGACTGGGGAGTCGATGTTCCACTTGAAGGAGCTGAAGGAAAAAAATTATATGTTTGGATGGATGCCCCAATTGGGTATATCTCTGCAACCAAAGTATGGGCAGATGCGAATGGGAAGAACTGGGAAGATTACTGGAAAACCAAAGACAATAAAGAAGATGAGTCTTGTTTGATTCACTTTATCGGCAAAGACAATATCGTCTTCCATTGTATCATATTCCCTGCGATACTGAAAGCTCATGGAGACTACATCCTACCAGAGAATGTACCTGCTAATGAGTTCTTGAATTTGGAAGGAGAAAAAATCTCTACTTCAAGAAATTGGGCAGTATGGCTGCACGAATATTTAGAAGACTTTCCAGGCAAAGAGGATGTCTTACGTTATGTTCTTTGCTCAAATGCACCAGAATCGAAAGACAATGATTTCACATGGAAAGACTATCAGGCCAGAAACAACAATGAATTAGTCGCCATCTATGGCAACTTCGTCAATCGGGCTATAGTTCTTACTCACAAATATTTTGAAGGCAAAGTTCCTGTACTAGGAAAACTAGAAGCCATAGATCAAGAGACGATTGACACTATTGCTTCATTCCCAAGCAAAATATCTGCTAGCATTGAGAAATACAGGTTTAGAGAGGCATTAGCTCTTTTAATGGACTTAGCTAGACTAGGCAACAAATACCTAGCAGATACTGAACCTTGGAAATTGATCAAGACAGACGAGACAAGAACTGCTACTATTCTTAACATTGCGTTACAGATATCAGCTAACCTATCGGTTCTTTCTGTGCCATTTTTACCTGACACATCCAACAAACTGAAATCACTTTTGAATATGAGTGATTTCAAATGGGCAGACGCAGGCAAATCTGATCTATTATCAGGGGGCCAAACCGTCGAAAAACCAACATTGCTATTTGAAAAAATAGAAGATGAAACAGTAGAAGTCCAAATTCAAAAATTAGAAAACTCTAAACCTAAACAAGTGGAAGTAATTGACACAGAAGTGGCAGCTCAAAAAGAAGAAATAATATTTGATGACTTTATGAAAATGGACATCAGGACTGCTACTATACTAGAAGCGGAAACAATTCCAAAATCTAACAAGCTACTCAAATTTAAAGTAGACACAGGTATAGACACCAGAACCGTTTTAAGCGGTATTGCTAAGCACTTCACCCCTGAAGAGATGATTGGAAAACAAGTCTCTATGTTAGTAAATCTAGCACCTAGAAAAATAATGGGCATAGAGTCGCAAGGAATGATTTTGATGGCTGAAGACCATGATGGTAAGCTAAAATTAATCCAACCAAACGAAGCAGTTCAAAACGGTTCGCAAATTAGTTAATCGATTAACTGAAACATCATAATTGTATCATCAAAAGATGAACATCATATATCTTGAAGTAAAACTTTATTAGGTAATATTTTTTTTATTACCTTACTAATACAACTAGAGAAAACAAATGAGTAAAAAAGACATCACAGTATTATATGTAGACGATGAGGATTTGAACTTATTCTTGTTCGAAAAGGGGTTTGAAAATATCTACAATATTATTACTGCTAAGTCCGGGACAGAAGGATTAGAGAAATTGGAAGAGCATGGTACTGAGATCATTGTAGTGATCAGTGACATGAGAATGCCTAAAATGAATGGAGTTGAATTCATCACTATTGCAAGAGAAAAGTACACCAATATAGCCTACTTTATATTGACTGCATTCGATTACAACGAAGAGATAGACGAAGCAATTCAAAATAAAATCATTCATAAGTTCTTTACAAAACCTTTCGACATCAAAGAAATTGAGGTTGCTATCGACACGGCTCTCGAGGAATTAGAATTGAGATAGTTAAAAATATTCAGACATAAAAAAAGGCTTACCAAATGGTAAGCCTTTTTTTATGTCATCAATTGGATGATTATCCGATTGAAATTCTTTTGAATTCTGCAACAGTTAATCCTTTGCTCACACTGTCAAGATACTGCGCAATGCTCTGCTTATTATCTTTAACAAATGCTTGACTCAACAAAGTATTTTCTTTGTAGAATTTATTCAATTTACCTAAAGCAATTTTCTCAAGCATTGCTTCTGGCTTACCTTCTTGTTTAGCTTGATCTTTTCCGATTTCGATCTCTTTCTCTACTACAGAAGAATCAACACCATCTTTATCAACAGCAACTGGGCTCATTGCAGCAATTTGCATTCCTACATCTTTACCAGCAGCTACAACGTCAGCTCCACTAGTGTTTTTCAAAGAAACTAATACACCTAACTTACCACCTGCATGGATATAAGGAACAACTGCCTCACCTTCCATCACTTCGTAAGCTACGATATCCAATTTCTCACCAATCGTACCTATCAATTCGATAATTCTCTCACCGAAAGTATACTCTCCAACTTTCAATGCTTTCAATGCTTCAGCATCAGCAGGTTTGTGTTCAAATGCAGCAGTTGCTAAATCGTTACCTAAAGCAACAAATTTATCGTTCTTAGCAACGAAATCAGTTTCACATGAGAATGCTACTACAACACCTGTAGTATGCTCATCATTAGTCTTTACAAAAACAATACCTTCAGTAGTCTCTCTATCCGCTCTAGAAGCAGACACCTTCTGGCCTTTTTTTCTAAGTATATCGGTAGCTTTATCAAAGTCACCTTCAGCTTCAACCAATGCTTTTTTACAATCCATCATACCAGCTCCCGTCATCTGACGTAGCTTGTTTACTTCTTGTGCAGTAATTGCCATTTTAATATTATTTATTGTTATAATTTCTTGAATTGGTCTGTCTCCAAAATTAGAAACAGTGATAAACAAAAAATTGAACACCGAGAATTCGATGTTCAATCTTTAATATATCTAATATATCGGCTTCAATTTATGATGCCTTTTCGTCCACTGCTGCTTTCGCTGCTGCTTCCTCTTTGTCTTTTTGCTCTTCCTTATCTTTCTTTCTTTCAGACAATGCTTCTTCCATTTCTTTACCAATATGACTGATAATTAATGAAATAGATTTAAACGCATCATCATTAGAAGGGATTGGAAAATCCACTTGATTAGGATCAGAGTTCGTATCAACCATCGCAAATACAGGGATATTCAATTTTTGTGCTTCCTTGATAGCGATATGTTCTCTTTTGATGTCAACTACGAAAAGTGCCGCAGGCAATCTCGTCAAATCAGCAATTCCTCCTAAGACTCTTTCTAATTTGATCTTTTCTCTACTGATCATCAACTTCTCTCTTTTCGCAAGATTTTTGAAAGCATCATCTTTCAACATCTTGTCCATAGAGGTCATTTTTTTCAATGATTTTCTAATTGTAGAGAAATTTGTCAACATCCCACCTAACCATCTGTCAGTTACGTAAGGCATTCTTAATCTCTTAGCTTCCTCAGTTACGATCTCTCTTGCTTGCTTTTTGGTAGCAACGAACATGATTTTTCGTCCTGATTTAACTATCTGCTTGAGTGCATTTGATGCTTCTTCGAGGCATTCAAGCGATTTATGAAGATCAATAATATGGATACCATTCTTCTCCATGAAGATGTATGGTGCCATTTTAGGATCCCACTTTCTCGTCAAGTGTCCGAAGTGGACACCAGCATCAAGTAAGTCTTTGTGCTCTAACTTAGCCATTTACTTTACTTAAAATATATAATTATAAAAATATTAACGCTTACTAAACTGGAATGCTTTCCTAGCTTTCTTTCTACCTGGCTTCTTACGTTCAACCATTCTTGGATCTCTCGTCATGAACCCTTCTTTTTTCAAAGGAGGTCTATGCTCAGGATTAAGCTCTACTAAAGCTCTCGAGATAGCCAATCTGATTCCTTCAGCTTGACCTTTCAGACCTCCGCCAGATACATTTATTTTGAGATCAAAATTCCCGTCTTCTTCAACCAATTTCAATGGTTGTTTAACGATAGTTTGATAAATCTCAAAAGGGAAATACTCTTTCAAGTCCCTGTTGTTAATTTTAACATCGCCTTTACCAGGAGTCATATACAACCTAGCAACAGATGTCTTTCTTCTACCAATGGTATTAATTACTTCCATTCAGATTAAAGTTTTATCTCGTTTGGAGTTTGAGCTTCATGCTTGTGTTCCGCTCCCTCATAAACATACAAATTACCAAATAAGGCTCTACCTAATCTGTTCTTAGGTAACATACCTCTTACTGCTCTCTCCACTAAAATAGTAGAAGATTTCGCTTTTACCTGAATTGGAGTTTGAACTCTCTGCCCCCCTGGATAACCAGTGTGAGAGATATACTCTTTATCAGTCCATTTCTTACCTGTTAGTTTCACCTTGTCTGAGTTGATAACGATAACGTTATCACCACAATCTGCATTGGGTGAATACCCAGGTTTG
Source organism: Reichenbachiella sp. (assembly GCA_051531955.1). Taxonomy (GTDB): domain Bacteria; phylum Bacteroidota; class Bacteroidia; order Cytophagales; family Cyclobacteriaceae; genus Reichenbachiella. The sequence goes on from JAOPTS010000159.1 coordinate 30,381, forward strand.
TGCTTACCTCTGATAAGTTTCGCAATCTCACTTGCCAACCTACCTAATACTTTTCCATCAGCGTCCACGACCAACCACTGCTTATCCGCAGTTGCACTAGTTGTCATTGCTGTTTTATAACTTATTGAATCCACTGTATTTACTTGATTTTATAGTAAAAATCCTACTCCCCTCAAAAAGGGACACAAAAATAGAATTTTAATTCTGCAATAGCAACATATATATTGAAATAAAGGAGGGTATTCCCAAACTACTTTTAATATGCCCTCTCAAGGACTTTGAGGCTTATCCAAATTTTTCAATTTTGCTCAAAATCATCTGAATATCCTTGGGATATGGACATTCCACTTTGATATTATTACCCAAGACTTCCAACTCTATAGAATAAGCATGCAAAGCAACTCGATCAAACAGAGGATTTTCAGTACGTCCTTCGGCCAATTTGTAGTTCTTTTTGATATGAGATAAAAAGATAGGTTCCCCCCCATAAAATTCATCACCACAAATCGGAAAACTCAAATAATTTAGGTGTACTCGGATTTGATGACGTCTCCCTGATAAAGGCTTAGCTTCCACCAAAGAATAGCCTTTAAAATACTGCTTAGTTCTAAATATTGTAGTGGCCTCTTTCCCTTTTCTCTCATCAGCTTTCACTCTACCCGAGCCCGCAATTCGTAGTGGCATGTCAACTTGAATCGTTTCGTCCGAAAACCCACCTTTCACCAAAGCGTGGTATACTTTATCCACTTCTCTAGCCTCGAATTTCATTGCTGCTTCTCGATAAGCTTCATCATTCTTAGCTAATAATAATGCTCCACTGGTCTCTTTATCCAATCGGTGACAAACACAAATATCGGGATTACTCCCTCTGAACAATGTCAGAATATTGGTCGGGTTACTCCTGTCTTCCAATGTGGAAATACCTGATGGTTTGTTGATGACCAAGTAATCATCATTTTCAAATACTACTAAATCTTGTGGGTTTATGCGTCTATTCACTCTGTTTGAAATTAGATCGCAAAGAAAGGGAAAGAATACTAATAAAACTTAACTATCCATTGAATGCTTCTTCAGTTCGAAACTAAATTCAGAACCTTCACCTTTCGTACTAATAACCTTGATAACACTACCATGCGCTTCTACAATATGCTTGACAATCGATAATCCTAAACCTGTACCACCAATAGCTCTGGCTCTACTTTTGTCAACTCTATAAAACCTTTCGAAAATCCTGTTTAGATGCTCTGCAGGAATCCCTATTCCACTATCCTTTATGATTACATCAACCTTCTCTCCCATATCTATCAAGGACACTTCTACCACTGCACCTTTATCCGAATACTTGATAGCATTAGAAATCAAATTAACCAAAACTTGATAGATTCTCTGACCGTCAGCAGAGACGAACACCTCATCTCCTCTTTCATGATTCATTTTCAGAATGACACCTGCTTTATTAACCGCTCTTTCCATCTGATCAAACGCCTCATATATGTCTTCACAAATATCTACAGGCTCCATGTTCATTGTAATATCGCCAGCCTCCATATGAGATACTGTCAAAAGATCCTGAACCAACATATCTAGCCCATCTAAGTTTTTGGCAGCCTTTTTCAGAAACCTCATTCGGTTCTCTTTATCCTTGATAGCACCATCCAACAAAGTATGCACGAATCCCTGTGCGGCAAAAATCGGAGTCTTCAATTCATGGGAAACATCTGCTAAAAATTGTCTCCTAAACTTAGCCAACTGCTTCAACTCATCAATTTCGTTTTGCTTGCCATGTGCAAAAGAATAAATTTCTTGATGTATCTGATTTAAGGAACTATGCCCATAACGCTTATTACGCTCCAACTTAGAGAGGTCATTGTTTTTGATCTGTTCGAACATCTCGTAAATACTCCTCAGCTCTCTAAAGAATAAAAACTCTAACACAATATTAATCAGGATATACCCTGTACCGAACGAAATAAAGAACACCAACCAATGAACATAAGTTGGGATATCAGGCAACAGCAATAAACTACCTAAAACAATAGCTGATATACAACCAGCTAAGATTAAAGCCAGTCCACGAGAATTCAATAACATATTATACCGAGATTATTCCACCTCAAATTTATATCCAACCCCTTTAATAGTTGTGATATATCCATCGCCAATTTTCTCTCGAACCTTTCTCACATGTACATCAACTGTCCTAGCCAACACATAGACGTCAGTTCCCCAAATATTGTACAACAATTCGTCTCTACTAAAAACCTTGTTAGGGTGTTGTGCCAAAAAGAAAAGCAATTGAAATTCCTTTTTAGGAAGCGTAAACTCTTCTTCACCTCTTTTTACAGTATAACTCTGCTTATCGATTTCTAAATCGCCAGCAACAACCTTATCACTAAGTCCTACTTCCTTTTCGGTTCTTCTAAATATAGCACTGATTCGACTCATCAATGCCCTAGGCTTAATCGGTTTGGTCAGGTAATCATCCGCCCCATTATCAAATGCTGCAATCTCAGAATACTCCTCTACTCTTGCGGTCAAAAAGATGATAAAGGAATTTGACAACTCTTTTAACTCTCTTAACTGACGACACGTCTCCACACCATCTTGCCCTGGCATCATAATATCCAACAGTACCAAATCAGGAACAAAATCCTTCGCAACCTCAACCGCCTTCAAACCATTCTCTGCAACTTCCACCTGATATCCTTCTTTTTCCAAGTTGTACTTCAACAACTCAAGAATATCTAACTCATCATCTACTACTAGAATTTTCTTATTCCCTGACATTTTCATTACCTCATTATGACATGCAATTAATCCAATCTTTAAGGATCACTCAAAACTCTCTATTTTTATTCATTAAATCGAGTCACTTTAAAAGTAGTAATAATATCTTAACAATAAGGAAACATAGCGCTTTAGAAACAATCAAACAGTATAACGTTGACACTAAATTCAGAATACTAATTTTTTTAGCATCTAGCTTTTTTATGTGGATCACTATCGTATATTTGCTAAAATAATTATCTAAAAAATCACGATGGCCCACTAGGTCAGCATGATTAATCAAGATAAATTGCACTTACATCTGTCTATAAAAAATTAATATAATGAGTGAAAACGCAGCTAAACAAAAAGCATTACAACTAACACTTGACAAGTTAGAAAAAGCCTATGGTAAAGGAACTGTAATGAAGCTTTCGGACGAAAGCATCAGTGATATACCTTCTATCCCTACTGGCTCTGTAAGTTTAGATATAGCATTAGGAATTGGCGGTATTCCTAGAGGAAGAGTTACTGAAATATACGGTCCAGAATCTTCAGGAAAGACAACCTTGAGTATGCATTGTATCGCGGAAGCTCAAAAACAAGGTGGCATGGCAGCCTTTATTGATGCTGAGCATGCGTTTGACAAAGCATATGCGGAGAAGTTAGGTATCGATACAGAAAACCTACTAATCTCTCAACCAGACAATGGCGAACAAGCTCTTGAAATTGCTGAACATCTAATCAGGTCAGGCGCTATTGACATCATCGTTATTGATTCAGTTGCCGCATTGGTACCTAAAGCTGAATTAGAAGGCGAAATGGGTGACAGTAAAATGGGGCTTCAGGCTAGATTGATGAGTCAAGCGCTAAGAAAATTGACTGGCGCAATCAACAAGACTGGTTGTTCATGTATTTTCATTAACCAATTGAGAGAGAAAATTGGTGTCATGTTTGGGAACCCAGAAACTACAACTGGTGGTAACGCATTGAAATTCTATGCTTCAGTAAGATTGGATATCAGACGTATCGGACAAATCAAAGAAAGTGCAGACAATGTATTAGGTAACAGAACGAGAGTCAAAGTAGTTAAGAACAAAGTAGCACCTCCGTTCAAAGTAGTTGAATTTGACATCATGTATGGTCAAGGAATCTCTAAAGTTGGTGAAATCGTTGATATAGGAGTAGAACTCAACATTATCAACAAAGCAGGTTCTTGGTTCTCATACAAAGGAAATAAATTAGGACAAGGTAGAGACACTGTGAAAAACATCATATTGGATAATCCTGAATTGATGGATGAATTAGAAATTGCCATCAAAAGTAAGATTAGTGGCGGTAAAGAAGAGGAAGAAAAGAAAGCTTAATTATCCAAATCTAATTTATAACCACCACAATTGAGAGAGCAAGGTTCACTTTGCTCTCTTTCTATTTATAAGAGATTAGAAATAAAGTTGGCTAGCAAATCTTAAGAGCCAACTATTTATATAATTTTGCCCTTCGAAAATTAAAAGAGTGGCAATGTCAATATCAACGAAGTATGACCCGTCTGTAGTAGAGGGCAAAAGATATCAGGAATGGTTGGAGAAAGGTTTTTTCAAATCTAAACCCAACAAGGATAAAGAGCCTTACACCATATTAATCCCCCCTCCCAACGTCACTGGCATCCTACATATGGGGCACATGCTCAACAATACCATCCAAGATGTTCTCATCCGAAAGGCCAGAATGGAAGGGAAAGAAGCTTGCTGGGTACCTGGTACTGATCACGCTTCTATTGCTACTGAAGCTAAAGTGGTAAACCAGCTTAGAGAAAAAGGTATCACTAAAGCTGATTTGACTAGAGAAGAATTCTTGGCTCATGCATTCGAATGGAAAGATAAATATGGCGGAATCATCCTCAATCAATTACAAAGATTAGGTGCTTCTTGTGATTGGGATAGAACATTCTTTACCATGGATGAAAAAAATTCCAAGGCAGTAGTAGATGTTTTTATTAGTTATTTCAAAAAAGGATACATCTATAGAGATTATAAAATGGTGAATTGGGACCCGACAGCCCAAACAACAATCTCTAATGAAGAAGTAATCCATAAAGACGTTGATTCGGCACTTTATTATGTGCAATACCAAATAGAAGGTAGTGACGAGTTCGTAACTATCGCGACAACCCGACCAGAGACGATCTTAGGTGACTCTGCCATCTGTATCAACCCTGATGACGAAAGGTACACTCACCTAAAAGGCAAAAGAGCTATCGTTCCATTAGTAAACAGAAGCATCCCTATTATAGAAGATGATTATGTAGACATTGAATTTGGTACTGGATGTTTGAAAGTGACTCCAGCTCATGACACCAATGATTACGAATTGGGTCAAAAGCATAATCTCGAAACTATCGACATTTTGAATGACGATGGCACGTTGAATGAGACAGCTCAATTCTTTGTAGGTGAAACTAGAGAGCAAGCAAGAAAGAGTGTTTCCAAAAAACTAAAAGAATTAGGCAGCCTTATTAAAACAGAAAACCTAAAAAATAAAGTAGGTTATTCTGAAAGAAACCCTGACACTGTTGTAGAACCAAAACTATCTCTACAATGGTTTGTTGACATGCAAAAATTGGTTAATCCAGCACTTGACAATGTCATGAACAATAATGTTGAATTCTTCCCAGAAAAATTCAAAAACACCTACAAGCATTGGTTGGAGAACATCAAAGATTGGCCAATCTCAAGACAACTATGGTGGGGACAACAAATTCCAGCCTACTACTACGGCGAGGACCAAGTAGCGGTAGGAAAAACACCTGAAGAAGCACTAGCAATGGCACAAAAGGATTCTGGCAATCAGAACCTGACATCTGCCGATTTGACAAGAGATGAGGATGTAGTAGATACTTGGTTTAGTAGTGCATTACTACCTATTTCAGTATTTGACGGTTTTGAAAACCCTGATAACGAAGAATTCAAATACTACTACCCTTCTCAAGTACTTGTAACTGGTTGGGATATTATCTTTTTCTGGGTAGCAAGAATGATTATCTCAGGATATGAATTCACCAATGACAAGCCTTTCGAAAAAGTCTATTTCACCGGTATGGTGAGAGATTTAAAGAAAAGAAAAATGTCCAAATCGTTAGGAAACTCTCCTGATGCTTTGGGCCTAATAGATAAATATGGCGCTGACGGTGTGCGTGTGGGTATGCTACTAAGTTCTGCTGCTGGAAACGACCTTTTGTTTGACGAGAAGCTTTGTGAGCAAGGACGTAACTTTACCAACAAAGTATGGAATGCTTTTAGGTTGATTAAGTCCTTTGACATATCTGATAAAAAGCAAGAACCTGCAGCTGCCATAGCCAATACTTGGTTTGACAACAGAATCAATGAGGTCCTGGTAGAGGTAGATGATCTATTCACCAAATTCAGATTATCTGAGGCATTGATGAGTACGTACAAATTGGTTTGGGATGACTTCTGTTCTTGGTATCTTGAAATGATCAAACCTAAGTTTGGCGAACCTATTGACAGAACGACTTATGACCAAGCGATTGAATTCATAGAGCGTTTGATGAGAATCATACATCCTTTCATGCCATTCTTGTCTGAAGAAATTTGGCACAACTTGAAAGATCGTGAAGAAATGGAATATTTGATTAAAGCTGATTGGCCTATAGCTGCTGGTTTTGACAAAGAGCTTTTGTCACTTAGCGCAAATGTATTTGAAGCTATCTCTGGTGTTAGAAATGTTAGAAACAGTTATGGTATCTCTCCAAAGGAATCATTAGAATTGAAAATCAAGTCTGCTGACTACAAGCAGTATGAAAGTCAATTTAGTGTGATCCAAAAATTGGGTAATATCTCTAGTATTGTAGCTACGGAAGACAAGTCAGACAATGCGGAAAGCTTCATGGTTCAAAAGGATGAATTCTATGTACTGTTAGGGAGTCATGCTAAAGCTGAAGATAACTCAGAAGAAATAGAGTCTGAAATCAAAAGACTGATTGGTTTCAAAACTGGTATTGAGAAAAAGTTATCGAATGAAAAATTCGTTAACAATGCACCAGATCAAGTAATTGCTTCGGAAAGAAAGAAGTTAGCCGATACTGAATCTAAAATAGAATCGTTGAAAGCTAAGCTTTAAGAGACAGTAAGACTTATACCTTTGTCAAAGTTCAAAACTTTGGCAAAGGTTATACTAGAACCTAGCAGCCATCAATAGATTCAAGTCTTTGAATCTTAGACCAAGCTTATTAGCCAGGTGATAATTCGTCATAAAGCCTTTGTAGGCATAGACGCCTTTCATAAACCACTTATTTTCGAAGATCATTTGATCCACTCCTCCACTATTTGACATACTTATCAATATTGGCGTAAAGATATTGCTCAATGCCTTGGTAGATGTTCTTGGATATTTCGAAGCGATATTAGGTACGCAATAATGAATCACACCGTGTCTAATAAAAGAAGGGTTTTTAAGGTTAGTAGGTATGGATGTCGCAATACATCCACCTTCGTCGATACTTACATCCAATACCACAGTCCCTTTCTTCATCCCCATGATCATATCTTCGGTCACTACTTTCTTTACTTCGCCTTTCTCAGAACGAACAGCCCCTACCACAACATCAGCTTCACTTAAAGCCTTTTTGAAAGCCACAGGATCGATGGTAGAAGTGAACACAGAAGTTGCTAAAATATGCTTCAACCGGTGCAGCTTATAGATGTGCTCATCAAATATCTTGACACTAGCCCCTAATCCCAAAGCAGTTCTTGCTGCGTACTCAGTAACGGTACCAGCACCAATAATAACAACATTTGTAGGGGGCACACCTGTAATCCCTCCAAGGATAGCGCCAGCGCCCTCATTTTCAACAGACATATAATTCGCTGCAATTGGCATAATCGATACGCCTGCAATCTCACTCATCGCTCTTACGATCGGCAGTCCACCGACTTTATCTTCAATGAATTCATAGCCCACAGCTATGGACTTTTTATCATTCAATAACTCCAACCGACTCCTTATATCTTTATCCTCAGCATGTATGGTCGAGATGATCGTTTGTCCACTACCCATCCAAACAATCTCTTCCATGGTAGGAAAAGCCACCTTGATCACCACGTCCGATTTAAAAACTTGCTTGGCATCTGTTGATATGTTTGCCCCAGCATCAGTATATTCTTTGTCTGTAAAATTAGAAGCCTCACCAATCCCAGACTCTACCAACACTTTATGACCCAAGCTCGTTAGCGAACCAACTGCCTTAGGCGTTAACGGAATTCTATTTTCATATTTAGAATTCTCCCTAGGAATCCCAATATTCAAATGACATTGTTTCTTTCTTAGCGGGGCTAATTTTTCTTGCGGATACAATCTGGACTCTTCGACGAGAGATGAGACGCTTTCTTTCAGCTGCTCAATCATTTTTATTCAAGCTTATGATTCTGGAATTATTATCACCCAATTTAATACTTATTTCGATGTTTTCTGGTGGAATCAATGAAGGGATTTTCTCGGCCCATTCGATAAAGCAATGATTACCGGAGTAGAAATATTCATCACTTCCAATATCTAATGCCTCCATTTCGTCATTCAATCTATAAAAATCAAAATGATAATATTCCTCACCCTTACGATCCTCATAGACGTTGACCAATGAAAAGGTAGGGCTACTCGTATCATCTACAATCCCTAGCTCCTCACAAACAGCCTTTATCAATGTGGTCTTGCCAGCACCCATTTGTCCCTCAAACAACCAAATTTTCACACCTTCAGAAAACTCAATCACCTGTTTTGCTACGGATGAAATTTCATCTAATGAGTTTAATTTCAACTCCATTTACCCCTTAGGAGTTAGATGAATCAATGGTACAATCATTTCCTCCAAAGAGATTCCTCCATGTTGAAAAGTATCCTTATAGTAATTCACGTAGTGATTATAATTATTAGGGTAGGCCAAGAAATCGTCTTTCTGTGCAAACACATACGAGCTTGATACATTTGGCTTTGGCAGTCTCAAATCCTGAGGATTACGCGCTATGTAGACACTATTAGGATTGTCTAGATTCAGGTTCTTACCCACCTTATATCTCAGATTGGTATTCGTATTCTTATCTCCTACGATCTTCACAGGTCTCTTGACCCTGATAGTGCCATGATCAGTAGTAATCACAACTTTCACTTTTTTCTCAGAAAGAATCTTCAACGCCTCTAGTAACGTAGAATGCATAAACCAAGATTTAGTCAACGAACGATAGGCTGATTCATCAGGGGCTAATTCTCTAATCATCTTGATATCAGTCCTCGCATGAGACAATACATCTACAAAATTGTAGACAATCACATTGAGGTCGATCTTCATCATATTATTGATGTTCGTAACCAAATTTTTCCCTTGATTCTTTTGCAGAACCTTATGGTAAGAAACCGAAGCGTCAATATTATTCCGTTTCAAATTACGCTTAACAAACTCTTCCTCATGCATATTCTTCCCTTCATCCTTGTCCTCTCCTATCCAGATATCACTATGATATTTCTCCATATCATCAGGCATCATCCCACTAAATATGGCATTACGGGCATAAGCAGTAGTGGTTGGTAGGATAGCATAGAAAGGCACTTCCTTTTCTATATTATAAAATTGAGAAATGATAGGCTCCAACAAATTCCACTGATCATATCTCAAATTATCAATCAAAAAAAAGAAGACCGGCTCTTCCTTCCCCAATAGCGGGAATACTTCTTGCTTCATAATTCTATGAGACAAGAGTGGCTTATCGATATTCGGATTAGTTAACCAATCACTATAGTTATCAATGATGAAATCACAAAACTCAGAATTCGCTTCATCTTTCTGCATGGTAAGAATCTCCGCCATATCCTTTCGTTCTGTAGCATCGATTTCTAATTCCCAATAGACCATCTTCTTATAGACATCAATCCATTCTTGAAAATCTTGGATCTCGTTGATATCCATACTAATACCTCTAAACTCTTGCTGGTAATTCATATTGGTACGTTCGGAAACCAAACGTTTATTGTCCAATATCTTTTTTACGGAGAGCAATATCTGGTTGGGATTCAATGGCTTGATCAGATAATCGGCAATTTTAGCCCCTATCGCTTCCTCCATGATATGCTCCTCTTCACTCTTGGTAATCATCACCACTGGCACATTAGGGTGGGATGTTTTGATCTTAGCCAAAGTTTCTAATCCAGATAACCCGGGCATATTTTCATCCAAGAAAATAATATCAAAATTCTCCTCTTCAATAGAATCCAAAGCATCAGAACCACTATTGACCGGAGTAACATCATATCCTTTATTATTCAAAAACAATATGTGTGGTTTCAACAAGTCAATTTCATCATCTGCCCACAATATTTTATAATTTCGCATATTTGTATTTCTTTGGATTAAGTAATGGGATTTCACTACTTGTTTCAAAATAAGATAAACCACCCCTAACTACCTATTTAATCCACTGCAATTTGACACTCAACAAAAAGAAAATCATCAACGATCCCGTCTATGGGTTCATCACCATTCCTAGTGAACTGGTGTATGATGTCATGAACCATTCATATTTCCAACGATTGAGGAGGATCAAGCAGCTAGGACTTACCAATATGGTATATCCAGGGGCCTTACATACGCGATTTCATCACGCTATAGGCTCAATGCATTTGATGCAGCAGACGTTGCTCAGTTTGCGAACTAAAGGAATCGAAATATCCGATGAAGAGTTCGAAGGCTGTCTATTGGCTATCCTGTTACATGACATTGGTCACGGGCCGTTTTCCCATACGTTAGAATTCAATTTACTTGACAATGTCCCTCATGAAGACATTTCAATTATTTTCTTCAAAAGACTCAACGACCATTTCAATGGTGCACTTTCTACGGCTTTAGATATTTTTATTGACAAATATCCACGTCATTTTTTACATCAATTAGTTAGCAGTCAATTAGATATTGACCGTTTGGATTATCTCAAACGAGACAGCTTCTTTACAGGTGTCAGTGAAGGAGCTATTGGTTCAGAGCGAATCATCAACATGCTCAATGTTCGTGATGACGAGATTATTGTAGAGGAAAAAGGAATCTATAGTATAGAAAATTTCTTGAGTGCACGAAGACTCATGTATTGGCAAGTCTATCTTCACAAAACTTCTGTTAGTGCGGAAGAGATGCTGATACAAATCATTAGACGAGCCAAATACCTGACACAAAAGGGAAAAAACATCATAGCCACTCCTGCACTACAATTCTTTTTGGAACGAAATATATCCAAGATGGACTTTGCTGAGGACCACAATATTATTGACCTATTTTCTTTGATGGACGACAGTGACATATGGGGGTCTATGAAATTCTGGAGAGATTCAGATGACTTCATACTATCTACTCTTAGCAAAAATCTACTGGACAGAAAGCTCTTCAAGATCTACATGGACAATGAAAAAATTGATGGAGGCTTACAAACGAATACTAAATCGGAAATCAAAACGGCCACAAACGTCAGTAATCATGGCTTGACATTCTTGACTAAAGCCAGTAAAATCAGTAATTCCGCCTACATTCAAAGTGATCAGAAAATAAAAATATTGACCAAAAAAGGAGAAATAGTACCTATTGAAATGGCTGTTGACCTCCCAAACATCAAGGCTATGAGTAAAATTGTAACCAAGCATTATTACTGTTGGCTAGATATCAAAGACTTATAAGTATCAAAATTTTCGTACATCCCTCAGGACTTTATCAAAAAAAGCTAAATTTGCCGACCTAGATTCAGAATCTACTTATTGTACATCCTGAACAGTAACAAATAACCTTGAATGGATAGTTCAATAACCTACGTATTACAATTTTAGAAAATGGAGAAAGAAACTATAGTACCAGCATATGATCCAAATATGCCAGCAGTGTATGACATCAATCAAATTGCTAAAATCTTACCACATAGATACCCGTTTTTATTAATTGATAAAATCTATCATCTGGATGAGACGCGAGTAGCTGGCATCAAAAACGTTACTTTCAACGAACCGCATTTTCAAGGTCACTTCCCTGAAAACCCAGTAATGCCTGGCGTGCTTCAAATCGAGGCAATGGCTCAAATCGGTGGTATTCTCGTTTTGAATTCTGTGCCTGATCCAGAAAACTATTGGACTTACTTTTTGGGAGTGGACAATTTCAAATTTAGGAAAATGGTCATTCCTGGAGATACACTTGATATCAAATGTGAGCTATTGCAACCTATCAAGAGAGGAATAGCTAAGATGAAAGGTACTGCCCATGTCAATGGAAAATTAGCATCAGAAGGATCTATGACTGCTAGTATTGTCCGCAAAGACAAGTAAGTCAACTCATGGACCTAATCCTAGATAAGGTAGGAAAACGTTTTTCCAATAAGGAATGGATATTCAAAGACCTCACTGACCATATATACAGTGGAGATCGTATCGCTCTCGTTGGCAACAACGGGAGTGGAAAATCCACCTTGATCAAGACCCTCTCAGGCATGATCACTCCAACCAAAGGTTCCATTACGCATCAAATAGAGGGTAATCCACTCAATGCCGATCAATTGGTTGCACATGTTTGTTTTTGTGCGCCCTATACCGAACTAATCGAAGAGTTTAGCCTCAATGAAATGTTGGACTTTCATTTTAAGTTTAAGAAACTGCAACAAGTTAACAACCTTGACGAGTTAGTAGACTTGATGTATTTCCAAAAAGACAGAGAGAAACTAATTAAAAACTTCTCTAGTGGAATGAAGCAAAGATTAAAACTTGGCCTGAGTTTTTATTCTAAATGCAGTTTATTACTCTTGGATGAACCCACCTCCAATATGGACATAAAAGGCATAGAGTGGTACCAACTGCATATCAACAATATATCGCAAGACACTACCGTTGTAATAGCATCCAATCAAAAGCATGAAATTGAAATGGTAAATCGTAGTATTTTTCTAAATAATTAAAATAATACAATAATTGATTTCATTTTTTACTGGATGTTTTATAAAAAAGTCTATTTTTGAGATTAATCAAATAAAAACACACAACAACATGAAAATTTTTTTAAACTATTTAACGGCAGTCCTTTTTTTAAGTTTAGTAGTATTTGCTAGCTGCGGAGGTGATGATAACGGAGGTGATCCAGAAGACACTAAACTAGCTGACTTTGTTGGCATCCTTGTTTCTGGAACAGCTACTGTAACAACTGTAACTCCTGGTGATGGTCAAACTGCACTGGAATGGGAAGGCATGACTGTATCTTTCACGGGTACTGTTGATGGCGGAACTTATACTACAGTTGGATCTGCTAATGAAACAGTATTTCCAGCAAGTGGTAACTGGACAATTGCGGAAGGTGGATCTACTGGATTTATCATTACAAGAACTGAAGACGGTGTAGCTATGGATGCATCTGCAACTGCAGAAGCATTACAGTTATCATTTGATATATCAACAGCTGCAACAAGAACAAAGGTTATTGATGGCGGATGGGTATTTGCCTTTGATTTCTAAGAAACTTTAGAATATCATACATAAAAAAACCTCTGATCAATCTCAGAGGTTTTTTTATGTCCAAACCCCACAATCACTTATTAGAATAGCTAATAATGATATTCGGGGATTATCACAAATCAATATTCTCGTATAAGGATTGGTAATTACAAACTAGACACCTTACGCTTCCTACTGGCATCAGTACTTGCTTTGAAACTCTGGAAATGCTCTCGGGAACGAAG
>JAOPTS010000159.1:43952-104993 GCA_051531955.1 Reichenbachiella sp.
TCGGGAACGAAGGAAATGCTCTCGGGGGGCATCCTGAAATAAATTGACACAAAACGTGTCAATATGAAAAGAGAAGAGAAAGAGTTTAACTCGATAAAGCGCAAGACCAAGCAACACTATCGAAAGTCATACAAGCTATGTTCCTTGCTGGATTTAGCACCAGGAATTGAGTCAGCTTCCTTTATCGACCGGAAATATGGGTATGGTTGGTTAACAGTACAAAATATAACAATAAGAAACCTCTGAGAATCTCAGAGGTTTCTTATTGTTATAATTATTGATTTCAAAAACTTATTTAGTTTCCGAAATATCATATGCTTGGATAATATCCTTCACCAGTTTGTGACGAACGACATCTTTACCATCTAGTTCTACAAAACCAATCCCTTTCACATTCTTCAGAATCTTAAGTGATTCAGCCAAGCCAGACTTCTGTTTGGTTGGCAAATCAACTTGAGACATATCTCCAGTTACGATCACCTTTGACTTTGGCCCCATACGTGTCAAAAACATTTTGATCTGCATAGGCGTTGTATTTTGTGCTTCATCCAACAGTACAAAGGCATTGTTCAACGTTCTACCTCTCATATATGCCAATGGCGCGATCTCAATCACCTCGTTTTCCATATAATACCTTAACTTCTCAGATGGAATCATATCATATAGCGCATCATAAATAGGCCTCAAATAAGGATCTATCTTATCCTTCAGATTACCAGGCAAAAAACCTAGATTCTCTCCTGCTTCTACTGCTGGTCGTGTTATGATAATTTTTTTTACATCACGGTTCTTTAGCGCTTTGACAGCCATCGCGACAGATATATAGGTTTTACCCGTACCTGCAGGCCCTACTGCAAACACCAGATCATGCTTACCTGAGCTCTCTACTAGCCTTTTTTGATTTTGAGATTTCGGTACAATCTTAGCTCCACTTGTCCCAAAGACCAACACGTCGGTATCTACTTCTCCAAACACCGCATCATCACTTTTCAAAAATGAATCGACGTTCGTCTTAGATATTTTACCGAATTTATGATAATGATCAACTAACGAATTAAATATATCATTAATTTTCAAAATTTCAGGAGAAGCACCTTGAATACGTACTTCATTACCCCTAGAAATAATTTTGGATTCCGGAAAAGCCGCTGCTATTTCATTAATATTTTCATTTTCTACGCCTAAAAACTCAATAAGCGGAATGTTCTCGAGGGTTATGATTTTTTCTACCAAATGGAATATCTAATTTGCGATCAAAGTATACTTTTGTATAGACAAAATAAACAAAATTTCTAGTCGCTTCTATGGCCATAGTAACTTTTCTTTCTGACTTTGGACTTTCTGATCATTACGTGGCAGCAGTAAAAGCGAGTATGCTCAAAGAAAACCCGCAGCTACAAATCATTGACATCACCCATCAAATCATGGTCGGTGACATTGGGCATGCTGCGCATTCTCTCAAATCGATCTATCAAGACTTCCCTAACGGTACAGTTCACCTGATAGGCGTCTCAAATATCAATAGAAAAGGCAAATCAGTAGCTGTAAAAATGGACGGCCACTTTTTCGTAGGTGATGATTCTGGGATCTACTCCCTATTGACAGAAGAGCCCCCAGTAGCAATCGTAGAGACCAATGCTATTCAAAAATTAGAAACTCCTTTCCCCTGCAGGGATATTGATGGACCTATCGCCTGCAAACTCGCTAGTGGTACAGACATTCAAGAATTGGGCCCAAGTCTCGAGGAGCTGCAACGATATGTACCAGCAAGATCTAAAGCTACCAAAAAACAAATAGCGGGTAATGTGATAAGGATAGACCACTATGGCAACCTAATCACCAACATCATGCAACATGATTTTGAATCTATAATAGGTATCAATAATCATTGTCCGTTTGAAGTAAACTTCAGAAGAGAAAAAATCAGTAAAATCCACAAAACCTATTTTGAAGTATTGCCTGGAGAATGTTTCGTTTTATTCAACACCAATGGACAATTGGAGATTGGAATTTTGCAAGGGAATGGTGCTAACTTATTGGGACTGATGATAGATGATCAGGTATTTATTGATTTTAAGATATGATTGTAAGAGTAGTTCAATTGGTATTGACTGATGACAAGGTCAAAGATTTGTTCCATTTATTAGACCAGTATCAATACCAAATCAGAAATGCACCTGGCTGTCTTCATCTGGAAATATTACAAGACATTGATCAACCTAGTAAGTTCATCACTTATAGCCATTGGAAAAGCGAACAACACTTGAATGAATATAGATCATCAGCTTTATTTGGTGTAGTTTGGCCCGCCATAAAAGCCTGTCTGAAGGAGAAACCTAGGGCACAATCTTTCGATAGAAAAATAAATATCATTTAATTTCACCTAGCTATTGACTTAGTAAAAATGTTTAAACATATTTGCATCCCTTTTGAAAGAGAGGGAGCCAAGTCCGCAAGAATTTAAGTAACAAATTCGCGAATATATGCCCAAGTGGCGGAACTGGTAGACGCGCTGGTCTCAAACACCAGTTTCTTCGGAAGTGCCGGTTCGATTCCGGCCTTGGGTACTAAAACCCCTTTTAATCACTGATTAGGAGGGGTTTTTCATTTTCAAGAGGTACACGACAACTCTCACGCTTCTCCACTCACCCTTACTTCGGCATAATCAAAAAACATAATATTAATCAAGGCGGTACATTAATTAATTGGTCTACCAATTAATTAATGTACCAAATAAAATATTTGAGCTACTTTTGTAGTTAAAGAATAAAGCCCAGTGATGAAAGACTTAAATAAAATAATATCTGTGCTAATTTTGCTGATCACGCTAGTAGCATGTGGATCGGAAGACAAGGTGCTAGAAGAAATCGAACAGCCTCTAGAGGATGAGGAAGAAGTTGCGGAGATTGGGAAAGATTCAGTAGTAGATACCGCTTCAAACATAGTTTGGAAAAACTGGTACCTATCCGTACCATTAGACAAAGGAGAAGGGAAGGCCACTTCTATATTCTATGAAGATATCGTGGCTAATAATTTCACCAAAGAAGCGTCCGAATACTTTCATCTCAATGAAGACAGTAGCTATACGATGTATACCAAATTCACGGGATTCACAACGTCTGGCCTATCAGCTCTAAATGGAAAATACTGTCGAACTGAGCTAAGAGAGTTTTGGAAAGGAAATCAAGACACTAATGACAATTGGCCTATGTCAACAGGCACTCACGCATTAGAATCAACATTAAAAGTAGTCTATTGCGAAGGCAATGGACGAACCTATGTGGCACAAATTCATGGTAAGGAATCGGCTGGAATATCTGGCAATCCTGCAACCGTCAAAGTCCAGTGGGATAATGATGATTTGATTATCGAATACTATGTCAAGCCGGATGAGGGAGAGCCTTGGACAAGTGATTTTGATAAAAAGATCAATATCGGAACGGTTAAAAACGATAAATTCATTATCAAAATAAAAATAGAAGGAGGGAAACTATACTATGCATTGATATGTGAAGTCCAGAGCATTGACATTGACTACACCTTGGTATATGACTATGTGGGAAATGGGTATCAAAACGAAAACTATTTCAAAACTGGCAACTACTTCAAACACAACGCTGACTATACGCAGAGTTCACAAGTGACACTCTATGAAGTAAAAACGATTCATGAATAATAAAAACCTATCTAAAATAAAGAGGCCCTATAGTTGAATCACTATAGGGCCTCTTTATTATGTTCTATCATTAATCATAGCTAATTCAAAATGCATCAGCAGAATGATTAGCAAGCCTCTTTTCAGTTATGATCATCAATTCTAACCACAGTTCTACTTCTTCTTCTGATAACGTCGTGGTGTGATGGCTTTAGGTTTTGAATCATCTTTTTGAACTGGATTAATATCATTAATCTCAGATTTGGATCCAGGCTTTTTTGGTCGCTCTCCCCTCAAGTGAATAATCAATCCATCTAAAAAGTTCCTTACGATCTGATCACCTGCATCTACATAATTAGGATGTCCGGGATCTCTAAACATATCACCAAGCGCACCTTTAGTTATTTCAAAGTTGACCAGCTTCAATATATCTATGATGTGTTCATCACGAAGTTTGTGGGCTACTCTTAATTTTTTTAGTACGTCGTTATTTGTTAGCATATCTCAAAAAAATGAAAGGCAAAATTAATTATATTTTATTCTTATCACGTTGTATTGACCTAGTTTATCATTGAAATAGTGACTTATCATGATTCTAATAAAATCACAGACTGTTTAAGTACTGAAATTTCAAGCACCAACACACCAACAACACTTTACCTCTTCGTAAATTGCCACCAAATACATCGAAGCAAATGAAGCTTAACATATTATTATATCTTCTCATACTCACAACATCTGCTTGCCAGACCAAGCAAAGTAATACTGTCAGGATTGCAGTGGCTGCCAATATGCAGCATCCTGTACAAGCACTCGTCGAGCATTTTGAATCCAAACACCCCATCCAAGTCGAGAGTTCTAGCAGCTCTTCGGGCATATTGGCGACACAAATAAGACATGGAGCTCCTTACGACGTTTTCATTTCCGCCAATATGATGTACCCTGACCTCCTGCATCAAGAAGGGTTGACCATCTCTGCTCCTATAACATATGCCTATGGTACGTTGATTCTATGGACATTGAATGATCAAATAGATCTAAACCAAGGGTTCAAAGCATGTCTCCTTTCGAATAACGTTGAACGAATAGCAATAGCGAATCCAGAAACAGCCCCCTATGGGATAGCTGCTATGGAAGTACTAGAAAATACCGAGCTCTTTGGCAAGTTGCAATCCAAATTGATCAAAGGAGAGAGTATCAGTCAAGTCAATCAATACACCCAATCCAACTCCGTAGAAGTCGGTATCACAAGCAAATCCGTCTTATACACACCCAACTTATCTAACAAAGGCAGGAGTCTAGATATAGACTCCAAGTACTACACCCCTATCAGCCAAGGAATAGTACTATTGAAAACCGACGATGAAAACCGTAGAAAAAACGCGAGTTTATTCTATGATTTTATGCTAAGTGAAGATGCTGCATTAATATTGTCCAAGTATGGATATCAAGTCAACTAAATGATCGAATGGAGTCCTTTGCTAATTACTTTAAAATTAGCCCTCGTCACTACAACCATCCTACTGATGGCCTCCATACCGTTGGCCTATTGGTTGGCTTATTCTAAAATGAAATTCAAATTCCTACTGGAAGCCATGGTTGCGCTTCCTTTAGTCCTCCCTCCTTCTGTGTTAGGCTTTTATCTGTTGATCTCTTTTGGTAAACACAGCATTCTAGGTGCTTTTTTGGATCATAAATTTGACATCAGTATTGCCTTTACATTCACGGGATTGGTTATCGGCTCTATGATCTACAGCCTACCGTTCATGGTCCAACCCATCCAAGCAGGTTTTCAGAATCTATCTCCCTCACTTAAAGAAGCATCCTATACGTTAGGTAAATCTTGGTGGCAAACTTTGATCAAAGTACTACTTCCCAATATCAAAGCTTCTCTATGGACTGGCATCATTCTGAGTTTTGCACATACTATAGGAGAGTTCGGGGTAGTATTGATGATCGGCGGCAACCTGGACCATACACGTGTGGCATCCATAGCAATCTATGATAGTGTCAATAAGTTAGATTATAATGCAGCACATACCTATTCCTTGATATTACTGGTATTCAGCTTCATTGTATTGACAATCGTCTACCTCTTCAACAAAAAAGGCTATAGCACCGTGAAATGATCTCATTTGAACTACATAAATCCTTCCTTTCTCAAGGAAAAGAAATAGAACTCAACCTATCGGCAGACTGGAGTGAGAATCAAATCATTGCGATCTTTGGCAAATCAGGAGTCGGAAAAAGTAGCCTGTTAAGAATGTTGGCAGGACTGATGCAACCGGATCAAGGACACATCAAATTAGGAGACCATACTTGGTATGACAGTTCCGAACGCCTCCATATCAAAAGCAACAAAAGACCTATTGGTTTTCTTCCTCAAGATTATTCCTTGTTCCCTAATATGGATGTTTTGAAAAACATCAAGTACGGCCTCAAAGACAAAAACGATCTGACACTCGTCAATCAGATGATTGACATTGCAGGTCTAGGGGATCTACTACAACGCATGCCTGCCAACTTATCTGGCGGACAACAGCAACGTGTAGCATTGGTCCGAGCATTAGTCCGAAAACCTAAGTTGCTACTCTTGGACGAACCGCTATCGGCTCTGGACAATGAGATGCGTATCAAATTGCAAGAAGCCATATTGACACTAAAAAATATCGTCTCCACTACTATTGTGTTTGTCAGTCATCACTTGCCAGAAGTATTCAAATTGGCAGATCAAGTCATGGTGATAGAGGAAGGTGTTTTCACAAAGCAAGGCACTCCATCCGAAGTATTTTTCTCCATGGAACATGAACCCAATACAATGACAGGGGAAGTCCTCGCTGTTGAGAATCATGACAACATCCAATCCATGAAAGTACTCGTAGATGGAAAAATCGTCCTTATTCAACTCCCAAAATAATAACTATCCCTTAGTATTGAGTAATGGGATTTGAGTATGGAGTACAAAAGTATTAAGTACAGAGTAATGGGTAATGAGACAGGTGTAATTTAGCCACTTTGTCATTTCGATGTAAGGAGAAATCTATATACGAACCAGTAGAAGGAACGTAATGAGTACAGAGTAGAGTATTAATGGTGCTGACATAACTACTTTGTCATTTCGATCGAAGAGAGACCAGTCTGCAATAGGCAGGAATCAATATAAGATAACAACATGGGAGAAATAACAAAAAAGCCCAAATCTTACGATTCGGGCTTTTTTGTTATACGATTATATATTCTTTAGACTATTTAACTAGCAATTTATGAGAAGGCTTAAACTTAGTCAAGTTAATACCTGTCACTGCAGCTTTATATTCATCCATCGAAGGAGTTCTACCTAGAATTGTAGAAAGAACTACGACTGGTGTAGAAGAAAGCAATGATTCTCCTTTTTTCTCCTTACTATCTTTAACGACTCTTCCTTGAAAAAGACGTGTAGAAGTTGCCATTACAGTATCTCCTGCAGCTGCTTTTTCTTGATTACCCATACAAAGGTTACAACCTGGGCGCTCTAGATATAAAATATTTTCATACCCTGTACGTGCTGTACCTTTAGGAGCATTATCATCGAATTCGAAACCAGAATACTTTTGCAAAATATCCCAATCACCTTCAGCCTTCAACTCATCAACAATGTTATACGTTGGTGGCGCTACAACTAATGGTGCTTTGAATTCTACTTTACCTTGTTGCTCGTCAATGTTCTTAAGCATTTGAGCTAGGATTTTCATATCACCCTTGTGAACCATACAAGAACCAACAAAACCAAGATCTACTTTTTTCTCCCCTCCATAAAAAGAAAGAGGTCTAATTGTATCATGTGTGTATCGCTTAGAAACATCAGCGTTATTCACATCAGGATCTGCGATCATCGGCTCATCCACGACATTAAGATCAATAACAACTTCAGCAAAATATTTAGCATTTGAATCTGGAACTAGAGATGGTTTTGCACCAGATTTAATTCCTTCAATTCTCTTATCAGCAATATCAATCAATCCTTGAAGAACTTGTGGCTTATTATCCATGCCCTTATCGATCATGATCTGGATTCTACCCTTCGCAATCTCTAATGATTCGATCAAAGTGTCGTCCTCAGAAATACAGATTGAAGCTTTTGCTTTCATCTCCGCAGTCCAATCGGTAAATGTAAAAGCTTCATCAGCTGTAAGCGTTCCTAAGTGAACCTCAATGATTCTACCTTGGAATACGTTCTCACCACCAAAAGTCTTCAACATTTGAGATTGAGTAGCATGAACAACATCACGGAAATCCATGTAGTTCTTCATATCTCCCTTAAACGTAACCTTTACAGATTCTGGAATTGGCATTGATGCTTCGCCAGTAGCAAGTGCAAGCGCAACTGTACCTGAATCCGCGCCAAAAGCGACACCTTTAGACATTCTTGTGTGAGAGTCACCACCAATAATGATCGCCCACTCATCTACAGTAATATCATTTAGTACCTTGTGAATTACATCCGTCATTGCAAGATATTCTCCCTTAGGATCACGAGCAGTAATCAAACCAAAGTCGTTCATGAACTTCATCAATCTTGGGATATTAGCCTTAGACTTATTATCCCAAACTGAAGCAGTATGACAACCCGATTGGTAAGCACCGTCAACGATTGGAGAAATCACAGTAGCAGCCATAGCTTCTAATTCTTGAGAAGTCATTAACCCTGTAGTATCTTGAGACCCTACAATGTTTACTTCTACACGAACATCCGAACCAGCATGTAACGTTAATCCTGGTGTAGTTCCTACTGCATTTTTATTGAATATTTTTTCAACAGCTGTTAATCCCTGTCCTGCAATAGAAATTTCTTTTGAGGGAGCAAATACAGGTATCAATTCAGTACCTAAAGTCTTAGCAGCAAATGTTTGTAATTTTTTACCAAATACAATAGCGTAAGATCCACCAGCTTTGATAAACTCCATTTTTTGAGGAGTTAAAGAAGCCGAAATATCCATTAATGCTTCTGTACCGTTATATAATTTTTGCTCTTTTGTATTAATAGTTAAAACAGTACCTGTTTCAACAGAGTATGCTTGTTCAAGAACAGGGTCTCCAGCTTCGTTACGAACAGTATTACCTTCTGCATCTTGCTTTTTGACCCAGTTTTGTAAGTCAATACCAATCCCACCTGTTACACCAACGGTAGTTAAAAAAATTGGAGAAATCCCGTTTGTCCCTGCAATTACAGGGGCAAAGTTAATAAACGGAACGTATGGGCTAGCTTCAACACCAGTCCATAAAGCCACATTATTTACTCCTGACATTCTAGAAGAACCAACTCCCATCGTGCCTTTGTCAGCAATTAGCATGACACGCTTATCAGGGTGTTGTGCTTTTAGAGCTGTCAATTCGTTTTGCATGTCTTTGTTATGCTCAAAAAGACACTGACCATGTAACTCACGATCAGATCTAGAATGTGCATCACCACCTGGAGAAAGTAAATCTGTAGAAATATCTCCTATTCCAGCAATGAATGTTACGATCTCAATTTCTTCATCAACTTCAGGCAGTTTCGTGAAAAATTCAGCTTTCGAGTAACTTTCAATAATGTCCTTAGCAATAGAATTTCCTGCTTTGAAAGCTTCTTCTAAACGTGCAGTATCTGCTTCATAAAGGAAAACTTGTGTCTTTAGGATATCAGCTGCTTCTTTAGCAATAGCCACATCATTACCAAGTGCTAAATCTAACAACACTTCAATTGAAGGACCACCTTTCATGTGTGACAACAACTCAAAGGCAAAAGCAGGTTTTATTTCTTCCACAACGGATTCACCTAGAATAATTTCTTTTAAGAATTTTGCCTTTACATTAGCAGCACTTGTTGTCCCAGGTACAACATTGTAAATAAAGAATTTAAGGCAGTCTTCTCGGTTGGCATTATCCAAATCTTTTGTTTGGGCAATGATGTCGCTTAGTAATTCGCCACCATCAATTGGCTTAGGGTTAAGCCCCTGACCTTTTCGCTCTTCGATCTCCTTGATGTAATCGTTATAAGTGTTCATATATAGAAGTCTTTTATTTTATTGAAAACAGGTGCATTGTCTATTTTACGGACGCAAATTTACCAATTAAAAGAAAAAAGGGAATCAGAATACCTAGAAAAAACTACGTAGACAAAAGGGGGACTCATTAATTTAGACTGTTTCTAAATTAACACTAATTCATAACAACAGTCTTTAAAAGTACTGAAATCAACTACAGCAATACACAGGTTAAGCCTTCCCCGCATAATATCGAATCAAATCAGTAGAGGTAACAATCCCTACCATCTTGGTACCCTCGACCACTGGCAAAGCATGGAAATGATTTTTAGTAAATATGTCTGCTGCTTCCTTTATTGTCTGGTCTTTACTAATCGTAACAGGCCTTTTCATCAGCGCCTTGACCGGTACAGCTTCTAATTCTTCAAAAAGTGCTTTATCCCCGGAATCCAACACTTGACAAAATTGTTTCATCCGTAAAACATCAGATTTACTCACAATACCCAACAAAGTATCACCAGACATCACTGGGACATGACGTATCTTAATATTTTCAAAAACATTTGCTACTTCTTTTAGATTATCCTCAACATTGACGCTGATTACATCTATTATCATAATCTCCGATATCAAATTTGCCATAGAATTATAGTTTATCCCTATCAAACTTAAACTGAATATTTGACCTATCAAAACCAACTTCATTGAACATAAAAAAAGCGTAATCAATGATTACGCTTTCAAAATATCTAAAACTTCTTATGGCTTAAACGTTAAACCTGAAATGCATCACATCTCCATCTTCCACAACGTATTCTTTACCTTCAATTGATAGTTTACCTGCTTCTTTACAGCCATTTTCAGTTCCGTACTCCACAAAGTCAGGTATCTTAATTACCTCCACTTTAATAAATCCTTTTTCGAAATCCGTATGAATTACACCTGCAGCTTGAGGCGCTTTCCACCCCTTTCTAATTGTCCAAGCTCTCACTTCTGTCACACCCGCAGTGAAATAGGTAATCAAATCTAATAGCTCATATGCTGCTCTGATCAATTTATCCAAACCAGATTCTGTCAAACCATATTCACCTAAGAACATTTCTTTCTCTTCTGGCTCTTCGAATTCCGCGATTTGTGATTCGATAGCCGCACTAACAACCACTACTTGTGCATCTTCTTTAGCAACAGCTACTTTTAACGCTTCCACATGATCATTACCAGTCAAAATTGACGTCTCCTCTACATTGGCAACATAGATCACAGGCTTAACTGTCAACAACTGCATATCACTAATTGCCTCCAATCTTTCCTCTGTCAACTCTAACTCACGAGCGTTTT
Source organism: Reichenbachiella sp. (assembly GCA_051531955.1). GTDB lineage: Bacteria > Bacteroidota > Bacteroidia > Cytophagales > Cyclobacteriaceae > Reichenbachiella. Next base: position 54,948 of record JAOPTS010000159.1, read on the forward strand.
TCCCAGATTCGAGCAAAACCTTATACTCTTGAAGAATCACTAATAAAGACCTCATTTTCGCATCTCCTGACTTAGCCAGCTTAGCATTCTTTATTATTTTTTTATCGACAGATTCCAAATCCTTGAACTGCAATTCAGTATCGATCACTTCTTTATCCGAGACAGGATTAACAACTCCATCAACATGTACGATGTTATCATCATCGAAACACCTCACTACATGGATAATTGCATCCACTTCTCTAATATTCGCCAAGAATTTATTCCCTAATCCTTCGCCTTTACTTGCCCCTTTCACTAATCCTGCAATGTCCACAAACTCCATAACAGTAGCCAATACCTTCTGAGGATTGACTAACTTCTCTAACACAGCCAAACGTTTGTCTGGCACAGTGATTACACCTACGTTAGGTTCGATGGTACAAAAAGGAAAATTGGCAGCTTCTGCCTTAGCATTTGACAATGCGTTGAATAGAGTGGATTTACCAACATTTGGCAATCCGACGATTCCACATTTCAATCCCATTATGATGACTTATTTGATACTTGAAAAATCTGATAACTATTGAACCCCTCGCTGATTTCCATCACTGATACTCTAATAATAGTGTACACTGGAATGGCAGCAATCATACCAGGAATCCCCGCTAAACTAGCGGCCGCAAAGATAACAACAAATATCTCTAATGGATGCGCTTTGACACTTTTAGAAAAAATCATAGGTTGCAACAGCACATTATCGGCCACTTGTACGACAGCAAACACAGCACCAATCTTAGCCATCAAGAGTATGGTCACGTTATCAAGAGCAAAATGAGCACTGGTAGACAAGCCTACCAAAATTCCAAAAATCGCCCCTAACATTGGCCCCATATATGGAATCAAATTAACTACTGCCGCAAAAACAGCTATCGTCAAAGCATACTTAATCCCAAAAATGGACAAGCCAATAGCCGCCATCGAAAATATGGAAAGCATCTGAACCATTAACCCAATCAGGTAATTTGAAAGCAAATGTTCAATTTTATGAATGGCTGAAATAAACAGTTCAAAATATTCATTCGGAACCATTGAGATCATCAAACGGCTGATCAGCCCGTTTTCTAACAAAAGAAAAAAGGTGATAAAACCAAGCGCCATCATCGTCACAAACACGCCACCAGTTAAGGTAAGTAAGTTATTGATCAGGCTCTGAAAATTAATATTCTTAATAATACTGAAAGTAGACTTGCGAATAGTCTCTGTTAAACTATGCTCTGTGTTACTAACCAAATTGTATTCGATCAGTTTGTTTTCAATATCCACCAACGGACTCGAGACATGAGAATAAATCTCCTCAAAACTAAGCCCCGAAATCACATTAATCTGCTCAGCGATCAAAGGGATAAACAACAACATAAAAAGACTTACGACTCCAATAATGACACAAAAAGATAGCAATACAGCTATAACTCTAGGAATCTTCATTCTGAAAATGTAAGTCCTATTGATCATGTTGGTCAAGGGACGTAAAATCGTCGCAATGACTATAGAAATACACACATAAATAAATATATCCGAGAATAACCAAGCACTAAAAACAAATAGTGCTAGGAATATTAAAATGACAAGGAGGGGTCTGTTTCTCATAGGTTAAAAATAAAAAAAGCCCTTGAATGTAAACAAGAGCCTCTCAATTATTTTATCTGAAGGGATCACATCAATCCCAATTTAATTCTGAATCTTCCTTATTTGATTTTTCTTCCTGATAAGCTTCTTCTCTTTCACGATCAAAAGAATCAAAGTCTACATCTGGCATCAACTCTTCTTTGACATGGCCAACAGTGTCGTTCAATGCTTTTACAAACTTGTTAAAATCTTCCTTATACAAAAATATTTTATGCTTTTCATAGAAAAAACCATCATCCTTGTACTTTCTTTTACTCTCTGTAATAGTTAGATAATAGTCATTCGATCGGGTGGCTTTCACATCGAAAAAATAAGTCCTTTTACCAGCTCGTACTCTTTCTGAATAAATTTCTTCTCTATCATTCTCTTTGTTCTCTTCCACTTTATTTCAGTTAGTTTGGTTTCCGATAATTGGTTGTACTAGTATTTTTTTATTACAAGCCGTCAATATAAACTAATTTAATTCACAATTCCAAATCGAAAATAAAGTATGACCACACAGTAATCTCGTGTGTAAAAAAGTCATTATAAATACAATAGCCTTGTTTTATCATAAGGTCATCCTTCTTAATTTGCACAAACAACTTTCCAAACATAATTTGAAGTTAACACTAGACATAGAGACCCTAAAAAACTCCTCCAACATTGAGCTCCTTGCTAAACAAATGGTAGAGGGGTTCATCACTGGACTACACAAATCTCCCTATCACGGTTTTTCGGTAGAGTTTGCAGAGCACAGCTTGTACAACTACGGTGAAAGCACTAAGAATATCGACTGGAAGGTTTATGCGAAAACCGACCGCTTATACACCAAACGATTTGAAGAAGAGACTAACCTAAGGTGCCACATAGTGCTGGACACTTCCTCTTCCATGTACTACCCTTCCAAAAATCATGGCAAAATAAAATTCTCAATACTAGCAGCGGCTGCTCTTGCATTTTTACTACAGAAACAACGAGATGCGATTGGCCTTTTTACATTTGATGAAGAAATTAGATTTCAGTCCGAGGTAAAATCAACTTCGACCCATGTTCACAATCTACTCGTTAGGTTACAACAGGAATTTGAGAAGCAACCCAACCAAAATGGAACTGCAACGGCGGATGTACTTCATCGAATAGCGGGGCAAATCCCTAGACGCTCACTGGTTATTATTTTCTCTGATTTACTGTCCTCTACAGAAGATATGGACAATGTCTTTTCCGCATTGCAACATCTCAAACACAATAAGCATGAGGTGCTATTATTCCATGTCAATGATAAAAACACTGAGGTTGAGTTTGACTTTGAAGACCGACCTTACAAATTCAAAGATTTGGAGACTGGTGAGATAGTAAAATTAACACCCACAGACATCAAAATCAACTATCAGAACCAAATGAAAAAGTTCTATAAAGACGTTTTCCTGAAATGCTCGCAATTAAAAATTGATTTGATAGACGCCAATATCCATGACGGGTTTGATCAAATTTTATCCACCTATTTGGCCAAAAGGTCAAAAATGAAATAATTCAACCATGAAAAAAAGCCAGAATCTACTTTTAGCTAACACCTATTATTGGATGTTCACACTCGGTTTTGTTATCGTATTTCTATTATATTTCCAGAACTTCCTCAAGTCTTTGATCATTGCTTTAGTCATATGGTATATCATCAAAAAATTGCGAGACACTGTTGCTTTAATCAAGATTGGGTCATTCAAGCTATCAGGGTGGCTAATTACCACGATCAGTACAACTGTGGTATTTCTCGTCTTATACTTGATCATCTCCATTTTAGCATCCAACTTTCAAAAGCTCGCGATGGAAATACCTCACTACAGCGAAAATGTCAAAATCAATCTTCAGAAGTTGGAGAGTCAATTCGGTGTAGATGATTTAGATGAGGGATTCACGGGGATACTAAATAAATATAGATCTGTTATCATAGGGTTTGCAGGATCTTTTGCAGGTGTAATAGGTAAGTCTGCCTTAATCGTTATCTATATAATCTTCATGCTCGTAGAAGAAAATCTATTTAAAAGAAAAATATCAAAAGTACTAAAGGCGTCTAAAAATGGAGATAGTATTTCCAAAGTTGGAGATGCCGTTGCTCATCTCTTCGACCGCTACCTATCAGCAAAATTTTTCACTAGCTTTCTAACCGGACTATTGAGTTACTTTGGCTTGCTCATATTAGGTATTGAACTACCAGCTTTATGGGCATTCTTAATCTTCTTGTTCAACTTTATACCTTCAATAGGTTCTGTCATAGCAACTGCATTCCCTGCAATTTTTGCATTCATTCAATTTGGCACTGTCACTGATCCGGTAAAAGTACTAGCAGTCATAGGAGGTATTCAATTATTTGTAGGCAACATAGTTGAGCCTCGTCTCATGGGAGACAGACTCAACATTAGTCCCATGGTCATCATACTTGGCCTAACGTTATGGGGGTTTATTTGGGGAGTTACAGGGATGTTACTTTCAGTCCCTATAACTGCTACAATGATTATCGTTTTAGGGCAATTCGAAAACTCCAGACCGATTGCTATTCTACTATCTAAGAATGGAGAAATATCTATGCTTCAAAAAATAGAAGAGAAAGAAACTATTCTGAAGGAAGAAGCTCCTTAGCAAGCTGACGCTGCACAGTCTTACGAAGTTTATTTACAAAAAACGGGGTCCAGCCTATCAACCATCCGGTTGGGCCAAATGCCATTCTTGCCCATTTGTATAGATCAAAAGAATCTACATGAGACACAATCAAACTGTCTTTGAATTCGAATTGCGCACTGATTCTATTATGAACCTTTCTACCAGTTTTAGAAAAGCTATATTGTGCTTCCCACTTTACACAATCATCTTGTACGTCATGAAAGTATATTTCCAAATCCTTTCCTGACCTTAAAAGCATCTTCCACATCGCTGATGCTTTATCATAATCTAAAGGACCGAAAACTGGATCCTTGAATTGTAATTCTTTGTGGTAACAAGAAATCATACCTTCAGCATCTTTGCTTTTGAATGAAGAATAGAATTTCTCAATTAATTGAACCTGTGTCATGATTGTTTTAATTTCAATACCTTATTTAATAAATTATCATACCCTCTCCCTCTAAATATTGACCTAATCAAAGTGTATTTCAAAAATTTGTTTTTTATCACTTTGTTGAAGATTTTAGGTTTTCTAGCCGTAAAAGCTTTGAACACCAATCCTGCGAACAGGTCTACTTGAATCGCATTTTGAGACTCTTTTTTAAACATTTTATAAAACTTCTTCAACGGTCTACCATACACACTTTCTTGTTCCGCTCTTGTTGGCTCCTGAACCTTTCCCCATATCGGTGTCTCAATAGCCCCAGGGTTAAAGACCACAACATCAATCCCATACACCATCAATTCTCTTCTCAACCCATCTGAATAAGCATCAACAGCCGCCTTAGAACTACCATAGGGCGTCATAAATGGCATCCCACTTGTACTAGCAACAGAACTTAAGTTAATAATCTTTCCTGAGTTCAGTCTACTATTTCCCTCACCTCCCAACAAGGGCAAAAAAGCATTAGTCACGGCAATCAACCCAAAGAAATTCACTTCAAACTGCCTCCTGAATTCATCAACAGGCAACATCTGTGAAGGACCTGTCACTGCTATACCAGAGTTATTTACTAGTAAAGCTAAACCTTCTCCATTCAAAGTTTTGTTGACCAAAGAAGCAGCCTCTTTAATACTTTCTTCATCCGTCACATCAAAAATCAATGGAATATATAAAGCACCAAAATCTGCTTTGAGCTTATTAGCGTCTTCTTCTTTACGAACACTACCAAAAACTTGATACCCTTCTTCGATAAACTTTTTTACCACATGATATCCTATACCAGTGGACACTCCAGTTACTACTATGCTACCTTTTATACTCATTGGGTCAATCTTCTAAAATTATCACACAATACTGCAGTTGACACGCCTACATTCAATGACTCTGCCTTACCAAACCCAGGAATCGTCACTTTCGCATTTGATAATTTAATCAAATCATCAGATAATCCCTCAGATTCATTCCCAAACAAAAAAGTTGCAGGTTTTTTGAATTCCAATGTATGCATAGACTCTCCACCTAACACCATACTATAGATATGACTCGAATATTGCACTATTTCATTCAAGTCCAAATAATGCACTTTAACTCTAGCAAACGACCCCATGGTGGCACTGACTACTTTAGCATTGTAGCAGTCAACTGAGTCTGGTGAGCACACAATCGCATCAAACCCATACCAATCTGCTATCCTAATCACGGTACCCAAATTACCCGGGTCTTTGATCCGATCAAATGCTAATATCGATTGACCATAATCCAAATCTCCCAATTCAGGAATTTCAGCTATTGCAATGGCTGCATTATTAGTTAAGAAATTACCGACTTTCTTTAAATCACTCTCTTTCACTGTAGAAAACTCCACTTTATTGGTATGGAACAAGTTTTGATGCTTAGTCAAGAACTCCTCTGTGGCAAACAGTTTATCTACATTCAAGTCAGAATTCAATAATTCTAGCACATTCTTTGCTCCTTCAACTAAAAAACGTTTTTCTAGTTTCCTAAATTTTTTTAATTGTAATGATTTAATGAATTTTGACTCTCGAATTGATATCATGAAATGCAATATTTATTAATGTTAGGGCATTTACACACTACTGCCCTAAAAAACCCAAACTTACATAGAATCTAAATGATTACATTGTGCATTATAGATGCTTAAATCAAGATATTAATTCTTTCCATTCAAAATAACTACGTTATAAACTCCCCTTCCATACATAGTATACTTAGAGCCAACACATTAGGCTTCATCCTTATTGTGATTTTTTCGCAAGTCATTACTTCGTGCATGGGAAGGCGCTATCTCGTTGATGATCAAACCCTATTAGTAGATCAGCAACTCTTGGGATCGAAAGGTTTAGACAAAGATGAATTGATCAGTCTATATGATAACAAACCCAATGACAAAATTCTTTTCATCCCTTGGTCTCCATATGTAGACGTCTATCAAATAGGGCTTAAGACATTTGATACAACGAAATATGAGGCCAAAAAAGTTAAACATCGTAAAAAACACAATGCCAAGATATCAAAATCAGTAAAAAAGGAAAAAGAGAAAAAAGAGAAAAAACATCGTGAGAAATTAGCAAAAAAAATAGATAAGCAAAATAAAAACATCAAAGAAGGCAACAAGGCCATGAGACTTGGTGAACCGCTTGCCATTTTCGATACGACAAAGGAAAATACAACTATAGAAAACATCAAGGACTACCTACATGCCAAAGGCTATTTCAATGCAGAAGTTAGCTATGAGTATGAAGAAACACTAAAACTGATCACCTCTACTTATACCATTGAAAGAAACCAACCTTATAAGATAGACTCTATCTTTTATGTAGTGGGAGATAGTATTATCAATCAGCTCCTTGTTATGGATCACCCTAATGCATTGATTGTCAAAGATAAAAACTACGAACAAAAAGCATTGACTAATGAAAGGGACCGAATCAACACATTGATGCTTAACAATGGCTACTATAATTTCAATAGGCAATACGTCAGCTTTGTAGTGGATTCCGCTGCTCTAGGAGACAAAAAAGTAATCGTAGGAATCAAAGTACTCAATCCCATCAATGCCGAAAAGCACAAAATATTCACTATTGATTCTGTTATTTTCACTACAGATGCCGACGTAAGAGGTCTTTCTACTGAAAGAAAATATAACGAGTACAACAAAGTAACTTACCAATTTTACTCTCGCAGGTATTCTGAAAAAATCCTGGACTGGAGGATGTTTTTGAATCAAGACAGTATCTACCGCAGAAGCAACACTTTTGAAACGCAGAAGCAGCTATCGAACATGGACATGTTCAAATTCATCAATATCAGTTACGACACGACAGGTGGGAAATTCATCTCCAACATCTTCACAAGTCCTCTGAACAAATACCAAACATCAACAGAACTTGGCCTAAATGTAAGCCAAGGATTGCCTGGTCCATTTTTCAATGCTTCCATCAAAAACAGAAACACATTCAAAGGACTAGAAATTACAGAGCTCAGTGGTAGAATTGGTTTTGAGGGTTTATCAGGAGCACGAGAAACCGGTAATCCATATTCCAGTTTGGATTACGGTATTAATCTTGCCATCACTTTTCCACAATTTGTGGTTCCGTTGGGAAGTGAAATCAAAGGTGACTTGGGGCATCTCAATCCAAAAACTAGGATATCTGGAGGTCTAATTTATAATAACAGAATTGAGGATTACGTAAGAAGAAACATATATGCTTCTTGGAGTTATCTATGGCAAAATTTTGAAAAAAGAAGAAGTTACACTTTTACGATTACTGATATCAACATGATTTATTCTGACGTAACTCATGACTATCAAAATTTCCTTGACACACTAGCCTCTCAGGGCAACAATTTAGCAAAATCATTTGAACCCTCTTTTGTCAATAGCATGTGGTTCTCTGCAGTTCATAACATCAATGACTATGGGAACAAGAAAAAAAGTTCTGCCTACTTCAGATACATGATTGAATCTGGAGGGAACTTATTGTACTCTTTGAAAAATGTACCCAGCATAGAATCTGATTCAATCGAATTTTTCCGGTTTGCAAGATTCAACATTGATTACAGAAAAACTCGCCCTGTAAATTCTCAAATCACAATGGCCTACCGCGCCAATTTAGGAGTAGCCATCCCCTATGGAGAAAACCGAACGCTACCTTATGAAAAATTCTACTTTGCAGGAGGTAGCAATAGTATACGGGCATGGGAACCTCGTAGATTAGGACCTGGCTCTTTCCTCCCTGTGGTTGACGGTGTTTACACCAATAGTTTTGAACAGCCTGCTGAAATACTCCTAGAGACATCTGTAGAATTTAGGCACAAACTATTCGGTCCCATTTACGGCGCTTTCTTTTTAGATGCAGGAAATTCATGGACAATATATGCAGATGATACAAGACCTGGAGCTGATTTCAAATTCACAGAGTTCTATAAACAAATTGCAGTAGGTGGCGGATACGGTATTCGGCTTGACTTATCTTTCCTAATATTGAGGCTAGATGCAGCATGGAAAATAATAGACCCTGGTATTTACAAAACTGATGATCAAACATATCAAAGAGGTATTTTTGATGTCCCTAACGTTGATAACTACAAAAGATTGGTTTGGAATTTAGGTATTGGCTATCCATTTTAAGAGATAAAGATGAATAAAGAGATTATACAAAGTTGGTTCAAAGAACTACAGGACAGTATCTGTCAAGCAGTTCAAAACACGGACGGTAAAGCCAAATTCGAAGAAGACCTGTGGACTAGACCAGAAGGTGGTGGAGGTCGAACTAGAATCATTCGTGATGGAAACGTTATTGAAAAAGGAGGTGTCAATTTCTCCGCTGTAGAAGGTCCTACACCTCAAAAAATATTAGATGCTTTAAAACTAGATCAATCAGACTTTTTTGCTACTGGAGTATCTATTGTCCTGCACCCTAATTCTCCTATGGTCCCGATCATTCATATGAATGTACGTTACTTTGAAATGAGTAATGGCGTCAGTTGGTTTGGGGGAGGCATAGACCTCACTCCTCATTACGTCAATGATGAAGACGCAAAATTCTTTCACAACGGCCTAAAAGAAGTCTGTGACAAACATGATGAAAGTTATTATCCAGAGTTTAAAAAATGGGCAGACGACTACTTCTACATCAAACACAGAAAAGAAACCCGTGGCGTTGGCGGTATTTTCTTTGATCGACTCATGGCGACTGATGAGATCAGTATGGAAGACCGTTGGGGATTCGTAAAGGACATCGGCAGTCTATTTGCACCGACCTACACGCATTTGATGAATAAAAATAAAGACTTGCCATTTAGTGACAATGAAAAACTATGGCAATATCTAAGAAGAGGTCGGTATGTAGAGTTCAACCTGGTACTCGACAAGGGCACTAAGTTCGGACTAGATACTGACGGTCGTACAGAATCAATCCTAATGAGTCTACCACCTCAGGCCAATTGGGAATACAACTTTGAAGTGCAACCTAACTCTGAAGAAGAAAGAACGCTTGCCCTGTTAACAAAAGGGGTGGATTGGGTATAATTGCGATCTACAATTTATCCTTCATAAATACTAACCAATGAAACACATAATATTACTTATTGTACTGGCCAGTTCTTTACCTGTATATGCTCAGAATGACTTCAAACAGAACGGTGGAGAAAACAACCTTGAAGTACAATTCGCTCCGTTTGGTTCTAACCCAATTGGTATCAACGGCATTAGATATCGACATTTCAATTCTGAAAGCAAGGCTTTTCGATTAAATGTCTTTGCGGGGTACAATACCAGTTCAGAAATTACTCAACAAGAAGATGAAGATTTTGAAAACCCTGAACTTAGAGACTCTTATTCAGAATTCGCATTGAATATTAGACCTGGGTTTGAAAAACATTTAAAAGGTACTAACAGACTTTCTCCATATTTCGGAATGGAATTAGACATTGCAATTCAGACTTCAACATCGAAAGAAGAATTTGAAGCAATAGGGGATGTTGAGTGGATAAAAGAAAAGAATCAGAATGGGTTCTTTAGATTTGGAGCTAATGCAATCATGGGGTTTGACCTCTATGTTGTTAAAAATCTATACCTAGGAGCAGAATTCGGATATGGCTTTGCATATCAAAAAAACTTATCGATTAAAGTTGAAAGCTCAAATGATTTTGCTGATGATATAGATCCTACAAAAAGAGCTGGTGAGTTTGCAATTGGCCCTAATGCTAATGCAGCAATTAGATTGGGTTATATTTTTTAGAGATGAAAAAACTCTTAATAATAGCAGCACTTTTTATCATTCTCCTTACCCAAGCTTGTAGCGGAGGAGATGAAAATAGTGACAATGACTACAATCCTATTGTCCATGAGGACATGGAATTTATTGCATTAACAAAAATGGAAGATCTCCGAGAAAAATTATCTCAAATTGAGTCTTCCAATTTCACTTCAATGGATAATCAGGCAAACCAAATTAATTCAAAAAGTTATATAAACATCAATGGGGACCTTTACACCTACCCTATCGTTTATTGTATTTCCGAAAACAACTATGAAACACAAACTATAATAGGGAGTACTTTTGACTTTAGAAAAGAGGATCACAACCTTTTTGGAAAATCATACTACACTGCTTTGTTTTTTGAAAATGGAATCCCCTTTTTTATTATCCATGTCATTTTAGATGAGTCTGGTAAAAAACAGGAAGAGTTCTATCATAATTTTAAATTAAGTGAGACCTTTCATCATTCATATCAAGATAAATCAATTGGAATATTAAATTTTAAACTAGATCATCGATTCAACTGTATTGAATCAGAATTAGATTTAGAATGCAGTGATTTTGAAATAGTACATAACGTCAATCTAAAGCTTTATTGCACTGAAGAAATAGACTCCTTTTAATCTAATTAAGCGTGATCCAATTGGAATGTCCTATTCAAGGATACAGTTAAAAGAAGTCTTTTGATTAATTATTCTTGGTGACAATGGCCTTCTAAATAAACCATATACACTAGAACCAGACCCTGTCATGGAGGCATATACAGCACCTTCTTGATAGAGTTCTTCTTTAACTGCTTTTATTTTTGGATGATGTATAAAAACAGACTCTTCAAAATCGTTTTTCAATAGATCTTTCCACTTAGATATATCCATCTTCATTATTTCTTTGATAGATAATTCTGGCTCATTTGGTTTTACACCACCAAAAGCCTCTTGCGTACTCACGTGTATTCCTGGATTGACAATTACTAATTGATAACCAGACAAATCAATCTCAACCTCTTCGAAGACTTCCCCAATTCCTGATACCAGTTTTGGTTTATTCTCAATAAAAAAAGGGCAGTCGGCCCCTAATTGCTTCGCATAGATTTCTAATTGGCTATTAGCTATTCCCAACTCAAACTTTTCGTTAAGTAGCTTCAACATAAAGGAGGCATCTGCTGAACCTCCACCTAACCCAGCACCCATTGGGATCACTTTGTGCAAATGAATATGAACAGGAGGTATATCAAAGTCTTTTTTGATCAACTGATATGCTTTCAGCACCAAATTATTATTCGCATTTCCAGGAATCTCTAAACCGGATGATTCAAACCTTAGCTTATCAAATGCTACAACCTCCAAAGCATCTTTCCATGGTACGGGTAAAAAAACAGAGGATATGTTGTGATAGCCATCCGCTCTTTTGGAGGTTACATTGAGTCCTAAATTTATTTTTGCGTTGGGAAAGCTGAGCATTTCAGAGTTGAAAGTAAAAGATCCTTAAAATTAAAAGGGTGGCTCTCTAGAAGAAAGACACCCTTTAATATTTTCACAATAGTAAAATTGCCTAATTATTTCTTAAGCTGCTCTACTAATTTATGTGTCATACCTGAGTGCGAAAACCCACCATCATGCATCAAATTCTGCATGTTGACCATTCTTGTAAAGTCAGAGAACAATGTCAAACAGTATTGAGCACAAGCCTCTGCAGAGGCGTTTCCTAATGGAGACATTTTATCTGCAAAATCAATAAACACATCAAACCCACCTACACCAGAACCCGCAGTTGTCATAGTTGGAGATTGAGAGATAGTATTAACTCTCACGTTCTTCAATCTAGCGAATCTTTCACCATAGCTTCTTGCTATAGATTCTAGCATCGCTTTTGCTTGTGCCATATCTGAATAATCAGGATATGTTCTTTGTGCAGCAATGTATGACAAGGCCAAAATTGAACCCCATTCGTTCATGGCATCTTGCTTCTCAGCTACTGCCATCACTTTATGGAAAGATATAGCAGAAATATCCATAGTCTTCTGCATCCAATCGTAGTTCAAATCACCATAATCTTTACCCTTTCTGACGTTAGGGCTCATACCGATAGAGTGCAATACGAAATCAAGCTTACCACCCAATATTTCTGTAGACTTTGAGAACAAGTTTTCTAAGTCTTCAACAGAGGTTGCGTCTGCACCGATTACTTCAGAACCACATTCTTCTGCCAATTTATTAATTTCACCCATTCTCAATGCGATAGGCGCATTAGTCAAAGTAAATGAAGCACCTTGTTCTTTTGCTTTTTGAGCTACTTTCCATGCAATTGAGTCTTTATTCAATGCACCAAAAATGATCCCTCTTTTCCCTTCTAAAAGATTGCTAGTCATTATATTATATATTTATTCTATAAAATTTCAGTTTTGAATCGCAAAGATATCAGATTCTTTGACTTTTACTCTTCTATTTTATCCTATCAGTTCTTTGGCGCTGTTAACGGCCATTTCAGAAGGGTTATCCCCTCCTATCATTTTTGCTATTTCTTGCAGACGACCTGCATCATCCAGTTGTCTGATCAAGCTTTCTGTTTTATCCGCGCTATTATCTTTGTATACATAATAGTGCCCATCTCCTTTGGCTGCCACTTGTGGCAAATGACTAATGGCGATCAATTGATGACTGCCTGCCATTTTTTGCATCATGGCTGCCAGTTTGATAGCAATCTCTCCAGATACCCCTGTATCAATCTCATCAAATATAACGGTAGGCATAGCAGTTTTCTGCGCCAACAAGTATTTGACACAAAACATCAATCGTGAAAACTCCCCTCCCGATGCAACATTCCCTACTGGCTCTGGATTAATTCCTTTGTTGGCAGTGAAAAGTAACTCTATCTCATCGACTCCCATCTTCCATGGCTCGACTCGTTTGTACGCTATTTCCAAGTAACCATTCGGCATTCCTACTCCGGCCAACAATTCATTGAGTGCTTTACAAAATGAATCGATGCGACCTCTTCGATGCTCGGACAGCTTCTCCGCCAATTTCACCATTGACTGTTCAGCCTTTTCTAATTCTTCTTTTTTCGAGATAATGGTTTGATCCAAATCAATGGTACTACTTACCTCATTATCCAATTTCACTTGTAATTCGATCAACGCTTCTACACCGATAACACCATGCTTTTGCTGTAAGCGATAGATCAAGTCCAATCGCTGCTGTATGACATCAATTCTAACTGGGTCGTATTCTACACCGTCTTGAACAGATAGTAACTCAGCAATAACATCTACTATTTCTTCAGTAGCACTTTCGAATCTTTCGGATAGTCCCCTTATCTCTTGACTGAAGCTAGCAATATTTTTAAGACCACTCGCTGTTGTACGTAGACTATCGTTGATAGATCCCTCATCCCCCTCAAACATGCCCGTGATCAGCGCTAATTTTAACTTGATTTCCTCAGCATGCTCCAGCAGGTTCAATTCTTCTTCCAACTCAGCCTGTTCACCTAGCTGCAACTCTGCTTTGGTCAATTCTTCCAGCTGAAATTGCTTGTAATCAGCATCTGTTTTTAAACCATTGCTTTGATTCACTAATGCCTCTAACTCAGATTTTAGGGCATTGAAATATGTAAAACCTGTTTGATATTTAATTACCAAGTTCTTTGCACCAGAATAATCATCTATCACTCGAAGCTTCACTTCTTTTTTTCCTAATTGAATACTTTCATTCTGAGAATGGATATCAATTAATCTAAGACCAATTTCCTTTAGAACATCTAATGTAACTGGTACATCATTGATAAAAGCTCTGGATTTCCCTTTGGGGCTAATCTCCCTTCTGATGATCGTGGAATCGTCATAATCTAAGTCAGCTTCGTCAAACAATGAGGCGAGACCCAAACTTGAAATATCAAACTCTGCTTCCACCACACATTTTTGTTCCTTGTCTAGCAATGCCTTGACGTCTGCACGCTTGCCCATCAATAGACCAACAGCACCGAGCATGATAGATTTTCCTGCTCCTGTCTCGCCAGTAATGATATTTAACCCCTTCTTAGGCTCAATTTGAAGAGATCTAATGAGTGCATAGTTACTGATCGAAAGACTTGAAATCATATTGGGTACGGGTGAAATATTCTGTCACCAAAAATAATGACGGTAATTGAAAAGAGCAGATTAGTTGCTCAATATTTTTTTGAATTCTTCTGATCTTGCTGGATCTAATCGTTTTAACAACTCAAAAGCTTGCCGTCTCATATTGAGGTCACCTTGTGAGAACATACTTATTAATTCATCAGATTTTGAATCCAAAAATGTCCTAACCAACAAAGATTGCGGCATAGCACTGTTTACCTTATCAATTTTCACCATGGCTTCCATTATATTTAGCTTACCCTCTTCTGGGTTTTCGGCCATTTGATCCAGTCCCAATCTATGATACTGATAGACTGCCTCTCTAAAAGGCTTCATATTTCGGTTCAACGCATTATTCGTCCACCAATATCTGTTCTTTATACTGTTAAATTGATCCCACCCACTAAAACCGGATTGCTGTGCATTATTAACAGTCTGCAATGCTCTATTGAACATATCAGTCCCTCCTAATTCAGAAAATGTATCATAGTCATAAGCCAAGACCATTTGCGCAAAATAAGCCAACATAGAAGTAAGATTCGAAGTATAGCTATTGTCACTATAATTCATAGCTTGTCCTTCTACATATTCAAAATTAAAATCTTTATCCCCAAAATTAACAACAGAAGTCTCATAGGTAGTATTGAAGGTAGGTCTAACTGAAATAACTTGTATTGATCCTGAGTAATTACCTGTCCCAGACACCTTATCCAAATTGATCATCAAAGCACATTTGATTCGCTCTTGATCTTGAAACTCATCACTGGTCCATTTACGATCACTGATAAATCGAGAAAACTCATCCTCCATTTCGGTAAACACACGACGTTCAGTAGTTTGGATTTGAATTGAGTTGACCACCACACGGCATTCTAACTCCTGAGCTCCAAGCTGCAGCGTGCACAGCATGCCAAATAGAATAAATAAAATTTTAAGCTCCGAGCTCTTCATAGATAGCATTAACTATATCAGTGGCGACTTCATCTTTTGATTTGAGGTCAAACCTGATTGGCGATTGTTGTTGACTAAATATAGTGACTTTATTGGTGTCATGTGAAAATCCAGCACCTTTATCATTGAGAGAGTTGAGTATTATCAAATCAAAATTCTTCTTCACCATTTTCTGCTGAGCATACATCTCTTCGTTCTCTGTCTCCAATGCAAACCCTACATGAAATTGACTCTTAATTTTAAGCTTACCCAACTCAGCCGCTATATCCTTATTCTTGACCATCTCTATGGTCATCTTATCGTCTGATTTTTTTATTTTTTCTTGTGCAATGGATGCAGGCTTATAATCTGCTACCGCTGCAGCAAAAATTGCAATATCTGATTGAGTATGAAATGATGACATTTTATCAAACATCTCATCTGCCGACCCTACTCTATGAATCCTAATACGATCTGATTTGATATGGTACTGACCAGGTCCAGCTACCAATTCTACCTGAGCCCCTTGTCTAGCAAGCTCATGTGCAATCGCCAAACCCATTTTTCCTGATGAATGATTACCAATAAATCTTACTGGGTCAATTTTTTCATAAGTTGGACCTGCAGTAATGACGACCTTCTTCCCTTCAAAACGTGCATGCTCAAAAAAGTGATTTTGCAAATATTCGGTAATATGTTCGGGCTCTGCCATTCGACCAGTCCCTACCAACCCACTCGCTAACTCACCATGCTCAGCCTCAATTATTTGATTGCCATAAGATTGTAGTCGTACTATATTGGATTGTGTAGACGGATGTAGATACATATCCAAATCCATTGCAGGAGCGATCATCACAGGGCATCTAGCTGATAAATAAACCGCAGACAACAAGTTGTCACAAATACCATTTGATAGTTTGGCCAGAGAATTGGCCGTAGCTGGTGCTATGATCATGGCGTCTGCCCATAACCCAAGGTCTACATGATTTTCCCATTCACCATCGTCATTCTTTTCGAATTTAGATGCAACAGGATTTTTAGAAAGTGTACTAAGTGTGAGAGGTGTTATAAAGGATTTGGCGGATTCGGTCATCACAATACGAACCTCAGCTCCCGCCTTGACCAACAGTCGTGTCAAGTGGGCTGATTTGTATGCGGCAATGCTGCCGCATACTCCAACCAATATTTTCTTTCCCTCCATGAGGGTAATATTATACGTTTAGTCCGCCTTCTTCTTCTGCAGCGTCTCTAAACATGATCTTTTCTTCAAGAAATTCTGCTGCTGCTACTTTAGATGGCTTAGGCATTCTTTCATAGAATTTAGAAATTTCAATTTGCTCTCTATTTTCGAAGATCTCTTCCAAGTTATCCACTGTAGATGCAAATTCGGCCAACTTACCGTTTAGCTCTTCTTTAACGTTCGCTGAGATTTGTCTTGCTCTCTTAGACATGATAGCAAGTGACTTATACAAATTACCTGTCTGTTCTGACAATTTAGCAACGTCTCTTGTTTCTATTGAAGGTTTAACTGCCATATTATGATCTATTTGATAGTTTTTCTATTTCTCTAACTGAGTCAATGTAATATTTCTCAGCTTCTTTTAAATATTCACTTTTTGGATACTTATCCAAAAACTCTTGATAAAGGTCAATCGTCTTTTGATATCGCTCTTTCTGCTTAGCTCTAATACTCTGTTTGGCGTAGCTATATTCAGCATCTACCGCGTAAAACTTCACTTCTTCGTTCAACTTTGAATCTGGAAACTCAGATTCAAACGTTTCAAAAGCAACTCTTGCTGCTTCCCATCTTTCTAACTTATGATAATGCTTGGCATTAGCGTAAGATTTCTCTTCCAGCTTCACCTGCATTTCATTGATCATTGTATTGGCATCCTTTGAATAGTCTGTGTATGGGTTTCTATTCAAGAATATCTGAAATGCATCAATAGCAGCATATGTACTCGTTTGATCCAAATTATAATCTGGAGATTGCAAATACAGAGAATAAGCCTCCATATAAGAAGACTCAATAGCCCATTCACTACGAGAATAAACTCTTGCGAATTCTCCAAAGTAACTAGCACTCAAAACATACTGTTCTTGATAATAATAAGAGTATGCTCTATAAAAGCTCGCCTTTTCACCATCGTGTGTTCCTTTGATAATTGGTAACACCTGATCCAACAATACACTGGCCTTGTAATAATCTTCCGACTCGTAATATGCGAGCGCGGCTTCATACTTCCCCTGCCAATCGGTACTTTTTTGCAAACGTCTAAACTCACTACATGAGCTAGCTGTTAACAAGACAAATATCACCATTAAATACCCAGAAAAGGACGTTTTTCGCATAAGCCTGCAAATATAGTATGCTTTAAATCAAAATCAATATTTATTTCATCATGAAAGTGTTCCCTTCACTACATCTACAATGATATTATCTAGGAGATGGTTGCATTCTCAAAGCCTTTTTATCAGGATTCTTAGGTCGCTCACGTTTCTTCAAAACCTCAGATTCTAAGTTAGATTTAGTCTTCTCATCGATCGCATGATCCTTAGTATTCTTTTCCATCAAATCACCTTGCAACACATCCTCTCTACTTGGCTTTTCCTCGATGCGCCATTCAAAACCTTCTAAGAATTCTAATTCCGGATTCAATTCTAACGGTGGAATAAATTTTGCCTCGGGCTGGTTATAAAAAGAGATGTTACGGATACTGTTATCCTTAAACCGAATAGTCATAGTACTACAAAACATCTTGTTCATCCCAAGGAACAAACTATCCCCTTCCATCACAAAATAATGACTTTCACCATTCCCATTAACATCCATGGTCTCCATTTCCCCTTCTTCATCAAAGTAGCCTATCATTCGTCTTCCCTTGATCTGGTTGTATTGCCCCATGGTATCTAGAGAAGCTAGAAATGACTGACGATTCAAATTCATTTTATAAAGCAGATCGTTTTTAAAAGTCAGGCTAATAGAATCTGCCACCATCTGACTAGTCTCGTTCCACAATACAGGATCATGGAACATATGAATGGTCGAATCGGATAAAAAGTAAGCCAAAGAATCGCATTTACCCTGTAGTGCATTTTGATAAATCAAAATATCATAGTATCCCAAGACTCTTTCTTTGTCCTTGTCGACATTCTCAATCGCAACTAGCGTATCAGCAGACATGTAGAGGGTATCCTCATTCTCCATGAATTTTCTCATGACAGGCGTACCATACACTTTACTGATCCCTTCCAACTTTTGATAAACTGCTTCATCACCCGTCAAGACTATTTGATCTTTCTTAGAAGTCATAACGACATTCCCTGTTGCCTTATAGTATTTCTTGTTTTCATCAATAAATATATTGTCCCCTACGATAATGTAGTTTCTAGTCTCAATCGTCCCGTTTTTGAAAGTAGTCTGCTCTCTCATCGTTCGGTAAGTACCTCCATTGGAATCTACGGTAGTTCCTTCTCTATCATCTATAAAAGTTGGTCCTGTAGATATGGCGACCTTGCTCCGAGAACTATACTCTAACGTATCGGATCGCAAATTAAAGTCGGGTGAAACGAGTAACACGTCATCATAGAAAAAAGCTTGTTCGCTAGTAGAATGGTACACACCATAACTACTAGTTAATGTATTGTTTTCATCTACTAGCTTTCCATCATTGGAGAATTCGGCGACCTCAGTTATCAAATTGTAATCCAAAAAATCCGTATACAACCTCTTCTTACCTCTCCGATAGATTACATTTTCACGTAAAAGTGCCATTTCAGTATTCCCTTCATATATCAGCTTTTTAGCTGTTATGGTTACTGAGTCACCATCCTTAATACGGACTCTACCGTACCCTTCCATTCGATTTTCTTTTTGAAAGAAATAGGCTGAATCACATTGAACTCTTGTATCTCCTTGCTTAAAGACCACCTTATTCATCAGCTTCTTATACTTTAAATCGCCATCTCTAACATTTATCAACTTCTCGGCCCTATATCTGATTTTGTTTCTTTTCTGCGCAAACAAGTCATTGGACACGACCATGGAAAAAAGCAAAACAATAAATGTTAATATTCGCATATAATTAGAATGGTAAGTGGCAAAACTAATTCGTATCAATTACGAAAAAAACCTAAGTTTGAACTAAAATCAAAACTCATGGATCAACTTTCGAAGAAAGTTAAGGCATACATCAAAAATCATTCCTTATTTCAGGCTACTGACAAACTGTTATTAACTGTCAGTGGAGGCATTGATTCTATATGTATGGCTCACATTCTCCATGAGTTACAATACGACATCACGGTTGCACATTGCAACTTCCAATTGCGTCAAATGGCAGCTGATGAAGATCAGCAGTTTGTGCAGGGTCTTTGCCAGCAACTAGATATTCCATTTATCACAAAATCATTTGACACCAGTACCTATGCAGATACTCATCATGTCTCTATTCAAATGGCTGCTAGAGATCTTAGGTATGAGTGGTTTGACGAGGTGCTAAAAGAAAATGATCTTCAATATATACTGACCGCCCATCACGCTAATGACGCATTAGAGACTTGTCTATTTAATCTAACAAAGGGCACGGGTATCTCCGGACTAAAAGGTATCGATCAACAACCCTTCATCAAAAGGCCCTTACTCTGCTGTACCAAAGAAGAGATAAACCAATATGCCGCTGATCACAACATCTCTTGGAGAGAGGATGTTTCCAACAGCAGCAACAAATACCATCGAAACAGTATTCGGAACCAAGTCATCCCCCTACTCAAGAAAATCAATCCCAACATAGAACATACCTATACTCAAAATGTAAGACGCTACAGTGCGTTAGAGTCATTGCTCAAAAATCAGGCAGTAGAGATCGTTCAAAAATATATGCGTACAATTGGAACTGATCAGGTCTTGGACACTTCATGGTACGATGCGGACAAAGGCAGTTTCGCAGTATTAGACCAAATCTTAAAACCATATGGTTTTGTGCTCGATCAAATCATCAATATCGAAACCTGTCTACTAAACGCTGAGACGGGCAAGACATTCCAAGCAAATCAACACGCACTACTGGTGGACAGGAAGCAAATTATCATAAGTACTAAAACTTCCTCAGGCTCCATCAATAAAACTCACATCACTATTGCGTCAGAAGTCGACACCTATATATTGAATGACAAAACCTTGACCTTCACACAAGCCGGTCGTGAGGTGACAATTGACCGAAACCCTCACCATGCCTATTTAGATGCTGACAAAATCACCTACCCGATTACCATTCGAAATTGGGAGTTGGGAGATTGGTTCATTCCGCTTGGGATGTCGGGCAAAAAAAAGCTAAGTGATTTTATGATTGACAAGAAAATTCCATTAAACTTGAAACAAAGAATCCTTGTTTTTGAATCTGAAAACAACATTTTCTGGATCGAAGGGCAAAGGATTGACAACCGATTCAAAGTCACTGACCAAACCAAAAACATCCTAATCATTAAATCAACATCCCATGTATAATCCCTTCAAAAAGAAATATTCGGAAGAAGAGAAAGACTTCTTCAACTTCCTATCTGGGATTAGTCATTTCAAATCATTGAAACAAGACGAACTGCTACTATTCAAACCACACATGTACCTCCGGAAGTACAAACAAGACGAAGTGGCATTTTTCAGCACTGACCCGAGCCATGCCCTCTACATTGTAAAAAGCGGAGAGATCGCGCTATCTATGAACATCAAGGATAATTTTGAGAAATTGTCCACAGTAACAGGAGGGTATAGCTTTGGCGATAATGCTTTCCTTGAGGACACCAAACGAATCTACAACGCTATTGTCTCCTCTGAGCAAGCTGAGCTCTATGTGATTCCGCAGATCAACCTTTTTGAAATACTCGATACGCATCCAGAGATCAAAGCTAAAATCATGACCTCAATAGCAACTATGTACAACGAATACACTGCTCGAGTTTTCAAGAAATACAAGTCAAACCTCGGTTTTTTTGAGTTAGAGAATGTATATCGTGAGAATCTATGATTTTGGTCACATAACGCTGTTTAAGCTACTATTTCGCATTTTTTTAACTACTTTTGTCGCATCTAAAAAGAGGTAGAAGTTTCTAATTTTAAAATATATACAAGATGAAAGTAACAGTAGTAGGTGCTGGTAACGTAGGCGCCAGTGTAGCTGAATACATCGCTATGAGACAAATAGCAGATGAAGTAGTAATCCTAGACATTAAAGAAGGTTTTGCTGAAGGAAAAGCAATGGACCTTAACCAATGTGCTACTTTGAACGGATTCAACAGCAAAGTAATTGGTACAACTGGTGATTATTCTAAAACTGCTGGTTCGTCTGTTGTTGTCATCACCTCTGGTATTCCAAGAAAACCAGGTATGACTAGAGAAGAATTGATCGGAACTAACGCTGGTATCGTTAAGACCGTAACTGAAAACTTAGTAAAGCACTCTCCAGATGCTATTTTGGTTGTAATCTCTAACCCAATGGATACAATGACTTATCTATCTGTGAAGAGCAGTGGATTGGCTAAAAACAAAGTAATCGGTATGGGTGGTGCATTAGATAGCGCTAGATTCAAATACAGATTGTCTGAAGCATTGGATTGTAATGCTAACGACGTAAAAGGTATGGTAATCGGTGGACACGGTGATACTACTATGATTCCATTGACAAGGTTAGCGTCATATAACGCAACTCCTGCAACTGATTACATCTCTGCTGAGAGAATGGAAAAAGTTGCTGCTGACACTATGGTTGGCGGTGCTACTTTGACTGGTCTTTTAGGAACGTCTGCATGGTATGCTCCTGGAGCTGCAGGTGCTGAGATAGTAGAAGCTATCGTTAGAGATAAGAAGGTAATGATTCCTTGTTCTGTATTCCTTGATGGTGAGTATGGTCAAAAAGATATCTGTATCGGAGTTCCTGTAATTATAGGGAAAAACGGTATCGAAAAAATCGTTGAGATAGACTTGACAGATGAAGAAAAAGCGAAGTTCGAAGCAAGTGCTGTGGCAGTTAGAAAAATGAACGACGCGTTAGAGTTGTAATCAACACACTTATTTTAAGAATTCAAACCTTGGCTTATCGGTCAGGGTTTTTTTGTGGGCGACAAATAATTTTTAATTGATAAGGTTCAACAGTAATATCTTCAGAAACACAAGGTGGAACTATACCGGTTTTGTAGAATCTATGCTGTTCCTCCGATAGAAACTCCCTCTCTGTCTCCTACCGAACTGACTGTAGTATTAACCAAGTCTAAGGATGACTTTCTTCTATGAATGCGGTATTTTGTAAATACACTAACAATATAGACATGAAAAAATTCATCGTTATTTACCACACACCTCCTGGTTTTGTCCAAGTTGGATCTAGTCCTGAAGAAATGAAAAAAGGCATGGAAGCTTGGGTGGTTTGGGCAAAAAAATGCGGAGACCAATTAATTGATATGGGTACTCCATTGGGCGGAGGACAATCGTTAAAGCCTGATGGTTTCTCGACCGACAGCACCTATGATGTAGCTGGGTATTCGATTGTACAGGCCTCAGACATGGATGCAGCAAAATCGCTATTCAATGACCACCCACATTTGTCGTGGGATGCTAACTGCAAGATTGAAATACATGAGTGTCTAGCCATGCCAGGAATGTAGGTTTACTATGGGAGTTTGGACAGCCGAAAGCATCTTCGTAAACTATCACTGAATTGAGTATATTGATATCATGAATGACAAACGCACATTGACCCCCGCCCAAGAGAAGGTTAGAAAACATATGGTAAGCCCCTTTTTGATGCGACTGTTTCTCTTTGCAAAGATCCCGTTAGGCTGGTTATCAGGAATGAAAGTTGTGGAATTGGACACGGCGCATGCTGTGACTACCATCAAATACAAATGGCTCAATCAAAACCCATTTAAGTCCATGTACTTTGCTAGTCAATCTATGGCTGCAGAACTATCGACAGGAGCTTTGGCCTTGTTAGCCATGGAAGGTACTAACCCTAAAATAAAAGCTATCATCACAGGAAATAATGCCGAATTCGTTAAAAAGGCGAAAGAGAGAATCTACTTTCACTGCGAGATGGGTCAGGAAATATTTGACGCAACAGACACAGCCAAGACTTCCGAAGAGCCTATAGTTATCAAAGTTCGTACAGAGGGTAAAACAAAAAATGGAACACTGGTATCAGTGTTCCATTTCAATTGGATATTTAGCAAGTGATCAATTAATATCAACCAAATTTGGCCTGATAATCTTCAATACTCTTATCAATAATTTTCATTGCTGCCTCTTTATTCTGAAAATCTTCAACCTTCACAGTCTTGTTTTCTAACTTTTTGTAATCTTCAAAGAAGTTCCTTAGTTGTTTGATAAAGTGAGCTGGCAGCTCCTCAATATCATTGAGGTGATTTACACTCATATCATTTAGTGCCACTGCAATAATTTTATCATCTGCTTCGCCTTCATCTAGCATCCCCATCACCCCAATTACTTTGGCTTGGACGATACACATTGGCACCACTTCTATCTGAGACAATACCAGTATATCCAATGGATCATCATCATCACAATAAGTACGGGGAATAAAACCGTAATTAGCAGGATAATTGATTGAAGAGTAAAGTACTCTGTCCATCTTCAACAATCCACTTTCTTTATCTAACTCATATTTTGCCCTAGAATTAGTTGGTATTTCGATAATAGCGTTTACCACGTCTGGAGACTCCTTTCCTATACGGACATCATGCCATGGGTTCATCATATTTCTAACGTATTTTGTTTTATCTATTGCAAATGTAATACTTAGTTCATCTAATTATCACAAGTCCTTTAATAGTTTGTTAGACTGTGAGTTTTCTAGTTCTTCTCTCAAATCACCAATGGTTTTGTTGACAGATACAAACTCTTCATTCTCATCACCATTGTACAAACAGGCCTCTCCACTATTATCCAACTTATTGATGATATAACTCACATCAATCACATTGATATCTATAGATGGAATGTAGACATGATAACCAACCTCCTCAGGGAGGCTCTTAGTTAGCACACCTGCACTGACCAATCGGTTAATAGAATTAGACACAAAACGATGAGGAATATCTAACGAACGAGATAACGACATCTTGGTATAAGGTTCTTCTCCAATTTTAAATCTCTTCACGATCGCTTTCATAGTCAACAAAGAGATTCTTCGTTGTTCGTCATAGCTGAATTTAACATCCTTCTCTTCAGGTATATACTCTCCCTCCACTTGTAATGCATAAGATAACTCCCCGCCTACAAATACAGTTGTCCAACTCAATTGAGTAAAAACAAAAAACAATGGTAGTACAGCTAAACCTCCATAAACAGCTCCATAATTACCCATTATGAAGGAGAAATTGATGAACCCCCATTGTAACAACTGAAACAAAGACCCTGCAATAACTCCTGCTATCAACCCATTTTGAAACTTGACACTTACATTGGGCATGATGACGTATATCATCGTGAACAATAACCATATCAATACGAAAGGAGACAAAAACACCAACACTGTTGCTAAGGGAGTAAGTAGCACTTCCATTTCATTGTTTTGACCCAGTGTTCTGATTTTGTTTTCTATATAAAATGTCACGCCACTGGACATCACTATGATGATCGGTGCGAACACCAACAAGGCTAAATAATCAGTCAGCTTTCTTATTAAATTTCTTGATCTCTGTTTTCCCCAGATGCTATTAAATACATCTTCAATATTGTTCATCAATCGCATGACAGTAAAAAGCAACACCACAATACTGACCCCTACAATTACCCCCCCTTGGGTATTTTCCAACATTTTTTGGGCAAAACCGAAAATCGCATCTTTCACCACTTCTTGACCTAAGAATAACCGATCTAATTCTGTTTCGATTAACCCTTCCAATCCGAATCCTTTCGATATTCCAAATACGATGGCCACCAAAGGCACAATTGACAAAATGGACAAGTACGTTATCGCCGAAGATTTCAACGTTATCTTATCTTTTTCTATCTCTTTTACAACGATCAGAACTATTCTTATGATACGGTAAAACCAACCTTTGAAACCAGTATAGTTTTGCGTCCTCCAAACTCCTACATTCAAAAATTCAATTAGTCCAACAATCTTTTTTTTGATCTCCATTGTCAATTGTTATAACTGAATGCTCCCATCTGAGAAATGTTCTTTTCATATAGATAGGTCATGATACCATCCTTCAAACCAACATTAGGAACTATTATCTTAGTAGCACCGGCCTGCTTCATTGCATTGATATATATCTTGGAAGCAGGAACAATCACATCTGCCCTGTCTGGGTTTAGCTTTAATTTATTGACACGTTCTTCGTAATTCATCTGCATCAATTTCTGCTGCATCTCTTCTAATTGAGACAATTCCACCACACCGCCTTTCACACCATTGATTAGCTCAGAAAGCTTTTTAATATTACCTCCTGTTCCTAGGGCCACAATCTCATTAGCATCTGGCAAATGTTCTTTCACCCAAGCATTCATTTCGTCCCACATGACCACTTTTTGCTGATTGGTATTTTGGAGTGACCTTACAGAACCTAAAGCAAAAGAACGAGAAGCAATTTTCCTCTTGTGTTTGTAGAGAATCAATTCGGTACTACCTCCACCCACATCAATATGTACATTATTCTGATCAGTCAAATGATACAAAATCACTCTATTGATCATATCGGCTTCCAATTGGCCCGAGATAATATTGATTTCTAAACCACAAGCTTCTTTTACTCTTGTAATCAATTCTTGACCATTTTCGGCCTCCCGCATCGCAGAGGTAGCACAGGCAAAACACTCATCTACCTCATATAGATCTACAATAGATTTGAATGCCGTCATCAGTTTGACAAATCTCCCCATGGTGTCCTCACTCACCTTCTTGTCCACAAACACTTCTGCCCCCAACCGAAGCGGGAATCGCATGAAATGTAGTCGTTTGAAAGTTGTATCGTCTCCATATCTAATTACATTAGTAACTTGAAAACGCACTCCATTAGATCCTATATCAATTGCTGCTAACTTCATTCAAACCTTTATTTAATTGGCATTTTTGGCACTTTGTCCCATCAAGAATGCTTTAATATAATCATTTAAATCACCATCCAATACGTTTTGAACGTCTGTTCTCTCAGCACCAGTTCTTGCGTCTTTAATCAACTTGTATGGGTGTAAAACGTAATTTCTGATTTGACTACCAAAGTCAACTCGCATTTTACCACTTTCTACTTCGTCACGTTTTTCGTTGCGCTTGTCTACCTCAATTTGATACAGTCTTGACTTAAGCATTTTCATGGCATGTTCTTTATTTGCCAATTGTGACCTGTCTATTGAACACACGATAACAATACCTGAGGGCTTATGTGTCAACTGAACTTTGGTTTCTACCTTGTTCACATTTTGACCACCAGCACCACCTGATCTAGAGGTTTGAATTTCTATATCAGCTGGATTAACTTCAATTTCAATCGTATCATCAATTTTAGGATAGACATATACGGATACAAACGAAGTATGTCTTCTCCCGCCAGAGTCAAATGGAGATATTCTCACCAAGCGATGTACACCAGTTTCAGACTTGAGGTTACCATAGCCAAATTGACCTTCAAACTCCAAAGTTGCAGATTTCACACCCGCAACTTCACCTGCTTGGTAATTCAATTCCTTCACTTTGAAGCCATTCTTTTCGCCCCACATGACATACATACGCATGATCATGGATGCCCAATCGTTACTCTCAGTTCCACCTGCTCCTGGATTAATTTCCAACACGGCACCTAGCTGATCTTCTTTACCGCTCATCATACGCTTGAACTCCAGCTCCTCAATGGCTTCAATCGTCTTGGTGTAATCAACATCCACTTCCTCCATTTCTACCTCACCGGCTTCATAGAATTCATGGAGTGTCGCCAAATCTTCCGATAAATTAAAAATATTCTTAAAGCCTTCCGTCCATACTTTTTTAGCTTTGATTAGCAGCAAGAACTTCTCCGCTTCTTTGGGATCGTTCCAAAAATCTGCTTGAGCTGTAATAGACTCTTCTTCTTCTACTTCTTTTACTTTGACATCAAAGTCAAAGATACCCCCGTAGTGCTTCGACTCGGGCCTTTACTTCTTTCAACTGATCTGTAGTCATCTATTCTTTTGATTAGAATTCAAATTTATATACCATCAATGAGATCAGAATAGTAATCTGGCAATAGTTTAATATTTCTCATCAATGATTCGTTTCTTGGCCAGAAACAATAACTTTGCACCTTAGTTCTATTGACCTTTTATTTGGCCATAATACTCCCCCATTATATGAAAAGAATTTTTGAAGCGGACGATGCGATATTTGACTTTGACGAGGATAGTGCCACTTTATCATTTACATGGAAAGGCATTGTTTCAGAAAGCACAGCCAAAACCGTCTTGACAAGAGCTATCAAAGCAGCATACTTACTTGAAAACATTCACTGGTTGATCGACAGAAGACAATTAGAAGCCTATGCCCCAGAAGCAAGGATTTGGATCAAAAATGACTTTGTTAATGGGAAAGGCAAAGAACTCATCCAAAAAACGGATAAAATGGCTGCTGTACTAGCACATGACCCTATGGCGCAAGTATCTTCAAAGGTGATGATAAATCTATTGAGAGAACAAAACCCTAAAATAGAATACAAGGAGTTTGATGTAGTAGCTCCAGCTTCCAATTGGCTGATAGGATTACCACCAAAAGAAGAAAAGAAAAAGAAACGAGGATTTTTTAGTAGAGGATAAAAAAGGGAGCAATTGCTCCCTTTTTTAATATTATTAAATTTTCTAAATTCGCTATTACACTTTGAATACCCAACCGTGCGTATCTTCAATTTCACCAGTTTTAATCTTATCTAAGGTATCGAACAATCGATTAGCCAAAGGCGTCTCTTTAGGAAGGTCAAACCGCTGGTCCTCATATCCTATCATTTTGATCTTAGAAATCGTAGCGGCAGTTCCTGCACCAAATGCTTCTTGAACCTTCCCTTGTCCGAAAGCCTCTACTAATTCCTTAACAGACAACCTTTTTTCTTCTACTTTGATCCCCCATTCTTTGGCCAGTGTCAAAACACTATCTCTTGTGATGCCAT
Organism: Reichenbachiella sp.; assembly: GCA_051531955.1. Classification (GTDB taxonomy): domain Bacteria; phylum Bacteroidota; class Bacteroidia; order Cytophagales; family Cyclobacteriaceae; genus Reichenbachiella. Next base: position 83,668 of record JAOPTS010000159.1, read on the forward strand.
TCAATATACTATCTCCTGTTGGAGCCGTTATCAACACATCATCAATTAAGAAAAGTAGATTCATTGTACCAGCCTCCTCGATAAACTGATGTGTCTGTCCATCTGTCCAAATCAACTGGTGAAAACCTTCTTTCTGTGCTTGCATTGCAGGGTACAATGACGCAGCATAATTACCTGCAGTCTTGGCATACCCAACTCCTCCAGCTACTGCTCTAGTATAATGTGTCTCAATTTTCACATTGACAGGCTCAGAATAGTAAGCTCCTACTGGTCCTGTAAATATTAAGAACTTATAAGTGTTAGAGGGTCTGATCCCCACATATGGGTCATTGGCAAAAATCACAGGTCTGATATACAAAGAAGTATCTGGTCTATCCGGAATCCATGCTTCATCGAGTTTCAACAACTCCGTCATGGCTTCCATAAACAACTCTTCCGAAATCGGAGGAATACACATTCTCTCTGCACTGATTGCCAATCGTTTGGCATTAGCATCTGGACGAAAAACAAATATCTCACCTGCATCATTCTTGTAGGCCTTTAAACCTTCGAAAACAGATTGTGCATAGTGTAAAGTAGCATTAGCAGGGCTGATGGCTAAATCTGCATACGGTTCGATGCGGAAGTCACTCCATTCTCCATTGTCATACTCTGCCACAAACATATGATCAGAATAAACTTTACCAAATTCGATGTTGTCAAAGTCCACTTCTCCAATCCTGGATTGAGAAACTTTATTGACGTCAAATGCGATTGTGCTACTATTCATATTCTTATTACTTTGATAATCTTTTCCTACAACAGAAAAAGAACAAATAAACGAACCGCTAAATTAACCAAAATGGCAGTCTAAGTACTGTCATTTTTAATATTTGAAATATAAAATCAGTCTTTTTTTGGAGTCCAAGGAATTTCTTCAATTTCCAGCTCCTGAGAAAACCATCTACTGAGCACAAATAGGTAATCAGACAAACGATTTAAATAAATCAGAACCACATCCGCAACACTTTCAATTTGAGACAATTGAACTACCTGACGCTCCGTTCGACGGCAAACTGTACGCGCTATATGAGCATGAGAAACTGAAGTATGGCCACCGGGCAAAACAAAGAATTTCATTTCAGGCAAACATGCCTCCATCTTATCAATATACTCCTCCATTTTTTGACTAGCGGTGACACTTAGATCAGGCAACTTGAATTTTGAATCATCACGACCCATGGCAAGATGTGAGCCTATGACAAATAATTCGTTTTGAATTTCAATCAATTCCTCTTTTTTTGATAAGGCAACTTCCTGATCACGAAGTAACCCAACATAGCTATTGAGCTCATCTACGGAACCATATGCTTCAATTCGAAGATCGGATTTCAACACTCTAGCCCCTCCAATCAAACCAGTCTTGCCTTTATCCCCTTTTTTTGTATATATTTTCATAGATTGATTGACTAATCCCCTGCTTCTACAGTTTTGTTTATTAAATTCAAATCTCGTAAAAATTGAGCAATTCAACTTCGCCAAGTTAGCAATAATGAAAAGCAGCATCATTGTAACTCTACTTCTCATAGTCAATATTTTGGTTGGCTGTGGGGATTCACACCCTAAAGCCGATATGGTGATATTCAATGGGAATATCTACACCAATATCGAAAAGGAGCCAAAAGCAGAAGCTATTGCTATTCAGAATGGTGAAATCATATACGTCGGTAATAATGTAAATGCCAATGCTTGGGTGGGAGACAGTACTACTGTGCTAGACATTCAAGGCAACACACTCATCCCTGGATTGATTGAAGGTCATGGTCATTTGATGAACCTTGGGTACTCCATACAAAACCTGAATCTTTCGAAAGCCAAGAACCTGAACGAAATCGCTACACAAGTAAAAGAAAAAGCACAAAACACAAAAAAGGGAGAATGGATAATTGGTAGAGGCTGGCACCAAGACAAATGGGACTCTAGTTATTTTCATAAAATAAAAGGGTTTCCTACCAATGACTCTTTATCCTCTGCTACTGCAGATCACCCTGTAGTACTCACGCATGCCAGTGGACACATGATTCTGGTCAATGACAAAGCCTTGGAGTTAGCAGGGATCACTTCAAAAACCGTTGTTCCTGAAGGTGGCGAAATAATTATAGATAAAAAAGGCAAACTCACAGGACTACTCAATGAAACCGCTGCACAATTAATCTATGACATCATTCCTGAGCCTAGTGACGAACAAAAAATTGAGGCCCTAAATCTGGCGATTGAAGAATGCCTCAAGAACGGCATCACATCATTTCATGACGCTGGCGTATTGGTAGATCAAGCCATTATCAATCTCTATGAGTCATTTTTCAAAAATAACATGCTAAAAATCAGAGTCTATGCCATGCTGGACGGGACGAATCAAGAGTTACTTGATTACTGGTTTGACAGAGGCCCAATGATAAGCGACTATCTAACTGTACGATCTATCAAGTTAAGAGCAGATGGAGCTTTGGGATCAAGAGGTGCATTGTTGATCGAAGATTACGAAGATGCCGATAGTGTATTTGGTCAACGTGTACAACCGTTAGAACTAATCATGAATACGACGAGCAAGGCTTATGAGAAAGGTTTTCAAATATGCACACACTGCATTGGTGACAGGTCAAACAAAGAAATATTAGACATCTACGAAATTGTTATGAAATCTGATACGACAAAGGAGAACCCTAGATTTAGAATTGAGCATGCTCAACACTTGGCGAAAGAGGATATCAGTAGGTTTGGCAAGTTGGGTGTAATTCCATCTATGCAAGCCATACACCTGTCATCCGATAGACCTTGGGCGATTCATCGATTGGGATTAGACCGGATCGAAGAAGGTGCGTACGCATGGAGAAGTTTAATAGACTCTGGTGCTATGGTCATGAACGGTACAGATGTACCTGTGGAGCCCATCAACCCTATCGCTAATTATTATAGTTCGGTCACCAGAAAAACACTGAATGGTACACCAGAAGGTGGTTTTGAAGCAAAACAAAAGATGACTAGAAAGGAAGCATTAATGGCCTACACTTATAATAATGCGTACGGAGCATTCGAAGAGGTTAAAAAAGGCTGTATCAAAAAAGGAAATCTAGCCGACTTTACAGTACTGTCTCAAGATATTCTCAAAATACCAGAAGACAAGATCCTAGATACCGAAATACTCTACACGATCATAAATGGCAAAGTTGTTTACATGAAGTAAACTAAACCCTTAGTCTTTATACTCTCTTCAATTCTAACATAGCAATCTCTGGTAGTATGCCTATTCTTCCTGGGAAACCAAGAAATCCAAAACCCCTATTGACATATAAATGTTGATTATTCTCAGTATATAAATCAGCCCATTGCTTATATAAGTATTGAGATGGACTCCATCTGAAATCACCTATCTCAACACCAAATTGAAAACCATGTGTGTGTCCAGACAAGGTCAAATCAATATCAGGATACATACCCCTGACCTGGGCATCCCAGTGACTAGGGTCATGAGATAATAATATTTGCGCATCTGCTTCCACCCCACTCATGGCTTTATTCAAATCACCATATTTAGCAAAGCTACCTTTACCCCAATTCTCAACACCAATCAATGCCAACCGCTCTCCATCTATTTCAAGGTGTCTATTTTCATTCATCAAGATATCCCATCCCATTTGCTTGTGCACGGTGATGAGATCTGACAAATTCTTTTGCTTTTGACCAGTAGATGCCCATTGTTTATAATCACCATAATCATGATTACCCAAAACAGAAAACTGTCCCAAGGGGGCTTTAGCTTTAGAAAAAATATCTTGATAATCCCGAACCTCTGCAGACTCGTTGTTTACTAAATCACCGGTAAACAAAAACAAATCTGGTTTTTCGGCCATCATCATCTCTATACCTCCTCTTACCGCCTTCTTATTATAAAAACTCCCACTATGAATATCGGACAACTGTGCTATTTTCAATCCATCAAATGCTTTGGGCAAACCTTTTATCGGAATTTGCTTTCTTCTAACCCTAAAATCATATGCACCGGACACTACTCCATAACTCATCAATGAAATAGGAATGGCACCTGCTACGAATGCAGACTTGGTAAGGAAGTCGGATCGAGTTAATCCTTCTGCGATCTGTTCAGTGCTCCCATTATGTATCAAACCGACATACAATTTTTTCACACCTCTCACAATCACATCACCAAACAGAACAAGCCATGTCACCAATTTACCCATGACATTCATCGCAAACCCTGTAAATAGAAATCCACGCGTTACTTCATAATCAGCAGTCGCCAATCTTGGCCAAAGCACTATCAAGGCTATTCCTACCAAGGTCATCCCCCAATAAAGGCTATAGCTCCCAATACGCACCCATAGAGCAGAATCAGTAACCAAAGACCTCACAGATTGAAACACATAGTAATCAACATATATATAAAGGAAAAAGAAGAGCAGTAGGAGTGTTATTCTATTCATGGAATGCCTAACGCATTTGAATCAAAGTAGTTGGATAATCAAGAGCTTAGATATTAGATTTTAGACAAAAGATTCAAGAATTTCAGTATGGACTCTAACACTTGCCTGCCCTCTAGACTGGGGTACAGGTGTTCAACCTTTGACTCAAATTTAAAAAAAAAGAAATGCACTGAAATTGCATACCTACTTGGGTTCAAGCAGGGTTCCAATTCTCTTTGCTACTAATAAAAGGGCTGATGAAGCTTATCAGATAACCTAATTCGGTTTAAGTTTGCCGCATTAATTGAAAGACATGGAAAACCACAATACAGAAGTCACTACGGATATTCAATCAAGTATCAAGAATTTTTTAGCAGATCGCAATTACAGCAAAATCGCTATACTGGTTGATGAGAATACCGAAGCACTTTGCCTACCATTGATTTTGGATGCACTTCCGGACCATTACCTCATCACTATTCCGAGTGGAGAAGAAAACAAAAACCTTTCTACATGTGAAGATATTTGGATGGCATTGACAGAGGCTGGGTTTGACAGAAAGGGTTTGATGATCAACCTTGGCGGTGGAGTGATTGGCGATATGGGTGGTTTTGTAGCCAGTACTTATAAAAGAGGCTTTCATTTCCTCAACATCCCAACGACACTACTTTCTCAAGTAGACGCCAGTGTTGGTGGCAAACTAGGTATTGATTTTCATGGTTTTAAAAATCACATCGGCATCTTCAACGAGCCTCAAAACGTGTTGATCCATACTAAATTCTATGAAACATTACCAGCACGAGAGATACGTTCGGGTTTTGCTGAGGTGATTAAACATGGTTTGATCTATGATGAAAAATATTGGGAGCAAATCAAACAACTCACTCCTGAGACAGCAGATTGGAAGGGGTTGGTTGATCGTTCTATTAATATCAAAAAGGAGGTCGTTACTGAAGATCCATTCGAATCCGGGCTTAGAAAAATATTAAATTTTGGTCATACAATAGGTCATGCTATTGAATCTCATTTCCTTGAAATTCCTGGAGAGAGACTATTGCATGGTGAGGCAATCGCTGCAGGAATGATTTGCGAAGCTTACTTATCCAAGAAACTAACTGGACTTACGGAAGAAGACCTATCCATCATTACTGACTATCTGATCAAAATATACGAACCAAAGGCAATTGATCAAAAGCTTTTTGATGAGATATTGAAACTGACGATTCAAGACAAGAAAAATGAAGGTGGCGTGGTGCAGTTTAGTTTGCTTCAGTCAATTGGAAAATGCACTGTTAATATACCAATTGGAATCCCAGACATGGTTGACAGTCTTTTCTACTTCAATGAAAAGGTTAAAAATGCCTAAACAAAAAGGCGCTCTTTACCATTCTTTTCTATATCATTATTCTTGGCATGCATCTTATCATTTTTAACAAAAGCATAAGTTGCAACACCAAGTGCTGCCGTAGCAATTCCGAGTAGGAACCTAGGGAATAAATTACTTTTTTTCTTAGTTTTCATGAATTTATTAACGTTTAGTGAGCTGAGATTATTGCTTAATAACTGATTTAACCTGTAAGAATTATACGTGTATTTTGAAATTCTGTTACCTTTCTGAATTTGAAATTCTTGTATAATTGATTTTAGAATTAATATTGCCGAATAATACAGACGAACACCATGAGCGAATTCTACAAACTCGACAAGCATAGTAACAAAATCAACTTGACAGTCCCATTGACTTCTTCAAAAAGTGAAAGTAATCGAGCTTTACTTATCAAGAAACTAGGGAAAGATCAAGCGGAACTCAGCAACCTTTCTACGGCAAGAGATACCGTCACCATGGAAGCCTTGTTAAAATCAGACGCGTATGAATTGGATGTATTAGATGCTGGAACTGTCATGCGTTTCATGACTGCTTATTTGGCTACTAGTAACACAGCGCGCAGTATCACTGGTACGCCAAGAATGAAAAAGAGACCCATCAAGTTATTGGCAGATGCACTGAATCAATTGGGTACCAACGCTTCTTATTTAGGAGAAGAAGGGTATCCCCCACTTGCTTTCAAACCATTTGGAGATCAATTGACTGCATCACTCACTATTCCTGGCAACATCAGTAGTCAGTATATTTCTGCACTACTCATGGTTGCTCCTACTTTACCACAAGGATTGACTATCAACCTAGAAGGAGAAATATATAGCCGCCCCTATATTGAGATGACCCTAAATTTGATGGAACACTTTGGTGTGACTAGCAAGTTTGAAGGTGCACAAATCAGTATTGACCCACAGAATTACTCTGCTAACAACTATAAGATCGAATCTGATTGGTCAGGTGCTAGTTATTGGTACAGTATTGCGGCATTAGCTGGAGAGGCTGAAATCACACTAACAGGCTTGAGAAAGAAATCTAATCAAGGCGACAGTGCCATAGCAGAAATCATGAAAGGATTAGGTGTCAATTCTGAGTTTGGCAATGAAGAAGTTAAATTGACAAAGGGCACTTGTGTTGATAAGATGAACATCGACTTCAAAGCATGTCCTGACTTGGCTCAAACGGTATTTGTATGTGCTGCCTTGAAAGGTGTCACTTTAGAAATGACTGGACTCGAAAGTTTACGAATCAAAGAAACCGACAGAACTGCAGCTATGGCGACTGAACTAGCCAAACTTGGCGCTAGTTTAAAGGAAACATCACCAGGCACTTGGCTGTTAACTCCTGCCGCTGATGATTTTGAAGTCACGGAGCGAATTAGCTTTGACACCTATGAAGATCATAGAATGGCCATGGCATTGGCACCTGTTTGCCTCAAGTATGACATTCTTGTACATGAGCCAGAGGTAGTCGTGAAATCTTATCCAGAATACTGGGATCATTTAAAATCAGCTGGTATCATTATTTCAGAGTAATCGTTCTCGGCTAGGAACTATTAATATATCAATTGGGTTAGCAACTATTGTGAAGCAATACCAAACACTCATTTTCATCATAGTTGCACAGTTCTTTTGCACCTCAATCTGGTTCGCAACCAATGGTGTGATTGACAACCTGATTTTGCAATACCACCTACCTCAAGACGCCAGTGGCACTTTGACGTCAGCGATTCAGCTGGGCTTTATTTTCGGAACACTGACGTATGCATTCTTTTCCTTTACAGATAGGTATTCACCGTCACACGTGTTTTTTATTAGCGCATTACTAGCTGCGTTATTCAATGTATCCGCAGTCTTCAGCATTCACACACTCTATAGCTTAGCATCTACACGATTCCTAGTGGGCTTTTTTTTGGCAGGCATATATCCTGTAGGGCTCAAAATTGCAGCAGATCACTTTGACAAAGGGTTAGGTACTGCGTTTGGTTATTTGGTAGGTGCGTTGGTATTAGGCACTGCCCTACCACATTTGCTCAAAGACTCTATTGGGACAGGTCAATGGCAATTCATTTTTTATTCCACTTCTCTCCTTAGTGCAACAGGGGGAATACTCATCCAAGCTTTTGTTCCAAATGGGCCCAACCGAACAAGATCTCTAAAAATTGACTTCTCCAAAACGTATACCATTTTTCGTAATAAGGAATTTAGGCTATCAGCACTAGCCTATTTTGGACATATGTGGGAGCTCTATACATTTTGGGCACTGGTACCGTTCATTATTATATCATCCAGCCTCAATCAATCACATTTCACTATTTCTTCGCTTTCGTTTTGGTTTATTGCAGTGGGAGCATTAGGCTGCATATTGGCTGGCTACCTTTCCAAAGGTATTGGAACTCAAAAAAGCGGACTCATTTTCCTCATCATTTCTATGGTGTGTTGCCTAGCGTCTCCATTTATCTTAGATCTACAAAACAACTTAGTTATCATTCTTTTTTTACTGCTATGGGGGCTATCAGTGGTTGCGGATTCACCCATGTTCTCTACTATGGTGGCGCATCATGCCCCAGCCTCCGACAAGGGAGTGGCACTGACCATAGTTAACTGCATAGGATTTAGCATTACAATATTGAGTATTCAATTGATAGATTATTTATCCATATCGTATGACATGCAATGGGTCCTTCCGACACTGGCAATCGGCCCAATAATTGGGGTCATTTCATTGTTATGGAAAAGATAATAAATATATTCCTCCGGTTAAAAACCCTTTCATCCTAGATGGATATGATGATTTCAATAGTCCAATACAAGAATTAGCAATTCAATCTATAGGCAAATCCCCTAATTACTTCCATTAGAAACCAACATTGGTTCACTCCAATAATTTGAATTTATATACCAGACTAGCATCATATTCAAAATAATACATGTTTTAACAGATAATTACATTGAAATAGTTAGTTATAATGCATTGATTCATTAATTTATACTCAGAATCAGTAAAACTTATCCCAAGCAATCTATTTACCCCCTCGAAGCAGCGAGATCTATTAATGTGATAAGAGAATAACTGATTTTAAATTTAAGTGATATGACTCATTGTATTATACAATGAATCATTCATACTTTTGCACTGTACTACTTTAACTGAAGTACAAATGTCACCAAGCATAAATTGTTTAAATAAATAATTGCAACCACAAACTATCTAGCCATGAAAAAAGTGAAGGCTTTTTTAAAAGTTGTCAATGCCTATATCGGGCGAAAGATAAGAGTCAGTTTCGGCATTCTTATCGCAGTAATTTTGTTTAACGTCGTCTACACCACCATAACCCTCAGTGATGGTATTGATGTGTTAGATACTATTTCGCAAGAAGTCAATCCAAGACTAGAAATTCTCGGTGATTTTCAAGCACTGATAAAGGATTCTAAAACTTATGCTACCAATTGGGTATACATCAGTAATTACAAAAAGGATAAACAAAAGTTGTCTGAGATTCACAATGATCTTTATCCAGTACAGAAGAAACAAATAGAGTCGATAATTGAAGTCTTAGATTCACAAGAAGAAAAAGACAACATGCAGTCTATCCTTGACACTTATGAAAGCATCCTTGCGGATCAAAAAACTGTCATGGAAAGTCTAAACTCAGCTTCTGCATATGAAGACCCAATGACCGTTTTTATCGTGGAAGATTTAATTGAAAGTAATATTATCCCACAAAGCGATGCACTTTTAGATCAACTAGACGAAACCATCAATATCAAGATTGGACAATCTGAAGTATTAAAGGAGAAAATGCAAACTTCATTTAATAGCTTAAGAGCTACTATAGTATTCTTAGGAATACTGGCCGCTGCGTTTGCATTGATCATATCAAATTGGCTGGCGGCTACTATTACCAAACCGTTGAAAGCATTGCAAGGCAAAATTGAGTTAATACAAGTAGGTCAAATTCCAGATAAACTAGAGGTGAAAAGCAATGACGAAATTGGTCAAATGAGTCTTGGAGTTAACTCTATGATTGACGGGTTCAAATTCTCCTCGGAGTTTGCTAGTAAAATTGGTCAAGGTGACCTTAATGCAGAGTTTCAAGCGCTGAGCAAAGATGATGTATTAGGAAATGCCTTATTATCAATGAGAAACAACTTGACCAAAGTAATCGAAGACACCAACGAGGTAGTGAGAATGGCAGGTGAAGAAGGGAAGCTAGATGCTACGATCAATACTGATGATAAACAAGGTGCATGGCAAGACTTAAGTCAAGCAATCAACGACTTATTAAAATCTATCGCTACACCTATACTCGAAGTAAACAAAATCGTCAATGGAATTGCTGATGGAGACCTTACACTTCGGTATACTCAAGAAAGTCATGGTGACATTCATACACTAGTCACCAACCTCAATAAAGCATCAGACAACCTAAGTGGCTTGATTCAAAACTTAGCGGAGAATTCTGTCATAGTAGAAGACTCTAGTATTGAAATGAGAAATGCAAGTGAAGAAATGCATCAGAACACTGATGAAATTGCTTCTGCCATTTCTCAAATGAGTAGTGGTGCTCAAAACCAAGTGGTAAAAGTGGATGAAACATCAACTTTGGTAGAAGGAATCTTAAACTCATCTAAAGAGATGGGGCGAAAAGCTGAATCAATCAATGAAGCAGCTAAAGCAGGTGTTGAAAGAAGTGAAAAAGGCCGGAGCATGGTAGAAAATGTAGCTGGGTCGATGAAAGAAATTTCAACTTATGCACATGAAACACACGAGTCAATTAAAATCCTGACACAACGTTCTAGTGAAATCACCAGGGTATTGGGTGTGATCACAGATATTGCCTCTCAAACTAACCTTCTTGCCCTCAATGCTGCCATCGAAGCAGCACAAGCTGGTGATGCTGGCAGGGGATTTGCTGTAGTAGCTGAGGAGATCAGAAAACTAGCAGAAGATTCAAGAAACTCTGCAAGTGAAATTGAAAAACTCGTCGATGATGTACAAAACGATACAAAACAAGCTTCCTCGGTTATGGAAACTATGAACAAGAGTGTGGTTGCTGGATCTGACGCTTCAATAGAAGCTTCTTCAGCTTTCACCGAGATTACAGAATCTACTAATACCACCTTGAGGTTATCAGAGGATATTGTGAACGCAACAAAAGATCAAGGAGTTGACATAACACAAGTTGTTTCAATTACGGAATCCGTTGTTGTGATTGCAGAACAAACTGCTGCTGGAACTGAAGAAATTGCAAGTTCTGCAACAGAACTATCTTCAGGGATGAGCAACTACAATACTAAATCAGAACAATTAACAAAAATTGCCGCTTCGTTGAAGTCAGGGGCAAGCATGTTCAAATTATAATTTTATTAAAATATAATATCGATATGAAAAAATTTATTATCGCAACAATATTACTTGTAACATCCCTGACGTTTTTCGCAAGTGCTCAGGAAAGTAAATTCAAAGCTCTTTTTATTTACAAATTTGCTGAATATGTAGAGTGGCCTTCTAACCCATCTACTCTAACTGTTGGCATCATTGGGAGTACAGACGTGTTCAAAGAACTTTCTAGCTTTGCAGCAAATAAAGGAGGCATGGAAGTAATCAAAATAAACTCTGCTAGTGAAGCTAGTAAATGTAATATGATATTCATTCCATCTTCTGAAAGCGGAACGATTGATCAATTTCAATCATCAACGGCTTCTAAGAGTATATTAGTAGTAGCTGATGACAGCTCCCTTGTAACAAAAGGTGCAGATATTGGCTTTTTCATGGATGCTGGCAAATTGAGATTTAAAATCAATAAAAACAGTATTGAATCCAAAAACATGATACCCAGCTCTAAGCTCTTACAGCTAGGTCAATCTATTAACTAAGTAAAAAAACTAAATTCTTTTCAACTTACTAAATTCTTTGAGCACGGACCTCACAGGGATCACTGTGCCTAAAAAATTTAACAATAACCAAGTTCTAATTACGCTTCAATACCAAAATTAATATATAATGAAACTCTTAAAACTAATATTAACCACCAGTATCCTGCTTACTATGTTTGCAATAATGAATGCGCAAGCACAGGACACAGAAACAGAAACAGACATGTTAGAAATGTCTCTTGAGGATCTGATGAACATGGAAGTTACTTCTGTATCTAAAAAAGCAGAAAGGCTTCAAGATGTAGCATCTTCTATCTATGTATTGTCAAGTGATGACATAGAAAAATCCGGTGCAACGAACCTTATAGAAGCACTTAGAAATGTACCTGGATTCTGGGCTATGCAAGAATCTTATTCAAGTGCATATACTTCTATTAGGAATACAACTCCAGTCACTACAGATCCTGGGACAATATTATACCTTTTGGATGGCACACCATTACAAGAACTAATGGGTCAAACCTTTTCTGCTTTGAACTTTGATATTCCTTTGGATGAAATTGACAGAATAGAAGTGATCAGAGGGTCAGGTGGAACCATTTACGGTGCAAACTCTGCTACTGGTGTGGTTAATATTTTTACAAAATCACCAGACACATATGACGGTATCAATGTACGTGCAGAAGGCGCAGCACCAGGATACGCTTCAGCGACCGTTAGAGCAGGTGGCGCACTAAATGATCAACTATCCATTTCAGGATATGCCAAATACAGGTTCTTTTCAGGTTGGGAGTCTTTGTCTGGTAAGTATGAGGATGGATCTGACAATACCGAATTAACGGGCAATTCAGAATTCACCGAAGATTACGATAAAGTAGCGCATTATAGCGCAGGACTTAAGCTAGACTACAACTTTAGTGAAAACAGTAAGCTTTCTATTAGAACTCATTATAATGGAATGAACAAAACCACCTATTCTGATTTCTATGACGAGAACTTCCTTACCTCTCTAGATAATAGAGTAGTAGAGAATGATGTTAATGCTAATAGGTTTGTAGGTAATCTACGATTTGACCAAAGTTTTAGTGACAACCATAGTTTATTTTTCAGAGTATCAACTAACTATGAAAATGACTTTTATAGACTAGGTGGAGGCATGAAAATTTCAAATAGCATTTATGATGTAGAAATTCAAGACAACATCTCCTTGGGTAGCTTTAATGATTTAAGTATTGGCGCCAATTATAGATATGTCAATTTTGATATTCATGACATCAATTCAGATTCTACCATCAACTATATAGATTCAAAATCTACTGAATCAATTTCAGGTGCTTTCATACAGGATAAAATCAAATTGTTTGACAACAAATTGAATTTTACATTGGGTATCAAAGCTGAGAATTACTCTTTGGTCAATGACAAGTACTACTTATCTCCAATGGCAAAAGTATCTTACATAGCCAACGAAAAAATTACGTTTTGGGGAGGTTTCACACAGTCATATACAACTCCAGGATTTAACAATACCAACATTGATCTGTTCTTATTTCAAACACCCGGTAATGATTGGTGGACTGCAGTAATTGGACCTGAAGTAACACAAGCGGTTTATGAAGGAGCATACCAACAAGCCATAGACGGTGGTGCTGATCCAACAATTGCAAATGCATTAGCAACGGAATATGTAGCGTCAACTGAAGGGCAAGCAATGATTGCAGGTGGTATAGAACAAAATAGTGCACCAAACATTGGAGCAAAAAATGGATCAAATACTGTACCTACTCAATTTCAAACTTGGGAAGTAGGTTTTAAATCCAACTTTGCTGACAAATTTCAAATTAACTCCACCTTCTTCAAGACTTTCATTACAGATGGAGTAGCTGTTAACCCAGGAGACGTTTTACCAGGTCAAGTGGACCAAGAATCAGTAACTCAGCCAGGCAGGTTTGTCGATTACTACTTATATGGCAACTATGTAAAAGGCGAAAGTATCGGCTCTGAAACTATGATCAGGTTTATGCCAATTAGCGGCCTTTTATTAGAATTATCTCATTCTTGGATGAATACAGACTGGAAATATCAGGAAAATTCGGACTTTGATGTTTCTACTATTAATTCTAGCCCTAACTCTGTCCCTAATTACGTTCCTGAACATATTATTAGATTCAGGGTAAATTATGAATTTGAAAATGGTTTAAATATTAATGCACAGTTAATTCAAACTTCAGAACATAGAAAAGAAGACACCTATGTATTTGCTACTGAGCGATATAAAAACGTAGTGGAGTCAGATTTGGGAAGCATCATTGGTGATCGAGTAACGTATACCAAAATAGCAAATAATGATGCGCGTACCATTATCAACTTGAGAGTTGAAAAAGCATTTTTGGATGACAAATTATCCGTCTATGTATTTGGTAATGACATCACCAACTCAGGCGGGTTACAAAGAACCGATCCTTTGAGAAACACAACATTAAGTCAAATAGGTGCTATGTATGGTGCAGGTTTGAACTATAAATTAAAATAAAGATAGGTTAGGTTGGTTTTTTAAGGGTCGATGTGTGGTTGCATCGACCCTTTTTTTTCTTAAGAACTAAGAATTCTGCTTTTTTCTATTGAATAGATACCGCCTATTTAGCTATTCTGACGGATGCAATTAAGACTCTTTTTCGAAAAGTAAAACCTGATCTCGTATTCAATCTTAGTGGGGTAGATGTTATTGAAACAGATAAGTTAGGCCGGATATCGATGACCCTATCGGGATGCAAGAGAAGTGATGAACTAGTATTAGAAGCTTGCAAAGCTCATCAAGTACCCGTAGCAGTGAGTATGGGTGGAGGGTATGCACACAAAATCAGCGACATTGTCGAAGCACATGCGAACACCTTCAGAGTGGCCAAAGAACTCTATTTTTAGAGGATGAATCACGCAAAAATGAAATCCCCTCTTGAATCACCCTCCTATTGCGGCGTAACCTAGACCGATTACGGCACTGCAATCGCATTATTTAGCGCCGCAGTAGCAGGGGATTTGAAAGAGAAAAAATCTATTGACACAGTTTGTTGAACAGACCCTACAGCAAGTATCCCCAGATTTGGGGAATGTTCCTGCAGTGTGCAGCAAGCTTCCCCAAGCTTGGGATTCTTTGTCGCAGGGGTGCGGGAGACTTCCTCAACCTTGAGAAAGCTTGCCACGGTACGCAGGAACGCTTCTCAACTCTGAGAAAGCTTGCCACGGTACGCAGGAACGTTTCTCAACTCTGAGGAAGCTTGCCACGGTACGCAGGAGACTTCCTCAAAGTCAAGGGATCCCTATTTTATTATTTCCATTTCTAGGTGTATTTTAGTAGGATAGGTTGGATTTACTCAATTGTTTTTACAGATTGGGCTTAAAATCAAGAATTGAGTTCAACAAATTAAAACGTTTAACAAAATGGATATGGGTGACATATCCGGATGTCACCAGTAATCAATTTGAGGAAATCAATCTACATTATTCTAATATTAAGTGTTGCAAATAATCTGTCTGCTCAGAATTACGATGATACAGTTGGAAGCCTTCATTTATCATTAACACGGCATGAAATTAAGTATGATAAAGAAGGTCTGCCTACTAAGAAAATCACCAACAGTAAGAACCGCCCCTATCTGAAAATAGATTTTGATTCAAGAGGAACCACTCTAAAGAAAGAATCCTATGGAAAACATCATAACACGGACCTAAGACTAACTGATATGATTGAAATATTCAGTTATAAAGATGACAAGCTCGTTGAGTCAATCGAACACGAATCGGATTACGAGTCGAACGTCTTTCCTAAATTTAGAACAAAGTATACATACAATGATTCGTCTCAATTGGTAGATGAGTCAACTTACTACTTCAAATCTGACTCACTCTTCTTTCGAACAACATTTGAATACGACATTAGAGACAACCGAACTAGGTCAATTTTCAATCCTAGTTATTATTATCTGAGAGAATTTGATTCTCTAAACCAACTCATATCGCTCAAGCAAATTCATGAGAATAAAGTCCGTTGGAAATGGGTTTACTCATATACCGACACAACTCGAACGGGTGAATTCCAAACTTTTTACACCGATGGCAAGAACAACCCTAAAAAGGAAATAAGAAGATTCATTGGGACTCAATTATTAGAGGTAGAAGAAATTGGAATCATTCACACACTGAAGAAATTCTACTATTACGAAAACGGTCAAATAAAACGAATCTCTGAATATAGAAAGAGAACTTATTACGAGATGAGCCCATCAGAAATAAAACTGACCGAAGAGGTCAATACGATTTTTGATGCAACTGAAGACTTTGAACCAATACGATATACCACGATTAGTTCTGCTTCTAATGCTGAGATACCAAGTGAAGTAATACAGAAGTTGAATTCAAACATAGACTGGTAAAAAATACTGGTAACATTCTGTGATCAAATCATGGCGATTCGGCTGTTAGTGAAAGGTCTCTGGGTTCTGGAAGCCCTGCCATATCTCAGATTAGCACTATGGAATCAAAAGGGATAGCGAAAATCAGAGATTTGGCTATCTTGTAGCCGAAACTTAAACTAAATCACACGCCACGATTGATACAGAGGCGTTATGCTTAACCAAGAGAATGAAATATCGCCATCTAAAGGATTTGAAATATCCGGTCATTTAACAATTACCGTTAACGAACAGCAAGATGAATTTGAAGGCAAAATAGAAGAATGGCAGGAAATTCTAATTCATGGCGACACAGATGGACTAAGGTCACTAGCCAAACAACTAACTTATTTGGCAGAATTAAATCAAGAAGAAGTAGAAGATTAATTTCTCCCCGATGGAGAGCGTGAACACATCAAACTCAGACCCAAATTAGAGCTAAGTAAATCATCAACAAAAACAATAATTGGCAGATTAGATGGGAAAGAAACTAAACAATTCCCAGCTAATTACGATCCAAAAAACAATATCCAATATGAAAAAGAATAAAATGGTGTAGGTACGAATGCCCTTACGAGCTTTCCGAATCAATGCCAGAATCAGCACCATTGCTCCTCTCGAAACCTCTAGAATACCAAGAACATATTCGTGGTTTCCTTGACGGTCCAAACTTAGGCTAATGGCTAAACATGCTTTTGTGGTTGTACGCGAATCTGCTAACTTTCTACCTTAATCAAACCATGGGGCACATCGTCTTACACAGTTTGCCTAAACTCCTTAATTGAATTATCAATGACTAAAACCTTAATAACATTTATCTTAATCCTTTTATGTCAAATCATATTACATGCACAAGAAAATGTGCTCTGGAAATTTAAAACCAAAGCTCGTGTCTATTCGTCCGCACTGATAGTTGATGAGGTAGTTTATTTTGGTAGTGGAGATCATAACTTCTACGCCATATCAAAAAAAACGGGGAAAAAGATATGGAAGTTTAAAACCGAAGGGGCGGTACATTCTTCTGCAGCAACATTTCAGAATATAGTATGTTTCAGTAGTGCCGATGGAAACTTGTATGCCTTGGATAAAACCAATGGCCAACTAGTTTGGAAATTTGCCTCAAAAGGTGAAAGGAGTTATGGACTTTGGGATTATTATTTGTCTTCCCCTCAAGTTAGTGATGGTATTATCTATTGGGGTAGTGGTGATGGTCATTTATATGCTGTTGATGGGACTACCGGAGGTTTAAAATGGAAATACAAGACTGATGATATTGTTCATGCTTCTCCTGTTGTTAATGACAACAAAGTATATTTTGGGAGTTTTGATGGTTATTTCTATGCATTAGATAAAGACAATGGAGCTGTCATTTGGAAGTTCAAAACCATTGGAGATACTTCTTTTCCGAAAGGAGAAATACAGAAATCAGCCTTGGTACATGATGGCATGGTCTATTTTGGAAGTCGCGATTATAACATCTATGCTCTTGATATAGTGACAGGCACCAAGAATTGGAACATGAAGGATAGTGGAGGCTGGATTATTGCAACTCCAACTGTCTATAAAGAGAACATTTATTTGGGAACTTCTGATGGACATGTTTTTTATGCAATGGATAAGAAATCTGGAAAGATAATATGGAAAGCACCATTGGCAATGCGATCATATGGAGCTGCCGTAGCTCATAAAGATGTAATCTATTTTGGAACTTTTGACGGCAAACTATTAGGTCTAGATTATAAAACAGGAGCATTAAGATGGGAATTTCAAACCGAAAAAAGCAAGCAGAACTATCATACTATTTACACTAAAGAGGGACATTTTAAAAAAGAGTTTGAACTCTATGGGCCCAATTATGTAGCGACCGAAGCAAAAATTCATGAACTAGGCTCCATATTATCTACTCCAGTAGTAGATAAAGAAGTCATCTATTTCGGGAGTTCTGATGGCTCCTTTTATGCTGTGAAATTAAAATAAGATCAGCTAATGACAAGTAAACCTTATCATAACAAGCCGTTTATCAACGGTAATTTGAAAAATGACATTGGCTTTTGAATTATCCCGTCTTTGTTGGTCTTGTGACTGACAAAGACTGAAACCTCTAGAATACCGATAATGCATTCGTGTTTTCCTCGGTAGTGTAAACTTAGGCTAATGGTTCGTCATCCATGATGAACCATTTTATTTTCATAACCCTTCTTCAATTGGAATTTGCAATACGGTTTTGTATGTTTTATTGTCTTCTATTACTTCTAAAACATGCGTACCTGGATAAACCAAATTAAGTCTTCTTTTGGTATTTTCTAAGCCTACACCACGCTTGTAGTTTTCCAAACCATTATCAAATGTGTTTTCGTCTGCTTTTAAATTTTGACAGGAGAAAGTAAGCTTGCCATTTGAGACATCAATCAATATCCCTATTGGAATCATTTCACTATCAACTGTGGTCCCATGCTTAAAACTATTTTCTATAAAAGGCAGCAGTAATACAGGTGGGATGACCTTACCTTCAATATCTCCTGATATGCCTAAATCAATATCTAATCTATCACCGTATCGCAGCATTTCTAAATCTAAATAATTCTGAATATGCTTGATCTCATTAACTAAAGGAACTCGCTTTTGCTTGGCATCATAGATAACATAACTCATGAGCTCAGACAATTTCAACACCGTATATGGAGCCTTGTCAGATTTATCCAATGTTAAGGAATAAAGGTTGTTGAGTGTATTAAAGAAGAAATGAGGTTGTATTTGAGACTTTAAAAATGATAGCTCTGTTTCTAAATTGATCTTAGCCAATTCACTTGTTTTGTTTTTAAACTCAATCCAATCTGATGTTGCTTTGATGGCTATGGCTATGGCGACAACATATATCTCTCCTATAAATGCAGCGAGTACATAGTTGAAATCAAAAAGCGAAGTTTCCTCTGCATGAGATTCAGGATATATGTCAGTGGTTACCCATATAAAGTTGAGAACAATTTTAATCAGTGCAATGGTCAATGTAGAGAGTACCAACGAAATGATGAACCAAGTGACATGTTTAGGAATGAGTCTAGGCATCAACCAATACAGGTTGAAATAAACCAGTATAATGTGTAAAGGAAATTCCACTAAGTTGGATTGAAACGAGTAAGTATAATCATCAAAGTAACTACCCCATCTTATCCAATTGATTAGGAAATAGGCGATCCAAAAGAATGAATGCTGCACATAAGGCTTTTTAACGAATGAATTATTGATAGATATACTTACCATTTCATGATAGAATATAGAAGTTGTTGAAGATAGTAAAATGTCAAATTATTGATTCTAAAACTATTATTCCCTTCAAAATAACAAGACTCAGCATCATTTAAGAATTATTAGCAAATCCTATTATCCTGTAGACCAAAACATTAGCAATGCTATTCGCAAGTGCACTCATCCGTTTAGAGTTGAAATGATGTCGTTGAGCTAAATTTTTATAGGCTTCACGAATTAGTAACGAGAATTAAGGATGTTAAAATCAAAAAACGATTACTAAATCAAAATTTTAAATCTATGATTAAAAGGTTACTAATAATGAGTTTGGTTGTTTGCACAAGTGTTATAGTGCAAGCACAAACACGTACGGTATCTGGTGAAACTACTCATTCAGCCGATGGGTCAGAATTTCAGTCTTGGAATTGTGTAGTGTTTCAATAAATAATAATCAAAATTATACACCAAGAAGGTCTTGGTGAAATGGGGATATATTTCATGAAATATATCCAGATGTATGAATTAAGTATTTTTCTTAATATATGATATCTAAACTATCACCAGAACAATTTCACAAGAGACTAACTGAATTAACGGTATTTGATCAGACCATTTCTTTTTTTTCTCGACACGAATTTTCAGGTAAACCTTTCAACGGTACATTTACTAACGATACTTTTGAACTCACCAAGAATTCACATTGGCAACATATCAAGGGTATTCTTATAAAAGGTACATACAAGGTGAATTCCAATAATAAAACTGAAATAGAACTCAAAATAGAGACATCAAACAAACTGAAGATCTTTATTCGGATACTTTTCATTTTGGTATTATTAATTATCAATACCTTATTAATGAATAGTAATTTTGATTCGTCAAAATTTTTTATATTAAATGGTTGGGTGATTTTCATGTTTTTGTTCGGGGCAACAACAACTAAGTTTTCGAAGTTTCTAGTCAATCAGAAATTCAAAAATGAGTTCGGGGTTGACATGAATCCAACAGGTTTGAATGGATATAGCGAGAATGAAACGGAAACGGACTCTTATAGTATTCATCAATCCATTTTTGTAACTGATTGTGGAGATCAGTTACAAGAGATGACTCGTCTTCAAGTGGATTTATTACAGCCTTTATGGGGCAAAAACCTTGGCGGTAATCAATTCAATATTAACACACAGCCTATAGAAGCTCAATTTGGACCAATCATGGGTATGGAATTGATGGGGCTAGATGATGATGGTCAAGAAGAAATAATTTTAGTGGGTAATATTTGAATCAGAGGTAGAGATGGTAGATACGATGCTACTAAAGTCACAGTACTGACATTGGAGGGGGGCTTGAAGACACAACCTGTCTTAGAAACTGCTTGTTTCTCAATGGGAACATTAAGCATGCAGAAAGCCTGCAAACTGCTAAAGGTGAGCAGCTGATATTTAGTGACCAAGGCCTGATTCAAGTTTATCAAAAGTAGAATTCATAAATCAATAGTTTAGTTTCTTAGTTAAGAAGGGTCGTAGGAATACGATCCTTTTTTTGAGCACTTTTCTTGATGAATACGTCAATACAAAAGATCAGGTAAGTGGTGTCTTCTGGTAATCTATGTGTTACTAATCGTCCTATTGAATCAGTGTTGTTCCTTTGCGAGGGTAATGGATTTGATATTTAATCGATAGAATTCCCCGAGGCTCTGCCTCGGGTGTTGCGTAATGATATTTAAGTTTGTATTTATGAGTGATCATATTCACAAAAGTCATAACAAGAGCTTGCTTTTGTACCACTTTGTATGTCCGATTAAGTACAGGAGGAAAGTACTGAGTGCAGAAGTATCAGTTACATTCAAGGAGATTTGTTTAGGGATAGAAGATCGATACGAGATGTGTTTTTTGGAAATAGTTCTTGATGATAATCA
>JAOPTS010000160.1:0-24628 GCA_051531955.1 Reichenbachiella sp.
ATATGCTAGGTCCAGTACAACTAAAAAAACAAAAACACTTTTTCGGCATTATTGATTTTGATAATAATGGCACTATAGAAGCTGAGGATTTTGAAGCAATCGGTGAGAACATTTGTATCGTGAGGGATTTTGATCCTGATACAGAAGAATATAAAACCATCATGAAGATCACCAAAGACATCTGGGCTAATCTTTTACCCTACATTGATGGTGATGAAGGTCGATTGGATCAATGGATAACATTCATGGAAGCCCTCTTAGACCCAGAAAATCTTGATAATTACAAAAAATACGTTATCAATTTCACCTCTATGTTGTTCAAGATGTTTGACCTCAACAATGATGGGTACATTTCTCAAACAGAGTATATTGATTTGTTCATCGGCATGAGGATTGAAGTTCGTTTCGCTCCAAAAGGATTCCGAAACCTAGATGACAATTATGATGGTAAATTATCTCATGATGAGATATTACATTCTGTAGATGAATTTATGAGAAGTGAGGACCCTAAAGCGAAAGGGAACTGGCTATTTGGAGGTTGGGATCAAGAGGAGGATTAATTAAAATCCATCATCTTCTACCTCTTCTTTAATAGGTTTAGGTTTTTCTTGAGCATCATTGTTTTGATCTTCTTCTTCGAATGTATCAGCGTGATCTTCTTCTAACTCCTCTTCGTCAGCATCTTCGATCGTATCATAGTTTTCTGAGTCATCCTCTACGTGGGTTTCATCAGGAAACTCTAGGTCGTAGGCATCATCTATGTTATAATACTTTCGTCGGAAACCATCTACAAATTTCATCACCTCGAATTCGTCTCCTAGTACGGTTGTATACTCACCAAACCCTGTCTTAGCCACTGTAGAGTGCTCCGTTACCAGATTATTGAAGTCTGGATTGGAAGAATACAACATCAGACGACCATGTTCGTAACTAAAGAAGTACCAAGTAGATGGTGCAATTTGAAAGAACATGTGTACGATCTCTTCACCATCCTCATCTCTCTTAATTTCCATAAAACCATCAGAGAGTGCATTGATATCAGTGCTACCCAAGTTAGACAATCCGATCTTAGAAGTATTATACCAAGCATTGTAGTCAGATGACCAGGACAACTCAACATTAGAGATCATCAAGGTCTTGATCATCTCATCCCCACTCTCTACCAAAGGCTCATAATCCGCCAAAGTGCTATTTTCATAATCTTTAGCCTCCTTATCGCCAATAAAATTGGATAGCTTGATCATCAGGTCCAAATCATTATCATGCGCAACATCAGCACCTATTCGTTCGACAACATCTTGCACATCATTGGTCATAACGGCAATCACTTCTTTGTCGAGCGCCATGTTGAACCCAATCATGGCATCCATTTGATAATAATTGGAATCTGGTCGCCCGTTACCCACCACTGCGGTTGTCATATTAAACTCAGGTATATTGTTGATAAAATCAAGCGGGCCTTCGAAATACACTTCTTTGCTTTTATCATTATATACAAATGTCTTGCCCTTATAAGAGGTATTTAACCTCTTTTGAGATTCAGTTATGCTAAATTCAGATTTGTCCTGATCATAAGACAATATTCCTTCCGCCTCGAAAAAGTAACTATCATCTGGTCTGTGTCTTTCTCTTACAAAAGCCATGTATAAACTAGAATTGATTTCATCCTCCATTATACCCGCAGTGACCATCTCACCTTCCACTGTCTTGGACAGTGCTAGATCAATCTCTACATCCGCAGTATCTCCTGGTGTATCATAACTAATCCAGTAATCATACCTACCCAAACTCTTCATATCCAAAGTAACGTACCCCTTCTTTTCTAAGGCCTCCTGATCCGCATACATGGTCACATCACCTTTGTAGAAAAACCCTGGTGCTACTCGTACGTTTTCTTCCTCTGTAATTACGCCTCCGGATACTGTCATCAGTTTAGTAGACTCTCCTCTCGGTACCTCGATCAAATCAAAACTGGCAAATTTGATCGCAAACGAATCTTGAGCAGCATTAACTAACTCGTATGTAGCACTCCCTATGAATTTATTCCTAGAAAGAACTGTGATATCACCATCAAACAAATTGTGGTACCCATTCAAAGTATCAATTTTCAACCGTGCATTAGCAAACGGTTGTAGCGCCGAATTTTCCAGAATAGTGGTCTCATTGTTGTCTGGTATCACCTCCGCATCTGCCACTTTGATAAACGGAATGCCCTTGATGTTCAACTCATAGCTCTTCATGTCATAGATTGCCTCTGTTGCACTGAACGCAAGTGAATCTAATTCCTTTCTGGTAGTATAAAAATAAGAATCTTCTATCGCGATATATTCTGGCTTGGACATGGTCACTTCTGCAGTTTCCAAATACCAAATAGCGTTAGTAATCGAAGTATTCATCTGCGCATATGGAAATCGAATAGCTGCTACTCCTTGCTGTTCGGGGTGTACATTCGCAATGTTCTCTTCCAAATCGAAATGCAAATCAATGTCTTCACCTGCCATAGCCGGCTTCTCTGGGTTGTCTGTTAAAATTTCAAAATCTGAATGACGACCAGAATATTGAAATTGGCTAAAATGAAATTCTTCGGAGATAGATTTAGAACCTCTTGAAAGCATTGTGCCGGAACCATATACTCCACCAGCTGTAATATTGGCTTTTCCATCTAACGATGCAGTGGCATTATAAAACTGAAACGGTTCTGCTGTATTGGCAATATACATGCTATCCTTAAGTGGTTTCCATAGCATTCTAAAATCCGTAAGTACAGCTTGTGGGTAGGATGCTTGATCCATTTGTCCCTCTTGGATTACGCCACGTTGACCCACTGCAGAAACAGAGTCCATGTAAAAAATAAAATCATCTGAATAAACAGTAGTCGTTCTATAATCAATTTGTCCATTGGAGCGTAACCCATCAAAGTCCATCTTCAAGCTATCATATAATACCCCTTCCCCTTTATATAGTGCATAGCCCTCTGCAGGTATTTTATGATTAAATCCTAATGATTTGTCAGGCATTATTCTCAAATATTCATCAATAGGAGGCACTATTCCTCCAGAGTGAAAAGTCCCAGCAAACCCAATAGATTCAGCATCATCCCTGCTGATACTGTCTATCTCAAATGGTGGAACGATGAAGTATATCGACCTATCGTATGCACCGTTTAATGTCTCTAGTGTATTAAAATATACAATTGCTTCCGAGTTAGATACAAAGTATGGATACTGAACATACTTTCTTAAACCAGCTTTATTTTTTGGGTCATTGATATACAAGGTGCCAGACGTTTTTTCGAGGTGGTTATGCAAAATGGTTTTGTCGTGCTCTCTTGATGTTTCATGAAAATCTACTTGTATGTTCATTGAATCAATCTCTGGCATGTCCACTTGATACTCATCATACAAAAAATTAAACCCTTTGCCATAGTACTGAAAATCTCCCGCATTGATTTTCCCGTCAAACTGTATATCCTTATCTTCCAAAAGTGACAATACACCATCGTTTGGCTCTATATAAACATCCCTATCAGGCGTGATATATACCTTTTTTACACCACGAACATTCATCACTCCGTCTTTAAAATTCAAGGTTGCATTTTTTCCTCCCGAAGGAGAAAGTGAACTCACCAGTATGTTATCATAATCTTTCTTTTTCGTATTGGACATCACATAGTGATAAGATTTACGCAGCACTGTGATAGATCCAGAATTCATGTTAAATTTGATAAAGCCATTTTGCACTAAAAACTTCATGGCAGACGTAATCTGATCAAATTCGAACCCATAAGCATCAATCAACTCCATGATGTTATAATTCGAATCTTGAACTTTCCTAGCATATTTTACTACCGTCATCACAGGGTGAAAGCTGTACATCCCTGTCATTTTTTTGTACCGAATGGGGTTAAAATAATCCTCTGACTCAAATAATGCAGGGATTCTATTTCCTGCATTTAATATCGAAACATCAAGACTATCAGACTCCAAATCCCATGAAATCATATCCGCTTGAAATTCCATTTTGAAATAAGAAGAGAAAAAGTAGGTGTGTTTATAATCACCAGCATCCTTAAGAAGGGTCAATTTTGGAACTGTAGCGTCAAAGGCCATACCAACTACGGGATGATATATAGAATCCTCACCATGATAAATCACCAAAGATGATCGGTCAGCTGTTAGAACTGAATCTTTGATCACATACTTAACTGATTTGGAGGTAAACGATCTTTGATCTTTACCTTTCACATCGAGGATAGACATGTTTTCTGAGACAGAGGTTCCATACATCTGCTCTCCAAACAAGGCAAAACCTCCCTTGTACTTTACATTTTTACCTGGGATTTTAAGCTCTACATCAGATTTCAAAGAAGTGAACTTTGGATAAGCCTTTTTTCGACCTTTATACCTTTTGCCACTTTTAAAGTGGAATACCCCAGGCACAGCACCATCAAACATCTTAGGGAATTTCAACTCTGCTCTTGTTGTTTTCAGCACTGGCTGATTAGTGTTGAATGTAAAACCTTTCAACTCAACCTCAGCACCATCAGTTCCTCTAAATTCGCTAGGCCAAGATAAAGTCGCTTTTGTCCCGACAAATACCTGCTCTTTAATCAGAAAAGCTCCATCAACATTCTCTAATGTCAGCGTATCATAAGGTGTTGCAATCTTGAATGACATTCCTGTTACTTTGATAACTGGCCCCTCTATCACAGCATCGATATCATTAGCCAATGCTACCTCTACTAAATCTGGTTTTTCAAAAGTATATACCTTTCGTTCTTGTTTTTTCTTTGCAACTGGCTCCTCTATATAACCATACGACTCATCTGATCCCCAAGAATCTTCGTTAGTATCCCAGTTATCATTTCCCCATCCACCATCATCACTTGCTCCCCAATCATCTGATTCTTCTTCAAAGCCAGTTAGTTCATCCTCAGAAATAAACTCTTCCTCTTCAATTTCTTCTGCCTCTTCTTCATCAACGGGGTCTGGAGTGTCCTCCTCCAACATTTCAATTGAATAACTTCCACCTTCAGTGGTCAACTTGTTATAACGAGAATGATAGAGATTACCTCTTGCGAAAAAAGAAGTCAAGTTCCTAAATACTGAAGCTATCTCATCCTTTTGATAATCGTCAACCGCTGTGCGGCACATCGTCAATACAATAGAAAACTCTTCCTGACTAATGGGTGCTTGTGTCTGAGAAAAAGTTAGTAGGCTAAAAAAGTATTTAAAATAAGGCTTTGAAGAAAGCCTCCTCTTGTTCATTTGGGTGCAAATTTCAATGATCTCTATCTTTTGATCATCTGTAATTTTGGTCGACCACAGGTTCTTAAAATCATACGCAACTTTCTCGGCAGACTCAGTATTATAGTAACGAAGATTTCGAACTACATCTATAGCAAAAGTGTCTGGTTGCGATTCGAAACCAAAATACTGTGCCTGAGCCATTGGGGCTATACAGAACACAAACAATAAAATGAGTAAACACCTGCTTCTGATCATCAATAAATGAACCTTATTGAACTGCTAAATATAAGTAAACACTTTGCGATTATCTATCGCCATTAAGATTTAGTAAGCTTTAATGCTGCCCAATTATCTTTAATAACTGAGGAATCAAGGGAAAGATTATATTCTGCTGCCTTATTTTTAACATCAGGAATATCTGATTCATAAAATCCACTCAAATACAGTGTTCCTCCTTCATCTAACAATTCAGCATAACTTGGAATTTCTACCAACAATACATTCTTATTAATATTAGCCAATACCACATCGTATTTGCTCAACTGCAATGTAATGTCATCGATCACTCCTAAGTGAACAGTCACATCTTTCATGTCATTGAGACCAAAATTATCTATGCTGTTTTCGATGCACCAGTCATCCACATCAGTAGCCTCTACATGTTTTGCTCCCAACTTATGAGCCATCACAGCCAATACTCCAGTACCCGTACCCAAATCTAAGACGGATTTTTCTTTGAAGTCGTTTTCCATTTCCAAACTCAGCATGTTGTAAGTCGTCGCATGATGACCAGTCCCGAATGACATCTTTGGGAAGATGATAATTTCGTGCTCGAATGAAGGATCTGATTCATGAAAAGTTGCCCGAACTCTACATTTGCCCTCCACCTCTATAGGGTGATAGTTTTTTTCCCAATCCTTGTTCCAATTTTCCTTTTCAACTTCTGAATAAGAATATTTGACATCAGTGGTAGGTAAATAGCGTTGCACGATTTCTCGTACTGCCGTTTCTTGAAAGAATTCGCTAGACATATAGGCATCTATGCCAGTCTCAGATTCTTCGAATGTATCAAATCCTATTTCCGAAAGTTCAGCAATGAAAATCTCACCGAACTCAGGTGTAGTGGTAATAGTAAGTTTTATAAATGTCATCGGTTACAGCCAGCGAAAGATTCGTAATCAGTGTAATATATGGTGAAGTCTGCCAAATTTCGATCCTTTTCAATATATATCCAAGCATTGGCCAAGCCTGGATTATCAACTGTGAACCAGTGACCGGCACGGTCGGCATACAGTCCATTTTGCTCTTGAAATACTATCACATCACTAAAGGTCTCCGAATCTTCGATGTACACTCGATAGTCGGCCTTATAAGGGTCTTTCTCAAAATACATTTTACCAAATATGGCACAAGGATCATTTTGTGCCGCTTCGGCATTACTAAATAATAGTAAACTTGAAAGAATGAATGATAGCATAATGTAGGAATATTGTCATTGCGAATGTACCCAACGAAGTAACCCGTTATAGATTGCTTCTGCTACTCGCAATGACATATTATTAGTTTAATTAAAATGCGTTAACGATCGCAAGGAAATCATCAGCGTTCAATGAAGCCCCACCGATCAAACCCCCGTCTACATCAGCTTTAGAGAATATCTCTACTGCATTTGATGGCTTACAGCTTCCACCGTACAAGATAGAACAGTTATCTGCCGCTTCTTGTCCGAATTTAGAAGCTAAATGTGCTCTCAATTCAGCATGCATTTCTTGCGCTTGCTCAGAAGAAGCAGTTTTGCCTGTACCGATTGCCCAGATAGGTTCGTATGCCACGACAATTTTAGCAAATGACTCTGCTGATAAATGGAATAAACCTTCAGTCAATTGTTTTTTGACATAATCATACATCGTATCAGCCTCTCTAATCTCTAATGGCTCACCACAACAGAAGATTGGAATCAAATTATTTTCCAAAGCGATGTCTAACTTAGCAGCCAATAATTCGCTTGATTCATTGAAATATTCTCTTCTTTCACTGTGTCCTAAGATCACATAGTTAGCGCCAGTTGATTTCACCATAGAAGCAGAAATCTCACCAGTGTATGCGCCAGAAGCTTTATCGCTACAGTTTTGCGCTGCTATTTCAATTCCGTTTTTGCCGCCAATTGCGTCTACTACAGTTGTGATATGAACAAATGGTGCGCCCAACACGATTTGTGATTTTTCATTACCAGTAGTTTTAGCCAATACGTCTTTCGCCAATTGCTTACCTTCTTCAAGGTTGTTATTCATTTTCCAGTTTCCTGCAACGATATTTTGTCTCATTTGTTTTATTTTAAATAATTACCATGGTTCTGGCACAAAGTTGCTCAATCTTTGGAATTAATTGATGATTTTTCATCATTTTAGCAACTGCGTTAGATCAGTCGAAAGATCCCCCAAATTAGATTGACCCAATGACGGAGACACTTGTATCTCCTAGAAAATTAATTGACTCAATTCAAAATACAATTCATTATGAGTAAAAGGCATTCCTACGATTATGGCGTAATTGGCAATTGTGCATTTAGTGCACACATCAAAACTGACACTAACATCTCGTGGATGTGCTGGCCTAGATTTGATAGCAGTTTCATTTTCGGAAAACTAATAGATGATCAAAAAGGGGGGGAATTCTCTGTATTACCGGCAGAAGGGGAATTCAGCTCTAAACAATATTATATAGAAAATACCAACGTACTCTGTACAGAAATAGAATGCGCAAGTGGTAAATATAAAGTGACAGATTTTGCTCCTCGTTATGAGCAATTGGGTCGTAACTATCGCCCTCTGATGTTGATTCGCAAAATCGAACCGATATCTGGTCATCCTAAAATCAAGGTAAAATGTGATCCAGTAGGCAACTATGGAGCAACTGTTCCTGAAAGAAGTATCGGAAGTAACCATATCAGATACATAGGCTTAGACTCACAAGTAAGGCTCACAACCAATGTTTCATTGAGCTACATCATGGACGATCATGAATTCGTTCTCAATGAAACGAAATATTGTGTCCTTACCTATGGCCAGCCCATGGAGGGAGAGATGGTAGAAACTGCTGAGATTTTCTTAAGCCGTACCATCAATTATTGGAGAAGTTGGATCAAAACTGCGACCATCAGCAACTTCCATCAAAAAGCAGCCATTCGTTCTGCTTTGATTTTGAAAATACATCAGTATGAAGATACTGGAGCTATTGTCGCTGCATTGACAACCAGTTTGCCAGAGTCACCAGGCTCAACCCGTAACTGGGATTACCGCTTCTGTTGGATGCGAGACACCTTCTACACCCTCAATGCCTTTAACAATATCGGTCACTTTGAGGAGCTAGAGCAATACTTTCACTTCATCATGAATATCACCAGTTCTGAGACCGAAAGGTATCAGCCACTAGTAGGTATTGGAGGGGAAAAGAATTTAATAGAAATTGAATCTGATCTTTTGGGTTACCAAGGGAATAATCAACCTGTTAGGATAGGTAATCAGGCTTACGAACATATCCAAAACGATGTGTATGGACAGGTTTTGGTTTCATTGCTACCCTTGTATTATGATAACAGAATTATTTTCACTGAGAAATTTGATTCCGGTGATTTGATTTACAAGACCCTGACTTTGATCGAAAAGACCATGGAGCAAAAAGATGCTGGTCTTTGGGAATTCAGAAACTTGCAGCAATACCATTGTTATACTTATCTATTCCACTGGGCGGGATGTCTAGCAGCACAAAAAATAGCTGCCGTGATCAAGGATGACAAAATGGATAAGTTGGCTAGCAGATTAGGAAAAATAGCCAAGAAGAAAATTGAGGACTGTTACATCCCTGCTAGAAAAGGGTATGGACAAGCGATCGGCGCTGATAGAATGGATGCCAGTTGTCTACAGTTGATCAACATGAACTATTTGGAAAACAACACGGAGCTAGCACAGCAACATCTCAAGGCGATGGAAAAAGACCTCAAAGCAGGAAGCGGGTTGTTCTATAGATATAATCATCAGGATGATTTTGGTGAGCCTGAAACTACTTTCTTGATCTGTGCATTCTGGTATGTAGAAGCACTAGCCTGTGTCGGTAGAGTAGACGAAGCAATCGAATACTTTGATAATCTGGCTGGCTACAGCAACCATGTTGGGCTGTTGAGTGAAGATGTAAAAGAAGCGGATGGCAGTATGTGGGGGAACTTCCCTCAGGCCTATAGCCATGTAGGTTTGTTAAATGCTGCGCATAGAATCGCCAAGAAAATTGATTTACCTGACTTTAGAGTTTAATGATAAAAAAACGAATTTCAAGTGGCTCCACTTTTGAATCCAAAATTGGATATTCAAGAGCTGTAGTAGATGACCATTATGTACATGTATCCGGTACCACCGGATACAACTATGACACCATGAGCATCTCAGAGGATGTTGTTGAGCAAACAGAACAATGTTTGCTCAACATCAAATCTGCTTTGGAAGAAGCTGGAAGTAGTTTTGAAAAAATTGTAAGAATCAATTATATCCTCCTAGTTCGGGAGGATTTTGAACTTTGCTGGCCTGTCCTACAAAAATACCTCGGAGATATCCGCCCTGCTGCCACAATGATTGTAGCTGGTTTGGCTGACGAAGCAATGAAAATTGAGATACAAGTGACTGCTGGGTTGTAAGGTATTCACACCAGTTTTAGCTCCTGTTCTTCATTAACTCAACCTTTATGGTGTGATAAAATAACAGCACTATGATATTGAGTTAAATATTTAACAAAGAGCTTCGTTTATTGACATTTCTTAATGATCTGATTAAGATCAGGTTGATTCTCATGCCATTTAAGCTACTTTTGCCTCTCAATTAATAGAAAGAACTAAAACAATAAAGACGTGAAGATCGCAGTAGTAGGAGCAACTGGTTTAGTAGGAAATGAAATACTAGAAGTACTTGAGGAAAGAAACTTTCAGTTTGACGAATTGATGTTAGTAGCATCATCTAGGTCAGTAGGTAAGGAAGTCACCTACAAGGAAAAAACCTACACTATAATCGGTCTTGAAGATGCAGTATCTGCACGTCCTGATATTGCAATATTTTCTGCTGGTGGTGATACTTCTTTGGAGTGGGCTCCAAAATTCGCTGATCAAGGAACTGTCGTTATTGACAACTCTTCAGCTTGGAGAATGGATCCAACTAAAAAATTGGTGGTTCCAGAAATCAATGGTTCCGTACTAGGCAAAGAAGATTTGATCATCGCCAACCCTAACTGTTCTACTATTCAAATGATCTTGGTTCTTGGACCATTGCATGAGAAGTATGGCATCAACAGAGTTGTTGTCTCGACTTACCAATCTGTAACGGGATCAGGTAAAGGAGCGGTTGATCAAATGATGGCAGAAAGAAACGGTGAGACTCCTACAGAAATGATCTACCCACATAAAATTGACCTGAACGTTTTACCTCATATCGATGTATTCCAAGACAACGGATACACCAAAGAGGAAATGAAGATGACCAATGAGACGGTCAAAATATTGGGTGACGAAAACGTGAAAGTTTCTGCTACATGTGTGAGAATCCCAACTATGGGTGGTCACTCAGAAGCAGTCAACATTGAATTCGACAAGCCTTATGACTTAGACGAAGTGAAGCGTATTCTTTCTGAAGTTCCAGGCTTGGTTATTCAGGATGATGTGAAAAACAACGTCTATCCAATGCCTCTGACTGCTCACAAAAAAGATGAGGTCTTCGTTGGTAGAATTAGACATGATGAATCAAAAGAAAATGCATTGAATCTATGGATCGTTGCTGACAACTTGAGAAAAGGAGCGGCAACCAACACGGTTCAAATCGCAGAATATTTAGTTGTCAACAATTTGGTAGGCTAACAATAAGACAATCCTTTTTAGTAAGGCTGGGCTGAATTTATTTAAATTTGGCCCAGCCTTTTTTTATGTCATTAGTAACACAAATCAATACTCCAGAAGTCAAAGACTTCATTCAAGCACACCTCAACGATGACCCTATCCAGTTGATATTGAAGGGTACTTCTTTCCCAAGAATTCCTATCAAAGAAGTTGCCCATCAAATCCAATGTATCAAAAAAGCCAAAACTAAACTGCCATATTGGGCCTCCATTGAGGCTATCATTTATCCCCCAGGGATATCGTTAGAACAGAGCTCCTCCGAAGCAACAGCCACCTACAAAGCATCACTGTTCAAAGGGAAAACTGTAACGGATTTGACGGGCGGTTTTGGGATAGACAGTTACCACCTCTCCAAACAAATGGAAAGGGTAGATTATGTGGAACAAAATTCAACCTTGCACCCTATTGTACAACATAATTTTGCACAACTAGGGGCTGATAATATATGCTTTCATCCAACAGATGCTCTTTCTTATCTCAACGAAGAGAATGTACCTTCTGACAGTTACTTCATAGATCCAGCCAGGAGAGATGATACTGACAATCGAGTTTTCAAAATCGAAGATTGCAGACCGAATCTCAATGAAGTATTACCTCAGTTGATGAAACGGAAAGCGGAAGTAGTGATCAAGCTTTCACCGCTATTAGATATTCAACAGAGCCTATCACAGATTGCCAATGTCTCCGAATTGCATATCGTGTCCGTCAATAATGAATGCAAGGAACTGCTTTTTAAACTGAATTTTAGTGTCAACAATCCAACTACCCTACACGCCATCAATATTCAAAAGTCAGGCACGGATGTATTTGAATTTGATTACAGCCAAGAAGACCAATTACCTGAGTTCTCTGACCCAAAGACCTATATCTACGAGCCCAATGCCTCGGTCATGAAATCGGGAGGGTTTAACTCGGTGGCCAATCAATTCGACTTGGCTAAACTTCATCGTAACTCCCATTTATACACTTCTGATCAGAAAGTAGAGGACTTCCCTGGTCGAACATTCATATTAGAGGCCGTCTCGGTGATGAACAAAAAGAAGCTCAAGTCATTCTTGCCCAACAACAAAGCCAATATCACTGTCAGAAATTATCCTGAGACAGTACAGCAAATTCGTAAGAAGATGGGAATCAAAGATGGTGGCAATGTCTATCTATTTGCTACTACTTTGATGGACGGGAGTCCTAAAGTATTGGTGTGTAGAAAGTAAAAAAAGACCTTTTTTCTTCCTCAAGAAAGAAAGAAGAGTAGAAGTCGCAAGGCACCTCTACGTTATCAAAATGATTTATTGACTACTTCAAATCCATTAAAAAAACTCCCTACTCCAATGTAAGACTAAAATGTTATGCTATTCGTTACATTCAGGATTCCAAAAACCAACATCTGTTCAAGTTTGAACCCTAATACTACATTTATTCTTCCGTACTAGACACTATCTCATTAAACAAATTCACCAATTCCTGACGATCTCCTAATTTTTCAATTATTGCTCCTTTTAGATAAGAAGGAACCTCCTTTTGGTCTTTCAATTTATCTTTGACATCAATCAGCATTTGGATTAATTCCTGCTTACTGTCCATTTCCAAACCTTCCACTGTAGCAATTAAATCCTCTATTTTTGAAGCCTCTTTCAATGCGCCTAGTACTTCTTCTTCTTTCTGGGATTCAACTTCTATGCAAGTATTATATGCGTCTACTACTTTTTCAATGTCACCCTTTTTCATCTTTCCATCACTGATTCCCTCAGTGACTTCTGGACAGGCTGTCAAAAAATTAAGCAGCCTCTTTTTGTATCCAATATTTCCCAGCTTGTGCTGTCCACCATCTGCCTTGACCAACATCTGAAATCCGAAATCGTAGTTTTTATAATCATCACTATTATACCCATACAATTTCAGGTAACTCCCGTCTTTCAACAACTGAATAAACTGGTATCTTCCATCCATTTTGATCGGGTGATAGATATCACCATCTTCAGAGACTACTTCCTTCACCTCATATGCTACAAACCTTTTTTTCTTTTTACCAACCTTGATTGATATACCATCATTATTGTATTGATTTCCAAAAGCGAAAGAAATCTTACCCTTCAAAGTATCCATTTTGGTGGTAATGATAGTGCCCTCCAAGGCATATACATTTGCTGAGAAAAACAGACCAATTATGGCGACTATTAAATATTTCATGTCTTTGATTCTAATCATTAAAACTCAAGCTTAGTGAAAATTTCTATCCTTGGCAAGGATGAAATAAACCAAAGTAATAATTATATACACTATCAAGTTGATCATTGGGTCGTACGAACCTGTTGTTTATCAATAGGAATACTCAATTAGCCTTTCCGCTACGTATATTTGTTTTGATGGGAAAACTTGAGGATTCATTCAGAGGATTATTTGAACAAAGATGGTTCAGCCACCTGATCTTTTGGTTTTCATTTGTGCTCTTTCATTCCACACTCTGGGGCAGCTATGATGACGAATACACGGAGGCATTCATTATTCAATTAATGTTCCTTCCAGTTCGAATATTATTAACCTACTATACGCTCTACATTTTACTACCGAAGTATATCCTAAAAGGCAGATGGGTGAGCTTTGGCTTTCTATTGATTGCCTCCGCATTTTCTGGAGGACTGTTGCACCGATTAATAGCGTATTATATCGAATACCCTATTTATTACCCAGAGCATATTGATGGTAATGTCCTAAATCTGTTTAAAATCCTGAAAGGCATTGTTAGTATCTATCCTGTTGTGTTTTTGGCCATGGCCATCAAATTATTAAAATACTGGTACATCAATCAGCAGGACAAACAAATACTGGCACATGAGAAGTTAGATGCAGAGTTGAAGTTCTTGAAATCTCAAATCAATCCACATTTCTTATTCAACACCCTCAACAACCTCTATGCGCTCACCCTCAAAAAATCAGATTATGCTCCAGAGGTAGTACTAAAATTGTCAGAGTTGATCAGCTACATGCTCTATGAATGCAATGCGCCTAAAGTATTGCTAGACAATGAGCTCAACTTCATCAAAAACTATATCGAAATAGAACGTATGCGCCATGGTGACGACCTGCAGATCAAGGCGATGATCAATGGGGACAGTACCAACATTTACATTGCCCCTATGATCCTCATTCCTTTTATAGAAAATAGTTTTAAGCATGGCATCAATGAGGAGTTGAACAAGTCATGGGTTGATTTGGATCTAACGGTGGATGAGAATACACTCGTCATGAAACTAGAAAACAGTAAGAGTGAGACGCAAAATTTGCCTAATACTGAACAAGGTATTGGGCTCAAAAATGTTATCAGAAGGTTGGATCTATTGTATGGAGAAGATTACGAACTCAAAGTTCAGGATCATGCCAGGACCTATGTAGTCGATCTAAAAATCATTATCAAAAAAACGATATGAAAACTAAATGTATACTAGTAGATGATGAGCCATTGGCTTTGGAAATATTGGAGTCCTATGTCGAAAAGATCGATTGCTTGGAAATCGTAGGTCAATTTAGAAACGCAATCAAGGCCTTCAACTTTCTCCAAGAAGGAAATGAGGTTGATTTAATCTTCTTGGATATTCAGATGCCAAAACTAACGGGGATTGAATTTCTCAAAACACTTAAGAACCCTCCTCAGGTAATTTTTACTACTGCATACCGAGATTATGCCCTCGAAGGATTCGAATTAGAAGTGCTCGACTATATGCTCAAACCCATCTCCTTCGACCGGTTTATGAAAGGGGTCTCCAAATTCCAATCCACTTTCCAACCTGTACTTACTGAACCAACAGTAGACAATGAAGTTGACACATT
Source organism: Reichenbachiella sp. (assembly GCA_051531955.1). Classification (GTDB taxonomy): domain Bacteria; phylum Bacteroidota; class Bacteroidia; order Cytophagales; family Cyclobacteriaceae; genus Reichenbachiella. The sequence continues at coordinate 15,004 of JAOPTS010000160.1, forward strand.
CATCTTCTTCAAGTCAGACAAAAAGAACATCAAAGTACTCCTCAAAGACATTCTCTATATTGAGAGTGTCAAAGATTATGTCAAAATCAAAACAGCAGATAAAGAAGTCGTCACACATCAAAAAATTAGTGAACTAGAAACCAAACTTCCACAAGGGGAGTTCGCCAGAATACATCGCTCCTTTATCGTCAACATTCCCAAAATAGAAAGCTACTCTGCCACAGAAATCGAATTGAATGAGGAAAGCATTCCTATTGGACGTAATTATAAGATCGAGGTGATGGAACGTTTGGGGAAAATCGTTTTGTGAGCCTAGACACTAGATTTTAGATGCAAGACTCAAGGTTTTTTGTTTAGATACTAATATCTAGTCTCTATTAATTGAATACTTTAGCCCCATGAATAATTCAGACCTCCATCTATTAAAATTCCCTATAGGCGAGTTTATCAAGCCTGATTCCATCGACGCTTCCCATATGGAACAGTGGATCAAGGAAATTCAGCTTTTCCCTTCGTGCCTTAAGAACTTGGTAGAAGAACTTTCGGCAGCTCAATTGCAATGGAAATATCGACCTGAGGGTTGGATGATCAAACAAGTAGTGCACCATTGTGCGGATAGCCATATGAATAGCTTGATGCGATTCAAATTGACACTAACTGAAGAACTCCCTGACATTAAACCCTATTGGGAAGACCGATGGGCAGAATTGGTCGATTCACATGATGATGATTTGACTTATTCTTTGATGTTTATCGAAGGGCTGCATTATCGTTGGGTCAAACTGCTTCAGAGCCTAACTCCAGCAGACCTCAAAAAGGAATTTGTACACCCTGAACATGGCAAGCACTTCTCCTTAGAAGAGAACATTGGTGTCTATGCGTGGCATAGCAATCATCATCTTGCACACATCAGACAGGCAATAGAGTCGAATGGTAAATATTAAGACTATATCAACACTCCTTGTTCTAGGAATTGTTTTAGGGGCATGTCAACTAAATTCAGAACAAGATTCGGCTTACCCCCGCTGGGTTGGCGATATCAAAGAAGACTCTTTGGTTGATGGAGATTATAAAACATGTAACTCTGATTCTAGAACCGAACAATATTTCCATTTGGATCAAAGGACTATTTTTGAAGGTGCAAAGAAGGCCATAGAGGAGCATTTTTTCACTCAATATAATTCCATAGATATCGATCAAAGCGGATTAATAAGAATTCGATTTGTAGTGAATTGCAAAGGGGAGAGCGGTAGATTTAGAATGATGGCTATGGATTCGGCTTATGCTGAATATAAGTTTGACACTAGAATTACTGATCAGCTATTAACGCTCACCCAATCTCTTAAAGGATGGTTGCAGACAGAAAAAAATAAGCCAACAGATTACTATATGTATTTAATCTTCAAAATTGAAGAGGGAAAATTAATTGAAATAATGCCATGATTAAATGGGCCTTTATATCGTTTGGCATTGTTGCCTCAACAGTCTGCAAAGCACAAAATTGTAATGTATTTTTATATAAAGGTGATACTTTACAATATGAGGCATGCATCATTGGACAAGAAAGATCTGGGCATTATCAGTTTAGTAGAGCTTATCAAGAAGCCTTGGATAGGGCTATTAATTACTGCGGTTATTTTTCATATGCATATAAGAACAAATCAATCGCTTACTTAAAGAGTGGTGATTTTCTGACTTGGAAATACTTAATCGATAAGGCAGTTAATTTGGACCCCGAAACACATTTGGCCTACAGAGGATGGTGTCGATATCAGTTTTTCAATGATTACGATGGTGCAATAGCCGATATTGAACGGCTGGACGAAATAGTATCATACGATATAGGCCATTGTCAAAATGGGGATTATCATCTAAAAATGGCGCTAGCGCTGTGCTACAAATCTATTGGTAACGTTCAGCATGCCATTTCAATTATTCATGAATTGTTCTCCTCTGAGGATTATGACATTTACCCCTATGACTATGTTCATCTCGGGGTTATGTATTTAGAAACTGGAGATCTTGAAAACGCCATTTTCTGTTTTCAAAAGCAATCTGATATTAAGCCTTTAGCTGATAATCAATACTATTTAGCACAAGCATTTAAGCGCAAAGAAATGGAGTCTGAAGCAAGAATTGCAATTGCTGAGGCTTTAAAATTGTTTGAAAAAGGCTACCAGATGCAAGATATCTATACGCATAAGGCAGATGAAGTATTTCTTTCTGAAATATTAGATTTTACTGTTAAATAAAACCCCTATAAATACGTCATCACGAACGGAGTGAAGCGATCTCTATCACCACAAACTCCACTCGTGTAATCGTTTATTTATTTCTTCACCTCTTCTGGATACTCATAACCATAAAGCTTGGTGATTTTCTTTTTGGATAGCTTCTCTACTTCCATCGTCATAAAATGATCCTCGTTTGGTTTACTGGCTCTACCTACTTCAATAGCCGCCACTAGGTCTATGATCTCAATCCCCTCGACTACTTTTCCGAACACCGTATATTCGTTGTCCAAATGAGGTGTCCCACCTATTGTTGTATAAGCTTTCTTTTGCTCATCTGTCAAAGTATTAGGCACAAATTCAGCATCAACTTGCGTCATCACAATCGCAATCATTGAATCAACCGCTGCCTTATTGTTTTCCTTTTGGAAGCTCCTTGCTTGATCCAAAAACTTTTGATTCTCCTCCTTTTTAATATAAGTGTTGAACAATTCGTTTTTAGCACCCTGATTTGCTTGCTCTTCATAAGCATCAATTTCTTCTGTCGTATAAGTCTTACCTTGTATGATATAAAATTGACTCCAACTTGAGGCCTTCTTTGGGTTCATTTGGTCTCCTTGTCTGGCAGCTGCTAATGCTCCCTTTTCGTGGATATAACCTTTGCTCAATTCTGCAGGAATTGTTTCTTTGTTTACCTCTCCAGTTTTGGCATCTATATCGCCTCCTTGGATCATGAAATCTTGGATCACTCTATGAAACGTCGTGCTATCATATTGCCCTTCTTCGGCCAACTTGAGGAAATTCGCTTTGTGTAAGGGTGTTTCATCATATAGGAGCACTTTCATATCACCAAATGTGGTGTGAATGGTCACTATATAGTCCTTTTTGCCTTGCGCACAAGACACCATGATCATCATGGATAAAATCAAAACAGATAGGTTTCTTTTCATATTATTATTCTTGAGATTGTTCTTTTCTGATACTTTCTAATATTTCTTTTCCACCATTCTCTAACACATAGTTACCTAATGTGTCTCCTACTTTGATGGCAGCATTTTTTGTAGAAGAACAAGATTTAGAAACTTGCATCTGCCCGTCCAAACTGATGATCCCACCTACCAGCGTCAATACATCTTCATCCAGCTTGGCTCTCCCAAAAACAGGAATACTACAACCGCCATCCATTTTTTTCAAAAAGGCCCTTTCGGCCAGCAAACAGATCTCTGTTTCTTCGTGATTAAATGACGCACGGACGGCCTCTACTTTTTCTTGATCTAATGTCTTGTACACTTCGATCGCGACACTCCCTTGACCTACTGCAGGAACAAATTCCTCTGGGTCAAAATCATGCACCATCATATCGTCAAAACCCATACGGTGTGCACCTGCATAAGCCAACCAAAGCGCATCACATGCCCCCTCTTTCATCTTTTTGATACGGGTCTGCAGGTTGCCTCTAACAGGAGTGGTTCCTATACCAGGGAAATGCTTGTTCAAAAAAGCCACTCGTCGTGTTGAGGACGTTCCCAATACGAGACTTCTGTCATTGAGATCAATATCCTTATGACTAACCAACACATCATGTGCTGCTTCTCTCTCTCCAAATGCGATAAGTTCAAAACCCTCTGGCAATGTAGAAGGCATGTCCTTGGCACTATGAACGGCAATATCTATTCCGCCATTTTGCAATTGAACTTCTATCTCTTCAGTAAAGACTCCTTTGCTACCGATTTTAGAAATCGTCACATCCAGTATCTTATCCCCTTTGGTTTCAATGGTAATAATCTCTGAGTCTATCCCTTGCTCCTTGAGTCTATCTTGTACATGATGGGCCTGCCACAACGCTAGCTTACTTCCTCTTGTCCCTATCTTGATATTCATATTATTTGGATGTCATTACTTGACCGATGGCCAAAGATAAGCTTGAAAATAGAATTTTCACATTCGCATTTCTCTCTAAATGATAATAAGACTGGTTGAGCTCATTGGTAATTCCTTCCAACTTATCACTACTCAATGCAGTACCAAATTTAGTTACAAAACCTTTTTCATCCTCATTGAGTTTTGCCATTTCATTAGGCATATAGCTACTCACCAAAGCTTGACGAATCATATTGATGGCATACTGCAAAAACAGCTTCTGACTTGTTTTAGACATTTTGAAAAAAATCTCATTGTTCTGATGCAAGGCAGTGAAATCCCTAGTCCAGCATTGTCTCATCCAATCACGAAACATCACATGAGAATCATCCTCCGTACTGTCAATGTTCTCAACAGCCCGCTTGATACTTCCTTCTGCTAGAGAGGCAGTCTTTTTGGCCTTGTCATGGTCCAGAAAATGAGTGGACTCTAGGTATTCTGTAATCTCTTCGTCTGAGAACGAAGGCACTTTGAACAATTGACACCTAGATAAGATGGTGGTCAATAGTTTTTCATAATCACAAGTCACCAGTAAGAACAGCGTCTTTTGCGGGGGCTCTTCTAATATCTTCAATATCCCATTGGCAGCCGATACGTGCATGTTCTCGGGTAACCAAATGATCATTATTTTGTATTCTGCCTCAAATGATTTGAGCGACAGGTTCTTGATAATGTTTCTACTTTCTTCTTTCGAAATATTGGCCTGTTTGTTTTCAGCTCCATAAAATGAACTCCAATTTTCAAGCGCACCGTATGGATTCTCTAACAGATATCTACGCCACTCCTTTAAGTAACTAGAACTAACCACATTCTTGCCTGTGATACTCTTGGTGCTACTAACTGGGAATACAAACTGCAAATCAGGATGAATTAGTTTGTCGATTTTCGTACAATTGTCGCATTTCCCACAGGAGTCTGTATCAGATCTATCCTTACAATTGATATAACTCGAATAGGCCAAGGCCATCGCCATATTAGCTGATCCTTGTTGACCAAAAAACAATTGCGCATGTGCTACATGATTGTTTTTGATCGCTTGGATCAATTGTGTTTTGGTCTCGTATAATCCAGGTATCTCTGCAAACCTCATGATTTACTGGCTTCTATTTCGTCAAATAATTCTTTGTACAAAGCAATCTCATCTGTTGATAAAGACTGCTCTTTTCTTTCTTTAACCAAAGCAGCAGTTTCCATTGCTTTGTCAAAGTAATATAATATCAACGACCGTACTCCTCCCCATGTGAAGGACGGTATTCTCGTTTTTGGAAATCCCCCACCATAGACATTACAACAAACTCCTACCGTTGTACCTGTGTTGAACATCGTGTTGATGGCTGATTTGGAATGATCTCCCATCACCAAACCACAAAATTGTAGACCAGTATCGACATAATCTTTGACCGTATCATCCCACATGCCTACCTGGGCATAATTGTTTTTCAAGTTTGAGTTGTTGGTATCGGCACCTAGGTTACACCATTGTCCCAAAACCGAATTACCCAAAAAGCCATCGTGTGCCTTGTTACTATTGCCCCAAATCACTGCATTCGAAACCTCTCCTCCAATTTTGCATGAGGGTCCAATAGTTGAGCCTTCTCTTATCTTGGCGTTCATGTTGATACGACTACCCTCACCTAATGAAAACGGGCCTCTAATCGTAGCGCCTTCCTGTATTTCAGCCCCTTTACCCAAATAAATTGGTCCGTTTTCAGCATTTAGAATAGCTGCTTTAATCTTAACTCCCTCCTCTAAAAAGACATTTTCAGCTCCATAAACAATCGTATGTGGATCTTCTATTTTGGACGATGATCTGCCTTTTGTAATGAGATCATAATCCAATTGTATCTCAGCAGAATTGTTGAGGAAAATATCCCATGTTCGATTTATGTGGTTAAAGGACGCATTCGATGTTTTTCCAACCTTCAGCTTTTCTACTTCTTCTATAGAAGAAAATTGTCCCTTGGCTCCCAAGAAAAGATCCCCTTTGAACAACGCCTCTCCATCTGATAAACTTTGAATTTCCTCTACCAAATCTTGGCTAGGACAGATGGCTCCATTGATCACCAAATCACATGATTCGATGGATAAATCAATAAATTTGGATAATTGAGGAGTAGTAAAAAATCCAACAGGTTGACCCAGTCTTTTCTCCCACTTTTCTCTAATGGTCAATATGCCAACTCTCAAGTCAGCGACCGGTCGGGTATAGGTAAGTGGAAATAATCTCGATCTTTGTTGAGCCAGATCGATCAGTGCAATATTCATAGGGGTAAAAATAAAAAAGTCTTCAAGAAGTTAATCTTGAAGACTCTAAAAATTCGATAGACATTACGCCTATTACTTCTTCTTTTTGTATCTGTTGTTGAATTTCTCAACTCTACCAGCAGTATCCACAAACAATTTCTTACCTGTATAGAATGGGTGCGAAGCAGAAGAAACTTCAATTTTGATAACTGGATAGTCGTTTCCGTCTTCCCATGTTACTGTTTCCTCAGAGTTCATTGTAGATTTCGTGATAAATTTGAAATCACTAGAAGTATCGTGAAATACCACCTTTCTGTACTCTGGATGAATATCTTTTCTCATGTTTTTATTATTTATTGGCACCCATGGTTTTTGCCATAAGCTATTTTGTTTCTATTTCACCTTTCATAAAAAGGATTGCAAAAATAGCGTGTAGTTATTTAAATACCAATAGATACTAAAAAAATACTAGCTTGATTTTCAACAAGTTACTAAGATGTGCTTCGTTAATTCAATTATTTGTTATTTGATCAATGCAAACACATGATGATAAAGCACTCGGTTCATCACTTTACCTACCGTTATTCCGAGGTACGAAGCAATCTTTGTTCGCGTCTACTAGCCGTGTAATTTGATAAGCATGCTTACTTGAGTTATCCGATCTGTGAATCGTGAGGTTGCCACGTCACTCCTTCGTCGTTCATCGCAAGGACGTGGAGGATGGGCAGTCCTCGGAAAGTGAATACAAACAAGCTCCTCACAAAATCTAACACTAAAGGACACGGTAGCCATCGCCTCTTTCTGAGATAATCTTTATACTTGTCAAAATCTTTGTTTTATGCGATATGGTATTCTTGTTCTAGTCCTATTGCGGATGAGCTTTTCGGTTCACGGCCAGAGTGTCTATGCACCTTTGAATCAAGACTATTATCATCTGATAGATAGAGAAGAGGTGTTGAACAAGAGTCTCAGTCAATCTCTGCACACTTCGTACAAGCCCTATCGCCGTGTGGATATCGCCAGCCATATGGATAGCGCCACTAATAAAAACAACCAACAATACCTACTAACTGACAATTGGGAATATGTCTCGGATGGAGGAAATTATGCTGCTAGTAAAAAGCCTTTCCTCAAATTGTTTTACAAAACCAAGTCAGACCTCTATCATGTCAATACGGAGGCATTCAAATTGAAAATCAATCCAGTTTTGTACCTGAGTTACGGACATGATAGTAATGCGCAAAAAGCGCCTTTTATCAATACGCGTGGGGCAGAGATCAGAGGCAGTATCGATGACAAAGTGGGTTTCTATTCCTACATAGGGGAGAATCAGGCAATTTTTCCTCAATACGTACAAGACTATACGACTCAAAATGGAGTCGTACCCAATCAGGCCTTTTGGAAAAAATTCGGTGAAGAAGGTGGCGTGGACTATTTCGATGCGAGAGGCTACTTCACTTTTCAAGCCACCAAACACATCGGGGTGCAGTTCGGTTATGACAAGAACTTTATCGGCAATGGCTATCGTTCATTGGTGCTCTCTGATTTTGCAGCACCGAGTACTTTCCTCAAGATACAAACCAAAGTTTGGAAATTTCAATACACCAACCTCTATACTGAGTTAGTTGCTGACGCACCCTATTCTAGTTTTGGTTCTAATGGCACAGAAGAGTTTCCTAAGAAATTCATGACGGCTCATCACTTGAGTATCAACTTGGCAAAGAACTTTAATATCGGTGTTTTTGAATCCATTATTTTCCATAGAGGAGATAGCACCGGGTCTGCATTCGAATGGAATTATCTCAACCCGATCATATTTTATCGATCCATTGAACAATACACCGGTAGCCCAGACAATGCTTTGTTCGGAATGGACTTTAAATGGAATATATTGAAAGGTGTACAGCTATACGGGCAGGGTATGCTTGACGAAATGGTGATTGGTGAACTCAAGTCTGGTGAAGGCTGGTGGGGCAACAAATACTCTGCTCAATTAGGTGCCAAGTACTTTGATGTATTTGGTCTCAAGAATTTTGATTTGCAAGGAGAATTCAACGTATCACGACCTTTTACCTATTCACATGAATCCATCTTTACCAACTACGCCCATTACAGACAGCCAATTGCACATCCTACAGGCGCCAACTTCATGGAGTTGGTCTTCATCGCACGTTATCAGCCGATCAAACACCTCTTCCTAACAGCAAAAGTGATCAGTACAGATTTTGGGACAGACCCAGAAGGAGAAAACTACGGTGGAGACATCATGAAAGACTATAACACACGTACACAAGATTATGGCAATGAGGTCGGTCAGGGCATAGGTAATAGAATGTTGTACATGGACTTGATGGCGAGTTACATGCTCAAGCACAACCTCTTTATAGATATGAGATATCTCTATAGAAGTCTCGATAGTGACGATCCACTTTTAGACCAAACAACCAACTTTAGTTCTGTTGCCTTGCGGCTCAACATAGCTGCGAAGGATCATAGTTTTTGATTTTGTCTTCATTAGAATAGAGGTACACATCGATTATCACATTCGGAAAGATTATTCATCTCTAACCTAGTAAATTCATCTGTGGTGAAAAAGAAGTTTAATATCAACACTGAACGGATATTAGATTTTTACAAAATATACTATTACATTTGATCCCGTTTCAACCTAACGTAATATGAAAACCAACAAAATTCTTTACGCCATTCTGGCCATTAGTATATCATTCTCCGCTTGTGAGGACAATGAAAAACAAACTCCTTCGTCAGACGAGCATAGTCTGACTATTCAAAATATAAAAGGAGCATTCGATTACACTTTTACTGCATCCAACGGTAGATCACTGGAAACGCCAGATGAAATAAACACTTTAGTCTTGAAAATTATCGATCAAGATGGTGAGCTCATTTATGATCAGTATTACCATTCTTGGGATTATGATTCAGGCACACAAATTCCAGATTCTATTTATATTCCTGACTTGGCTGCAGGTGAGTATCAAGTTTATGCAAGTACAGTTGATTCGTACTACTATGCTGATGAATACTGTTGTGACTCTACAGGCACTAACTATAGTTCGATGATAATTGATCCATATACGGTAAGTCATAACCCAATCTATGTTGGGAATCAGACGATCACAGTGGTAGAAGATGTTGAAGTTGAATTAGACATGCGTAATATCTCTGCTAAGCTTACCTTAAATATTGAAAATCTAAATTATCCAGAA
>JAOPTS010000161.1:0-19987 GCA_051531955.1 Reichenbachiella sp.
TCAGAGCTAATCTAAGAGGGGTGACAGATACTACCTTTTTCCTTTTCAGACTGAAAAACCTATTTGCCTAATCCCCATAATAATGAACGTGTCTCAGCATTTGTCCTCACCGATGGGAGATGGCCTGGTCATACGCCGCGCTATGACGGTTCTCTCCCCAATCTCTCACATGTCTTAACAGCCAACATTCTGAATCAACCTCATACCTGATGAATCATTCGACCTTGGGTGATCTGCCTTTGTTACATCCTTCTTATCTAGAAAAAGAAAGTAAGCTCAGTAAAGCTTCTAGATGACATAGTAGCTGATTACTAGCATTACAAAAACTAATATCGCACCAATAAGGCATCATAGCTACCCACTAATCCAGTAGATAAATACTAAATTAGTACCTATTGTAATTCAATATCATTTTCAACATTAACTGAGAACCCAACACCACACATCATGCAAGAGGCTAAATATCCAAGATCATTTTCTCATATTGGCATCACCGTGCCAGACATCAAAAAAGCAGTTCAATTCTACTCAGAGGTCATGGGGTGGTATATCATCATGGAGCCCTCTACTGTCACCAAAGAAAAGGAGACTGCCATCGGCCAGATGTGTATCGATGTGTTTGGTGATGACTGGGAGCATTTTGAGATTGCACATATGGCAACATCAGATGGTATCGGTATTGAGCTTTTCTCATTCCCAAATGGAGTCAAAGAAGCGCCCGCTTTCAATCCTTTTAATACTGGCTTATTCCATTTTTGTGTACAAGATCCTGAGATAGAAGCATTGACAAATAAGATTGTCGAACATGGTGGCAAGCAACGGATGCCCATTAGAGAATATTACCCTGAAGAAAAACCTTTTAAAATGGTCTATGTGGAAGACCCCTTTGGAATTGTATTCGAGATATATACACATAGCTATGAGTTGACGTACTCGTCAGGTGCCTATCAAAAATAAGAACTGATACAATTAGTCATTATTTAAATAGACCTGAACTAGCCGACCTAGTACGTATTCTGAACATGACTTTTCCTCTGCCCTCACAGACTACATCGAAAACGATATTGGAAGCAAATACAACTACTCGGTTTGGTAATAAAATTTACTACTCTATAATGACCCGAAACCTTTGTGTTTGAGAAAACAAAACAAGTTCCGCATAATATACTCCTGGAATCAAATCATTAGTATGCACTAATAATTCATTACCCAACTGAGAGATGACCGGGTGCCACACCACACCTTTCATATCTATCAATCTAAAACGATAAAAATCTGTGTCAGTGATGTTGATTTTAAAATTGCCATGGCTAGGATTGGGATAGACCAAATGGCTCGCTCCAGCTAATTCACTTTTGATCATAAGTACTTCATAAAAAACACTTGTTCCATCATAGTCTGTTTGTGATAGTCTATAATAAGTAGTTACGAACGGATTTGCATCAACCAGTTTATACTCAATTTTATAATTGGAAAAAGGTCTACCTTTTATATTGTTCACATATTGCCAGCTATTGCCATCATGTGATTTTTCGATAGTAAAATAGTCATTGTTCAATTCAGAACTGGTTGCCCATTCTAAATACACTTCTCCATTCAACTCATTGACATTCCAATAGAGTAGGTCTATAGGTAATGGGCCAGATTCATTTTCAACAACTCCATCTCCATCAGGATCCAAAGAAAGGTTAACAGGAGTTGGCGTACCAGTACCCGCAGTTCCACCACCTCCATCACCATCATTGGTACCGCCATCTCCTACATTACTTTCGACACTAATATTACTACCGGGGACTGTACCAGAGAACATAATGATACCACGACCTCCTCCTCCTCCACCTCCATGCGTAATAAGATCGGTAATATCACCACCATCTCCTCCGTTTGATTGAACCATCAAACTACAATCCAATGTCCAAGTAGATACTTCCAAAATAATACTTCCTCCAGCACCACTTCCTGAGCCTCCATCATTAACAATACTTGGTGATGACAATCCATTGGTTGAAATTATCGGGCTCGTACATCCAGACTCTACATATACTTCATTCGCCCTAACAATAATAATCCCTCCTCCATTAGTACCTGCAGGACTCAGTCCCCCATTTTGTTGACCTCCACCACCGCCTCCACCCATGAAAATTCTTGAAGCAGAGATATAATCACTCAAATCGACTCCACCTAGACCACCTGCAGAAGGCGTACACCCATTATCATTTGCATTTTCCCACCCTGGACCACCGTCTCCACCAGCAGTAAAATTACCCCCACCTGCTCCACCAGCATTGTGAGGATTACCTCCGCCTCCGCCATTCAAGATTTTACCTCTAGATGAAAAATAATTTATATTGGTTACCTTATAAATTCCTTCTCCTTTCACCCCAAAGACATCAGCAGAAGAAGTATATATATTGGGATTGCACAATGACTCATCTCCAATAGTGTGAATAGCCCCCCCTCTAAACCCTAATCCATCTATATTAATATTGTGTCTTAGTGTGAAAGTACCAGCAACATCAACGGCAAATACACCACCAATACTCCCATCCCAAGCTAAAGTAGATAGTTCATTGGTGGTTATCAGATTCGTATATCTCGGAAAAGTTACCACCTGTAAAGAGGAGTTGGCACCAGTTGAAAATGTATGTGACAGTCCACTTTTCAACGTTATTGAAACTAAACCTGATGATCGATCGACAGTGGATATTTCAGCCGCTTCATAGAGGCCCACACTTCCAATCGCTCCCAAGTCACCAAAAGTTGCATCGTCAGTTGTACTTCCTATCACATCGCCTTGCATTTGCATTATGATTACCTGACCATCAGCCTCGAAAGTATCACCACTCTCATTATTATCTAACAATGTTAATACAGCACCACTTATGTTAGTTACTTTGGCAAATGCATTAATAACCGTTTGAGCATTTGTAAAATTTGAAAAGGCGCACAAAAAAGAAATGACCAGCAGTCTTTGCATTCAAACTTATTGTTTAAAATGATAAAATATTAATCAGGGGAATATTCTACAGGCTGGCAAAATAATTATTCCAACGAAACAATGATAAAATTATTATCGGATTCTGAATCATATAAAAAAACATAGAGCTTATCACAAGTATAACCTCATTTGACTACACGCTAATAAATAAGATTGATTATTCATTGGAAGTCAGTAGATCATTATTCTTTAAGATGAATTTCTTACTTAATACTCAAACAATCTAGCATTAATAGCATACGCTAATTCAACTGTTCCTTGATCCAATTCAATATCACATATCTAGTTTCTGTGGAGACCCAATGCCCATTGACCGGAGTTATAAGAGCTTCTTTCTGAGTATTAAGCGTATTGTAAACTATATAGCTAGTAGTGGGAGGACATACATTGTCATTAAACCCCCAAGTCATAAAAACTGGAACTTTAATTAACCTTGCAAAATTAACTACATCAAAATAGGCCATGGTCTTGATTTTTTCTGGAGTATCCATACCATCAAATTTTGTGAAAAAATGAGGATAGCCACCTGCCCTGTTGGCCTTATACCCTGCCATATCACTCAACGCAGGGTGATTGGCTGCACAAGCAGTAATCCTCTTATCCAAACCAGCTGTAATTAATGCCAACGCACCACCTTGACTACCACCTTGTGCAATCATATTTTCACCATCCCATTGCTCTAACGTACTGAGGTAATCAATTGCTCGGATACAAGACAGGAATACCTTTTTCATGTAATAGGAATCTCTATTATCCAATCCATTCACCAGATAGCTATCATTTTTATTTCCAAAAGCTTTACTAATTTCGCGATAAGTCTCAGAATCTAAATCAGGACGAATCCCATGAATTTCCATATCAAATCGAATCATTTCATTCTCAGCATAAAAGAGATGTTTAGTAGGTGTAACAGGTTTTATCCCTGCTCCTGGAGGAGCAAAAACCACTGGGTATTTACCTGATTTTTTGGGCAGAGTGAGATATCCATATACAAAATTTCCTTTTTTAACTGTCTGCAATTTCACCAAATAGCAATCCAATTTTTCATTAGAAAACTTAGGAACAAAGGTCTTAGTAACTTTCAAAGGACATTCCTCGGCTTCCATCATGGACTCGCTCCAAAATGTACTGAAGTCTGGTGGCAGTTCAGTATATGGTTGGAGTTTATCTGGGGCAAACCCTACTTTTATATGGTGTTTATATTCCTTGCCATTGCGAATAATCTTGAATCGACAATCCTTAAAACCAGGGGTAGTCATCGTACCCAATGAAATTTTCACTTTTCCATCCTTAAGCTTAATCACCTTTCTAAAATCACTGGGGAACATATCAGCTCCGACACTATACTCTACCTCTACATTCTCTAACAATACTCCATATTCATATATGGACAAATCGACACTTGCTTCTTCATTGAGATCATATAACCAATCAGTATGATCTGGTCTTGTTACCCACAACAAATCACTCCGGTAAGGATAATTTTGTGCCGTTACAAAAAACACAATTGAAAAATGTAATAGTAGTAAAATACCTTTCTTCATTATTACGGATTTAATCAACACGAAACTAAACGATTATTATCAGTCCAATATCATTACATAACAATGGAGAAAAGAAAACATAACCAGTACTTTTTTACCCCCACAAATTGACAAATGACAATCAATTATATAAACACTGATACTCGGCGTAGTTGGTAACTACGCCTTTGCATTTTAAAAAAAGTGAGATGACATTTTGTCAAATGCACTTTTCAATAAAGCTGTTATCTCGGTTCTCAATTAGATATAAATGGATTCAAAGTATAACTTAGAGATCTAAGAAGCAGATTACTATTTCACCATGCAAGTAGTCGGTTGGGTTATAATATCAAAGAAAAATCTTGACAGTCGCGCCAACAATTGCGCGGGTCTAGAGAGAATAATGCAATAAAATCAGTGAAATGATCTATCGCTTCTTTCTTTTCTTGAGTAAGAGCATTATTATTGCCCACAAAACAGGTTAATTACTAGAATAAAAATAGCTACTATGTTTAAATCGTTAGGAACTTTCTTCAGTGGTCTTTTTGCTTCAGAGCCAAAAGAATTAATCGTTAAAATATCTAAAGAAAACCAAGCAGGACTTTACAAGTCATTAGAATTAGCCGAAGAAGTTAAAGAAGAACAAAAAAGACAAGCGATACTTGCTGAAAAAAGAGCCATCAAAGCGGCAGCCATTGCTAAGAAAGAGGCCGAAAAGAAAGCTAGAATAGAAGCCAAAGCAGCAGCTAAAAAAGCAGCTCAAGAGGCAAAGGAAGCTAAAAAAGCGGCTAAGATTGCAGAAAAGAAAGCAAAACAAGACGCGAAAATAGCAGCTGAGAAAGCAAAACAAGAGGCAAAGGAAGCTGAAGTAGCAGCTAAGATTGCAGCTAAAAAAGCAGCATTAGATGCAAAAATAGCAGCTGAGAAAGCAGCGCTAGATGCAAAAATTGTAGCTGAGAAAGCAGCTCAAGATGAAAAAATAGCTAAGCTGGCACAAAAGAATACTTCAAAAAAATAATCAAGTCTAGATAAGGATCTATTCTTTATAAGGTCGAAGTATTAACCTGCTTCTCCAAGCAAAACAAAAACGTCTTAACCCTACAGGTTAAGACGTTTTTGTTGAGGGACATTCCCTTCTATTGTCATCATATGACGAGGCTATTTGATCAAATTGATCGCCTTTCGCTATTTGGTCTGATGAATAAAGAGTCTATCACAATACCTACTGACATCAATTACTTGTCAAGACTCTGCACACATGTGTTTGTTATACTTTGCATTTACACTATTAATTGCCCACAATAATTCCTAACTTCGCGGCATGACGATAGATAACAACACCGTGGTATCCATTACCTACTCGCTCAAGGAAGCGGATGAAACTGGAGCTGTGATCCAAGAAGTAAATCAAGAAGAGCCATTTGTATTCATGTTTGGCAAGAACCAAGTACTTCCTCAATTCGAAACGAACTTAAAAGGAAAAGAAGTTGGAGCTAAATTTGATTTTTCAATCACAAGTGATGAAGGATATGGCCAAGAGGATCCTCAAGCCATCGTAGACCTACCTATCAACTTGTTTCAAGTAGAAGGTAAATTAGCTGAGATGGTTGAAGTGGGTAGTTTTCTACCAATGAACGATCAAGAAGGCAACCCATTGCAAGGTTTGGTTCTTGAAATCGGTAAAGAAACTGTTAAGATGGACTTTAATCACCCAATGGCCGGAATGGATCTACATTTCGTAGGAGAAGTGATCGATGTGAGAGAAGCTACAAAGGAAGAAACTGAGCATGGTCATGTACATGGACCAGGTGGACACGACCACTAAGAAATAAACACATCCTATATTTGTCATTTCAATTTCAGTGAGTTAATAATCATTAACCCCAAACACTGAACATCGAAATGACATTTTTATTTGCAGCAACGCATGTTATTCGACCCATACAGTATAGATCTTCCGATCACCGAAATCATTGATGATGTCAAACAACAGCTGATTGAAAACAACACGCTGATTGTTCACGCACCTCCCGGTGCTGGAAAGAGTACGCTGCTCCCACTTGCCCTCATGAACGAGGACTGGTTACAGGATAAGAAGATCATCATGCTCGAGCCACGCCGTTTGGCAGCCAGAACCATTGCTGCTCGAATGTCTGATTTGATTGGTGACCAAGTAGGTGGCCAAATAGGTTATAGGATTCGGTTTGACAACAAGGTTTCTAACAAAACAGTAGTAGAAGTAGTAACAGAAGGCATTCTAACCAGAATGCTGCATACCGACAATGAACTCAAAGATGTTGCTTTGGTTATTTTTGATGAATTCCATGAGCGAAGTATTCATGCTGATTTATCATTGGCACTGTGCAGAGAGGCACAATCTATTCTACGACCTGATCTCAAGATCATGATCATGTCTGCCACCTTGAACATCAATGAATTGACCACCTTGCTGGCTGCCCCACTGATCTCATCCAAAGGACGCCAATATCCTGTGGATGTGTTTTACGAAGGAGAGCAAGACGAGTACATGATGTCTGACATGGCAGCCAAAACCATCGTCAAAGCAACCAGAAAACATGAAGGAGACATCTTAGCATTCTTCCCCGGCCAGGGAGAGATCATGCGCTGCGAAGAAATACTCAGAAAAGAATTGAAGGGCTTTGCCATACACCCATTGTATGGTTCATTGCCCCAAGGCAAACAAACAGCCGCCATCCTTCCCAACAAAGAAGGCAAACGGAAAGTGGTATTGGCTACCTCAATTGCCGAAACAAGTTTGACCATAGCGGGAATCAAAGTGGTCGTTGATACAGGTTTTGGAAGGACATCAAAGTTTGACTCCAAATCCGGGCTTTCTAAATTAACGACAGCTCAGATCTCACAAGATTCGGCTGACCAAAGAGCGGGAAGAGCCGGCCGTTTGAGCCCTGGCGTATGTTACCGCATGTGGAGCAAAGCGACACACCATAGGCTACAAGAGCATCTCACGCCAGAAATACTAGAAGCTGACCTCAGCTCATTGGTACTAGACATGTCCCAATGGGGCATTACAGATATCCCAGCTATGACATGGCTCACACCACCTCCTACGGGCAGCTTGTACCATGCATCCGAACTACTACACGAATTAGAGGCATTAGAAGATTCTAAAATAACTAAGCATGGCAAGATGATGCACAAACTTCCTTGTCATCCACGAATTGCACATATGTTGCTCATGGCACAAGGTGAAAATCTAGTGGACTTGGCCACCGACATTGCGCCTTTTCTAGAAGAAAGAGATCCCTTAGGGAAAGAAGCTGGTGTAGACATCAATGAACGTATTGAAATCCTCAGAAAACATAGAGGCGTGCAACGTTTGAATAGGCAGTTTTCAAGAATTGAAAAGGTAGCTTCTCAATATCGCAAGCTCATGAATATTGAACCCGACAATGAGCCCCATGACGCCTTTGAGACTGGCATCATACTATCCTACGCCTACCCTGAGCGGATCGCTTGTGCGCGACCAGGCAACAATGCTCAATATCAATTGGCTAACGGTAAGTTGGCGATGGTGGGACACAAAGATGATTTGGCAAACGAACCTTGGCTCGCAGTAGCCGCAATGGATGCAAGAGATGGTATGGGTAAGATTTTTTCTGCTTCTCCTCTTAATCCTAAAGACTTGATGTCATTGGTCAAAGAAAAAGAAGTTATCACCTGGGACACAGATTCTGGTGGTTTGATTGCCTCTCTTGATATGAGAATCGGTACTATCAAACTAAAGTCTACTCCCCTTCCCAATCCAGACAAATCACATTTGATCAAGGCGATTTGTGATGCTATTAAATCGGAAGGAGATCTTCTATTAGATTGGAATGATGACGTCACACAATGGCAAAAGCGAATACTGAGCTTGCGCAAATGGAATCCCTATCAGAAATGGCCTGACGTCAGCCTCAAAACCCTACTTATTACTAGTAGTACCTGGTTGAGCCCTTATTTGACTAATGTCAAAAAACCACTCGACCTAAGAAAGCTGAACTTGAAAGAAATTTTACATTTCTCACTAAACGGTGAACATCAGGAGCTATTAGATAAGTTAGCCCCTCCAAGGATAGAAGTCCCCAGTGGCTCAAAAATCACACTTCAATACAGTGTAGAAGGCAATCATCCCATTCTTGCAGTGAAACTTCAGGAAGTTTTCGGACTGGCCAAGACACCGTTTGTAAATAACGGAGAGACAGGTGTGTTGATGCATCTATTATCCCCAGGTTACAAATTGGTACAAATCACAGATGACCTGGAGAGTTTTTGGAGCAATGCCTATTTTGAAGTAAAAAAAGACCTCAAAGGGCGCTACCCAAAACATGTATGGCCCGATGACCCATGGACGCAAGAAGCTACACGGTTCGCTAAAAGGAAAAAATCAAAATAGAACTTATTCCTTTCAGTAAATCACTGTGGACTAACAGCGCCATTGGTTTTGAGGTTTATTTAGTCAACATACTACTCCAACAGTCAATTCGTATTTGATGAGGCTTCAGAAAATATTTTCATTTCTTCCCAATCACTATCGAATAAAAACGCATATTTATGTTTGATAACAAAATAATAAATGGTCAATAAACTCTATCAAAAATTCAGCGCTACAGAAGACTATTCCGGATACGATCACATCGTAATAGGTTCTGGAATTGGTGGTTTGACCGCTGCTATTTGGTTGGCAAGAGCAGGTTACAAAGTCATCATCTTTGAGAAGCATTATATACCCGGTGGGTTTGCTCAGCATTTCAAAAGAAAGGGCGGTTATATATGGGATGTCGGTATTCATTATGTGGGAAATATGGCCCAAAACCATGGTTTGAGAATGATGATGAATTTCATCACCAGTTCGGCTGTAGACTGGAATTCCATGGGAGACATTTATGATGTCATCAACATCGAAGGTGATACCTATGAAATACCAGCAGGAGAATCAAAATGGGTGGATCAAATGCACTGCTACTTCCCTGAAGACACCACTGCTATTGACCAATACTTACAACTTATCAAAAAGTCCAATTCATGGGCCAATGGACATTTTATTCAAAAGTCATTTCACCCTGTTCTTCGGTTTTTCACTAAATGGTTCCTCGATAAAAAATTTTACGAGTTATCGGACAAAACAACATTGGAAGTACTCCGTGGTATCACGACTAATAAACGACTCATAGCAGTTCTAACTGGTCAATGTGGTAATTATGGCTTACCACCCAACAAGAGCAGTTTTGCGGCACATGCATTGATTGTAGGGCATTTCATGGAAGGTGGCTATTACCCATATGGAGGCAGCAGATATCTGGTAGAAGCCTGTATGTCTACTTTCCACAAGCTTGGAGGGCAAATAGTAGTCGGCGCAGAGGCGGAAGAATTAAAAGTCGTAAAAAACAAAACAAAGGGAGTAGTTATCAATGGAGTAGACATTGCCTGCAAGAGCGTGATCAGTAATATTGGATACGCCAATACATTTAAAAAACTAATCCCTCTGGCGCATCGACCAACACTAAATAAGCACTCGACTACTATCAACCCATCTGTTGGTCACATGTGCTTATACATAGGATTGGACCTGTCTGATCACGACCTCAATTTACCCAAGCATAACATTTGGAACTACGCCAACGAGGACTTTAGTGGAACAATAGAACAGGCCGAACTTAGCAGCATTGCACAGCAATTCTCCTACATCTCATTCCCCTCTGCAAAAGACCCAAATTGGTCAGCAGAGCATGGAGACACAGCGACTATTCAAGCTATGTCATATGGTAATTTTGATTGGTTTTCGGAATACAAAGATCAACCATGGTTAAACCGTGAAGAGGCTTATAAAGCGATGAAGGATCAATTCAAAACGACCATGTTAGAAGAATTGTATCGGCTTCTCCCTCAGATCAAAGGACATGTTGCGTATAGTGAAGTATCTACCCCATTATCCACATCATACTTCACCAGCCATGCTAAAGGAGAAATATATGGCTTGGAGCATACACCCAATAGGTTTCGTTTGAATCTCAGACCTGAGACCAAAATAAAAGGATTAAGAATGGTAGGGCAAGATGTTACAGTTGTAGGGGTGGCAGGTGCCTTGATGTCGGGGCTACTTTGTGCTATTACGATATTACATTTTGAGACATGGAAAGTGATCCGATTGTTCAAAAAGACGAACCCTAGTTGACATATTAGCTTATAGGTTTTCTATTAAATAAGTCCTTTCCAAAGCGTCATACTCTTCTCTAAAATAGGTCTTCAAAAAAGCTACATAATAGTTGTGCGGCTTGTGCTGATAAAAATTAGAGCCTTCCTTATATAATTCCTTATCAACAAAATCTCCATTATCATCCTTGGGATACAAAATATGCAAAGAATCACTTGCTAGAATAGATGAATCTTTGAGTACTTTAGGATATTCAAAAGGCCCTAACATAATTCTATTTTCTACGAAAGTATAATTCACATCCCTGGCATATTTCGTCATTGTCACCTTCCCTACCACATCCGAGATTTGCTTGTCCGCTCTCATTGTCAAATATCTCATGGAATAAGAAGCACCGCTACCAATAGACTTCACAATCACAGTGGTAAATAGCAGTTCATGATTGATCTTACCATTTTGAACAATCATCTTTCTGTTTCTTTTTGAGAATGGATTTCCTTCTACATATTCCAATGGAAGTTTAGGGACCATATCCTTAGGATTCACAATACTATATGCCATCTCTTTCTTGGCAAATTGATCATTAAAACCTTTCACGAAATGGCTATTACCAATCATTGGATTAGCAAATCCATAGACTTTAATCACATTCTTTTCATCAATCAATTTCCCTTTTGAGATTTCTAAATAAGACGCCAGTAGCAATGCAATTGAACCACCTTGGCTATGACCGGTTACTAGAATATCAAATACCCCTTCATTGTTTAACCGCTCTACTTGAGACAATATTTCTTTGCTCATCAAGGCGATCCCCAAAATATATCCAGAATGGACAGCCGCCTTTTTCTCAGTACTAAAACTGTAACGAAAGGTATCTTTCTCAACCATTAGCTCTCCTACTGCAGGCACCATGGCAGAATGAAAATTCTCCATCCAACTATACTTACTATCTGTAGACCCTTGAAAACACAACACCCCAATTCCTTGCTTTTGATAGACTTTAAAGACATTGTCCAAACCTGTCACCGTAGACACAAAAGTCTCCTGATAGCCACCTGGAATAATAGTGGAGTCTTGACCTAGCATATTCAAATGTGAAAATCCGTTGCACAAAGCAATCATATCACGTGCTTCTTCAGGTTGAAAACCGGCGGTTATTTGAGCTTGACCAATCGAACTATATAGGATCACTGCAACTAAGACAGCAATCAACCTTATGACAGATGATTTCATATGACAAGATAATTGCAAATTATCATTTAGTCCAAGCAAAAGCCCTAATCAAAATATGAAGGCAACATAATATTGTTCCGCCTCAATAATGGCTTCAAATAAGAAGAGCTGATTTCAATTAAAATCAGCCCTTCTTATTATTATTAAAAATAATTACTATTTGAATTACATAGTTCTTCTATCTCCTGTTCAATTCATACTATTCTAATTCTACATCTTCTTCAATGAGCACTTGCACGCTCTTGGCACCTCCTATGATAAAATATCCAACAGCTCCATTACTAATATTAGTCCTTACATTAGCTGGTGGAGAATCAAAGGGCCCATTACCATATATTTCATTGTCTACATCAGACAAAAAATATGTCGCCTCTTTTCCAATCGCATGCATTTCTATTACAGCCTCATCTCCCAAAAAGAATGGTTTTTCTTCAGATGTCACACTAGCATCCTCTACATAATCCCCATCAAAATATTGATCATGTTCATAAGTACCGTTAGTGATGCTATCGCCCACAAACGATCCCTCTAAATAATCAACAAAGTAATATCCATCACCCAAGCCCACAGAATCTTCAAAACTAAAAGTCAACTTATAAGTATCCTCTCCAAAATCATTTTCTTCAAAAACAGTATCAAAGTCTTCGAGTTCACCGAAAACATTTTCAATACTAGGACATACGCGCATCAATTCTCTAGCCACATATACCTCACTACCATGACTAATAGTTAAAGTATAATAACTACCATATCTTGGTTGCCAATCTACTGGCAAGTAGTACCTACCTTCCACATCATGAACCAATTCAATATCTGACACTTCATCATTGAGAATCACTACAGCATCGGTTACATAATCGGGCTTTTGCTCACCCAAATAATTAATTGTCCTACTCAATGCCACATATTGAGGCTTATCCAAGTCTGTAATCCACGCTTCTACTGCTAGTTTCGGACTCTCGTCATTAAGATCTAAGTCTATTCTATCATAATAGCATGAAGTCATCGTCCATACCGTTACTAATGTTATAATTAAATTTTTCATATACTTAGAATCTTACATTATAGGTCACTGATGGTACAATTCCGAAAATGGCACTCTTTTCGGCATAGGTCACATTTGGGTTATTTTCTTCCTGTAGAAAGTTGATACTAAAAGCATTTTTCCTGTTGTACATATTATAAACACTCAACACCCACTCTGACTGAAACCTCCTTACATCATTTTTCTTACTCCTAAATGTAACGGATGCATCTAGTCGATGATAATCAGGTAATCTTTCCCCATTCCGTTCTGAATAGACGGGTACTGTGGCACCTTTGTAAGAATATCGACCTGTTGGAAATGTCACAGCTCCACCTGTAGAGTACACAAAACTACCTCCAACCGAAATGTGCGGTGTAACATCGTATACTGCTACTACTGACAAGTCATGTGGCTTATCAAATTTGGCATTATACCAATTGTGATTATTAATCGTTGGGATTTTTTTCTCTGCCTTTGACCAAGTATAGCCGATCCACCCAGTCAGTTTACCTGTATTTTTCCTTATTAAAAATTCCACGCCATAGGCTCGCGCTTCTCCTACTCGTAATTCTCCTTCTAGATTTTCGTTGAACAACAGCTCTGCGTGATCTTTAAAGTCAATAGAATTCTCAAAATTCTTGTAATAAACCTCTACCGATGCTTCTAATGAATTATCTCTAAAATTCTGAAAATAACCCAAAGAAATTTGATCGGCCAACTGAGGTTTGATCTGCTCTGTACTAGAAAACCATATATCGAACGGTGATGAAAAATTACCATTGGATGCCAATTGAATATATTGTGAGGTTCTATTATAACTAGCCTTGACAGAACTAGAACTGTTGATTTGATACCTTGCAGCAAACCTAGGCTCCAAATTCCAATAGCTATTATAAACTCCTTTATTATGCTGGATGGTATCTTCAATTTGATATTCATCATCCATACTATAGACTTCCTGAGGCCCTACATTTTGAAAGGTTGAAAACCTCAACCCGTAATCGAATTTCAGCTTCTTACTCAAATTTTGTTCATTACTGACATAGGCAGCTGACTCATAAGATTTGTTTGTCTGTAAATTAAAGTTTTCACTAACGCCATTAGACTCTACGGATTCAATGTTACCCGGAGCAATAGAATGCTGAATAGTTTGAACACCAAAGCGAATTGTATTATTAGGATTGACATAGGCTCCAAAATCCAATTTGACACTATGCTCTTTTAGCTTTGAATCCCAAACAACATTAGTTACCTCTTCTTCTAAACTTAACAAGTAATCATAATTACTATAATAATAGGTAACATTGGAAAACAGCTTAGGTGTAAAAATATGATTCCATCTTACAGTTGCCGTTGAATTACCCCATTCAATTCGTGCCTTTGACTCTTCATTGATTTTAGAAGCGATCACATCTCTACCAAAATACCCAGATGCAAACACTCTGTTATTGTCATTGAACCGGTAATTAGCTTTTGCATTCAAATCATAGAAAAAGAACTTTTGTTCATTGTCTACTTCTTTACCTTGTACCCAATTGGCCGCCTTAGCAAAAGCATCAAGATATGATCTACGACCAGCTACCATGATAGAGCCATTTTTTGTAACAGGGCTTTCTACTCCGAGCCTTGTCATCATGGTTCCAATCCCACCAGCTGCCCCCCATTGTCTAGCGTTACCTTCCTTCATTCTTATATCCAAAACAGAAGATAATCGTCCTCCATATTGTGCTGGAATTCCACCTTTGTAGAGTTTCATATCCTTGATTGCCTCAGGATTAAAAGCAGAGAAGAAACCAAGCAAATGAGATGCATTATATATCGGTGCTTCATCTAACAAGACAAGGTTTTGATCCACATTCCCGCCACGAACATAAAAACCAGAACTTCCTTCGCCCACTACTTTCACACCTGGCAACAATTGAATCGCTTTGATAATATCAACTTCTCCAAATAGTGCCGGCAATTTCCTGACTATATCGATACTGACTTGATCAGCACCCATATCGGTAGAAGTAATATTATAATCTACCTCTCGGTCCGCCAAGATCAAAACCTCTTCTAATAGTTCTTTATTCTCTTCCAGTTCAAATTTTTCCACTCTATTAGCGGATAGATCTATAGTGACCGTCTGCTCAGCAAAACCAATATAGGTACAGATGATTTCATAATTCCCTGATGGCAATGTCAAAGAATAGAAGCCATATACATTGGTCACTACTCCAATAGACTGACCTTTAACACGTACTGTGGCACCAATCATATCTTCCCCAGTTTTGCCATCAATCACTTGACCACTCAGTGTATATTTAGACTGATCATAATTAAGATTTTTTTGCTTGATGACAATTTGACTCCCTACTATTTGATAATCAGTATTCGTGGCAGAAGTGACAGCATGCATCACTTGACTAACCTTCATTTCTTTTTGCGCAGGTAGCTCAACAGGTTGTTGCATATCTAAGGTGCTCTCATCATATGCAAAATTTAATGATGCATTTTTCTTCAGTTGGTCTAGTACTGTACGCACAGTATGACTAGTCCCACCTAAAGAAACGATGAGATCCCCTACCTCTCCATTTTGACTCCAAGCTATTCCATTGATACCCATCAATAGTATAAATAAGCTTGCCTTCATCGCCTTTTTAGCGATGTATATTTGTTGATTCAAAGACATTTAAGTTAGTTGTTTTGGGTTAGTGTAATTGTTGATCCTTTTGTAGAACTATTCAAGTCATACAAATTACAAATCACATGAATTGCATCATCAGCAGTCATGTGTTGAAATGTAGCGGTCATTCTTTTCAATCCAATTTCAGCATCTGATAAATTGATTTGGACATCATAATACCTATTGAGTACCCGTGCTACTTCCACTAGTTGATCATTTTTAAAAATAAGTAAACCTGTTTTCCAAGCCATGTAATTGCGATCTACTTTCCCCTTGACTGGCAGTCCACCATTAGGGTCCAACGATGCAAATTCATTTTTCATCAGCTCAATTTTCAATTCTGAGTTACCCAATGGTGAATAAGCCACTTTGCCACTAGCAACTGTTAGGCTTTCATCTTCAATGCTATTACGTGAATTGATATTAAATGAAGTTCCTAACACTTCAATTCTAGCGTGGTTGGTTTCTACTATAAAAGGCTTTAAAACGTTTCGTCTTACCTCAAAAAATGCTTCTCCATCTAACTCCACTTCTCTATTATCTCCTTGAAAATCTCCATATGAAATCTGAGAGTCCTTATTCAGCCAAACCTGTGTACTGTCAGGCAAAAAGATGGAGTCCGTAAAATCACCAGTTTGCACCACTGTTTTGTTACCCGATAAATCCGAACCGAATTGTATTGCAATCCATCCGGCACCAACCATCAACAATACTGCTGCAGCCATTTTATACACCCAGCTATAATTCGTTGATTTCACCGCCGTACTTTGTGCCGATGTTTTTGCTAGAATCTCTTCCCAAACTTGATCCGGATCAGATTGAATATGTTTTAGAAATGCTTCATCAGTAAGTTCACTAAGTGCCCTTTGTTCACTCCAAACCTTTTGACACTGCTCGAATAATGCTTGATTGGTCTCACTTTCATTGAGCCATTCACGCCATTCTATTTGTTCTGATTCTGGTAGTTTCCCTTTGAGTTGTTTGGCAATTTGTTGCCAGTTATAATCTTCCATTCGGTCAATAATATATCGTTTCAATATATCAGTATCCATATATGGACATGACCCTAGTGAGTAAGATGTATTTTTTTAAATTAATTTGTCTGAGAAAAAATCTGCCCCCACAATACCACAAGCCAAAAGGTAAAAAAGCCCATTTTATCTAAACTAAATTTCAGAGACTTTAACGCTTTACCCATGTGGTACTCTACGGTTTTTAGAGAAATCTCTAGGCGCTGGGCAATATCTTGGTTAGACATCTCTTCCTCTCGGCTCATTAAGAAAACGGCTTTAGTCTTCATGGGCAAGAGCCCCAAGGCCAAGGCTATCCCATCTTTAAGATCCGAAGAGTGTATCGACATATCCGTAGTGTGATTTGACTCAGGGTCATTAACTAGGTCAATCGCAATAGTGTCTTTGCTATACTCTCTTCTGAAATAAGTATAGCACCTGTTCCTTATGGCTTGAATCAAATACGGTCTAAAAGATGTCTCAAGGTCAAACGTCTCTCTCTTATTCCATAATGACACGAAAACATCTTGGGTTAACTCCTCCGAAACTTCCTTGTTATGTGTCAAGGCATAGGCATGTCTCATCATGGCTGCATAGTGCTCATCAAACAATTTGTTCAACGCGCCTACTTGACCATCATTCAGTTCGGATATAAGGTTTGATTCGGATGCAATTTGCATACTGCGAATATAGATAAGTTGGCTGTCTAATAACTACTAACCTGCCACTTGACTCCACTCATCGTCGAACCTTAACTATGCCTTGGTGGTTCAACTTATATTGTATCAGTCAAGACACAAAAAAGCCCTATCCGATATCGAATAGGGCTTCATATATTATTGAATACCTTTTCTTACTTCAAATTATCCTAATGCAATCTGCTTCAAACCAGTCATTGCATGTCTCAATTCATCACCTACGTACTCGATATCATGACCTCTCAACATTTCGTTGATTTGGATCAACTGTACATTGTCAACACCACCATCGATACCATCGTTATAATCTTTACCAATGATCTCAGTAGTTACATCTTTCATGAAGTCAGCCAATAACGGCTTACAAGCATGATCAAACAAATAACAACCGTACTCAGCAGTATCAGAAATAACACTGTTCATTTCGTACAATTTCTTTCTAGCAATCGTGTTAGCGATTAATGGAGTTTCGTGCAATGACTCATAGTAGGCAGAAGGTCCTTGAATACCCGCTTCTACCATAGTTTCGTAAGCCAACTCAACACCAGCTCTAACCATAGCAACCATCAACAAACCTTTGTCATAGTATTCTTGCTCAGAGATTTCAACTTCTGCAGGAGCAGTTTTCTCGAAATTAGTTTCTCCGGTCAATGCTCTCCAGTTCAACAAGTTCTTGTCATCGTTAGCCCAATCTTCCATCATCGTCTTAGAGAATTCTCCAGACATGATATCGTCTTGGTGCTTTTGGAACAAAGGTCTCATGATGTCTTTCAACTGCTCAGAGATAGCAAAACATTTGATTTTTGCTGGATTAGACAATCTGTCCAACATACCAGACACACCACCATGCTTCAAAGATTCAGTGATTACTTCCCATCCATGTTGGATGAATTTAGCAGCCCAACCTTTATCAACACCTTCTTCAACCATTTTGTCGAAACAAAGGATAGATCCAGTTTGCAACAATCCACAAAGGATAGTTTGCTCACCCATCAAATCAGACTTCACTTCAGCAACGAAAGAAGACAATAATACACCAGCTCTGTTACCACCAGTTGCTACTGCATATGCTTTAGCTTGTGCCAAACCCTTTCCTTCCGGGTCGTTCACTGGGTGAACAGCGATCAAAGTAGGAACACCGAAACCTCTTTTATATTCTTCTCTTACTTCTGATCCTGGAGACTTAGGTGCCACCATGATTACTGTAAGGTCTTCTCTTACTTGCATGCCTTCTTCTACGATGTTGAAACCGTGAGAATAAGAAAGAGTAGCACCTTTCTTCATCAATGGCATAACCGCTGTTACAACTGCAGTATGTTGCTTATCTGGAGTTAAGTTAATAACAACATCAGCAGTAGGAACTAACTCTTCGTAAGTACCTACAGTGAAACCAGCCTCAGTAGTGTTGACAAAAGAAGCTCTCTTTTGATCGATAGCTACTTGTCTCAACGCATAAGAGATATCCAACCCTGAATCTCTCATGTTCAATCCTTGATTCAATCCTTGAGCACCAGCACCAACGATTACAATTTTCAATCCTTTAAGCGCTTCTACGCCTTCATTGAATTCAGACGCATCCATGAACTCAGCTACGTCTAACTGATCTAATTTCTCTCTAAGAGAAAGAGTGTTGAAATAATTTCCCATCTATATAATGTTTTTAATAAAAGCGATTTTTAACGATTGCAAAGGTGAATAGAATCTTCAATAAGATCGTGGTGATAATCAGAAAAGTTTAGGTGCTTTTCAATGATTCTTCTCGATAGCCATTTGGAGTAAACCCAGCCAATTTCTTGAAAAATTTAGAGAAGTAGGATTGATCCTTAAAATTCAACTGATGACAAATTTCGGTAGCCGTCAACTCAGTATGTTTCAAAAGTCGCTTTATTTCAAGCACTTGCTTATCTGTAATCAATTCTTTTGAAGTTTTACCCGTTAATTCTTTTACTGTTTGAGTCAGGTGATTTTCTGTCACATTTAGAAAACCTGCATATTCCTTTACAGAAAAATTATCTTGGTACTTTTCCTCAATCAATTCTCTAAAACGTTTGACCATGATATGCCCTTTTCCTTTCCCTATAGTCCTTAGCTCTTTGGGATAAAGCTTGTTGCAACTAGTGAGGATCAAATCCAGAATCGAGTTGGCCAACTCATGACTCACCACATCCGCATGATCCATTTCTCTACAACCTTTCTTGAACAAACTGGTAATAAAACTGACGTCATTGTCATCTTCTAGTTTCAATGGAGGGTTTTCTTGTTTCAAAGAAAAGAAAAAAGGATACTCTAGTAGTTTGTTCTTATTACTCTTATCAATGAGATAAAATTCCGCTGTAAATAAAAATATGTAGCCTGCTATGTCCTTTGATAACTCTAATTTATGCGCCTGTCCAGGACTTAAAAAGAATAAACAAGGAGGTTCGACTTTGTATTCATTATCATCAATTACATGAACACCAGAGCCGTGCGTCAAGAATAGCACTTCAAAAAAATCATGCCTATGCGGGTAGTGCACCTCAAAATGGCGGTTGGCATCAAACACCTCAATCTGAAATGGATGCTTTGAGTCCCCTATCGGTTTGAATTGCTCTAGACTATATGTAGGTATTCCTTTGTTTGACACTGAACAAAAATAACAAAAAGAAGAACATTTTA
>JAOPTS010000162.1:0-1484 GCA_051531955.1 Reichenbachiella sp.
CAAGTAATGACAGTAAACATACTGATAGGACAAAAAGTAAAAAAACCACCCACTCAAATCTGATTAGTGGTTTTTTAAGACTGCTAAGGCCATTCCATATTTCATGGTGCACTCACTTTCATTCCAAAAGAACGCTATGTAGCTCTTTCAGAGGGTGCAAGACTTCCTGGAGCAGTTACGAATCAATAATTGATCATTCATATTAAATTGATTCATAAGTTATAAAGAATAATGATTCAAATGTGTGCTGGAATCAGCCCTTCGCTGTTTTTGAAGTGGTATTCGCGGTACTCTATGGCTCTTCGCATGCGAATGGCTATCCAAAAATCCCGAATAACCTATCAAAAGTTGCGAATGGAAGTAGAAAAACAGAGAAGAGCAGTCATTGATTGCCTTTGCAATCAAACACGAGCCATGTCCGTATTATTTAAAAACCTGTCAACTTATTTCATGACGTCACCAAGAGTTAGAGCACCATTGGAGATTGAGTTTTGCCGAAACGAAAGGAGGTATGTGAGATTAGATATTCTTGATGTGCGTCTACGGTTTTGCGACCAAAATATTCTTCCATTATTATTGGGACATTTTTTTCAATATGATAGTATGGGTTTTATGTGCTTTGTTGCGAAGTTAATCCGAATTTCTGTAGATCATGGAGAGTTCCATTGAGCTTCAAAATGCTGCCAATAGGCGAATTTTTTTCTTAATAAGTAATGAATTATTTTACTTACTATAATGAAAATGGCCTATTTCAATTCTTCTGACTCTTTCTCCACTTGGACCATTTTGGAAACCAGTGTAGGTATTATTGGCCTTTTGGGCGTATGGATTATTAATTCAATTATTTAAAACATAGATTATGGATATTTCACCATCAGAAAAAGCGAAAGAACTTGGTTTGGAGTTTCCTCCAGCACCAAAACCAGCAGGCGTTTATCGACCAATTTTGGTTATTGATAAATTCCTCTACGTATCTGGGCAGGGTCCTATGCTAATGGGTGGCACCCTGATGCAAGGTCGCGTAGGAGATACGGTCGATATGGATTTTGGCAAATTGGCCGCCAGACAGACAGGCCTGACGATGCTGTCTACTATCCAAACTCATTTCGGGTCTTTAGACAAAATTAAAAGAATAGTCAAAGTTTTGGGCATGGTGAATTGTGCACCTGATTTCATCAAACAACCGTATGTAATCAATGGATTCAGCGAACTGATGGCCGATGTTTGGGGACGTGAATACGGGATCGGTGTACGAAGTGCAGTCGGCATGATGTTGCCTGATGGTATCCCAGTAGAAGTTGAAGCTATGTTTGAATTGCACTAAGGAATGGATCATAACAACTGGTTTGAGATTAGCAATGGGGATAAAACTGTAACGCCGGCACTTTTGGTTTATCTGGAACGTATTAATCATAATATTCAATTAATGATTAATCTGGCTGGAGGTGTGGAAAGGTTGCGCCCTCACATCAAAACGCACAAGT
>JAOPTS010000163.1:0-10656 GCA_051531955.1 Reichenbachiella sp.
CACTGTTGATAATCCCAACTAATGAAGCAGTACCTACTGTTGCAGTAGTTGCTCCATCATATACTTTATCATCTGCACTCACCGTAACAGTCAATGCTATCGCTGTAATATCTGAAGTCAAGCCTGTTGGCTGAGTGATGCTATAGTTACCAGACCCTGTTCCTGTCAAGGTGTAACTACCTGTTGTGGCAGTCACTGATTTATTCGTTCCTACATTCGCATTGTCAAAGTCCCAAACACTTGGGCTCGCGTCAATACTTACCACCTCACTGTTGATAATCCCAACTAAGGATGCGGTTCCTACTGTCGCAGTAGTTGCTCCATCATATACTTTATCATCTGCACTCACCGTAACAGTCAATGCTATCGCTGTAATATCTGAAGTCAAGCCTGTTGGCTGAGTGATGCTATAGTTACCAGACCCTGCGCCTGTCAAGGTGTAACTTCCTGTTGTAGCAGTCACTGATTTGCTCGTTCCTACATTCGCATTATCAAAGTCCCAAACACTTGGGCTCGCGTCAATACTTACCACTTCACTGTTGATTATTCCTACTAAGGATGCGGTTCCTACTGTTGCGGTAGTCGCTCCATCATATACTTTATCATCTGCACTCACCGTAACAGTCAATGCTATCTTATCAATAATCAATGTTTGAGGCACATCAACAGCAGCATTATAGGTTCCATTTCCAGATTGGCTTGCAGTGATTATGACACTTCCTGCCTTATGTATTGTTACTGTTGTCCCTGAAATAGAAGCTATTGTTGGGTCTGAACTTACATAAGTAACTGTCAATGTAGATGAAGCGGTACCTCCTAATGTAAAATCAACATCTCCATAAGTCTTCGTTCCTAACCCACCAAATGTGATGGTCTGATCAAGTTTTAACGTCGTGAATGTTTCTACACTACCATATGTCGTACCTTCTCCATTGATTGCATAGGCCTTGTATGAATAGGACGTGCCAGGACTTAAACTCCCTATTGACTCGGTAAATACTCCAGTCCCTGTGCCGTTCGTGTCTTTCGTTACGCCTGTCCCAGAGATTAATGGATCGCCGTTAGTTGAAGTAACTGAATAAACAATCCCTCTCTCTGTCACTGCAGAACCACCATCCGAAGTAACATTACCTGCCAAGGTTGCTGATGTAGTTGCTACACTTGATGCCGCAGTTGTTGTTACCGTTGGTACCGAAACAACCCCTATAGTTACGACTGTCTTTTTTGTCAAAGAAGATGTACAACTGTTTGGATAAACTCGGTATGATTTGGTCTGTAATGTAGCATCTGCTGTGAGTGCCAATGAAGTTAAGGTTAAGTTTGTTCCTAAACCCAACGCAGACGCTCCAGAATTGGCGACCAAGTCCTCATTGTACAGCTGATAAATGGTGTAAGCCTCCGCTGAAGAAACTGTTACGTCAACTGTTGACCCTGATGACACAGTGCTTAATAGCGGGCTAATATTTAATTCTGTGTCCGGCGTAATACATGAAACTTCCTTAACATTTGATTCAGGCGAATCACAAGTCCCATCCAATACTACCGCAAGTAACGCTCCCGCATATAAATAATGAGCATCATTGACATTTGCACTT
Source organism: Reichenbachiella sp. (assembly GCA_051531955.1). GTDB lineage: Bacteria > Bacteroidota > Bacteroidia > Cytophagales > Cyclobacteriaceae > Reichenbachiella. The sequence goes on from JAOPTS010000163.1 coordinate 1,596, forward strand.
AATCCTGTAAAAGTCCCATTAGTTGTTGTAAATATATTATCACTATTATCTGTCATTGGTGCTCCATCCACATAAAGAATCAATGTTCCAGATCCACCTGTTGCAACAGAAGTGGCACCTTCGGTAACTGTAGCTGGCCAAGTAATACTTGGTGCAGAAGGAGTTGTAGAAATAGTCGTTCCTGATGATGCTGAACTTACGGTTTCACAATTTCCTGAGTTCTGTGCGGTAGCAGTAATGGTCCCTGAAGTCAAGTTTAATCCTGAGAGATTCCATGATCCATATTCATTGACAGTTGTTGTACCAATAGAACTTCCCACAAAAACTTCAATAATTGTTCCTTCTTCTTCACCGGATGCACCATAAATGGTCTCAACCGGACTACAATAGGTACCTTCAACTGTAGGAGCATCAGATGCTACTGAACCAGACACCGTTCCAGTAATCGGTAATGACATGCAATTTCCACTTTCGTAAAACACGGCTGAAAGACCGCCACAACCATAGTCCGCTACGGTTGTTCCTGCTGTCAAATTCACGGTCCAGCCACTTGCTGTCGCTGCTCCTGACCCTATATATCCTGTTATTAATGGTGAAGAGTTAGCATCCAAGCCATCGTATGTATATAAGTGTACCGTACCGGTTATATTTGGGGAAGTGCCTAACACTTGAGTGGCTGACATATTTGGGGAAGTAATGGTAGCGCTTGTTTCGTCAGCCCGCGTACAACCTCCAGTGCTTCTTACACATAAATAGGAGTAATCACTCCAACAACTATTTGCATCTTCTCGCAACCTTACGGCTGCAGATTGACACTGAATAAAATTAGAAGAGGCGGTAAGAACATAAGTACCGTCCGACATTGTATATACCAATGTACCTGCTATACTTGAAGCTAGAGTTCCATTTGTAAAATCATAAACTTCAATGATTGGAAGGCCTGACAATCCTGCATCCGTGGTCCCTGTTATAACCTTTTGTCCGCCAACATCAAAAGTAGAAATCGTTAAGCGACCAGTGGTACATGCATCAACAACTGTAACCGTATTACAATCAGAGCTAGAGATAGTAAGTCCAGAGATTTGAGCAGTCGCGGTAATCACTTGACCCGCTGTTACGGCAGATAAAGTGACAGAATAGCTTCCGTCAGTCGAGCTGGCGGTAGTACTACCCACTTGGCTCCCATCTGCGTTGATTACAATAGCTGCCCCAAGAGCAGCAACACCAGATACCGTTGGTGTTCCTGATTGTATTTCGGATGACAAGCTAGGACAGCCAGTAGGCAATCCACTGCTATTAATATCACTTGTTGATGCTGGAGTTTGTACTTCCACTATTTCTTGCAAAGCGCAAGAAAGACAAGCATTGCTACTATCATCCATCCCACCTATATCGGAAACAGACCCTTGAAAGGTGCAGGTATTGGAAGTATTGGTCGTTGCTGCAAATCTTAAGCCTGTAGAACTATTGATACCTCCTGCAGCATACAAATCAGCCAATGGCACATAAAAATCATAAAAGAAGTCATTATCACCTCCAGATTGGATACCTGAAATAGATTTTTGATGGTTGCTAGACAAGCTATACGTATTCTTCGTTGTTCCACATGCACTTGATCCATCAAACTCAATAATACTAACCTCGTGTTTTGATCTAAGTAAAATTGCCAATTCAAACCCAGGGTTATCCCCAATAGCATCTCCAGCTCCTATAGCTCCATCGGTATCAATGAGCACCGTGTATCCCTTGGCGTTTGGTCTGAAATCAGCCAATCGAAATCTAAAAATAATATTGGTACCATCCAATCTTAAGTACGTCGCATATCCAGCTGGATCAACAGAGAAATCTGTAAACCCTTCTTGAGGACCACTACGGACATCTGATAATTTTTCTCCAACACCAACCGTTGGGAAACGTGACCATTCACTAGCGTTTTCAAATTCGTCAGTATCATCACTGTCCCCAGAAAACCCAAACTCATCAGTTGAGATATAACCATCTCCATCAGTATCTAGTACAGTTCCTGAAGCAGGCTGTATAATCATCCCTCTAGTTTGTCCAAGGAGATCATTAGTTGATAAAATAAAAATCGTTAAAATTAATATGGAAAATTTAAAAAGGGAGGATCCCCAACTGTGAACTTTATCCATTTTAATATTAAATAAATCTGGGCTACTATCGTGGATATTATTTTTCATAACGTTCATTGTCAAGCTTTTAATTAACGAGTGATCCAGTGGTATTCCCTCATCAATAGACAACAATGATAAACCTCTAAAAATGATTTTAAAAGCGCTAAAAAGCTTTTTTAGTGATCTTTACGCATTTCTCCTACTAAGGAAAAAACACCCATTGGATCGAATAAGTAGTTCTTTTAAAACTTCGCTTTTTCCACAAAAAAAACACCCTGACACCACGTATATAGGTTTTTCTCAGAGTGACGAATATAGTCTTTGATATCGAATTGAAACAAGCAACAACAATTTATAAAGAATCGAATTTGATAGTTCCAATTCTGTTTTTGTTCTGAGTTCGAAATACTACTTTTGCACTTCAATTCTATATCTCATGTACAAAAGCATTATACGTCCTCTTCTTTTTCTTTTCAACCCAGAAAGAGCACACCATCTTACAATTTTCAAATTGAAGCTGGCACAAAGCATCCCTTTTGGCTTATCAATTTTAAGGTTGTTTTTCGGAGCTAAAAAAGGACAACCAACAGAATTGTTTGGACTCAAATTCCCGAACAAAGTAGGTCTAGCGGCAGGTCTTGACAAAAATGCTGAAGTGATTGATGCTTTTGACGCCATGGGTTTTGGATTCGTTGAGATCGGGACAGTTACTCCAAAAGGCCAGGCAGGAAATCCTCAGCCAAGACTATTTAGGCTGAGAGAAGATGAAGGGATCATCAATCGAATGGGCTTCAATAACGAAGGTGTTCAAGCGGTCAAGAAAAGATTGCAAAACAGAAAATCCAAAGTGATCGTTGGTGGCAATATCGGGAAAAACAAAATAACACCTAATGATGAGGCAGTTAACGATTACCTCATATGCTTCAATGAGCTTTTCGATGTGGTGGATTATTTCGTGGTGAATGTCAGCTCTCCAAATACTCCAGGTCTTAGAGAACTACAAGAGAAAAAACCATTGACTGACCTATTGAGTAGGCTAATGGAAGAAAACGCGAGCAAACCAAAACAAAAGCCAATCCTTTTAAAAATTGCTCCTGATCTTACAAATGAACAACTCTTAGACATCATAGAGATTGTCAAAGACACCAAGATAGATGGGATCATCGCAACCAATACCACGATTGATAGAAGTGGTTTAAAAACCAGCGCGTCTACGATCGAGGAAATAGGAAATGGCGGATTGAGTGGTGCTCCTGTACAAGCTCGTTCTACTGAAGTTATCCGTTTTTTAAGTGAAAATTCCAATGGAGCATTTCCAATCATAGGAGTTGGCGGCATTAATTCAGGACAAGCAGCACAGGATAAAATAGATGCTGGAGCCAGTTTGGTACAGATCTATAGCTCATTCATATATGAGGGACCAGAATTAATCTCTCAGATCAATCAAAAACTGAAATAATCAGAACAATCAATTAATTGATTTCTTGATTCAGAATTCATCCTTTCATTAGTCCATATCAGATTTTTCTATTGAAAAATTTGGGCTTATTTTACGTCTTGAATAAAACTTGAATGGCAAAAAACACTTTCAAATCCCAACAAAAAGAAAAGAAGAAATTCAGTCTACCTGAGTTTGACTTCTCTGTCGAATTCTTAAATGACAGAAGGCTTCATCTTTCTTTGGGTTTCCTGGCCTTAATTTCCAGTCTGTTCTTGTTGACCGCTTTCATGTCATATCTTTTCACTGGGAAAGCAGACCAAAGCATTATAGGACATGTAGTTGAAACAGGAATGCGATCTTCCGGGCAAGAAGCAGAAAACTGGCTTGGTCTCATTGGTGCCTACACTTCCCACTTTTTCATCTATCAATACTTTGGCATTGCCTCTTTTTTGATTCCGCCGTTCTTGTTCCTAGTAGGGTACAAGACTGTCTTTAATAGAGTGATACTACCTATCAAAAAATCATTCTATTTCATGGTCTTCTTTCTACTATGGATCAGTATTTTGATAGGCTACTTCATGATCAACTCTGAAGCCATCTATGACTGGGCTTTCTTAGGCGGTGGCACAGGGTATGAACTGGCATTCCTATTGGACAGTTTGATTGGGTGGGGAACTTTATTATTTCTATTGTTCACCTTTTTAGTGTTTACTATTTACTTCCTCAACATCACCAATATCTCAGGAATCAGTCAAAAAGACATTTCTCAATCATTAAACGAAGCAAGAACAATCCAAACGGAAGAAGCCGTAGAAGAGGAAGATGAGGAAGAAGACGATGTTGTTGATGAAGATCAAGAAGATGAATCTGGAGAAGACGAGGATGATCTTTTTAGAGACGATGAAATGCTGCTCATCTCTAAAAAGAAACCTGAGCCAAAGCCAAAAAAACAAGTACCACCAGTTATAAAAGAGTCTGATGCTATAGCAGCTGTAGTTGCATCAATCAAAGAAGAAGTCGAGGAAGAGGAAGCTCAAATTCAAGAAGGAAAAACTGAAGAAAGCTGGGAAGTGGGGTCAAAGACCATGAAAAAGCCCTCTGCAACCAAAGAAGAAAAGACAGAGTTGGTACTGGATGTAGAAATCCCTTCTCAACCTGAAGAAAAACCACTACCAAAAGAAGAAGTAAGTTTCGAAGCTGATATCAATCAGACACAGGAAAAGAAGAGTACCATTTCAGAAAATTACGACCCAACACTGGACTTGGGAACTTATCAATACCCAACGGGGGACCTACTGACAGAATATCCTGACAAGGATGTTCAAGTGTCAAAGGAAGAGTTAGAGCAAAATAAGGACAAGATTGTTGAGACGTTGATCAACTTCAAAATTGGCATCTCAAGTATCAAGGCAACTATAGGGCCTACTGTGACGCTATATGAAATTATCCCTGAGGCAGGCGTTAAGATTTCCAAAATAAAAAACCTTGAAGATGACATTGCCTTGAGCCTAGCAGCTTTGGGAATACGTATTATCGCACCGATCCCAGGCAAAGGAACCATTGGTATCGAGGTACCTAATAAGAATAGAGAAATGGTGGACGTCAAGTCTATCCTCATGACTGAAAAGTTCATGAAGAGTAAAGCCGACTTACCTATCGTATTGGGTAAAACCATCTCGAATGAAATTTTCGTTACCGATTTAGCCAAAATGCCTCACTTGTTGATGGCAGGAGCAACGGGTCAAGGAAAATCAGTTGGACTGAATATCTTATTAACTTCACTTGTCTATAAGAAGCACCCAAGCCAATTGAAATTCGTGTTGGTTGATCCTAAAAAGGTGGAGCTTACTTTGTTCAATAAAATCGAGCGGCACTTTCTGGCCAAACTGCCAGACAGCGAAGATGCTATCATCACCGATACCAAAAAAGTGATTCATACTTTGAATTCACTTTGTATTGAAATGGACAACAGGTATGACATGCTCAAAGACGCTAGTTGTAGAAATCTAAAGGAGTACAACCAGAAATTTGTTGAAAGACGCTTGAATCCAGAAAAGGGTCACAAATTCTTGCCCTATATCGTATTGGTAATTGACGAATTAGCAGATTTGATGATGACAGCTGGCAAAGAAGTAGAAACACCTATTGCTAGACTTGCCCAGCTGGCAAGAGCCATTGGCATCCATCTAGTAGTCGCAACGCAACGTCCATCGGTCAATGTTATTACGGGAATCATTAAGGCTAATTTCCCTGCGAGACTATCCTTTAGAGTAACTTCTAAAATTGATTCTAGAACCATTCTCGATGCAGGTGGTGCTGAACAATTGATCGGTATGGGTGACATGCTATTGTCTCTTGGATCTGACATGATACGTTTGCAATGTGGATTTGTAGATACACCAGAGGTTGAGCGTATTTGTGATTTCATTGGTGAGCAAAGAGGATATGAAACTGCTTATATGCTACCCGAATTTGTTGGAGATGAAACGGACAGCAACACTGGTGAAGTAGATTTAAAAGATCGAGATGTATTGTTCGAAGATGCAGCACGTCTGATCGTCATGCATCAGCAGGGTAGTACTTCGCTCATACAAAGAAAATTGAAGCTGGGGTACAATAGAGCTGGACGAATTATAGATCAATTGGAGGCGGCTGGAGTAGTGGGCTCTTTTGAAGGAAGTAAAGCTAGAGCAGTCTTGATTCCTGATGATTATAGTTTGGAACAGTTATTGAATGAGATGAACTCAAAATAAGAAAGAACCTATTAGAATTAATAATATGAAACGAATTTCAACAAGTATTATCCTTTTGGCTTTAATCGCATGCCAAGCATTCGCACAAAAAGATCCTAAAGCGAAAGCTGTATTGGATGCTATGAGTAATAAGTATCAATCTACACCTTCATTTGTAGCAGAATTCAAATACACAATGGAGAATCCAGAAGAAGGAATCAATGAAGGTTTTGAAGCTACTGTAGCTGTGAAAGGAGAACTTTACAAGCTTTATATGGAAGGGCAACAAATCATGTTTGACGGAACCAATGTATGGACCTACCTCAAAGATGACAAAGAAGTAACCGTTGCGCCTTATGAAGGAGAAGAAGATGAAATCTCCCTTTCTAACATCTTTGACATTTATGAAGAAGGGTTCAAATACCTCTACTTGGAATCAAAAGACAATGGAAAAACAGACATTGTCGATTTGGTGCCAGAAGATTTGAACAAGAGTTATTTCAAAATAAGAATGGAAATCAAGGCTAGTGACAATTCATTACAAAGCTTTAAGATTTTTGACAAATCAGGTAGTCGATATGTCTATACAATCGTATCATTCAAGGAAGACAACAGCATCAAAACTGAAGACTTCACGTTTGATGTCAAAGCAAACCCTGATGTTGAGGTTATAGATTTCAGATAAAACAATATTAACAAGGCAGTCCAACTATGTGTACGATCATATTCTCTTGGAAGAATAATCCAAAATACGACTTATTAGTTGCGGCTAACCGAGACGAATTTCACAATAGACCTGCGGCCCCAGCTCATCTTTGGACTGGGGACCACCCTTTCTTCGCGGGGAAGGATTTAACTGCTGGAGGCACCTGGATTGGCGTATCAGCGTCCAAAAGATTCGCTGCACTTACCAATTATAGAGACCTAGACAGCGTCGATACCAAAGCGCCCTCTAGAGGCCAGTTAACTTCTGATTTTTTATCAAATGATGACAATCCAGAAGATTATCTCAAAAGCATACGTGACTCAAACAAAAAATACAATCTGTTCAATTTACTTGTAGGAAATGAAGACGAGCTGTGGTACTACAACAATATAAATAACGAAATCACATTACTTGCGCCAGGTACTTATGGCCTGAGCAACGGACTCATCAATGACCCTTGGCCCAAAGTAGTCAATGGCAAAAATAACTTCTCCAAGGAGTTTGAGAACCCTGACAATCATGAGGGAATATTTGCACAGTTAGAAGACAAGACACTAGCACCAGATGAACAGCTACCAAAGACTGGCATTCCTTACGGGATGGAAAAAGCGCTCTCTGCCCTTTTTATTGATGTGGTTAACTATGGCACTCGATGTTCCACCATCATCAAATCCAATGCACTAGAAACTACTTTGATAGAAAAAACCCATCAGTTACCGAATCAAGAAGAAGGTATCAAGCAGCACACTTTTTAGAGGTGATATATCGAATCTGCCTGATCGAATAATTCAATCGCCTCCATGTAAATTTCATTCGACTGGTTCCAGATCGGATAGAAACCATTGTTTTGCCATACTCCCCTAGCAATTTGCGCTTTGAGATAGATTCCAATTAACAATCGAGATTTCTCAAATTGTTCTTCATCAAATTTCACTTGATTGCTTTCTGCCATTGTTCTTAATTCACGGAACATCTTGTCAGAGACCTTGAAATCATCATAAAACTTATCATAGCCCATCGCTTCCAACTTCTCTTCATTTTCACTGGAATAGATCATCGCATACTCTCTAATCGAATTGGAAGTAAACAATTTATTGAGATACATAGAATTACCAGTTGTGTCTATTGGGACAAAAACGTCAGGCACAATACCTCCGCCTCCATATACTAAACGACCTTTTGAAGTCTCATATCTAAGAGAATCATTGACTTCCACTTTGTCTTTGTCATACAGCTCACCCGAATCATAACGCTCATGTATGTCATTGTGATACTCTTCCATATTAGCCCCATAGGACTTTTGAATAGAACGCCCGCTCGGCGTGTAATATCTCGATATGGTCAATCTCAATTCAGAGCCATCACTCAAACTGATTGGCATCTGCACCAACCCTTTACCAAATGATCTACGACCGACTATCAGCCCTCTATCATTATCCTGAATCGCTCCTGATACTATTTCAGATGCCGACGCACTACCTTCATCTATTAAAACAATTAATGCTTGTGACTCAAACAATCCATCCGTACCTGCTTTGTGTTCTTGATTGTATCTAAACTCTTTTCCTTTGGTAAATACAATCATAGGATTACCAGCTAAAAACTCATCTGCCATCTTGATTGCTTTGTCCATATAACCGCCTGGATTACCTGTCAAGTCAAGTATCAGCTTGTCCATACCTTTGGACATCAACCCATTCAATGCTAACAAGAACTCATCATATGTTACTGCAGTGAACCTATTTACTTTGATGTAACCAATCTTGTCATCGATCATATAGCTTGCATCAACCGATGTTTGCGGGATTTTATCTCTTGTTATTTCAAACTCTAAAAGCTCAGAACTGTTTTTTCTTAGAATAGTCACGTTGACAACAGATCCTTTTGGCCCTCTAAGAAGGTCCAATACGCCTCTTGATTTAATACCAATACCTGCAACTAACACACTATCTACTTCGATGATCTTGTCTCCACTCAACAGCCCCACTTTCTCTGATGGCCCCCCACTCAAGGGTGCCACCACATATATAGTATCTCTAAAAATATTGTA
>JAOPTS010000164.1:0-19465 GCA_051531955.1 Reichenbachiella sp.
ATTTGATATGGTGAAATCCACATCAATAGTTGTAGCAGGTGTAGCAATGGTTACAGCTGTACCATTACCATACCCAGGATCTGTATCTAAGTAATACTCCATGGCGGTAATATTCTCCTGAGCAGAGGATAAATAAAAGCCAAATAAGAATAGTAGGGTTACAAAACTCCTCATCTTGATTTAGTTTAAGATGGCAACACGCCATCAAAATGGATGATTAGTTTCCTTTCCCGGTTACGTTCACATTGAGATCTGAGCCAAGTGGTATCACTGCAGGAATAGTTACCGTCTGTACCGTTGGCAATAGCGAACCATCAGGATCCCATGGAGTAAGTCCTCCTGTCACACCTGCAATACCACCACTACCATCAATATCATCCGCAGTCCCTGCACCTGTTGTCAAATCAAATGAATTGTCCCAAGAAGTCCCTAAGGAAAGATTCGTAAACAAAGGATCTCCTATCACATTACCTATGCCTGAGTTTCCGTTTACGCCTTGACCTGAAAACGTATTAACAGAATTACCAAAACTCACATTATAATTCAAGGTATTATTATATGAGTTGGTTGGAATGTCAGGTGTTGCACCATAAAAGATATTGTACTCAAATAAGCAGGTTTGTATGTTTTCGATAATTTTACCGTCGGTTCCTGTAGTTCCTTGATACAAGAAAATATTATAAGAGAAAGTTACTCCATTGGCAGCAAGTCCGTAGGTCGCGTTATTTGAAGCAATAAATAGATTGTTGGTGATGATTACCCCAGAAGTAGTTTGAAGGTCCAGTAAATTGAAATAGTTATTTAATACATTATTTCGTATTAGAAGGTTGCCCACGGTTACTGTACTCGAATAGTGTCTCAAATTTGGAAATCGACAGTTTTCAATAGTAATATTGGAAATAGTCTGGCTAGTGATATATCGACCTAGACACCACTCTCCTGTACCAATAATCCCTGAAATCCGTACATCAGAGGCATCTATGTACAGATTATCAACTTTAGTCTTTAATCCAAGGTCTTTGTCTGGGATCAATCCAGCACCGAATAAGGTAAGAGACTTATCTACAGTAATATCTCCATAATTTATAGAACTGGGAATAACATAAATGATGTCACCGGCAGTAGCATTTGCAATTGCTGAAGTCAATGTAGCGTATACATTCGTGCCTGTGGGAGCACCAGGGTTATTGTTTGCAACCAAAATGGCTGAACTTGCATATGTAGATAATGCAATTAGTCCAACAAAGGTCAATAAGAGTGATTTGAAATTTTTCATAACTATGAGGGTTTAGTATAAATAAATTTAAGAGCACCAGTATATTGACATATCTAATGCCTACATATAATTTAACGATTTTAACTCAGGATGCCAATATTAATCAGTCTTAATCAGCTGTCTATCAATTGTATATAAGTGGTGTTATCATCTAGGATGATTCTCCGGTTGAATCAGGTGCGCTGGTGTTACTAATATTGGAAAAGATCTGGAATTTGAAATTCCACTTGCGTTCACCTATAGTGAGTCACTTAACCAAAGAAAGAGTAGGGAAGAAGAGTCTCTTGTCTAAAGAGTAAATAAATGATTGCTTATTCTATTAACCAATAACTATATCAACTACTGTAACAATTGTTACAGTAGAACCGCCAAATAGATGATTTAAAATACTGGTTGATATGGTGTTATCGCATTTGTAAGTGCTTGTTACAGATCTAAATTGTAGATGTAAAACAAGACAAACACATGCCTACATCAAGAAGAGATTTTATAAAGATTACTTCCCTTAGCCTCGGTGGACTAGCCGTAGGTGGTGGCAGTATCATCAGTAGTCTTTCCTCAGAAGCACTAGGATTAAGCGCAGCTTCTAAAGCGGCAACCACTGCTACCTATTGTGAAATTTGTTTTTGGAAGTGCGCCGGTTGGGTGCATACCAACGACGAAGGTGACATTCAAAAAATAACAGGTCATGATGATGATCCCCATTGCAATGGTCGTCTCTGTCCACGCGGGACAGGAGGGGTTGGGATGTACAATGATCCCGATAGATTAAAAACACCTTTGATTAGAGAAACGGTTAATGGAAAGCAGACTTTCAGAGAAGCCTCTTGGGACGAGGCATTAGACTTAGCAGCCAGTAAGCTCAAAAAAATTGCAGCAGATCACGGTCCAGAACATGTGGCTTTGTTTACCCATGGTTCGGGAGGTAGCTACTTTGGTGACCTATTAAAAGGTTTTGGTTCAGATGCCATCACGGCACCTTCCTTTGCACAATGTAGAGGGCCAAGAGAAGTGGCGTTCCTCGCGACATTTGGAGAGATCATCGGATCACCCGAACGAACGGATATAAGAGATACAGATTGTCTGGTACTGATAGGTTCTCATATTGGCGAGAATATGCACAATGGGCAGGTGCAGGAGATGAGCATGGCCATCGATCGTGGGGCTACTATTATCACTGTCGATCCACGATTTAGTACAGCGGCCAGTAAATCCACACATTGGTTACCGATCAAACCTGCTACAGACATGGCGCTGTTACTGGCTTGGATGCATGTCATCATCAATGAAGAATGGTATGACAAGAAATATGTAGCGCAATACTGCTATGGATTTGAAGAACTCAAGGCACATGTACAGCCCTTCACACCGGAGTGGGCATATGGCATTACGACACTAAAACCAGATCAGATTAGAAAAACCGCCAAAGAAATGGCCAATGCTTCTCCAGCGGTGATTATTCACCCTGGGCGACACGTGACGTGGTATGGTGATGATACGCAGCGATTGAGAGCGGTCGCTATATTGAATGCATTGCTGGGTTCTTGGGGCAAAAGAGGCGGATTCTATTATCCTGAAAAAGCCCCTTTGAAATCCTATCCAAAACCGCCATTCCCGGTAGCGAAGAAATCTTGGAGAGAAGCAATACCGGGTAATTATGATCTTGCACACGAGACATTGGCAAATGGCCTTTGTGATGCGAGTGTCCCGGGTATCGGTCGCAATGCATTTTACAAAGGATGGATTGTCAATGGGACCAATTTGATCATGACATTACCAGATCAAAAGAAGACACTAGAAGCGATTCAAAACTTAGATTTTCTCATGGTGGTAGATACCATGCCCATGGAAATCACTGGTTATGCTGATATCATCTTACCAGAATGTACTTATCTAGAACGCTATGACAATATCCGGAACTCTGGTCATAGAGAACCCAATTTGGCCTTGAGAATGCCTGCAGTTGCGCCGATGTACGACACCAAACCGGCGTGGTGGATGGCCAAAGAGTTGGCCAATAGGTTGAATATAGGAGAATATTTCCCTTGGAAGAATATAGAGGCAAAATTGGATTACGAATTGAAGATGGCAGGTAGTTCCTTGAAGGAAATGAAAAAACTAGGGGTCAAGAAGTTCAAACGGCCCTATGATGACTTGTATATCAAAGAGGGGGAGGAGATTGACTGGAATACCAATACAGGTAAGATTGAATTGTATTCAACCGAACTAGCAGCCCAAGGGTTTGACCCTATGCCTGTTTATAAGGAGCATGAGCAACCACAACCCGGATTCTACAGATTGATATACGGACGCGCCCCGATGCACACCTTTAGTAGGACGACCAACAATCCTAACCTAGCTGCATTGATGGATGAGAATACTTGTTGGATCAATCCAAAGGTCGCCAAAGAATGGGAGGTGAAAAATGATCAATACATCTGGCTCAAGAACCAAGATGATGTCATTTCAGATTTTGCAATCAAAGTCCGAGTCACCGAAAGGATCAGACATGATAGTATATATATGGTGCATGGTTTTGGCCATACGGACAAAAAACTCAAGACTTCTTTTGGAAAAGGAGTCAGTGATACGCAATTGATTACCAATGTTAAACTAGATCCAATCATGGGAGGTACTGGCATGAGAGCCAATTTTGTCACCTTCTTGACAGAGGATCCACATCTAAAAGGGAAGGAGGTCGAAGCATGAGATACGCAATGGTCATAGACATGAAGAAATGTGTCGGGTGTAGCGACTGTGTAGTGGCTTGCCAAACAGAAAACAATGTACCCATCGGTTATTGCCGTGACTGGGTAGTAGAAAAGACAGAAGGAACCTACCCTGATTTGACAACAGAAATTAGATCAGAGCGTTGCAATCATTGTGCAAATGCACCTTGTGTGCGGTGTTGTCCAACAGGTGCCAGTCATACGGTAGAAGGGGGAATAGTCTTGGTAGATCCAGACATGTGCATCGGTTGTGGTGCCTGTATTACTTCGTGTCCATACGATGCGAGATATACGCATCCTGATGGTTATGTAGATAAATGTACGTTCTGTCACCACCTATTAGAGAAAGGCCAAAAACCTGCTTGTGTAGCCGTTTGTCCAACTAACTGTATGTATTTCGGTGATCTAGATGATCCTGATAGTGAAGTATCACAAAAACTTAAAACAAGAAAGTACAAGACTTTGATTCCTGAAGCAGGAACAGATCCACATATTTTTTATTTAATGTAAAAGGCTAAAATAATGGAAGAGATAATCGTAAGCGGTAGAAACAATCCCATGATAGATCCTTTTTTAAATATCTGGCATTGGGAGATCCCGTTCTATTTGTTCACTGGTGGGTTGGCAGCAGGAATCTTGTTCTTTGCCTCCTTTTTGTATCTGAGAGGCAGAGAGAATGAATATCCTGCAGCAGTGAAATGGGCACCATTTGTAACTCCTGTATTGTTGGTATTGGGGTTGGTGGCTTTGTTTTTGGATTTAAATCACAAACTGTATTTCTGGAGATTGTATACCACGATACGTTTGGAGTCCCCCATGTCTTGGGGTGCTTGGACGTTGATGGTGGTGACGCCCTTGTCTATTGCTTGGAGTTTTACCTATGTCAAGGAATGGAAACCCGATTGGAAATGGCCTTTTGAAATATTGGAACAGTTAGATATTTGGCTGACGGATCGGAGAAAAGCCATGGCTTGGATATTGGTGTTCTTCTCGGTGATCTTAGGCATCTATACAGGTATATTATTATCAGCATTCAATGCAAGACCGCTATGGAACACTTCCATATTGGGACCATTATTTCTGACATCCGGATTATCAGCAGGAGCAGCTTACATCTTATTGATTAGCAAAAAGCACAAAGAGCAGTTGTTGTTTGCCAAGCTAGATCTCATACTTATCGGATTAGAATTATTCTTCATTGTACATCTATTTATGGGTTTCATGGCCAGTACACAAGTACAAATAGAAGCTGCAGAAATGTTCTTAGGCGGACCGTATACTTTGCCATTTTGGATAGGAGTGGTCTTCATCGGTATGATCCTGCCCGCTTTGATGGAAGTACTAGAATTGAATGGACGAAAGATTAAACCGATCATACCAGTGCTACTGGTTTTGTTTGGCAATATCATGTTACGATTTGTGATTGTTTACGCTGGTCAGGCCAGTAGATACTTATACTAAATAATACTAAAATGAAAAAGTGGACCTATATGAATCCCTACGTGGCTGGCGTACTCTTAGGACTGGTGCTGTTGGCTTCTTTCTATCTCACAGGTAGAGGGTTAGGGGCAAGTGGTGCAATTAAAAGTGTAGTAGTCAGTGCGGTATCCAATGTAAAAATGAATCATGCCGCTAACTCTCATTTTTATAGCAAATACATTGGTGGAGAGTTTGGGCCTATGAAGACTTGGTTGGTATTTGAAGTCTTGGGTGTATTGGTTGGCGGGTTGATCAGTGGTGCATTTGCTGGGCGATTGACTTGGAAGGTGGAGAAATCTCCCAACATCACGAGTAGCAAACGGCTGTTGATGGCCGGGATTGGTGGCGCCCTTTTTGGTTTCGGGTCTCAGTTGGGTAGAGGGTGTACCAGTGGAGCAGCGCTGAGTGGTATGGCAGTCTTGTCTACGGCGGGTTTTGTGACCATGATGGCCATCTTCGGAACCGCTTTCGCATTTGCATATTTGTTTAGAAAAAATTGGATTTAACACGAGCATTATGGCACCTATTATACCATTATCAGAATTATCACTAGAGATCAATTTCCTCATCGCCTTCTTGATAGGCTTGGGTTTTGGTTTTGTATTGGAACAAGCGGGGTTTTCTAGTAGTAGAAAACTGGCGGGGATGTTTTACGGATATGACACAACCGTGTTGAAAGTGTTTTTTACTGCAGCGATTACAGCCATGATTGGCCTATTGGCTTTCAATGGCTTGGGGATGATCGATATGGATATTGTCTATATCAACCAATATTACATTTCATCTGCTATTATTGGTGGTGTCATTATGGGAGTAGGATTCATTGTCGGAGGGTTCTGTCCTGGCACGAGTGTATGTGCTGCAGCCATTGGTAAAATTGATGCGATCGTGTTTTTGGGAGGTAGCTTCGTAGGGATATTACTTTTTGGTGAGACCTATCCGATCTGGGAAACGCTACACAATAGCCAGTTTATAGGATCACCTAAATTGTCTACAGACTTAGGTTTGAGTGAGACTGTTATGGCTTTTCTGGTCATTCTAGCAGCCATAGGAATGTTCTTTGTAGGAGAATGGTCAGAGAAGAAGTTCAAAAGAGATGATATTACTAAAGAGCTATAATCATGACTAAATCATATCTATTCATATCAGCATTGCTCATCACGTTAGGTCTCATGGCTTTGATGTTGCCCAACGATGGATCTTCTTCCAGGTTGATCAGTGAAGAAGAAGCCCTACAAGAAATGAAGATGAAGACCTACTATTTCTCTGCCGATCAACTGTCAGACCTCTTAATCAATCATGATCCAGAGATATTGATTATAGATGTTCGGAGTAAAGGTGATTATGAAAAAGCTTCTATTCCTAATAGCATCAACATACCTATGGATAGTTTGTTTACCGATAACTGGATTGGCTATATTGACCAAACATTAAAAAAGAATGTGTTCTATGCAGACAATGATGACGTAACAGCAAAAGTATGGCTCGAGACACGAATGAAAGGATTTGGGAACAACTATATGCTGGAAGGAGGATATGATTCATGGAACGCTAACATTTTGAATCCTGAGCCTCCTAATGCTACTGAAGACAAAGCTGCATTTGCGTTATACCAACAAAGGGTAGGAGCAAGGACATACTTTACAGGAGAAAAAGCAGAACAGAAACAAACTAAAATCATTCTGAAACCCATCAAGCGTAAGAAAAAAAAGATGGTGGCTGGGGGGTGTAGTTGAGATTTGTTTTTTAAAAATCAGTTTTCAATTCGTTAACGAAACATTGGACTGAATTATCGCGTATCATCCATTATATTTTTTATATAGGTATAATAGTTGCTTATTTGGATTTTTTATTGGTCTTAAAAAGTGCAAAAATAACTGAAGAAAAATTTGAATAAAGAGTGGAAATAAAATCAAAAAATCCTATCTTAGAGTAGAACAAAAATATAATATATAATATAATGCAAGGAGGAGTAATTAAGTTTTTCAATGATTCAAAAGGTTTTGGATTCATTAAGCCAGATGATGGTAGCAGCGATATATTCGTACACATTTCTGGATTAGTTGACGAAGTTCGTGAAAACGACAAAGTTGAATATGATGTAGAAGATGGAAAAAAAGGATTGAATGCTACTAATGTAAAAGTTGTAGGATAATCTTTAAAAGATATCACGGTAAAAAAGGCGGACTTATGTTCGCTTTTTTTTATGTCGATACTTTTGGAACTTAGATTGTGACGCTCTTTGAAAATTATGTTGAGAGAATGAATTTTTTATTCATCGAATATGGCTTTTTGAGTTGAGTTCAATTTTGGTCGATAAAAAACTTACCCCCATGATTTTTATTGTGATTCTAAGTTAGTTCAACTTTAAACCAGAATATTGAACCTAGTACCTTGATCTGGTTGGCTACTGATTTCAATCTTTCCACCCAAAGACTCAACTTGAGTTTTGACCATAAATAGCCCCATACCTTTGCCTTCTACATGTGTGTGAAACCTGTTGTACAAACCGAAGACCTTGTCTCTGTTTAATTTCATGTCGATTCCAATACCATTGTCTTCAACTATGATCATTGTTTTTTGACCTGACTGATTTGTACTGATCTTGATGATAGCATTTTGATCTGGTTTTCGGTATTTGATTGCATTGGAAATCAAATTGATTAAGATACTGTACCAAAGTGCTGGTATTGAATGTAGGTATTGCACTTCGAAATTAGTTTCGATATTGGCATTACTCGTATCAATTTCCCTTTTGAGGGCATTTTTTATATTGTCGATTAGATCTTCTAAGACTATTTTTTCTTTGGGTCTTTCTATTTGATGTTGCACCTCCAATATAGAAGTCAAATCCTTTAATACTTCGTCCAGTTTGTTACAAGACTCATGCATTTTTTTAAGCGTTACCTTATTGAATGTGTCTTCGGGCTGCTTGTGATTATATAGATTAAGTAGGCCTACTATATTGGCAACAGGTGCTCTCATGTTATGGGAGATGATATAGTTGAACTGCTCTAGGTTAATATTATGCTCTTTCAATTCATTCACCACCATTTGCAATGCTTTTGTTCTCTCTTTTACTTTTTGTTCCAGAGTAGCATTTAGTTCACTTAAGGTATTATTCTTCTCCTCAATTTGTGATTGCGCATGACTTAGCTCATAGTTTCTTTCTTCTAGTAATTCGTTTTGATGACTGACTTCTTGCGTTTTTTCTTTCACTTGTTGCGCCAGCCGTTTTGAGTTGATTCTAAATTGTCGTATCCTGAAATAATACACACCTAATACATTAAGGATGATCCAACATATATAGAATATATAGGCATAGACTGTCTTCCACCAAGGAGAGTGAATAATCACTTTCAAACTAGCACCTTCTTTATTCCAATAACCATCATCATTAGAGGCGATGACTCGAAAAATATATTCGCCTGGCGGAACTTGTGTATAGTTGGCAAACCGAAAGGACTGACTGATTTGTACCCATTCAGGATCAAAACCTTCTAACATGTATTTGAATTGGTTTTTAGTGGTGTTCCGAAAGTTTAGTCCGACAAATTTGAATGAAAAAGTATTTTCCCAATGTTCTAATTCTATCTCTTGGGTATTAAGAATGTTGACGTCAAGCTTTTTGCTTTTTACAGGAGTTTGTAGCTTGTTTAGCAGTGAAAACTCTGTAATATATACTTCTGGAATATTCGTATTTTCTTCAAGTTTTGAAGGGTCAAAGAAGTTCAGGCCTTTTGGTCCACCAAAATAAAGTACGCCCTCGGCATTTTTGAAAGAAGCATTCATGTTAAATTGTTTTCCCTGTAACCCATTGGGTATTCCATATTTTTCAGATTTACCAGTCTCAGGGTTATAGGATACTATTCCATCGTTGGTACCCATCCAAAGTACGTGATCATTTGACTCTTGCATTGCATATACAACAAGTCCTTCTAGGTTTTTAATATGTTGATGGTAAATGATCTTTTTTGTGATCAGATCCATACTCATTAATCCAGCGCCATTGGTACCAATCCATAATTCTCCATTGGACTCAAATATCTGAGTAGGATAGAAGCTATTTAATTGAGTTGATTCGTCCAACGGTGTAGTGTATGATTTGAATTTGTCTGTAGATTCATCATAAAGATTAATATCCCAATCAGAGACCACCCATACGCCACCCTTTGAATCAATCATGACCTGCCAAATGATACCGGAATCTAATCCACTATCAATGTTGTTGTGGTCCTTCCAATAATAATGAATCTCTTCTGTTTTCAAATCCATCACATTTACTCCACCACCCCAAGTCGTGATCCAAAGCCTCTGTTGATGATCCTCTACAATATCTAATATGGTCATTACGCTCAATCCATCATCCAAATCATAGTTTTTAAATGATTCAATATCTCCGTTTGCGTTGTAAACCACCTTATTTAGTCCTCTGTCTGTTCCAAGCCATACAGTATTATTCGAATCACGGTAGATGGTTTTTATCAAATTACTTGAGAGGCTCTTTATATCATTCGGATTATTTTGATATCGTGTAATTTTATGAGTCTCATTATTAATTAAATATAACCCTACATCAGAACCAATCCATAAATTGTATACGTCTTGATAGATAGTGTAAATATTCCCTCCAATACTAGAAGAGTTGAAGGGTTCGTGTTGATATATACCAAATTGTTCTTTGTATTTGTCATAGACGCTGACCCCACCATCTGTAGCCACCCAAATGGTCTGATCCTTACCTATATAGATTTGCTTGACATAGTTATTTAACAAACTATTCCCCGAACCATAGTCAGTTTTGATATTGGTCATCGAGTAGTCTTTGGGGTTCATGATGCTAATCCCTTGATCAGTTCCTATCCAAATATTACCTTGATCATCTTGGTTCATGCATTTGACAAAGTTGTCCAAGAGAGAATTGGGGTCTTTAGGATTGTTAGTGATGGTTTTGAAAGTGGCTGTCTCTGGAAGATAAAGGCTGATCCCCATATCCGATCCAATCCACAATTTTCCTTCACTATCTTCCAACATTTGTTTTACATAATTGGTAGGTAGCGAGGTGTCATCACCAGCTACATGTTTGAAAATACGGTTTTTGATAAACTTGTCTTTGAAATCATATTGTATGAGCCCACGATCATATACCAACCACAGTTGCTTATTACTGTCTTCGAATACTTGTTTGACATGATTATTCTCGATAGGGTTAATTTCACTCTCAACACTTATATAGTCAAATCGATTGGCTTCTTGGTCCCATCGTGTCAGCCCACTTCTGTTAGCCGATATCCAAAAAATACCATCACTATCTTGAAAAATATGAGAAATGAAGTTGCCACCAATACAATCTGTACATCCTTCTGTATGTTGATAGGTGTCAAACTTATCTTGATCCTCGTTATATCTATTAACTCCACCGGTTTTAGTACCAACCCATAACACACCCGCTTGATCTATCATCAGACTAGTGATAGAATTATCAGAAATATTACCCTTCTCCTTGTTGTCAACCTGATAGACCTTGAAATCATACCCATCATATTTATTGAGCCCATTGTTAGTCCCAATCCATATGAAACCTTTTTGATCTTGTACGATAGCACTTACAGAAGCTTGGGACAACCCTTGTTCATTGGAAAGGTTCTCAAATTTAATAGTCGAATTGCCAATTTGAGCCAATACAATATTGATTGTAGAGAGCCAAATCAAGAAAAAAATAAATAATGATACAATCGTTTTAGACATTGTAGCTTTAAGATATTAACTAATCATCTAATTAATCAGGATATCAAAAACAAAAGTGAATTTTCGATTGCTAAGTACATGGTTCAAATGACTGAACTTGAAATTGTTCTTTCAATCTAAACTCATATATTTAATAAATCGATTGCAAATCAGGTGTAAAATTCAACACGCCAAAGCATTATACCGTTATAAGGAAAATCAATCAGCATGAAAAAAAATTGTTCAACTATAGATTAGGACTAGATAGTTGGGATGCTCAAATGATAAAACAAGTGAAAATGAAATAGTACTTATTAAGTATTTGTTTTATAGTATCTTGATCTTGAATAACTAATAAAATCATGATAAAGCATTTAGTAGTAGTACTTGTATGTTTATTGACTTTGAGCTGTAGCTCTAAGGAGGATAAATTGAGAAAGCCAATTGAAGATCTAAGTACGAAATGGATCAACCTATTAGAAAAAGTAGTATTACTGGAGAACGATCTAGACAAAGAGGTCGAGAATTGGGAAGGAATGTACGAGGGAATGTACATCAGTGGTGAAAGATTGGACACTATGTCATTGGATACCAAATATGCGATGAACCAATTAAAATTGGAATGTTTAGGCCATGGAGATGTATACTATACTATCAAAGCAGAAGTTGACGCTTCCTTACAAGACATTGAATTAGAGGGAGAAGGGGTGCAAGAGCTGATGTTAGGTCTAGATAGACACCAGTTAACTGAAGATGATAGTGTTGAGTTCAACATCGAAAAACTCAATGGTCTAATTTCTAAAGTAGCTATTGACATTGATAATTTCGCTTCAAGACTAGATTCAACAAAAGTGCAGTGTGTATTAACCTGTTCGAAATACGCCAAAATACAAACTAATTAATCACCCAATTATTGAAGAAGTCAAAGTTAGCCAGTAGCATCATAGTCACCCTTATCTACCTAGTGGCAATGCAACTTGGTGGATTTCTATTATTCTATTACGAGCTCACTTTGAATCCTTTGTTGAGCATTGTAATGGTCGATGTTATTTGTACGACACTCGTTTTTGCTTTCAGTTATTTATTTAAAAACTCTTCTATTTACGATCCATATTGGAGTGTTATACCACCTTGTATCGTGCATTGGTTAGTGTATCTGTTTGATGTTGAGATCCTCAAGGCTTTTGTTGTCAGTACGGCAATTTCTATTTGGGCCATTCGGTTGACGCTTAATTGGTTAAGAGGGTGGTCAGGTTTGCTCCACGAAGATTGGCGATATATTCGATTAGCCAAGCGGACAGGCAAGGCTTATTGGTTAGTGAGTTATTTGGGTATCCATATGTTTCCAACCTTGATCGTGTTATTAGGTTGTTTGCCAGTCTATCTAGAGTTTCAAGTCAATGGTATCCTAACTGCATGGAATGTCGTAGGAGCCATCGTTTGCGTAATTGCCGCTCTCATACAATTGATCAGTGATGAGCAAATGAGGATATTTAGGAAAGAGCCCAACAACAAAGGAAAGATTATCCAATCTGGTCTTTGGGCCTATTCGCGTCACCCCAATTACTTGGGTGAAATCATATTTTGGTTTGGATTGTGGGTTATAACATGGGGAAACGATTGGATGACCATCCTATTCGCCAGTGCAGGATTTGTATCCATGTACTTATTGTTTAGATACATCAGCATTCCGATGATGGAGCAGGAGCAAGCATTAAAGAGAAAGGGGTTTGATGAGTACATAAAGAAAATCCCTGTCTTGCTACCAAGATTGCTCACAAACGTACGGAAGAGGAATTAGTCCTGTTATCATGTTACCCAATTGGGTAAGCGACTTTGGGTAGAAGAGCCCATAGTTTTTAATGAGGAAATAGAGTTGTCCAAATCAATAGATTATACTATTTAGATCATAGACACATCATTCTTTGAATTAACTCTATTACCTCTCTGCCGAAATGCAGATTCAGATATTTCGTACCCAAATATGACCTTTGTATACGTGGTTTCAACTACAATTTGAAACCAACGAAATATCGTAGATCTTAGAATTATTCAAAATGCCCTCCATAAATTTGAGCGTTCACCAATAGACATTCATGAAAAAGGAGACCATCACAAAAATCTTACAGGAAACTCAGGCAATCAGCATTATCAAAAAAGATTCCATTCAATCTCTTTGGAGTGGTTATGGTGAGATTTTCAGATGCTATCTAGCAGGAGGGAACCATTCTTCTGTAGTGGTCAAACATGTTGATTTGACAGCTGTCAATGATCATCCTAGAGGCTGGAACACAGATGTCTCACACCAGCGAAAGGTACACTCATATGAAGTAGAAAGAACATGGTATGAAACGTTGGCCAAGAATACCAATGATGATTGCCGTATCCCCAAACTGATCGCCTCATGGGAAGAAAAAGGAGAAGTTTTCATGTTGATGGAGGATCTCAATGTTTTGGGATTTCCTGTACGAAAATCAGATGTTAACATTATCGAAATAAAAGCTTGTCTGAAATGGTTGGCCTATTTTCATAGCCAATATTTGAAAATCGAACCAATTGGCCTTTGGGAAGTTGGAACCTATTGGCATCTAGATTCGAGACCAGAAGAATGGAAAGTGATGCAGAACCAACCGTTAAAGGCAGTAGCATCAGCTATAGATCAGAAGTTGAATCAATGTAAGTACAAAACTGTCGTTCACGGAGATGCCAAAATCGCTAATTTCTGCTTTTCAAATGATGGTCAATTAGTGTCAGCAGTAGATTTTCAATACATAGGGGGAGGCTGTGGCATGAAAGATGTCGCCTATTTGATTAGTAGCTGCTTGGACGAATCGGATAGTGAAACTCATGAAGAAGAACTCTTAGAATATTATTTCAATACGTTAAAAACTTCTTTAATTAACACTGGTAAAAAATCTATCTATCAAGAAGTTATAGATGAATGGTTGTCTTTGTACAAATATGCTTGGGCAGATTTTTTTAGGTTCTTAGATGGTTGGAGTCCTGGGCATTACAAGATGCATGATTATAGTAGACGATTGACCCAAGAGGTATTGGATGAACTCAAATCAAATAATCGTTAGACCTATGAAGTTAACACAACAAAACTTGACATCATTGTCAAAATTAGCACAACAAACAGCCATCAAAGCTGCAGGCTACATCATAGAACAACAGAAAACTGAAATAGGGGACGTTCACAAAAAAGAAGGAATGTACGGCCTTGCATCAACGGTCGTTACACAGATAGACCTTGAGAGTCAACGTATCATTTTGGATGGACTTCAAGACAGTATCAATCACTATGATTTGGGATTGCTCACAGAAGAAGCCGAAGATGACCAGTCTCGATTGAAAAAAGACTACTTCTGGTGTATAGACCCCCTAGATGGTACATTGCCATTCATAGAACAAAGAGCAGGATTTGCGGTATCGATCGCATTGGTGACCCAATCAGGTGATTCAGTAATAGGAGTAGTGGTTGACCCTGTATCTATGGACATCTACCAAGCAGTAAAAGGTATGGGGTCTTATCGAAATGGTGACAAGGTAGAGATGAAAAGGGTGGGGAATCCAGAGAAACTCGTATTGTATATGGACCGGAGCGCTGTTGGTAAGCCTAATTATGAAAAGATGCTGGACTTAATTAGTAAAAAAAGAGAGGGTTTCGCAGCGCTTGAATATGAACGAATTATCGGTAATGGGGCAGTTATGAACGCAATTGGAGTACTCAACGGAGACAACTCATGTTATGTTAAATTGCCAAAGAAAAAAATAGGAGGCGGAAGTATATGGGATTTTGCCGCAACAAAGTGTATTTTTGAAGAAGCAGCGATGAATGTGACCAATGCATTTGGAGAAAAGCTCTCTTTAAATGATCCTCATACTACGCAGCTCAATACGCAAGGTGTGATCTACACAAGTAACAATCAGACAAACACTTACGTATTGTTGGTATGCAAGGAATTGATAAAGAGTTAAGGTTAGTTCATCATATTTTATTTTGAAAAATTAATATATTATTTCGTGGAAGAATGGAAAAATTATCATCCTGAGGGTGCCAAGTACGCTTATGAAGTGTCGAACTACGGTCGAGTAAAGTCATCCGCAACGGGTGTGTATCTAGGTAATTATAAAAATGCCGGATATAGATGTGTACCGTATGTCACAACTGTCAAAAAGAGAGTAACTAAGGCTAAACCAAAGCCTGGTTTTAAGTCAAAGATGTTTTACGTACACAAGACAGTGGCCTTGTTGTTTTTGGACAAGGATGAGGATAAGCCTTATTTGAGTTTTGCAGATATGGACAGGTCCAATTGTCATGTTGACAACCTAAAGTATCTAAACAAGGCAGACAATTATACGTATCGAATGAAGACTTTTGTTTCGCCCTATGATGTTCACCCAAATTTGGTGTCTAACAAAGGCAAGCTTTCAGATTCGGATGTAAGACTGATTAGACGTTTAATCAACAACTCACCAACTAAGTTGGCCAAGAGGTTTGGTTGTTCGTACCGTACAATTTGGGCAATACAAACGAAACGTTCGTACAATAGGGTAAAGTAGAATTATAAGGTGCTTTAAGGTGCACCTTATATTATTAACTCTATTCTTACGGAAGTCTATATGAGCATTCAAAATAAGTGGTTGATATTGGGTGCTCATTTTTTCCTTTTCATAGAGTCAAGTAAATAATTTGAATACCCAACTTTTTGCCACACCTGTTGAAGGTTCTGCGTGAGCATATTAGGTGTTCGAATTGTTACCCATTGATTTTAGTTTCAAAAACAGAGCGTGCTTACCTGTTGTGTCAAAGCTATTGTGTCCTTGTTATGTTCCTAATGACAGAGGTAGAACACATCCACTCTTTTTTATTTTTCAGAGTACTATTCATTGAATTTTACCTAAATTTAATAGGAGAGGTTTAATTAATCAGCATTTTTATTAAAATACTACTAATGAGTATTTCTTATGTAAGAACGAGATGCATTATTTTATTAATTGTAATTCCGTTCGTACACTTTTTTTCTATCAACGACACTTGGGCTCAGAAAATTGATCGAAAGTTCAATCATATAACGGTTGATGACGGTCTGTCAAATAACTCAGGATGGTTTTCTTATCAGGATAGCAGGGGGTATATGTGGTTTGGCACCTATGCTGGATTAAATAGGTATGATGGAACGAATATGAAAATATATGTGCCAGACACAAATGATTCTACTACGATTTCAGACTTATGGGTTGAATCATGCGTCGAAGATTCAGTGGGTAACTTATGGCTTGGTACTTTTCATGGATTGAACAAGTATGACTACAAAACTGATCGATTCACCCAGTATTTTAATAACGAAAAACTCAACAGTCTACCTAATAACGACATAAATGATTTATTAATCTCTAAAAAGGGAGAACTGTGGATTGCCACTATGAATGGTTTGGCTCGTTACAATTATACTACAGATGATTTTGAGCACTTTTTATACCATGATATCCTAGCAGGAAAAAACTTTCTAATTCATGAATACATCATTTCCTCAATGGCAGAGGATGAAGAGGGCAATTTAATACTTGCTACTGGAGCAGGGAGTATTATTATTTTTAATACGGAGTCCTACGAATATGAAGAAATCAAATACATTGATAAAGAAGTCGAAACAGCAGATTGGGCAAAACTAGTATTGGATTCTACTAATGTAATATGGATATCATGTTATAACAATGGATTGTTCAGCATGGACTATTTGACCAAAGAGGTGACGAATTATTCAATTCCAGGCAACAAATTATATTTGAATAATTTGGTTGCTAGGTCCATTTTCATTGATAGTAATTTTAATTTATGGCTAGGTTCAGACGGTGATGGTTTGTTCATTATTAACCCTGAGAGAACATCGTTTCAAAATTACAGAGCCAACGCAGTGATCCCTACTGCACTATCTACTAATAGAGGGATTTTCGATATTTTTGAAGATAGGAATGGCATTGTTTGGGTGTCACAATATTATTCTGGTATTAGTTATTATGACCCCAACGAAAAGGATTTTAATACCATTCGCAATGATCCGACCAACCCAAAATCATTAGCACTGAATGAAATTCTTGACTTTCATGAGGACAAAGAAGGAATCATCTGGATTGGTATGGATGGAGGCGGATTAGATGAATATTATCCATTATCGAATGAATTTAAACACAACGTCCATTTACCTTCAAATAAAAACAGTTTGCAGAGTAATGTCATCAAATCCATAGATGAAGATATGAAAGGTAATTTAATAGTGGGGACATGGAATTCTGGATTATTGATCTTCAATAAAAGTACTAAAACTTCAAAACAATACGCCCATGATGTTAATGACCCTAACTCTTTAGTCCAAAACGACATCTGGGCGATAGAAGTTGATCAACAAGGAAAAATTTGGTTGGGTACATTACAGGGTGGACTGGATCGGTTTATTCCTGAAAAAGGAATATTTAAACATTACGGACCATTTTCTGAAAATCTGAATAAAACCAACGACAGTGATATTAGAGCGATGTACCAGGGTATAGATGGTATCATTTGGATAGGTACCATCAGTGGTGGTGTGAATAAATTAAATCCGGAAACTGAAAAAATCGATTACTTGGTCAATGACCCTAAGGATGAAAATTCACTAGCAAAGAATGACGTAAGAGCGATACTAAAAGATGCAGACGGTATCATGTGGTTTGGCACCAATGGTGCTGGTCTAGACAGATATGATGAAGCAAAGAATACTTTCAAGCACTATACTATGGAAGACGGTCTACCCAGCAACATCATTCAAGGGATTTTACAGGATGATGAAGGCTCGATATGGATTGCTACTGGCAAAGGCTTAGCAACTCTTGATTATCAGACCAATAAGTTTAAATCATATTTCAAAAATGACGGTCTGCAAGGGGATGATTTTCAATATGGCGCTTCAATGAAAGCGAAAGATGGCACCTTATATTTTGGTGGAGTAAATGGTTTTAATGCCTTCCAACCAAGTAAAATTAAAGACCATTTACAAGTTCCAAATATCGTATTTACTAAGCTTTCTATTCTTTATAATGAAGCCAGTCATAAGTCACCGAATTCGGTGTTAAAGTTCCCAATTGAGGAAACAGAAAGTATTACACTCAACTATAATCAGACAGAATTCTCAATTGAATTTGCAGCATTAAACTATACTAATCCTGAAAAAAATCAATTCGCCTACAAAATGGAGGGGTTTGACAAGGATTGGATATTCATAGGGAATAAGAAAATTGCTAGTTATACAAACTTGGATCCAGGTGAATATATCTTTAGAGTAAAAACTTCAATCAATGATGGAATTTGGAGTGAAAAAGGTAGATCACTCAGTATTCATATATTACCTCCATGGTGGGAGACATGGTGGGCCTATTCCTTGCTCGCAGGTATTATACTTTGTTCCATGTATCTATTAATAAAATTTCGCACATCATACATTGAAAATCAAAGAGCGCTTTTACAAAAACTTGTGAATAAAAGAACTATTGAACTAAAAGAGAAAAACGATCGGATTGAAATGCAGGCTAAAGAGCTTACGGTTTTCAATCAATCTCTAAATGAAGTCAACGATAATTTAGAAAAAAAGGTAGACCAGAGAACAATAGAATTAACACTCAAGAATGCAAAACTTGCAGAATATGCCTTTATCAATGCACATAACCTACGTGTACCGGTAGCCAATATCAAAGGTATTATTCAACTATTTGAAGGTAAGCGACCACAGGAAGAAATAGATGAATTAATCAAGCTCTTAAAAGGGCAATCTAATAATTTGGATAATGTATTGATAGAGATTCAAGACATGCTGGAAAAAGATACAAATTTTCATAAAGGAGAGGATTATTAGGATGGGAATGTATGATTTTTTTTATGAAAACGTTTTCTCGCAATAGGAAATAGTTTTCAATATCATGCGAAATGATCCAACTAACCCGAACTCCTTAGGACGGAATGCCATACCTGCTTTCCATGTAGATACAGAAGGCGTCAATTGGATTTGTGCGAATGGTGGTGGCATTGATAAATATAATCCATTAACGTGTCTCATTTAAACACAAAATGCATTGTTCATCAAACAAAAATAGCTTACAGAGTAATATTATCAAATCTATAGCTGATGACACATTGATCCGAAAGTTTTTCTAATCTGCTGATGAAATCGTGGTAGTTGATCGGTAGGCTATGGTTTTCTAGTAACATCAAGAAAAT
>JAOPTS010000165.1:0-12222 GCA_051531955.1 Reichenbachiella sp.
TATGCAATCAAATCAGTGAGGGTGCGAAACGAATAAAAATCGTTAAACAAGCCGAATTGATTCCCAAAGCAGACTTATTTTCTTGATGTTACTAGAAAACCATAGCCTACCGATCAACTATCACGATTTCATCAGCAGATTAGAAAAACTTTCGGATCAATGTGAAAATAGACATAACATTATAATTTAAAAGTGAAACATATATTGAACTTTGCTTCGCAGGACAGCACGCAACTACCAGTTCCACTGTGAATCAAACCTTACAAAAACTGACAGAGCCTGTCTGTGGTTTTGCTAAGTAATACTTGCATAAAGTGTGTATGTTGCTCGGCCGAACTAGGTGTAGTGAGACGTTGCGGTGCTTGCGAAAGCGGGGTGTTTGTCATTACTTGTGTGATAACAAACGAGGTATCGAATGGCCTTTTCGATGTGTCTGAAGACAATTGATTAGTTACAATATCCGTTCCAAAAACAGGTGGCAAAACGCCAAAAAACGTTAAAAACTGGGCTTTATGTAAAATTTCACACTGCCCCCCTCCAACCTCAATAAACGAGTGAATGATGCTGGGTTATTTAATGAATTTTACTGGCTCAGAAAAGGGGCATTCAAAACCTAGCTAGGTTTGAAATAAAACACGTGTGGGTACTTTTACAACTCCCTTACTCCTTCTGTTTTTTTAGCTGGATTATAAGAGGTGGAATCATGGAAAAGCTCGTCAGGTATTGATCCATCTAAGAAGTGGCTGGTTATTATTTTTGCTTCGTCTGAAAAATCCCATTGTTCATTATCTATGGTCTACCAATTAAAGCTAAGGGACTTTTCAGATTCTTCAACTTTCGGATAGTTGTGAGGTATCACATCTGAATTAGAGTCTGCTATCAAACCTTGAAATCAGCCCTTCACCGTAAGAGAAATCGGGAGGTCTATCTCCAAACCAAACATGAATCAATATCTGATTTTACCTACATCAACTGATAAAGTGCAACCTATACTATCTAAACTAAAAAAGTATGGGCGCCTTACCCATTGAGTACGTCCCATGTTTTGAACGATTACTATTCTCTATTACTCCGATGGAATTATTAATTCCATAAAAGTACAAAACCCTTGTATTAGTGACGGTCAATTACAATACCGAAAACATGGTCATAGTTACCGAACAGTTGGGTTCTGGTACACAGCAATAATGAGTTCGACGCAAGAGTAATCGCAAACGATGGGAAAATTGATTGATACGTTTCAACAATTTGGTAACACAACCACAACCTTGCAAGAGGATATTAGACAGTTCAAATTGGATTAACAACAATACTACTTTCACATCCTTAAAAACAGGGCGTCACAACAAACCAAGAGATCTCCTAACTACAGATTTGGCAAGATCACTATAAATTTTGATCCTTCCCCTTCACGTGAATTAAGTTTCAATTCTCCGTTTAGTTTGGAAATGATTTCTTCTACAATATACAATCCTAACCCAGACCCTTCAGTGGCCGAACTGGCGCGGTAAAACATCTTGAATATATTTTTCTGATACTTTCTATTGATACCAGGACCGTTATCTTTAATCTCAATCTTTACACCCCTATCTGTACTTTTAATATTTACTTTAACAAATGGTGCAATTATTGAATCTGGATGATGGTGTTTGAATGCATTGGTTATTATGTTACTCAATACAATTTTCACTCTCTTGTAATCACTTACAACTACTGCCTTATGAGTATCAACTACTTGGTGCGTTATTTTTACGAAATTTTCAGAAAATTCAATATCATACAAAATCTCATGAACCATGGCTCCCACATGTATTTTCTCTAGCTGGAGCCCCAATCTTGCATTTCGAGAATAATCAATAATATCATGTATAAATGTATCAAGCCTCAGTACACTTTTTTCGATATGATTGAGATACTCTGCCACATTTTCAGAATCTGATCTCGCTATATTGACCAAACCTAACACCGAAGAGAGTGGCGACCTCAATTCATGAGAGGCACTGTATACAAACCTGTCTAGTTCAGCATTCACCTTTTTTAGCTCAATATTTTGTTTGTTTATAAATGAAATCCTCCATTTATAAAACAGGAGGAGAATGAGTACAACAAGTGAAATGATCAATACGTAAAACCAAAATGTCTCATAAAAATATGACGTTACTCTAAACTTATAACTGTCACCTGTATCGTTCCAAACATTGTTATCATTACTACCTATAACTTTAAAAGTATAGACTCCTGGTTCCAAATTAGTATATTCTACATTTCCCCTGTTGGTTGCCACACTCCAGTCATCATCAACACCTTCCAATTTATACTTATATTGATTTTTAGAGGTCGAGATGAAACTAAGCACGCTGTATTCAAATACGAATCTCATACTACCTGCTGGTGCGTCAATACCTGGTTGCCGTAGATACTCTACTTCATCTATTATCACATTCCTAATGATCACATCTGGTTTCACTACATTACTTTTTAAGTTGGATGGATCGACACGGCTAACTCCTCCAATTGTTGGAATATAAAGCTGCCCATTAGACGACAATAGAGATCTGGTAGCACCTGTACATTCTTTGTTGTTCATTCCATCACTTTCATTTAACAGTACATATGGCAAGAGTCCAACTTCTTTCTTTTGGTACTTTTCCCATGACTTACTATTGATTCGGATCAAACCTATATTGGTGGTCAACCATATATTATTATTAAAATCTTTAACAACATCAAAATAGGTCTTGCTTCGTGAGTCTTCAATTAGATTGATTTCAGTCAATGATTTTCCATCAAAAAATAAAGGGCCCACATTAGCTGCAGCAATGGCACTAGTATCGGAAATCATTTCAATATTGAAAATCAATATTCCAGCATCATCTTCTTTTAAATGGAATATTTTCACATCATCCACTGGTGTAATAATACTAAGACCACCACTATGAGTACCTATCAGAAGGTTCCCCTTGTAATCTTCAGTGATAGAGAGGATAAAATTAGATTTCAACTTATGGTTTTTAGAATAAATATCCAGAATATCCCCATTTTTGAATTTAACCAAACCGCCAGACCTACTTCCAAACCAAAACACTCCTTTCTTATCCTTGTGAATTACTCTAAAGTTATTTGCAGGCATTCCAGTATCCATGGAATACACAACCTCTTTGTCATCCTTGACATGGATAATCCCCACGTAGGTAGCCAACCACAAAGATCCATCCTCATCATGATAGATATCTCGGACACCATTTCCTCTTAAATCAGTTTTTAGTTCAATAGATGTACATTCATTTTTGATATCGCAAATATCAACTGTATTCTGATTTGTCCCTATGTAAAAATTACCATCCCAAGACTCATGTACAATATTCACTTTATCACTAGATATCGTGGGGTGGGTAATATTATCAATAGCACTCTCTTTAATTCGAATCAAACCACTTTTACCAGATATCACCCAGATACTACCTTCTCGATCCTGTAACAGTCCACTAATTTTAATTAACTCAATTCCCCGCTTTTTCTCAATTGATTCAACCTCATCAAGTTCTTGATTGAGTCTATTCAATCCTATTTCTGTGCCAACCCAAGTTGTATTCCATTCATCTATATAGATCGAATTGATATAACCATCTCCAACCTGCTCAATCACTCTCATGTTTTTATGATTATTCATGACTTGTAAACCTTCAGAAGTGCCAATAAATAAATCACCATAAGTATTAGAAGCCAACGAGACAATGTAATCATCCAACATGCCATTCACTTTGTTATAATGTCTACTATTCCCATTCTTGAACCCAATCAATCCATCACCTTCACTTCCAATCCATAATGTCCCATACTTATCTTCAACGATATCTTTGATGGTTGCTTTATCAAATTGAGGAATGTGTAGTTTAATCAATGAATCATTCTTGTATTGAAACACACCATGATTGTTACTACCTATAATCAACCCATAATCTTCTGAAAAAAACAAGACAGGAATAGATATAGGAAGTGCAACTCCCTTAGGAATAAATTTTGAGAACTGTCTATTATGATAAGTTACTATTCCACTGCCTTGGGTCCCCAAATAGAGAATACTATCCGAATCCTCCATTATACTATACATCCCATCCGTCTCTAATATATCTGGAAGATTTCGTTTGTCATAGACTTCAAAACGTTCTCCATCATAGATCATAAACCCATTGAAAGAAGTTATCCAGATCAAACCAGAATTTGATTGGTAGATATCCGTCAAATTATTGCTGACCATACCGTCTTCTGTGGTCCATTGAGATATGCTAGAACTGCCAAAAGACACTTGGGGATCAAAGGCATATTGTCCTTTTGCTGCCTGCAGCGAAAGCAACATCATCATCAACCATAACAGTCTCGACTGACCCCTCATTCAATTCAATTAATATTTTTCTCAATTAGCTATGATCCAATATAAACCAGTTGACGAAAAAATACCAACGACTAATCTTATTTATGATAAGATAAAAAAGGGGATTAAAAGTTAGGAGCTAGTTCTTCTTCACTTTGAACAACAATATGCTTGATTATTCCATCTACTTTTTCAGACAAATGTTTAAAATGGGGTGCATACCGTTTAACAACAGAACCAGTACTATCATACTGCTGCTCTTCTAGTTCCATGAGATCAATCAAGCCAATCATGGAAGTAATTGGGCCTCTCAATTCATGCGCCTGAACGAACGCAATTCGTCTCAACTTTTCATATTGCTGCTCTAGTTCAATATGATACTTTTTTTGTTCCGTAATGTCTTTGAAAGAAAGCACCACGCCATCAATCTTACCTAGATGATGTCTCATCGGATGAAATTCTACTCCAAACCACTGAGTATCTAGATTATTGACAAAGCAATATTCATCAAAGATTGCATTCTGTCCATCAAACACGGTATTGATGTAGTCCTCAAACCCAGCATGAACATGAATAGGCAGATAATCGAATATCGTCTTTCTATTAGCACTGGATCCATCTATATCGAAATATTTTAGGGCTCCTTGATTGCAATTGATGATGTCAAATTTTTGATCCACAACAATATTAAAAATTGAAGTACTGTCTTGAATGGCATTTAATAGTTCTTGCGCTTCCAATAAGGAATGGTTCTCTTCTAAAATCTGTTGCTGTTGATTTTTTATCCTTTTGAATGCTGGCCTAAAAATGTATTTGAATTCCAAGAGCAATACCAATAAAGTAATGACAGCTAACACTATTTCCATCCCAATAATTAGGATTAATTTGATTTGAGAGTATTCTTCACACATGAGAACAATATCATCCATCACCTCTCCATATATCGAAGCACTAAGCACTAGCTGCTCTCTATCAAAGGAAACATTCGTACCTGTGGCGTATTCAAAAATCATTTTTTGGTGCGGGTTGATTTGGGCAAACATGGCATTCACCTTTTTGCTATCCAACTTATCTACTCCCAACTCTTTGCTCCCTTGTTGCAAGGCTAAATGAACTTGATTCCAATTATCTGTTAGTTCCCGGAGCTTTGGTTCCCCCTCGATCTCATGATAGGTAGTAGAGGTAGATAGGTCGACCACCTCATGTGAAAGCATACTCTGTTTACTGGCAAGACTGATCGTTTTAGCATCAAACCATTGTTGACTGAGGGTATATTGAATCAACATCTGGTTAAAAATCACGAGGGTCACAACGCTAAATACTGCTATGTAATACCACCTTTCACCTGAATATATTGATTTAAATTTTGTTTTAATTTGGTTGATCATAACTGTTTATTAGACAGTTCAATCAAACCCCATTTACAACAAAATGTTGCACCTAGAACCAATTAGACACAAAAAAGCTCGAATCTGACATTCGAGCTTTTAAAATACTTTTATTGCTTAATTAGGGAACTAAAATTCAATAATAACAAACTCTGTTCTTCTGTTGGCTTTCTTACCTTCGGTACTAGTGTTATCTGCTATCGGCATAGCTTCACCATAACCTTTGGATTGCAATCTGGCTTGCTCTACTCCTGCCAACACCATATAATCAACTACAGCGTCTGCTCTAGACTGAGACAGTTTCTTGTTGAGATCTTCTGACCCTACATTATCTGTGTGACCTCCTACCTCAATCACCATTGTTCCATTGTCTTTCAGCAATTGTACTGCACGATTCAATTCTACATATGAAATAGGTTTCAATTCAGCTCTACCTGATTCAAAGAAGATATTGTTCAACACCACCTTGGTTCCTTTCTCAATTGGTTCCAATAAAATATCCTTATTGATCTCCTGATAGCTAGCATCTTTGGGCAAGTCAAAACTTTGGGAATAGAAGAAAAAGCCATCCTTACTCGCAGACACACTGTAACTCCTACCTGCTGGTAAAACGATCAAATACTCACCAGTCAGTTCATTACTCTTATTCAATGCAATAAGCTCACCTGTCACCATATCTTCAATCAATACTACGGCTCCAATAGGTGCTGAGGTATTGGCATTAGACACCAAACCTTGTAATACTACTGAAGCTTTTGGTTTCAAAGCATCAGGTAATTCTACTTCATATAAGTCATAATTAGCCGCACTGCCACGAGAAGAAGCAAAGTACGCAATACCAGATGCTGAAATGGTAAAATTAGTATCATCACCAGATGAATTAATAGGTGCACCTACATTCTTTGGTTCAGACCATCTAGCATTTTCAAATAGAGAATAAAATATATCAGAACCTCCAAAACCGGGATGACCTTCTGACGCATAATACAAAGACTTACCATCCGAAGCAATGTAAGGACTCTTATCACTCAAAGGCGTATTAATAATGCTTCCCATATTGACTGGAATCCCCCAGTCACCCAAATGATTGATAGTAGTCAAGTACAAATCTGATTCTCCATAACCTCCGTCTCTAGTAGATGTGAAAATAATCATTGTCCCATCAGAGTTAATAGTCGGTTGTGAATCCCAAGCTTTGCTATTCACCACATTCCCCATGTTTTTTGGTTCCGTCCATACCGTTCCTTCTTTATTGGACATATACAGATCACATTTACCAACACTTTCCTTGGTACCACATCTCACATACACCATTGTCTGACCATCACCAGTAAATGACGCTCCAAAATCATCCGCCATCGAATTAATTGGCGCGGGTAGTAATTCAGGATCACTCCACACATCATTAATTAATTCTGACACGTAGACGTCCTCTCCAAAATGATTGGGTGCCCCTGCCTTAACATTGTCAAATCCACCTTGTCTTACTGATGTAAAATACAGTCTAGTACCCAATGGATTCACTTGTGGTGTGTAATCGTTACTGACACTGTTGATAGTCGATAACGGCGTAGGTTCTGCCATACTAGATCCTGCTGCACGTATTTGATAACTTTTCTTAGCGTAGTTCATTCTGTTTTTTGCCAAGTGTCTATCCTTTTCATTTTTAGGTAAGTCTGGAATACGCTTCTCGAATTTTTGATAATAAGAATAAGCCTGAGACAACTTGTCCATTTCCATATAGGCATTACCAGTATAGTAATACACCCAAGGATTATAATCTGGATTAAAGCTCTCTAGTTTCTTGAAGCAATAGATCGCTCTTTCATAATTGCCAATATTATTGAAGGACATGCCTACATAATACCAAGAATTCTCATGTGACTTCCTATATCTCAAAGCTTCCTCAAATTGAGAGATGGCTTGTTTGTACTGCCCCTT
The DNA here is from genome assembly GCA_051531955.1 of Reichenbachiella sp. GTDB lineage: Bacteria > Bacteroidota > Bacteroidia > Cytophagales > Cyclobacteriaceae > Reichenbachiella. The sequence goes on from JAOPTS010000165.1 coordinate 7,702, forward strand.
TTTATAGGCTTTCACACCTGTCTTATAAGCGGTCTTGAATGCCTCGTCCAACTGAGTTGTTTGAGCTTGAAGCCCTAACATAAGAAGAGAAAGAGACAATGTGATAAGTATTTTTTTCATAGTCGCGTTGATTTCTGAAACTCAAATTAAAAGCTATTTCATCAATTAGCAATTGAATTAGTAATTAGTCTATAAATAACACGAAATGATTGTTTTTCTAGGTCATTAATTGATACTGAATTAACGGCACAATACTTGGTATGGACCTTGTATAACAGAGATTATGTATATAACCATCAAAACAACACACACCATGAACTTTGCAAAAAGACCAATCATAAATAGTGTCATGACTGCCGGAAAAAACACAGTAGATATGATCTGGGGGAATATTAACCGGCTACCACGGTCCCATCGTCATCTAGAATTTACTATCTCACATTTTTTGAGGAAACCCATTGCCAACATGTACAGTATAGTATTCGAATTGGGGCTCAACATGAACAATGAGCATCTGTTAATGACAGATCTAAATATTCTCAAACATCTCAATAAAGAATTAAGTAAAGCGATAAAGAAAATAGAATCAGAAATTGACAATGGAGACACTAGCTTATTATCAGATGACGGTTATCACTATAACCTGACCTAATTACTTATAATAAAACTTTAGGGCCTTTGGTTAATAAGTCCTGAAATTCGGATGGACCTACTACTTTATCCTTAAAATCATTTAGCTCATCGAGCGTTTCAGCGGATAACAAATCAACTACCTCATCTAAGGCTTGTCCACTAACCATGTAAGGGAACTCAGTAAACATGAGTTGGTCGTTTTGACATAGCGCGTATAGCTGACACTCTGATAGAGTAGTAATGTGTTTGTCAGTAATAGCACAATTAGAAATCCAATCCATCACTTCAAAATTCTCTTCTCCATACTTTGACTTAGCATTCGACTGTGCTTTCATGTTTTTGATAAAAAAATCCATCATGCTGACCATAGATTTTTGTGAAATCATGGACTTCATCTGATCCGCACAAGGCAAACACACTGCATATTCAAAAATCGTAGAGTATGATTTATAACCATCATATGGTTTCAACGCCTTTTCTATGACATAGGGAGAATTGGCTTTCAAGAGTTCCTTCTCACAATAGATACAATTGGTAATCGGTCCTCCAGTCAAATCTGAATAGAATATCTTGGGTATATCAATCCTTACAGGGTATGCATCCTGTCCTTCTTCCTTGTTCTCCATTTTCATATACTGGGTTGATTAGCGCTACTCCTCTTCCCTGAAAAATTCAGTTGTGACATTTTTTTCAATCCAAGAAAAATGATTCTCTCCATGTAAAACCACTTGCAGGCTTTTATCATCATTTTGAAGAATTAGTTTCTCCGTCGTATTAAGGTTCAAATTAATAGCACTCTTACCCTCAGAGTTTCTATAAGTCCATAGGAAAAAAGTACTTGTACTGACATCAAAACCGAACAACCCTTCTCTTATAAATATCTCTTCCTTCTTGTGTTCTATTTCATAAGTATCCTCACCTACCACTGTGAACTTCATCTTGGAATCATCAGACCCTTTGAATGTCCCATGCAGCAACATCATGACAGAGGTAGCATTTTCAGCAACATTCGTCGAAGGTTTAATCTTTGAGGCCAACTCAATTGCCAAAGCCAATTTGACCTTGATGCTATCGGCTGTCACTCTTGAACTGTCCAGTGCATGAGGTACTGGGATCTGCAGAAAAAATTCGTTGAACGTCTTCTTACTGTTCTTCGTCCTCTGAATTCTTTTCTGATTACCAATCACGTTGACATGCACCACCTGACCATAGACTATTCTACCTTGGTCCTCATCTATATCAAAAACCTTAATACTACTACCGTCCAAGTCATTGATCTTCACTTTTCTATCATAATAAGTGCCACGATCCAAAAAAGAGGGGTTATCTGCAGACGTGTTCTTAATATTGATCAGATGCGTACTCGAGTTATAAAACAATCTGTTGGTCCACCACACTTGTGCTTGTGCATTGTAATAGGTGATGTTGATCTTTTTTTCCAACCAATCAATGGTTTCATTCAATAAATCTTCATCTGTCTTCGTATCCTGTGCAAATGTATTTGACACATTAACGGACATAATTGCTATTAAAGCAAACACATATATCTTACTGATTTTCATAGCTTAATAGTTTTTCCACCAAATATCTTCTTTCGCTACCAATGAATCCAACGAAACTTGCTCGCCGATCTTGGGTGTTATCATAGGCAAGTCCAACTCCAATGCCTTAGCTTTCATTCGTTCAACCGGTTCGTCCCAAGGATGAAAAGCCAGTTTAAAAGCTCCCCAGTGAATTGGCATGGCAACATTAGCCAACACATCTATACCAGCTTGCGCAGATTCCTCAGGCATCATATGTATATCTGCCCACCTTGCATCATATTGACCACATTCTATCATGGCAAAATCAAAAGGACCATATTTTTCACCAATCTCTTTAAAGTGAGGACCATACCCACCATCTCCACTAAAGAAAATATTATTTTCTCCTTTGATCACCCAAGAGCCCCAGAGTGTTTTGGAATTGTCTCCTAATCCTCTACCTGAAAAATGTCTCGATGGAGTAAATACAAAATTCAAATCTCCACCAATTTTCGTTTGCTCCCACCAATCATGCTCTTTAATCTTGTCGGCAGAGACATCCCAAGACTCCAAATGTGAGCCCACTCCTAGCGGTACTAGGAAATAATCAGTCTTATCCTTCAACAACTTGATCGAACCATAATCCAAATGATCATAGTGATCATGTGAAAATATAATAACGTCTATTCTAGGCAGTTTTTCTATTTCGATTGGCAATTGGTTACTAAACCTGTTTGCGCCCAACCATGGGTGAGGAGCCGGCACGTTACCTAGCATCGGATCAATCAGAATATTCTTCCCATTCATTTCCAATAGAAAGGCAGAATGTCCAAACCAAGTGATTCTTGCTACTTTGTTTTTGGTAATTTCAAGAGAATCGATTTTATACGTATCAATGTCAAGACCAGGCTTGGTATCTACTGCAGAAAATTGATCTTTTAGAATACTCCAAATTTTAGCCGGACTCATGTCCATGGATGTTGGAGTATTATTTATAAAAACACCCTCTTTATAATTCTTAGACAACTCAAATCGAGCCAATTTATTTTTGTTCTGCTTTCCGCCAAACTGCGGGCTTAGGTTAATGAATAATGTCGCAACAATAACTATTGTGACAAGCAATCCTAAAATTGTCAAGCCCATCCACTTTAAAATTTTTATAATCAATGATTTAATTATTTAGACTCCAACGACAACAAAGATTTTGCCTTTGCTATACTTTCCTCGATAGCATTATTCATGATATCAGCGGTTACCTTTTGGTCTTTCATTAGGTTTATCAATTCTTGAGCGTTTTCCTTTTCTTCTTCAGTCACCAATTGATCATTTAAACCTTTGGTTAATTGTTCGGCAGTAAAACCGTCGGAGAAGCTTCTCATCCATACCATCATACCATTATGGGCATTGTCCAAATCAGTAATCGCCAGCACATAGGCCGAATCCAACTGTGTAGAGTCCAATTGCTCAACTAGCATTTTTTTCATTTTCATGATATTACCCATCTGCGCCATAGCTACATCATGTACCGCTATTACTTCCGTCTTGACCGTACTAAACTCAGTAGTCAATGGATCAACCTTTGGTTTGGATTCACAAGCTATTAGCGCTAATACCAAAAAAATTAGGAATACGTTTTTCATTTCTCGAATTATATAATGATTGATTTTATTAGCACAAAGTATCTCTGAATCTATCTATTAGAGTTTTTTCTTCGTCAACAACACCACCATGTGATTTAGCGATTTCTTCTAGAAGCTTCACAAACTCTATATAATGCTCTTTAGCATCATGCTTTTTAAACACTCCTATTGCTTCATCAAATATTTGTTCTGCATCGCCATCCATTTGTCTTTCGATCTCAAATGATAACTCAAGCTCTTGTGCCCAAATATTCTTATCCACAACTTGCCTAATCAAGTTCAATTCTTCGTCTTGTACTTCTCCATCACTTTTAGCGATAGCATATACAATCCGACCGAATGCATCCAAAAGCTCTTTGTTAATATTATTCATAATACGCTTTTAATTTGAAGCAGTAAATATACACGTAAACTTCACAGTCAAATACGTCACATAACGGTATTTTTCTATTCATTTGCATCCGTACTAATATCAGCTGTTAAAACTCACATGTAAGCAGGGAGCTTCATTTGATCAATCCAAACATATAGTTAAGTAAACAAGTCATGATTACAACCCAATTAGAACAATACCTGGAAGCCGTATCAACAGAGTTTGATCAGATTACTTCTGAGAGAAAAGCCATACTACAAACCATAGCTGATTTTGCAATCGAAAAGATGGAGCAAAGTGAATTATGCAACCTTACATTAGTTTGTACGCATAATTCTAGGAGGAGTCATTT
>JAOPTS010000166.1:0-2887 GCA_051531955.1 Reichenbachiella sp.
GCAGGGACTACTAGAGAAGTAATCGACTTAAATTCTGCCAGTGCTACTTTTTCTGGAAACACATTAACAATTAACCCTTCTAATGATTTAATCCACGGTGTTGATTTTTATGTGAATATTCAAGAAGGGGCAATTATCGACTTTGCAGGCAATGAATTTGCAGGCATATTTGATGCTACTACTTGGAATTTTACTGCTGAGTTGGCGCCAGATCTGACAGCTCCATTTGTAACTACGATCACTCCTTATGACGGCCGAACGCATATTGCCATTGATAGTGATCTTACCATGTACTTTAGTGAAAATGTGCAAAAAGGAAGCGGTAACATTTTAATTAAAATTTTCAGCACGGATGCTACTGTCCAAACTATTGATGTAGCTTCTGGTGCTGTTACCATTGTTGACCAGTTAGTAACCATCAACCCCGCCTCTGATTTAGGCAATCTAACAGAGTATTATGTAGAACTGCCAAGCGGAGTTTTTCAAGATTTGGCAGGCAATGAATTTGCAGGCTATGCCAAACCGGATTGGAGTTTTACGACCATCATATTTACAGACGTTACATCTCCCTCTATTGTAAGTTTATCCCCAATTGATGGTGTTACTAACTTAAATGCGTTGGATAATTTTACCATTACGTTTGATGAACCTATAAAAAAAGGATCTGGATTTCTTCAGATTTATGATGACACAGATGCTTTGATTCAAAATATCAATAGTGCATTAACAGCTAATGTAATTTTTGATGAGTACTCTGTAACAATCAATCCTACTAGTGCCCTTGCTTATGGTAAAACCTACTATTTCGTTATACCATCAGGAATAATTAAAGATTTAAGCAATAATGCGTTTTCACTAGCAAAGGGAGAATGGGATTTTAGCACATCTGCTACAGATACGCATAACCCTAATTTGATCGAACTTAACCCAATTAATGGAGCAGTGGATAGAGATAGACTCAACAATAATTTATTTATGACATTCGATGAAAAGATGATGTCTGGAGCAGGGAATGTCTATGTAAGAAGAGTAGATAATGACGCCATTGCAATCACAAAAGCAGGTACAGCACTTTATAATTTAGAACAAATAAACCCTTGGTTTAGCGCTGGCGGTAATGTATTGGATTACGGAACAGAATATTATATAGAGGTCGAGCCTACTGCAATTACTGACTTAGCAGGTAATCCATTTGCAGGAATAGCCAAAGGGGAATGGCATTTCACTACAGAGGAAGATGTCACTCCTCCAACGGCCTTATCTCAAAGTCCAACTCATAACACCACAGGATATGGCATTATTAATAATATTATAGTATTCTTTAACGAGCCAGTGCAGTTAGGTGTAGGTGCAATTATTTTAACTGATGCAGTAAGTGGTGCAGTTTTAGAAACGTATAATGAAAACTCTCCTGAGGTTTCGATTAGTGGTGGTACTGGTTTAGTAATAGACCCTTCTTCTCCCTACTTACTTTACGAAACACAGTATAGTGTTGAAATAGGAAGTAATGTTATTCAAGATTTATCAGGTAATCCATTTGAAGGAATTGCAGAAGGTGATTGGTTATTTACTACTGCTGATAAGCAAACGCAATCTATAAGCTTCAGTACATTACCCACTAGAGTATACGGTAGTGGTGATTTCACTTTGAATGCTTCAGCTACTAGTAGTTTGCCCATTATCTATGAAGTAGTGGAAGGACCAATTTCTATTGAAGGGTCTACAGTTTCGATACTAGGAGCTGGAGATGTAACGATCAGAGCAACACAAGCAGGCAATGATACTTACCAAGCAGCAGTTAGTGTTGAGCAAAGTTTTACAGTAACTCAACAGGCTCAGTCTATCTCTTTTGGATCTCAACCAGATAAGATATTTGGAGTAGCACCATTTGCGCTATCAGCAACTGCTTCTTCAGGTTTTGAAGTAGGTTTTACAGTTGTGAGTGGTCCTGCGTTGATATCAAGTGGTGATGTAATCATTACAGGTGTTGGAACAATAACAATTGCAGCCAACCAGTCGGGTGACGAAAATATTGCTTCAGCCGATGAAGTACAACGAACAATTACTGTGTCTAAATCAACCCAAATTATAACTTTTAATACGCCTGCAAACAAAGTGTTTGGAGATGCTGTTAATCTTGATGCTACAAGTAATTCGGGGTTAGAAATAAACTATAGCGTATTAAGTGGACCAGCAACAGTTACTGAAAACACAGTAAGTATCACTGGTGTTGGTACTGTAAACATTAGAGCTAGCCAAGCAGGCAATGTTAATTACACAGCAGCTGCGGATGTAGATAGATCTTTTACGATTACACAAAAATCCATTACGATCACCGCAGATGCAGTATCGAAAATTTATGGAGAAGCTGATCCGTCATTGACCTATCAAATCACAACTGGTGCATTAGAATCGGGAGATGATTTTACAGGTAGTTTGTCAAGAGTATCCGGAGAAGATGCAGGAACTTATGTTGTCAATGTAGAGACTGTTTCGGCAGGAGCTAATTATAATTTAAGTTTTACAAGTGCTGATTTTACGATTACACAAAAATCCATTACGATCACCGCAGATGCAGTATCGAAAATTTATGGAGAAGCTGATCCATCATTGACCTATCAAATCACAGCTGGTACATTAGAATCAGGAGATGATTTCACAGGTAGTTTGTCAAGATTATCCGGAGAAGATGCAGGAGCTTATGCTGTCAATGTAGAGACTGTTTCGGCAGGATCTAATTATAATGTAAGCTTTACAAGTAGTGATCTTACGATTACACAAAAATCCATTACGATCACCGCAGATGCAGTATCGAAAGTTTATGGAGAAGCTGATCCATCATTGACCTATCAAATCACAGCTGGGGCATTAGAATCAGGAGATGATT
>JAOPTS010000167.1:0-11249 GCA_051531955.1 Reichenbachiella sp.
AATCATCGCTTTTCAGTCAAAGCCATGGATACTGAAGGAAACATACAACATAAGGCCACTATGATAAATTTCGATGTCTTACCTCCAGTATGGAAACAAGCTTGGTTTATAATCCTCATTGGCTCAATGATGTCCATTACCCTTTATTTCATCATTCTTACCATCAAAAAACAAGCAGCCCTTGAAAAACTGAATTCTTCTTTACAATCTGCCAACTTGGAATTAGCTGATAAAAATGATGAAGTAGGAAAACAAAGAGATTCACTTAAAGATGCGGTTAATAAAATCGACGAACTCTCTAAAGCTAAAGTTAAATTTTTCACCAATATTACTCATGAGTTCAGAACTCCATTGAGTCTAATTCTAGGTCCTATAGAAAAACTTTCTAGAGATACACCTCCCAACAAAAAAGAGCACTCCTTTTATGAATTAATTAAGAAAAATGGAATTCGACTTCAAAAATTAATTAATCAATTGCTTGAGATCAGAATGATTGAGACCAGTACGTTAGACCTATCTCTCACTAAAAGCGATATTGTTTCATTCGTACATGAAACCAGTGACTTATTCAACAATCAGGCTAAAGAGAGATCTATTTCATTTGATTTCGAGTCCGATTTTAAACAATTTCAAATTTATTTTGATAATGATAAAATTGAAAAAATACTTTTCAATTTATTATCCAACGCATTTAAACATACATCTGAAAATGGAACCATCACCGTTAGCCTAAAACAATCTGAAAAATATCTGATGAAAGATAATTCTCTTGATTTCATCCGCTTAATAGTAGAAGACAACGGCACAGGATTGGATGAAAGCATAATTGACAATCTATTTGAAAGGTTTACAGTAGGGAATAATGAAATAGAAGAGTATAAATCTGACAACAGTGGAATTGGACTTTCCTATATAAAAGACCTCATAGAGTCACATCAAGGAAACATTAAGGTTGAAAGTTCTCCTGGAAAAGGAACCCGATTCACAGTATTTATCCCTGAAAATCTTGACGATTCAAGTTCAAATCAGAATATGGAAGAAAACGGTAGTCCACTTCATAAATTTTCTCTTGATGATATCAACCTTGAAGCTGACAGTATTACAGAATATGAGAAATTAAACCAGTTTCAAAAAAGTGAATTTAAAACTATCCTTATTGCTGAAGATAATCAGGATATGCGATTCTTTCTAAGTAGTATTTTATCTGAAGATTACAATTTACTCTTAGCAGCCAATGGAGAGGAAGGTTTACAATTACTTGGTAAAGAATATGTCGATTTGATCATAAGTGATATAATGATGCCAATTATGGATGGAATATCTTTTTGTGATAAGATCAAATCCGACCCATCGACCAGCCACTTACCTGTGATTTTATTGACAGCACTGGCCATCGACAACAAAAAAATAGAAGGCTATACTTCAGGGGCTGATTCATATATTATCAAACCTTTTGATCCCGCCTTGATTCAAGCAAGGGTCAAAAACCTACTCGAGTCAAGAGATATACTAAAATCGAAATATGCCGATGACCTTAGGTTTAAACCTAAGGATATTAAAGTAACAGGAGCCGATGATGACTTTTTAGAAAATCTGTCTGGGTTATTAGAGAATCACGTTTCAGACTCTCAATTTGATATTGCCAAAATGTGCGAAATGTTGAGCATGAGCCATATGCACTTCATCCGAAAGGTAAAACAGTTGACGGGTAAAAAACCAATAGAACTATTAAAAACATATCGATTAGGAAGAGCAAAGCAACTTCTTTCTCAAGACAAAATCAATGTTGCTGAGGTGGGTTACATGGTAGGTTATGATTTACCTAATTCTTTTACACGAGCATTTAAAAATGAATTTGGAATGTCTCCAACTAAATACGTATCAGACGTCCAATCCTCTGATGGCAATCATTTATAATGAAACTTATAATTTTCACTATTACTCTAGTCGTTAGTGCTTTTAATGCTAGAGCACAAGACTTCATTATTCCTCTATGGAATCAAGTACCTAATTCTAAACCCTGTCAGCATGAGGAAACCATAACAATTACGGATGCTAAAAGAATTAGGCATGTAACTAATCCTACTATAGAAGTTTATTTGCCTAGCCGTAGCAATAGTACTCAGCAAGCGGTATTGATTTGCCCAGGTGGAGGATACTCCAAGTTATCCTATGATAAAGAAGGAACCGATGTTGCCAAATGGCTCAATGGACTAGGAATAGCGGGTATCGTATTGAAATATAGACTGCCAGAGGAATGTTCTAATATCATACCACATCAATCACCAATAATGGATGCTACACAAGGGTTGATACTGATCAGAGCGCATGCCGAAACGTGGGGTATAGATGCTAGTAATGTTGGTGTCATGGGTTTTTCGGCTGGAGGCCATTTAGCCGCATCACTTGCTGTGCACAGTGATAATATTGAAAAGCCTAACTTTATGGTGCTGATATATCCAGTTATCAGCATGAAAAGTAGCATCACCCATCTTGGCTCAAAAACAAACTTGTTGGGATCAAATCCTAGTTCAGCTCTAGTGGATTATTACAGTATTGAAGATCAAGTAACCAAGGACACACCTACCACATTCATCATTCACAGCCAAGACGACCAATCTGTGAGTATTAAAAATAGCTTGCGACTATACACCTCTCTATGTGAATATGAAATCCCTAGCGAATTACATACTTTTAGGAATGGCGGACATGGCTACTCTTTGGCTATCCATGATCCTTATCTCAACACATGGACGGACTTGCTAGAATCTTGGCTTCCGACCATTGAAAACAACAAATAACCTCTCTTCAAATCGCTTAATCAATACTAAAAAGTCTTTGAATATTATATGTTAATAAATGAATATTCAAAGCTAAACGCCCCGCATAGCTTACGCTCATAATAGCACATGTCCCGTAGTGCTATGCTTGTCAGAAGGACAAGCAATGACCAGCCTGTCCCGTATTGATCAACATTGAGAAAAACAAATACTATGAAGACAGCATTTTTAACCCTAGTAGTCGCTCTCCTACCTTTATGGAGCCAATCACAAAAAAACCTGGTTCAAAACCAATACAAATTCAATTCACTCACTGTTGATAACGGTTTATCCAATAATCATATTGGTGCCATAACCCAAGATAAAAAAGGCTTCATTTGGTTTGCAACAGACAATGGAATAGATAGGTTTGATGGCCAAAACATAAAGTCTTATCGTTTTAATGAAGATGACCCTAAGTCAATTTCATCTAATAACAATAGAGCGCTTTATTGTGATAGCCAAGGAACATTATGGATAGGCAATGAGGCAGGCCTTGATTATTACGATCCCAATACAGATAATTTTATTCATTTTGATAGAGATTCTTTAAATGCAAAATTTGGTAGGGTAAATAGTATTGTAGAAGATGAAAAGCATACCCTTTGGATCGCTGCAACAAAAGGATTATTCACATATAATCTCAATGATTCTGAATACAATGAGATTGCAGAGACCGAAAAATCCTTAAACAATATTACAAAAGATAATATATACAGACTTCATATTGACTCATATGGTAATATCTGGTTTGCTATTTATAAAAAAGGTTTACATCTGTTCAATCCAAAATCAAAATCTTTCATTAGCTTTTTAAACAACAAATCCGATTCTACTTCTCTAAGTGGAAATCAAGTGGAAAGAATATATGAGGACAGCCATCACAATATGTGGTTTGGCACAATGAACAATGGACTGAATAAATATGATAATGACAGTCAAACATTTCACAAAGAAATTCCAGACCCTTCTAATAACTACACGACTCGAGTACGTGCCATATTCGAAGATTTAGAAGGTAATTTTTATGTAGGCACAAGAGGTGGATTATATAAAAAGAACCCTAAAAACGGTCAATATTATCAATATGCTAATTCAAATCATAAATTTTCAACTTTATCACAAAATTCCATATTATGCCATTTCATAGACAAAACTGGTTCCTTATGGATAGGGACATTTGCAGGAGGTGTGAACTACACTGATCTTAAAAGAAAAGACTTTATACGATTCACTGCAGGAGATAACAACTGGTTTTTGAACTCTTCAAACGTATATGGTCTATCCGAAGATGAACTAGGTCAACTATGGATCGGAACAGACAATGGTGTCAATGTCCTTGATAAGAATACAGGCAAGTTTACCACTTTCACCAATGACCCCAACGACCCTACATCGCTGAGTTATAATGACACCAAATGTATTGCCAATGCTGGCAATGGAAATATGTGGATCGGAACCAATAGAGGTGGTCTAAATTATTACAACAAACAAACTAATTCTTTCATCAAATATAAAGCTGACAAGAACGATCCAAATAGTATCTCTACAAACAAAATTTACGGATTGTTAAATGACAGTAAAAACAACCTATGGGTATTTAGCGGCAATGGAATGGAGAGCGTAGGCTATCTAGACATGCTACCAAAAGGAGAAAAAGAATTTATCCATATGAGTGATGACGCATATCTAGGCATGTTCGAGTCCAATGATGGGACAATTTGGGTTGGTAGTAAAAATGGACTGCTCTACAAAACAAAGAGCTCTTCTAGTTTCCAAAAAATAAATGAACCAAAGCTTATTGATTATGTATATGCGATTGAAGAAGATGAAGAGGGAAATTTATGGTTAGGAACAGGAGTTGGGCTGGTAAAATTTAATGTCAACATGGGAACATTTGAAACCATAGCAATTGATGAGCAAAACAGCTTAGGCATAGTCTATGGAGTAAAGTTTGATCAAAAAAACGATCTATGGGTCAGTACGGAAAATGGATTGGTGTTACTAACATCTATTATTTCAAACCCTAAGGACTATCAAGTAGTTAAATTTGACAAGTCAGATGGATTGCAAAGCAAGCAATTCAATTATAACTCATCATTTCAAACACGAAATGGGGATTTTATTTTTGGCGGCATCAATGGCTTCAACATTTTCAACCCTAACAATATATCATTAAATAATATTGCTCCACAACTCGCATTTACCGACTTAAAACTTTTCAATAAAAGTGTAATACCAAAGACAGAAATTAACGGTAGTGTAATCTTAGATAACAGTATTTCTGAAACGAAAAAAATCACTTTCAATCACAAGCAAAATCTATTTACTATAGAGTTTGCAGGCTTGCATTATGCGCAAACTCAAGCAAACACTTATAAATATAGAATGAAAGGTTTAGATACTGAATGGAATTACACCACTTCAGGAAGAAACTTCGCCACTTATAATAATCTTCCTGCTGGTGAATATGTTTTTGAGTTCAATGCTGCAAATCTAGATGGTATATGGGCAACACAACCAATCAGTCTTGAAATTACAATTGTCCCTCCATTTTGGGTGACTTGGTGGTTTAGAAGTGTAATTGGTTTATCGATAGTGATGATGTCTATTTGGTTTTATAAAAGAAGAATCAATCAACAAAAAAGAAACCAAAAAATACTCAAATTGAAAATCCAAAAAGCTACTGAAAAAGTAAATCTACAAAATGATGAACTCCAAGAGCAAAGTGGAAGATTAAGTCAAGCAATAGCCGAAACTAATCAGGTAGTACAATCGGCTGTCAACTCAGGAAACTTCAATGCAAGAATAAATACAAAGGATAAAACTGGTGAATGGAAAAATCTAGGACTCTCTATCAACCAACTATTCGATGCTATCACCACTCCTTTTAATGTCATCAACAGACTTGTCAATCAAATGGCCGAAGGAGACTTAACAGATCGATTCCAAAAAGAAGCTAAAGGTGATATTTTACAACTAAAAAACAACCTAAACAAAGCCATGGACAACCTCACCAACCTGGTACGAGACATAGATACTAGATCTTCTTCATTGAAAATATCCTCTGAAGATATGTTAGTAACTAGTGAGCAAATGAAAATAAGTACAGAAGAAATATCTTCTTCAATAAATGAAATTGCTAGAGGTGCTCAGGAGCAAGTGATTAAAATTGATGAGTCATCCAATCTCATCGAAGGAATCATGCACTCTGCAAAAGCCATGGGACATAGAGCAGAAGACATTAATCAAACGGCTAAAAGAGGCGTTGAAAAGAGTGACTCAGGCATGAAAATGATGGAAATGCTAGATGCGACAATGACAAAAATTCTAACTTTCTCAGAAAACACTAATATAGCTGTAACGAACCTTAACAATAGATCTAAAGAGATTTCAAGTGTACTCAGTATCATCAAAGATGTAGCCTCACAGACGAATCTTTTGGCATTGAATGCAGCTATTGAAGCTGCTCAAGCTGGTGATGCAGGTCGAGGGTTTGCTGTAGTAGCAGAGGAAATTCGTAAACTAGCTGAAGATTCAAAAAAATCTGCCGGTAGCATTGAAAATTTGGTCAATGGTGTTCAAAAAGACACTAAAGAAACCGTAGACTTAATCACAGAAATGAATGTAAGTATTAAGAATGGTGAAAAAGCTACACAACACACCCTAAGTGCATTTAAGGAGATTTATAGTTACTATGAAGAAACATCACTAAAATCAAATAAAATTTTAGAAGATACTCAAGAACAAACCGAAGGGATTTCAAAAATTGTGAGTTTAATTTCAACGGTTGTCGTAATTGCAGAAGAAACAGCTAGTGCAGCAGAAGAAACAGCTAGTTCTTCAACAGAACTTTCTGCTGGCATGAACAACTATAGAGAAAAAAGTGAAAGTGTCTCTGTAATTACTGATGAGTTAAAGGAAAAGGTAGAGCAATTCAAATTAGAAGAGTCTTATAGTTTCCAAGGGGCAATAGCCTCATAAGAACATACATCGTATTATTAAGTAGGCGCCATGTTGATCCACATGGCGCCTTTATTATTTCAATCAGTCTCACAACACTTTCTCATTTTGCACAATATATCGTTTAAAACAAAATTAGTAACCTCTACGATTACAGATGAGTTAAAACTGAATATCGAGCAATTCAAAATAAACAATTAGACACATCTTCAAAACATATACAACATGTAGACAACTACAATACTTACATTAATAGGAGACAAATCATACCCTATCAGTTGTAGTTGAAAGATTAGCTTGTTTAATCTTAAAAAAAACATGATTGATATGAAAGAAAAATTACTTGGTCCTATGCGAAAGGGGCTTACTATGTTCGTACTTGGCATTTTTATGTCAGTACCGCTGTATGGTCAAACAGGACCAACAGCTGCAGAAGTTGCCAGCCAGATGACCATTGGCTGGAATCATGGGAATTCGATGGAAGTCCCTGGAGATGAAACCGCCTGGGGCAACCCAGCAGCCACTCAACAATTAATCGATGGAGTAAAAGCCGCTGGATTCAACACCGTTCGCTTACCTTGTGCCTGGGATAGCTATGCTAATCAATCGACTTATGAAATTGATCAAGCCTGGCTAGCTCGCGTAAAAGAAGTTGTAGACTACTGTTATAACAATGACATGTATGTCGTACTAAATAGTCATTGGGATGGCGGTTGGCTTGAAGAGCATCCATTTTATGCAAATCAGGCAGATGTGAATGCAAAACAAGAAGCTTATTGGACACAAATCGCCAACTACTTCTCTGGATATGATGAGCACTTGCTATTTGCGGGTACTAATGAAGTACGTGCTGATTACGCAGACCCTACTAGTGAGTACATTGAAGTACAGGAATCTTATAACCAAGTATTCATAGATGCAGTACGTGCTACAGGTGGCAAAAATCTTGATCGAATTCTCATTGTTCAAACCTACAATACCAACGCATGGCATGGGTTGAATTATTTCACAGAACCAAATGACACTGTTAATGATCGACTATTTGTTGAAATTCATCATTATGACCCTTATGACTTTACATTAAACGCAACTGGATGTACACAGTGGGACACTGGAAGCTGTAGTTGGGCTGGTGCTAGTTATGTGGAAGATCTTTTTTCACAAATAGAACAACGATGGGTTAATAATGGAATACCAGTTATTATCGGAGAATTCGGAGCTTCGAAAAGAGAAGGTGATGCACAACACACAGCTGAACGACTAGAGTACCTAGAGTTCACCGTTGATGCAGCAAAACGTCATGGTATGATCCCTATTTATTGGGACAATGGTTATGCTCCTCAATTCGCTTTATTTGATAGAAGCAATGGCGGTGCAATTGATCAGGCATCTATTGATGCATTGATGGCTGGAATAGGCGGTAGTAACCCTGACATTAACTATAATTTAAATATCACTGTTAACGGTTCAGGAGGAGTTACAACAAACCCTAGTGGCAATACTCATGTCTCAGGAACCAATATCACCCTAACAGCGACACCAGATGCAGGATGGTTGTTTAACGGTTGGAATGGAGATGTAGTCAATAGTTCAAACCCGTTGACTATAAATATAACCGACAATGTAAATGTAAGTGCCAACTTCATAGAGGTGAATGCAGGTGGTTCTGGTTCAATATTGAGAGAGTATTGGTCCAACATTACAGGAACTGGCATCAGTGATTTAACAGGGAATACAAATTACCCGAACAATCCATCTGGCAGTGACCAGATCACTACATTCGAAGGCCCCATCAATTGGGCTAATAATTATGGCTCTCGAATTAGAGGTTATGTACATCCCCCGGTATCTGGTTCTTATACATTTTGGATTTCAGGAGATGACAATACTGATCTTTATCTTAGCACAAATGATAACAAAGCGAATGCCGAACGTGTCGCCTATGTAAGTGGTTGGACTAGTTCACAACAATGGGATAAATTCACTACACAAGCTGTAACTGTAAACCTTGTTTCAGGTCAGAAATATTATATTGAAGTATTGCACAAGGAAGGTACAGGGGGTGACAATGTAGCAGTTGCTTGGCAAGGACCTGGCATTAGTCAATCCGTAATTGACGGAGTATATTTATCTCCATTTGTTGATACAGGAGGAACAACACAATACACCTTGAACTCATCAACAAATGGCTCTGGCATTATTAATCTCAGCCCAACTGGTAATACATTTGACGAAGGAAGTACAGTAACAATTTCTGCTATACCTGCTTCGGGATGGCAATTTTCCGGATGGAGTGGTGACCTAAGTGACTCTTCAAATCCGACTTCAATAACGATGAATGCCAACAAATCAGTTGTAGCCTCTTTCATTGAGAGTCAAAGCACACAGTATACATTATCCATCAATGTAAATGGAACTGGTAGCGTTAGTTTAAACCCCACAGGAGGAGTTTATGACCAAGGGACAGTTGTAACTATCACTGCAAATACTACTACTGGAAATCAATTCGATGGGTGGAGCGGCGATTTGAGTGGTAATTCTTCTCCAAGTACAATCACAATGAATAGCAATAAGTCTGTAACAGCTAGTTTCTCTGAAACATCATTGGGTGATGGATGCGACAACCCTGCAAGTGTTTCACTGCCATACAGCTACGATGGTAGTGGAGAATATTGCTGGGAAATCACAGGTAATATATCTTATGTTAACTCATGGGGTGCCGACTTGGTTGAAATCAATGGGGTAGATTATACCAATACTTGGTCTAATAACTTGCCCGCTAAACAACAAGGAAAGTACAACGTGCATTTTATTGGTTCTGCGGACTGGTCACACTTCGAGGCAAGTAAAGCTGCCAACGGTAGGTTCATTATTGGAGCTGATCCAATTGAATTGAGCCTAACTGTTTATCCTAATCCTTTTACCTCTTCTTTTCAAATTGAATTAACAGGTAGTGAAGAAGTTTTAAGTATAGAAATCTACAAGATATCTGGTCAATTAGAAACGGTAATTACCCCAACTAATAGACAATCAATAACTATCGGTGACAATCTAAAATCAGGTATGTATCTTATGAAAATAATTAAAGATACAGGAGTAAAAAGCGTCACATTAGTGAAGGAATAAATTAGATAATAAAAAGGCGGTCATTTCTGACCGCCTTTTACTTTTGACATTTTCATGTCATAAAAACATCTTATTGTTTTATTACTCTATGAACTGATGTTCCTTCTGGAGTAAATACTTTAAGTATATACTGTCCTGCATGAAGCTGACTTATATCAATTGAATTGAATTGAACTTCTACTCTATTGACCAATGAGCCAATCATATTGTAAACTTCAACTTTATCAATAGTTCCTTCTGTAGAAATCGATAAACGATCTACTACGGGATTAGGATATACTTGAACATTAATTGCACTTACTGCGATAGCTGAGCTAGGTACAGTTGACAATCTTGCACTGCTTGAGCATGATGCTCCGCTTACATTATTGCCTGACAACTCTATGTAATCAATATTTCCCAGCCCTCCACTTACAGTTGCTTCCAAACGAATACTGTTAACTCCTTCGTTAAGCGTCACTGTAGTAGTAACAGAACTCCATGTAGACCAGCTACCTGTTGATGCAAAACTCAAAGCAGACCCTTGCTGACTACCATTTATAATGATATTTGCAGGACGGTCACTTGAACCATTAGCATACTGTATAACCAAAGTAGCAGATCCTGCAGATGCAGAGATGCTGTACTCGATACCGTTACCCGAAGCATTGCTAGTATTAGCAAATCCAGCACCTGTAAATCCACTATTGTTACTATCAACAGATCCATCAACACCACAGAACCCTGAAGCATCTTCTTGAATCGAAATAGTAACTTGATTCACAATTTGCAAAAAGTTTGCTGTCACAGATTTATCTGAATCCATAACCACAGTTGCAGAAGTACCTGTAAACCCTCCACTCCAACTATCAAATTGCCATCCCGAAGCTGGTGTAGCAATTAATGTCACAGAAGTACCTTCTTCAAACATTCCTCCATTAGGAGTAACCGAACCTTGGCCATTGACCACTGTTGAAAGTGTGTAATTAACTATAACAACTGGAATAGTTGCATCTGCAGAGTTTGAATTTACACTAGAACCATCAATAGCTGCACTTGCTTTTATCCAGTAATAGTAAGTAGTTCCTTCTTCTGCTGTAGCATCAGTATAATTTGAACCATTGATAGCCTGAGCAATTCTCACCCTACCTGATGGGTCACTATCTGTATCTCTATATACCTGCTGACTGTTAACAACTCCATCACTCACTGTCCAATTAAGTACAATCGACCCATTTGATTCGACTGCAGACAGTGCAATAGTAGGTAATAACACAAGATCCTCTCCTCCTTGACAAACAGTCATCTCATCCAAATTTGGCAATCCTGAGCTTCCATTAGCAGTAAATCTAATAGTGTTGT
>JAOPTS010000168.1:0-56782 GCA_051531955.1 Reichenbachiella sp.
TATCGTAGTTTGCTGATTGCGGTACCGCAGTAATATCTTCTGCAATTCCACCAAAATTAAAAATCCAGTTCGGTGAAAAGTGATAAATTAATTGTTGCTCTAATTTTAAAGACGCATCATAGGAATTGAAAAACTTTTTGCGGCCGGGCATATCTGCTGGGTAATCAATGTAATTGAAGCCATATTCTTCACCTCTCAGTTCCTGCAGGTACGAAAGAATTGTTTTGGATTCTATAATAGAGCTTATGGTAGTATTAAATTTAGCATACCCATGATATTGAGTCGTTTGAATAGGTGAGAGGTGATTAATAAAATAGTGTTCGGGGTTGTGAGGAAGACTATTAACCTCTTTCAACTCGTTGAGCATTCCCCCGATGACAAATTGTTTCCATTGATATTCTGCGTGAATAGTGTAATCTCTTACCATTGCGTTGGTTTTCATGTCCTCTTTGTCAAACCTTTGCTCCCAATTAGGGATGTTCGTTTTCCAGTTGTTTACAGGGATAGTATAGAGCTCAGGATACTCTTCATATCGATTCTGCCCTTGAGAGTATACACCTCTGCCAGAAATAAAGAATTTCCCAAGACTGTTCTCATGGGAAACGGTAAATGCAGGATCTATTGTTTGATAAGATCCTGCTCCTAATTGCACTTTCTTATGTGGGGTCTTTTTTGTTTTTAAATTAATGAGTCCTGAGTAAGTGTTTCTCCCATAGATAACAGAGGCAGGACCAATTACTATTTCGATTTGTTCAATGTCATGGAGAGGAATGTTATTGCCCCAGGTTAATGGAGTCCCTGATGGGTTATTTAGTTGAATACCATCCTTAAATACCGGGATTTTGTTATTGCCCACAATTCCTCTTATCCTCACAAATGTCATTTCCACATTTCCTGAGTTACCCGTATACCCAACTCCTGGTAGGTCATTTAAAATATCCTTTAGATCTCTATAGCCCCTTAGTTTAATATCTGTTTCACTTATAATATAGACAGTGCCTGTCGCCTCTTTCTTAACTTCTTCAAATTTACTGATCGTAACTTTGAGCTGTAACAGTTCTTCCAATGTAAGGTGAGTCAATTTTTTTGTATATGAATATGACATATTTGGCGCTAATACCACCATCAAATAAACGGAAATAAAGGAATATTGAAAGGGGGTTCGCAAAAGAATATTGATAAATGCTTTAAACATACTCGAGTACTCAATTATTGGTTCCACTTTACTTGTTGTAAGTAAATCTCTATTAGACTATTTTATGATAAATATGATGATATTTCAAGAAAATTGACAGTTTGCAGCTTAAATTCATTCTCCTAAACTCTTATAACAACCCAAATCATTAAAACAGTTGCAGGAGTTCATAATTTGGGGGCATTAAATCTAATAGGTTGGAAAGGTGTAATTGATAGTGCCTCAAAAGTGATTTTTAATTATTACATAATATATGTATTAACAAGAATTTATATACGACAATATATGCGTATATATCTATATGTACTATCACATGAATCTACAAATGATGGGAGTTGTAGAATTGTTTAATTTCAAAGTTTCAGTAATAATTTTGGTACTTTCGTTAAATGTTGTATCTATAAGTGGCGAATATGATGAGTTATTTGACTTATCTATCAATGAACTTATGGAAATTAAACTTCAGACAGGTTCATTTTTAGAGCTTGATTTAATGAATTCTCCATTTAGCATGACGGTTATTAATAAAAAGCAAGTCTATACTTCTGGGGCGCGGCATTTAACAGAACTTCTTGAAATATATGTGCCTGGTTTTCAATATATGTATAACAAGTGGACTGGTGAAATATGGGGAATGCGTGGGATAGCGGCCGATAGAAATACAAAATTTATATTTCTTATTAATGGTCATAAAATGAATACTGAATCAAGAGATGGTGCAATTACTGAATTGAATTTGGGATTGTTACATGACATTGAGCGCGTTGAAGTGTTGCGCGGACCAGCAGGATTGGTATATGGATCAGGAGCTATTGCTGGAATTATTAATGTTGTTACCAAAAAATATTCTGGTAAAAATAAAGTAAATGTAACCGCTTCACTGGGGACCTGGGATTTTAATGGAACCAATCAGGAAACCCAAGTTCAAGTGCTTAACAAAATATCAAATGATGAATCAATCAGTTTTCACTTTGGATACCGTAAATCAGATGGAATAGCAGCAGAAAACACTAGACTCTGGGGAAGACCACACTGGCCATATCCACAAGAATTGAAACCCGAAGCTGAGAGTGTTCCTTCTGCGGGCAGTTCTTGGAGTACACCGGGGAATTGGAAAATAGATATGCAGTGGGAGTATAAAAACCTAAAACTGCGCTCACGTATAACGCATCAAGTTTCAAATGCTGGTGGTATGTTTGTTTTGGACCCATGGCCCAATGATTATGGAAACAGTGATACAACCAGCACGAAACAATGGGTAGATGGAAAAGAAATTGATGGTTGGTCAAGAAATAGTACTGGTGAAATAATAAAAGATGAAAATGGTGACCCTGTTAAGAGCTGGTGGGGAGAAACAGAATCTTGGAATACTAACAGAAGGCAGTATCAATTTGACAATGTAATGGCTGAAATTTCTTATGATTTGCCTATCGACCAAAATAAAATGCAATTTAAAGTAGGCTTTGATGGGGTAACGAATAGAACAAGGCTCGAAAACCGAAGAGGATTCGAAAGCTTTAGTACTACAGAAAGAAGCACGTTTGTTGAAGAAACATTTGGAGAAAAAAGATTTGTTCTTGGTGCTCTATATTTATTAAATTCAATCGACAAACTTCAATTTGCTGGAGGCTATGAATTTCGTTTCGACGCTATAGGTAATGATTTAACAGGGAAAAATGGCAACAAAGAAAATGCTACTCACCCGATAGTCTCTGATGTAAATTATACAAATCATGCACTCTATTTTGAAAGTCTGTATCAAATAAGCACTATGATTTCATTTCATTTAGGGGCACGATATGATGCGCATACAAGAACTATAGATCATGGTGGAGTTTTTACTCCTAAAACAGCTGTTTTGATTAGACCATCTGATGATCACTCTATCAAATTAATGTATCAGTCTTCAGCAAATAACGGAAGTGCCGATAATTATGAATATAACCGTTTCAATTTTGATAATAACGGTGCGGCTTATTCTGAGTATCACTTTGCTAATCCAACAGAGGTACCCAGTGCAAATTCAGTCCCCATTGCTGGTGTAAGTGTAGAAGAATTACACGAATTAAAACCTGAAAAAGTTCACTCCGTTGAATTAACTTCTGTCCACCAATTTCTAAATGCAATAATTTTTAGACCTTCAATTTCATGGACTAAAGTATCGGAATTGTTTGTTTGGAACCAGCCAGCCTATAGGGTTATTAATAGTGGTGAATATGAATTTATTAATGCAGAATTTGATGTATCATATCAGTCAAACAACATAACGTTAGGATTCAATCATACACTGCAAAGACTCGTAAATATGGATCTTCGGAGCCAAGATGAAATTTCGCTCCAAACAACTTTTGCTGATAGTAATTATTGGGAAGAACGTGTAGATCCGGTAACCAATGTTACAACCTATATACCAGTCCCATTGGCAGAGAAAGGTCTAGACACTAGTAATGCTATTGAAGCACAAATTACTGTTGATGAAGAAAACTTTTTGAATCTGGCAACAAATCTTTCAAAAGTATATGCAGATATTAACATAGTAGGTGGGCTTATGCTCCACACAGACATGAGAATATTCTGGGGATTACCAGGTAGAAAAATGTTGAATGATGCAGATCCGCAATTTGAATATCTAAATATAGACACCGATCCTATTGTTAAATGGAATGCAAGTCTTCATTTTAGTGCGGGATACAATTTCAGAATATCTGCGTATGTGTATGATATTCTGGCTGAACCCACAGGAAGTAACGCTACTCATTCAATACGGTGGCAACAGTCTGCTAATTCAGATGAACATACTGATTTATATGGTATGGATTTGCGGTCTTACGCTGTTCAGGTATCGAAGAATTTTTAATGAATACTTTATGATCATAAGCAGTGTGCCATGACCGTGTTATCGTTTGCATGCCTTACCGGTAATGGCATCAATAGAAACTTTATAGACACCAGTTTCATCAATTAATAGTTCGATGTATTCTATGCCACTCTCCATATGTTCGGGCGAGTATTTTCTGAGTAGGCCAACAAGGGCCTCCTGTTTTTCAGCATCAAATACTTCAGAAATAATTCCTGTCACAATGGCGCTCTCATATTTTGTTCCAAATTGTTCCGGAATTACTTCAGTAGATGCAATAGTGCAAAATGATACAGCATTATTCTGCGCTATGATGTCAAGTTTATGCCCTTCTAAAGCGCAGTGAAAATAAACAGCATTCTCAACGACACAAAAACTGAGAGGAACGCCATATGGTGTTCCTGTGGGAGAGGCAATAGAGAGAATACCATATTCGGATTTTTCCAAAATGGTTCGTGCTTCATTGTCTGATAGTTTACGGTCTTTTCTTCGCATGTGTAAAAGATATATAGATTGAACTGCAAAATGCTCTAGTTTATAAAAGAGTTATTTAATAGTTATGCCTTAATTACTTTAAATGCATCGTATAGTCGGCATGGATACAAGTTTGTCAGGAGTGCACCGTGGATTCTGATTGCGTCACATATTATAATGTTGTACCATAGCTTGTGAGTATATTTATCTATACTGTCACAAGAACTTTATCTAAGGAGCTTTTATGTCCTCAACACGGTACAACATATTCTGTTTCCCGCACAAAGGCATCCGTAATGCAATGAATCAGGTTGCCCATCTGTCAGGAAAGACAGACTATTCAGATCCGGCAGCATTGGCAGCTCTTCAGGGGCTCAATAGAGAGCTTGTCGAATACCTTGATGTACATGCCGAAGTAGAAGACAAATTTCTGATGAGTGCCCTTGAAGAACGGGCTCCCGGGAGTGCATCCAAAATTGCCCGTGAACATGGTACACTCGACAAATTGACTAAACAGCTGCAACAGCTTCTGGAAACTATTAACGGCGAAACCAGTGCCTTGCAGGGATTTCAGTTTTATCTCAGCTTCACTGATTTACAGTCACAAATGTTAGCGCACTTGCATCTTGAAGAGACAGAAATTTTGGCTTTGATTCATGCGCACTTTGAGGATACAGAGGTCATTGCTATTAATGGAAAAATAATGGCAGCTTTTACCCCAGAGAATATACTGCTTATGTTCAAGTACATTATTCCAGGGCTGTCACCAAAGGAGCGTGCGGCTCTAATGGGAGTAGTACAGGGAAAAGCTCCCGAAGCATTTTTCGCTAACCTCCTGAATCACGTCAAACAATTTTTATCCGATACAGAAGCAAAAACCCTTGAATTAGCACTATTGCCTAAAAATTAAGGACTCTGATGAGCGAGTGTAATCAAGATAATAGCGCCATAAGAAAAGATTGAATTAATCCACAACCATTACAAGGATCACATGAGTATTACACGTATCAATGAATTCGAAGCAGTATCTGGAAAAGAAGAAGAGATGCACACCTTTTTAAAATCATTAATTCCGTATATTTCTAACTCAAAGGGATGCGACTCATGCGAAGTACTCCGTCTTGTTGATAATACAAGTATTTGTGTGGTCATTGAAAAGTGGGACACATTAGATTCTCATAAGAAATCCATTGAAAACTTTCCAAAAGCGGAAATGGCTGATGCTATGTCATTGTTTGCTGCTCCGCCCAAAAGTGCATCTTATCAAGACTCATAAACCGTTACCGTATGCTAGAAATTAAACACCGATACGCAACCATTGATGACCTAGCCGAACTCGTCAAAATTTATAACCAAGCCATTCCTACAGGGGTCTCAACAGCAGATACAGTGCTTCTCAAAGTTGAAGATAGAATAGAGTGGTTTAAAGCGTTTAATCGTTCTACACGACCTATTATCGTTGCACTCGATGGTTCTCAAATTATTGGCTATGTGTATTTAACAAGCTTTTACGAAGGCAGGCCTGCATATAACAAAACGGCAGAAGTCAGTACCTATATTGCCAATGACTATCAAAAATTAGGCGTAGGAACGTATCTTAAAAAAATAATAATCTCTCTCTGTCCTGAATTGGGAGTTGAGAATTTGATCAGCATGTATTTCGACCACAATATCGGTACTCAAAAGCTCAATGATTCATTTGGGTTTGTAGTTGAAGGCCATCTCAAAAATATCGCTGAAATTGATGGGGTAAAAAGAGGGTTGATGACATCGGTCCTTCGATTGAAGCCTGTGTCTTAAGGAATGGAGTGTTCACAGGCTGAAAATATACACCTACATAAATGTAAAATCCACCTTGTAAAATTTAATATATAATGCAATTGTAAACTTTCTGTGTATTGTTATGTCGTGATATATACCTAAATTTCAGTCGAATATTGGGAAATATGAATGTTGAAGGGGGGATCCTTTAACGTTGAGTTCATTAATAAATATCCATACCTTAAAAAGGATTCAAA
Organism: Reichenbachiella sp.; assembly: GCA_051531955.1. GTDB lineage: Bacteria > Bacteroidota > Bacteroidia > Cytophagales > Cyclobacteriaceae > Reichenbachiella. The sequence goes on from JAOPTS010000168.1 coordinate 6,545, forward strand.
TGAAATTTATTTCAAAAATAGTCAAGCAATTGACTACAGGCGTGATATTGTGTGCATCGTTAGCGGTGGCACAAACATATACATTACAATCGTTAAATAAAGCTGTGGTAGCCTCTGGAGAAGAGAGTCAATATCAGAAAGCGGCAAATGTAAATGATGGAGATATTACTACTCGGTGGTCTTCACGTCATATGAATTGGGAGTGGGTTCAGATTGATTTAGGCTCTGACCAATCAATTGACAAAATTGTATTAAACTGGGAGGCAGCATTCGCTACAGAATACAATGTTTTTGTGGGCAAAGAGGGAGTATCTGGCTGGGGTGACCTTGTATATACAAAAACAGGTGGGCAAGGCGGAATAGAGACACTTATTCAATCATTTGGGACAGGGCGTTATATTACCATTCAAGGCATACAGAGATCTTGGGTTTCAGGTGTTCAATATGGAATTTCTTTGTGGGAATTGCAAGTATATTCAAAAGATGGAGATCAAGTATTGTGGCTTGGTGAGCTTGATGCGTACCCAACGCTATCGAGTGAAGGCGATGCATTTTTTCATACAACGCTCAATGAAAGCTTCATTTTTAATAATGAAATATGGGAACAGTTTGCTGTAGGGGAGACTGGTGCAACTGGTCCTCAAGGTATTCAAGGTATTCAAGGTGATGCAGGTATTCAAGGGTTAATTGGTCCTCAGGGCTTACAAGGTGATCTAGGCCTTCAGGGTGAAACTGGATTGCAAGGTGTTCAAGGTGACGCAGGTATTCAAGGGTTAATTGGCTCTCAGGGCTTACAAGGCATTCAAGGCTTGCAAGGCGAAATAGGTTCACAAGGTCCACAAGGTATTCAGGGTGAAACTGGTGCACAAGGTGATGATAAATGGACTCAAGAAGGTTCAGCAATCTATTATAATGAAGGATCGGTTCTTGATCAAGCATCTGAAGATATGTGTTGTGGAAACTATGGCATTGGCTTCGGTGCTTCAAAATACTGGCAATCATTTACCGCAGGCCTAACGGGGCCATTATCAAAAGTCGAAGTGTATGTAAGTACTTTCACTGGGTCTGTAGAGTTGAGAATTTATGAAGGCGAAGGTGTTTCTGGAACACTTCTTCATAGCCAAACTGTTTCTGCAACAACCGAATATGACTGGAACGCATTTAGTATCTCAAATGAAATTCTGGTAACTGCGGGGAGTGTTTACTCAGTGCAACTTTTTTCAAATGCAAGTTCTGCTGCACTCTGGTGGAAAATTGGTAGTGGGTATGCCGGTGGCACTAGTGGTAGCGATGGAGGTATTTATGACTTTACTTTCAGAACCCATATTGGAACGACTGGGTCTGTAGGTATAAATACAACTACACCTGCTGGAGCGCTTGATGTTGTAGGTTCAATTGCAATAAACGGTTCAGAAATTATAAACGCCCTCGGTCAATGGACCGGCGATCCAACAGGACTCATTGGTCCTCAAGGTGCACAAGGTCTTCAAGGTGAAATCGGTATACAGGGTATCCAAGGTGAAATAGGTGTTCAGGGTTCACAGGGTCTTCAGGGTGAAACTGGCGTACAAGGTTCACAAGGTGATCAAGGTATCCAAGGTAACGTAGGTGCACAAGGGCCTCAAGGTGATCAAGGAGTTCAAGGTGACGAAGGTGCACAAGGTGCACAAGGTGTTCAAGGTGTTCAAGGTGACGTAGGCGCACAAGGTTCACAAGGTGATCAAGGTATCCAAGGTGACACAGGGCTTCAAGGGCTTGCTGGGCCAGTTGGCGGATCTAATAAGCAAGTAGCCTTTAATGACAATGGCAGTGTTGCTGGTTCAGATATTTACTATGATAACACAACTACAAATGTTGGTGTTGGCATTGATCAACCTCTTTCAAAATTACAAGTTGTTGGTTCGATTCAGTTGAGCTCAGATAACGGTGCATGTGATGCAACTAAAGCGGGTACTATCCGTTGGACTGGTGCAAAATTTGAGGGTTGTAATGGATCACAATGGCTACAGATGGGTTTTGTTCCTCCTCTGTATACTTATGGGTATACTGATTTAGCAACAAATAGTGCACTTACTCAATCTCTGTATGATTTCTTTTCAAGTGTAAATGGAGCAGTGACATCAACAGATTATCTTCTTTTTGAAATTACTGGTTCATCAACAGATGATGGTGCTATTTGTTCAGAGCGTGCTGATTGGTATGTTTCTTCGTATCTCGCAAATGCAACAGCACATACAACAGTGACTTCTGGTACTTGGAGTCGTTGGACACAAGCTGAAGGTGGAGCGTGGAGTGGAGCAGTAACAACTGCAAGTGATAATGATTATGGTGTTGGTACGAGTACTGCAGATTACTCATGGTGTATAGATAAAGCAATTGGTGGAAAAAACCTTTGTACTGCACCGGGTGATGCTGACGATAGCGAGCTATTTGTAAATGGTGCTACCGGTACAGATTATACTCTTACTATTAAAGTTGGTGCAAATCGTATGGCTGTTTGCGGATTCTAATTTAAACCATTTAACATTGAAACAATGTATTGGCTCCGTGATCGAGAATACTCTCCGGAGCCCAAAAAAAGGAAAAATATGAAAAAATTAATTATAGTATTAGCTCTCGCAAGTATGGGTTATGCTCAGACAGATAACACGGTTTACGGGGTTGCAGCAGGTGCATCACTTTCCACAGGTGATTCAAACGTATTTGTTGGAGACTCCGCAGGCTATTCTGCTACTTCAGCAACTAGAAATGTATTTATCGGTGAAGATGCAGGGTATAATGTTACCACTGCATCAGAAAATGTATTTGTTGGTGCTGATGCAGGTAGAGCGTTAACAACTGGGGTTGATAACATCTTTATTGGTGCAAGAGCTGGGTCAAATACAGTATCGAGTGGTGATAATATTTTTATCGGCCAGGACGCAGGAAAGATGAATACAAAAGGTGATGATAATATATTTATTGGAGATGACGCCGGTAAAGCTAATACTGAAGCTGATGACAATGTATTTATTGGTTCTAAGGCAGGGTATAGAAATACAACAGGTGAAGATAATGTATTCATTGGAGATGAAGCAGGATTTAGTAATACAGAAGGTGAATACAATGTATTTGTTGGTCAAGAAGCTGGATGGGATAATGAAACTGGTATGAGAAATACTTTTGTTGGTAATAGCGCTGGAACTGACAATGGACCCGGGTCAGCAAATACAGCGTTGGGCGCAAACTCCGCTGACCACAATGAATTAGCTGATTACGGTACTTTTCTAGGTACATTTTCTGGCTTTAGTAACAATAGAGGAAGTACCACAAACAAGTCATTTGGGAACACAAGCACTGGCGCATTTTCATTATATGATAATAGAAAGGGAACAAATAACCTGGTAATGGGGGCTTTTGCAGGTTCTGCCGATTGGAGCTCTGTTGATTTCGCAGCACTGAAATCTGAAATGGGAACAGCATCTTCTTATCACCCGACGTTGAGTAATGTTGGGAGTAGCGGTAACCAAAATTTGTATAGAACAACAATACTTGGCTCACATGCACGAGTGAATCAAAATGATGGTGTTGCTGTAGGATATTTGACTCGCTCGCTAGGAGTTGGAGCGATTTCTATTGGTACTGAGGCTCAGAGCACTGCTAGTTATGCGGTATCACTCGGGTTTCAAGCACAGGCAACACAGGCAAACTCATTTGTTCTTGGAAGTACTGATCCTCTGTACCGTTTAAACATGGGTATTGGAACTACAGCACCATTAGCATTTTCAACAATCGATCTTGCTGAAACTGACCGTGGATTTCTTATTAATCGTTTGACATCAGCTCAGGTAACAGCGTTAACAGCAAATGTTGATCCAACTTACGAAGGTATGATGGTGTTTGATACTGACCTTGATGCGCTTCTTATTTGGAATGGTACTACATGGGTTTCACAAACAGATACCGATACTGATGAGCAGACTTTGGTATTAACCGACACCGATCTTTCAATCACTGGTGGTAATACTGTAAGCTTAGCTGCTTTGAAGAATGCCGTTGATAATGATGAACAGACATTAACCCTTTCTGGAAGTAGCTTAACTATTTCTAATGGTAATAGTGTTGATTTGAGTGCTTTGACAGCAGCTCAAGATGCAGAGATTCTAACTCTTAAGACTCAGGTTGCAGCACAGCAGGCTGAAATTGAATTATTAAAACTTACTATGGAAAGTGTGTTAGCGCGTTTACCTAAATAGATTTATTTATTCAGATCTTATAGCAAAAGATTTTTAAAGACAAGTGGCGAAAGCCCTTGTCTTTTTTTATTGGTGTGCCCGAGTTCAAGTGAAATTGTATGACAATAATAGCACTGAATAGCCCTTTTGATAAGAACCGATAACTGCGTTCGTTCAGTTGTCATAAACAAATTAATATTATAAATACCCCTTAAATACTTCAAAATCTTGGTAATTATTGCGTAATAGTCTGATAATTAGAGTACAAAGATATTTACGATGAATAAAAGAGTCTAAAACAATTTAAGCTATTGTTCATACTTGTACTGCACATTTTTAGAGGTAGAGATTTGCCAATTGAAAATACCTCCATGCCTAGCATGGGAAATTCCCCGCACCTTAAACAACCGGCAATTATTAAAACCGTTTTAATTACCATATGTATATTGATAGTGGGCTGGACCATCTTATGCGGGTATTTATATTTACAAACCAATAGTATAGCATATAAGGCAGAAATAAATACGGCAACAAAGGTTGCCGAAGATAATATCAATAAAGATTTTCTGTACCGGCGTTGGGGGGCTTCCCATGGTGGGGTGTATGTACCTATAACGAAAGATAACCCACCAAACCCTTATTTAAAGGATCTCGTTTTCGAACGTGATATACAAACACCTTCGGGTAGAAAATTAACCCTGGTAAATCCTGCCTATATGGTTCGCCAAGTGCACGAAATTGGTTCAACCCAGTACGGATTAAAAGCTCATATTACAAGCCTTAAGCCACTAAGACCGTTAAATATCCCTGATAAGTGGGAGGCAGCTGTATTAAAATCATTTGAAATTTACCCGAAAAGGGTTGTTGCTCTTGATTCCATAGAGGGAGAACAATATTTACGTGTCATGGAGCCCTTAATAACAGAAAAATCATGTATTAAATGTCATGCCAGTCAGGGGTATGAAATTGGGGATATTCGTGGAGGATTGAGTGTGTCAGTACCCTGGAAACCTCATGCCGAATCCTTGGATGAACAAGCAAAAGCACATGCCTATGAGTTTGGTGGGTTGTGGTTTCTTGGTATGATTTTCCTAATTGTGAGTTTTGTTTTTATCAGGAAGTCGGCTCTTTCAAAAGCAGAAACTGATAGAATTATTTTGACAAGCCAAAAGAAATATTACGATCTCGTTGAAAGTACTCCAGATTTAATAACCATCGTTGATGCCGAAGGCAGAATTGTTTTTGTTAACCATTCAGCCGTAACTATTTTCGGGCTTCCTCCAGAAGAGTGTATTGGTAAAATGGCATTTGACTTTATTCATCCAGAAGACCGTCAAGGCACCATGAATGCTTTTGATACCTGGCTAAAAAGTGGAGAGGAAAAGTTCAGATTTGAAAACCGTCAAATTGGAGTGAATAACCAAGAACATCTACTGACATGGGTTATTATTGCGGAAAGAGACGATACTAACTCGGTAACTGGTTTTGTGAGTACCGGTAGGGATATTACTGAGTATAATGCTATGGCAGATCAACTACGACATAATGAAAAAATGCAGGCAATTGGTCAACTCGCTGGTGGAGTAGCTCATGATTTTAATAATCAACTCGGGGGAATTTTAAATTTTGCTGAGCTCGCTAAAAATCATATGGACAAAGACTCAAAAACATATACCTACATGAAAAAAATAATTTCGGGAGTATTGCATTCTGCAGAACTTACTAATCAATTATTGGCATTTGCTCGTAAAGGTAAATATGTCGTAAGAATTGTTGATGTGAATGCTATCATAAATGAAGTGACCTCTATTTTAACCCATAGTATTGATAAAAAAATTAAACTCCTAGCCGATTTAAACTCCAATCCAATGACTGTTTCAGGAGATGCATCCCAGCTTCAAAATGCTATACTCAACATAGCCCTAAATGCTCGTGACGCCATGTCCGATGGCGGACTACTCAGTTTTTCTACGAAGGTTGTTTCAGTTGATGAAGAGTATATACAGGAGAATAATCATACTATCAAACCCGATGAGTATCTACAAATCACTATAAAAGATACTGGTGAGGGAATGAAAGATGAAATACAAAAACGTATGTTTGAACCCTTCTTTACCACCAAAGAAATCGGGAAAGGAACAGGGATGGGGATGGCTTCTGTGTATGGAACAATTCTGAATCACAGTGGAGCAATTGAAGTTGATAGCACAGTAGGTGAGGGTACAACGGTAACCATATTGTTACCATTCATAGCAGGTACAAAAGAGGAACAGGACAGTGTTATAGAGCAATCAAGCAAGAGTGATAGTCAGATATTAGTAGTTGACGACGAAGAAATGCTAGCCATGTCAATGAAAATGTTACTTGCTGATGAAGGGTATGAGGCCATTGGATGTGGAAGTGGCAAAGAGGCAATACAGATATTTGCGGAATCCTGGAAGGATATAGACCTTGTTCTATTAGATGTGATTATGCCTGATTTGAATGGGTTAGAAACCTATCGGGCTCTTAAAGAAATTAATCCTGATGTTAATGTGATAGTATTATCCGGATATAGCATAACAGAAGGCGCTAAAGAAATAATCGATGAAGGTGCATTAGGGTTTTTACAAAAGCCCGTATTGTCAAAAGATTTATTTAAGAAAATTACAGAAGTATTGAGTTAATCGTCTCGCAATTATTGGATAGTGGAATGTTCACATGGAGGTCAAGTAAGTGAAGGACTTTGCCTCTGCCTTCTTTAGATATATGCTGGACCTAGTCTTATGTGTGCAATAATGCACAATTATGGAGATGCTGATTTTTTAAGGAGGTATGTCGAAAGCTGACACTGTTAATTGTTATATTTTAACTACTTAATTGATGGGCATTAAAACACCATGAAAATTCTTCACACCTCCGATTGGCACCTTGGACGCACTCTTTATAATAGAAAGCGTTATTCTGAATTTACTGAATTTCTCAACTGGCTTACTGAGCAAATACGTGAGCACTCTATTGATGCGCTCCTCGTAGCGGGTGATATTTTTGATACCATTGCCCCGAGCAATCGAGCCCAAGAGCTCTATTACTCCTTTTTGGTAACCGTTGCGAATTCTACCTGTCGGCACATTGTGATTACCGCGGGGAACCATGATTCCCCATCTTTTTTGAATGCTCCAAAAGGGCTCCTCAAGGCACTAAACGTATATGTTGTTGGTTCATTGACCGGTAATCCTGCTGATGAAGTACTGGTGCTGCGTGATAATAAGAACGCACCTGAAGCAATAATTTGTGCGGTCCCTTATTTGAGAGATAGAGATATTCGAACAGTCTCTGCGGGTGAAACAATTGAAGAGAAGGGCGAAAAGTTAATTGCAGGTGTGAAAAATCATTACGCTGAAGTGTGCGCAATAGCGGAGACTCAAAGAGCTGATTATCAAGCTGAGTTTGGGTACGTACCTATTATAGCCATGGGACACCTTTTTACCGCTGGTGGCAAAACTCAGGATGATGATGGTGTTCGAGAGCTGTATGTGGGCACACTCGCTCATGTAGGGAGTGACATATTTCCAGGGTTTGTTGACTATACGGCATTAGGGCATTTACACGTACCACAAATTGTGGGAGGTTCGGAAATAATCCGGTATTCTGGTTCGCCAATTCCTATGGGGTTTGGTGAGGCAAAGCAACGAAAACAAGTGGTTGTGGTTTCTTTTGAAAATGAATCTGCCGATATCGAGCTTTGTTCTGTTCCAAGCTTTCAACAGCTCGAAAAAGTGGCGGGTGATCTCAAAGAGATTAAATCTCGAATCATAGATCTTAAGAAGCAAGAGATGAATATTTGGCTTGAGGTTGAGTATACCGGAGCAGAAGTTGTTGGTTCTCTGAGTGAAGTGATAGAAGAGCTTATAGTGGGAAGTTCCATAGAAGTGTTGATCACTCGTAATAGACGGATTGTTGATAGGGTTTTGAGGAGCCAGTCCGAAGAGGAATCTCTGGATGATCTGAACGTTACCGATGTGTTTACGCGGTGTTTGGATGAGCATACAGTACCAGAGGCAGAACGGACCGAACTTATGGGTTCGTATAATGAAATTATAACCAGTCTGAATGAAGACGATAGCTTTGCAGAGTAAGGGAAGTACACTATGAAAATTCTTGAACTCCGTTTTAAAAATCTCAACTCTCTCTATGGCGAGTGGAGTATCGACTTCACTAACCCCGAATATGCAACCAATGGTATTTTTGCAATTACCGGTCCAACAGGGGCGGGAAAGTCAACAATACTCGATGCTATTTGCTTAGCGCTTTACGGAAGAACACCACGACTGGGGCTTATTACAAAAAGTGATAATGAATTGATGTCGCGTCAAACAGGTGAATGTAGGGCGGAGGTTGTGTTTGAAACACAACATGGAACCTTTAGAACATCGTGGAGTCAGCATAGGGCTCGTAAAAAAGCTAATGGTAATTTGACAGAGCCTAAGCATGAAATTTCGAATGCGATAACCGGTGATATTCTTGAAGAGAAAAAGAGTAGAGTTTCTGGTGTGGTCGAGGAGAAGACTGGGCTTAACTTTGATCGTTTTACTCGATCTATACTATTAGCACAAGGGAATTTTGCAGCATTTTTAAAGTCAGACTCAAATGACCGCTCATCTATCCTTGAACAAATTACCGGTACCGAGGTGTATAGTGAGATATCTATGCGGGTACACAATCGTCAACGGGCTGAGAGTAAAACCCTCGAGCTGTTACAGACTGAAGTATCTGGGGTAAAAGTTCTGACTGCTGAAGAAGAAGCGGCTCTTACTACAAAAGGAACAGAGAACAAGAGCACTCTCGATACACTCACGGTACAGAAAGAGAAATTACAACAGGGATTGACATGGTTGGAGGTGGTAGCGCAATTAGAGAAAGATGTTACTGCTATCAAATCAGAAGAGAAACAACTGTTAGAACAGGTAGAGTCTTTTAAAAGTGACACACATAGGTTGCACAGAGCACAGCAAGCAGCGACGTTGGATGGTGAATTTGCGGGATTAGTCAGTAAGAGAAATGAACGTATTGCTGATGTTGAGAGCTTAAAGAAAGGTGAAGCACTGTTACCAACGGTTATAGAAACGCTTTCACGCAATGAAAAAGAACTTACAGAGAGTGAACTAAAAGGTACAGAAGCTAAAGAGGCACTTAAAAAAGAACTTGACGTTATAAAAGGAGTGCGGGAGCATGACCTTATTATGGGTGAAAAGAAAATAGCCTTAGCAGTAGAAGCGAGTGAGCTACAGAAAATAGCGATACAGCTTTCTGATGCCGAAGCGAATAAAAGAGAACTCGATAAAAAAAGTACCGCACTTACGGAGGAGAGTGAAAGTATTGCAACCTATTGTGAAACACATGCGGGTGATGCGCTTCTTATTTCTCAAAGTGGTACTATTACTGACCAGGTTACTGCACTAGTGGATAGTAGGAAGCTGCTTCAGGATGAGAAGAACGAGGTGGCTGAACAACAGCAACAGTGTGATACAGATACCCGTAAAATGGCAGAATTAACGCAAGAGGGAAAGGCTCAAAAGAAGGCGCATAGTGATCTGCTAAAAAGTGTTGCAGAAGTTAAGAAGGCACTTGCTGATGCGTTGGCGGGAAAAGATCTAAAAGACTATCAGTATGATCGTGAAATGATGATTAAACAACAGGGGCACCAAAAAGTTATTGCGAGCCTTGAAGAGCACCGAGATGCTTTGGTTGATGGTGAAGATTGCCCACTGTGTGGTTCAACTGAGCACCCTTATGCTGAATGGAATGTTCCATCGAGTGATACTCTTGGAGATTCAATAACAGAGATAACATTATTTATTGGCAAGATTGAAAACCTTTTGCTCAAAGTAGCCGGCCTTGAAAATGATGAACAGAAGAGCGTACTGGCTTTAGTAGAACAGGATAAAAAAGTAGGCATCCTTGAGGTTACTATTCGTGAGTCGAATGATGCACTCAGTAAAATGATTACGCATCAACAAGAGTTAGAGCTCAAACGCAGTACCATAAGACAGCAGGTTATTCAAAAAGTAGAACCTTTTGGGATTACGATAACTGAAGAGACTGACCTATTGAAAGTTCTTACAGAGGTAGAGAGTCGACTCGCTCAGTGGAATAAAAATACTACACAAAATGAAGCCATAGAGAAAGAGCAAAACCTTCTGTTACAAGAGTTAAAACAGGTAGAAGGAGTTATGGAGACTCTAACCAGTTCTATTACCGAAAGAGAAGCAAAACGTAAAGGATCTCAAGCTGAATTGGATTCCATAATAGCCCAGCGTACTGAAATGTATGGCGATAAAAATCCCGATGCCGAAGAGAAACGCTTTGAAGAGTCTGTTACTAAAAGTGAACAGAAGGTTTTGTTGGTTCAAGAGAGTGTTGCAGTAGAAAAGAAGAAGTTGTATCAATATCAGGAACGCGTTAATACCCTTACAGAGAGTATCGCAACTCAGAAGCCATTACTTGAAGTGCAAGAAGCAGCATTTTCGAATCAATATAGTACTCTTGGCTTTGATGATGAAGATTCGTTTATAACCAGCCGAATGGAAAGTAAAGAGCGTGCGGCTCTTGAGGCAAAGGCTCGGTCTTTGAAAGATGCAGAAGTTGCCGTTGTAACTCGTAAAAACGAGTGTGAGAATAGACTCACTAAAGAGAAGAGTAAAGTGGTTACCCTACAGAGTGCAGAAGATATTACTGCAGAACTGGGGGAGTTGAATCATGAATTAAATGCGGTTACAGAAGAGGCTACCACCATTAAAGTACAGCTCTCGGCTAATGAACAAGCCCAGAAGCAGATTGCAGAGAAGCGTGGTGAAATTGATGCGCAAAAACGTGAGTGTTCTCGCTGGGATGTCTTGCATTCATTGATTGGCTCTGCTGATGGTAAGAAGTTTAGAAACTTTGCTCAGGGGCTTACCTTTGAAATGATGGTGAGTCATGCCAATAAACAGCTCCAAAAAATGAGTGACCGCTATCTGTTGGTTCGTGACGAATCAAGCCCGCTGGAGTTAAATATCATTGATAACTACCAGGCTGGTGAAGAACGCTCTACAAAGAACCTTTCAGGGGGCGAAAGTTTTATTGTTAGTTTGGCACTTGCATTGGGGCTTTCTAAAATGGCGAGTAAGAAGGTGCGTGTCGATTCACTCTTTTTAGATGAGGGATTTGGTACTCTGGATGAAGAGGCCCTTGAAACTGCCCTTGAAACGCTATCCGGTCTGCAGCAAGAGGGGAAACTTATTGGAGTTATCTCACACGTTCCCGCACTTAAGGCGAGGATTGGAACTCAGATTGTGATTCATACCCGTTCTGGGGGGAAGAGTAGTATCGAAGGAGCTGGGTGTGTGTCTGTCACTGCATAAACATACCCAGTATAGAATAATTTAAGATTGTGCATCACGCTCTTTAAAGAGCGTAACAAGGTCTTGGCCACCAACACCAATATTCTCAAGAGGTAACTCTTTGATCAGTATGGTGAAGGAGTGCTTGGGAATCTTTGTGATATCTGCTGCAACATCGGTAAGTTGCGTGATCAGTTCTTTCTTTTGTTCAGGTGATAATGGGCCGGCTTCGTATGAAATTACAGGCATAATAGTTCTCCAATAGATAGTATTAGTTTGGTTGTGCTACGCAATCGTGCGATTGGGATATAATGTATAAAAAATAAAATTACAGGCATGTATATTACGGCTCATTATACATTGAAACATTTAAAAAGGGACACAAAGTATTGTGTCCCTTTCGGTTGTGTGCTCTTGGGATTTACCCAAGTGGGTGTAATGGTTAGTCTTGTGCCATCCAGATCATTTTAGAATCATAGTGTTTTATGCTAAATAATAGAACTCCTGGGTAGGCGATCTGTATTTTCGCTGAAGTAGTACCTGCAGTACCTAAAATACCTGATTGTATCTCTTTACCAAAAAGATCATACAGGGAATACTGAAGGTTGGTGGCTTGCTCTGACGAAAAGTTAAGAGTCACTTCTGATTGCAATTGCGTTAAAGTATAGTGAGTACTTATTCCTTGAGAGCCATAGAGTGGAGCCACGTCACCAGAACTGGTACTTTTAGAATTAGAACTGTTATCTTCTGGAGCACTATCCTGAGTAGCATCACTACTATCATTGTTTGAATCGTTATTGGGTTCATCACTTGAATTATTTGAATTCGGCTCATCAGAACTTGAGCTTGGATCTTCGTTTGAAGCATGACTTGAACTTTCTGTTTCGGAATTCGATGACTCACCGTTGGATGATTGTGAGATGGGATCAAACTCTGTTACCGTAGCAGCTACGGCCATCATGTACCAATGCGCATGGGGAATCCACTGTTCGACCCAGCGCCAGTTTCCCCATTCTGTCTCTGCAGAGTCCCATGTAATTCCAGTACCATCATCATTGGCTCCTGTTATACCATTTGCTATTCCACCATCAAGAGCGGTATGAAACGGTTCTTTCTCAAAAAAGTAAGGAGGAGGATTGTTTCTGCCTTTGCCATTCATGAAACAAATGTCAAAAGGGTTCTTGCCCATGACCCACGATAATTGATTCATAGCAAATTGATGCAGTTCAGGACTCACTCCTTGAGAAGTTGTTTCTGAGTGAGAAATGTGTCTTCCTCCGATAAGGGCTGCTGCGGCTAAAGAACTGAGACGCGCATTCTCTCCCTGCCACCAATACTCTGTCTCATTTGTGTGATCGATAAAGAAACTCGATTGAACGGTTGCCCCAGTTCTATGGCCATCTGAAACGGAGCCACCAACCCAAACATGTTGTCGTGCATAGCCAAAAGGATTATCGACTTCGTTTGTTACGGCAAGGAGATAGTCTAGATGCGTTTTAATTGCATCTCGCGCAGTGCTGCTTTCAGGGCTTTGTGGGAATTGATCAATATATCGAGAAAGAGCGATAACGGGAATGCCAGCATCGGCTGCATGGTAAAAGGGACGTGTGTTACCATCTGCAATAAAATACCCGTCACTATGAAGACTGCTTTTAATTGCGGTTACTTTTTCTGATGCAATTTCTTTATAGGTATTATTCTGAGTTACAGCATAAAGTTCAATAGCGGCAAAGAGTATTGAGTAGTCATCGATAAAATTGAGGACACCATCATCAGCATATTCTTTTGCCTTTTGAAAATTATTGTCGGCAAGATGATCCCATGCGCGTTCTGCAGCTTTCAAATAATCATCAGACGAGAAGTCACCAGCCACTCCCCAAGAGCTGATTCGTGCGAGAGCTGCGATGGCTAGACCGCCACCTTCTCTAAATCCTGCTTGCCAGGCAGTGGTTCGGAATCCTTCTGTATCTTCAGCCCTTTTATATGCACAGATATTTCTCTGTTCAAGATCACCGGTCCAGTTGTCAAAAATATTGATATAAAAATAACCTTCTGGGTCGAGAATACGAACGAGGTAGTCTGCTCCCCAAATTGCTTCTTGTTGCATGCCTTCTTTACTATTGAGAGTGGCTAGTTTGTCGGGTATGTTGTCGTATATGTCCGCCATGATGTAGGCACTCAAAGGGATGTGTTGGGGCATGGTATAGTTGCCATAGTTAAGGTGCGATATGTTTTTAGAAAGGTCGGCCGATGCATCGTACCAACCGCCGCGCACATCTGCTGTTCTTTTTCCATCGGAATCAAAAAATTCCAGGTTCTTTTCATAATTCCACACTTCAGGATTGACCCCGCCATCAATATCAAAAGTATCTGCACGACTTTTGGTAAAGAAATCTAACACAAGGGGCAGGGTTTCTGTGAAGAGAGGAGTGGCAGTAATCGCAAATGAAAGCGATGATACATCTGGAGTGTTCACCTTGATATAATATTCACCAGGGGTTGTGAACGATTCAAAAGACAATTGATAAAACGTTTTGTCTGCATACCAATGATTAATTTTTTCTGCTTGTTGTACGTCTCCACTAAACACTTTTGCATGTGATTGCGCATCGAGAAGATCAAACGTGGTAACGTCGTCACTGGTTTCAAGTACCGCTATTTTGGGCCCTGCACTTTGATAGCCAATGTGGTTTATGTGTATAGTGTTGGCTGATACGGTGTGCACAAAATGGAGACAGAATAACAGGAGTGTGAGTGGTTGTTTGAGTTGATAAATCATTGAGAGCCCCTAAATGATGTTTGTAGCATACACTGTTGTGTGAGTATATGTATTGTTGACATAAATGTTATGTGTAATATACCGCATAAAAGTTAATTGTCAAACGAGGCAAATGTTACCTAAAGTAAATGAACTCTTATTTAAATGAAAACTGTAAAGAAGGGGAAGTAAAGTCTTTGTTTTAGTCTGTTTTGCAGGTCGCACCATGCGACCGGTATTTTAATGATCAAAAAGATTTTGAATAAGTTTCATTAGCTGATATTTACCTTAAGAGTAAGTAACAGTGTTACAGCATCGTGGTTAAATGCATTTCGTAACATTTTTAATAACATAATCTAACAATGTATTAGGAAAAAAATAATGTATTAAGTGTAATGCTTATGCAGCACTGCAGAATGTGCTAATGCTTTTTTAGAGTGAGAGTGGGGATAATGGTACAATTTGACTTAGCTAAAGTTCTTATTTTAATTGCTTCTATTTGTCCGGTAGTATGTGTCAGTGCACTTATGTCTGATGGGCAAACTATAAATGGGGTTACTTTTAATCAACCATGGTATGAAGTGAAAAATGAAGTGGGTGATGCAACCATTTTCTTAATCGATACCAATGGCGATATGTATGTCGATGCAGACTCAATTAATGTTTCTTCAACGATAACAGGGCCCTTTGTAAATAGTTTAATTATTCAAGATGTAACTGATGAGATTTTCGTAATCAATGCCGCTCATGCATATTTTAGCGGTAAAATCTATCCCAATTACGCATCTCTTCCAGCAATGAATGGCAATGACATGGTTATACAAAATGGAGCGGGCACTCCAGTCGCAATATTTGATGGTGATGATAATTCTCTCTATCTTGCAGGTGATGCAACGTATGATGCAGTTGATCTCGAAAGTAATAATGCCCTTGCCTTTGATGGCACCGATGATTATATACAGCTACCCGCTATGAACCCAGACTATTCCGCAGGCATTACTCTTGAAGCATGGGTAAATTGGAGTGATACAGGAGCGTATGATCGTATAATAGAATTAGGTAATGGTATGTTTGCCAATACTATTATGCTGGGAAATGCGAACACTGATGATAACCTACGGTTGGCTACTTATGATGGTAGTTGGACAAATGTTTATGCATATAATTATATCGAAATAGGAAAATGGATTCATGTAGCTGCTTCTATTGCCGCAAATAATTCAGCTGTATTATATAAGAATGGTATCGCTGTTGCTACTGGAACGGTTATTCTCCCCACGACGACAAATAGAACATCCAGTAGAATTGGTTTTGGGAATTGGGCAACAGATGCAAAATTTATGGGTAAATTAGATAATGTGAGAATTTGGAACGATGTGCGTACAGAGTCAGAAATTAAAGCAGATATGTTTTCTACTTATGGTACAATGCTTGATAATGCTAATTTAGTAGCCTATTGGGATTTTAATGAGATACTCGGTTCTCAACTTATTGACCAACATTCAGGCAACTATCACGCCACTCTGCAAGGAGAGATGAACTCAGACGATTGGGTTAGTAGCTATACAGAAAGAACTTTGACGATTACTTCAGGAGGGAATGGAACGCCTTCGCCCAATGGTAGCCAAACTATTGCCGACGGTCAGAGTTTTCCTGTAATTGCTACTCCAGCTTCAGGCTTTGCTTTTGATAGCTGGGTAAAAACAGCAGGTAGTGGGGGAGTTAGTTTTAGTGAGGCTACCAATGACACTACATGGGTTACTGTAACAGGTGGTGATGCGGAAATCCAGGGGAGTTTTGTAGATGCAGAAGCACCAACAGTGCCAACAGGCATGTGGACAATAACTCACACCAATACAAATTTAGAGTATGTTTTCAACACCTCGACGGATAATGTAGGCATTGCAGGGTATAAAGTGTATCTGAATGGCTCTGTGGCTGATACGGTCTATACTGGTAATTATACTGCCTTGGGACTGGGTGTGACTAAATTTACGGTATCTGCATTTGATGCAGCAGGAAATGAATCGGCTCAGAGTAAACCGTTGTATCATTTTGAGATGGAAAGTAATGGCTTCTCATCTGGACTTGTTTGGTATGGAACAGGGTATACTTATGCAGGCAATATTACGGATGGAGATTATGCAAATTTTTATTCGGTTACACTTGATGCTGGAAATTACATAATGAAAGTTCGATTAGCAGATAATGGAGATGGAAGCCAGGTTACTGAAACGCAATTTTTATGGTTGGGGGTGTATTACAAAACACTAACGCATCAAAGTAACACTGGCGGTTGGGAGTCTTGGGAAACACATGATAGTGGTAGTTTTACTATTCCATCTGGGACCGGAATAGTCTTGATTCAATTTTACAAATATGACTTTAATGTTGACTGGGTTGAGCTTATTCCTCAATAATACTGTTTAACCCGCCTTTTATAGGTGCATTGAGCGATTTTGAGTAATGAGGCGTACAGATTAAGGAATATATTCATTTTAGCCAATAGTGTAGGTCGCTGGCTGCGATCGTTATTTAGTCTATTAGATATGCAGTTTGTTTCTTTCATAATGTGAAAATTACTTTAAGTAAAGAATATACTTTAGGGGGCTAAAAGTGTTTGAACGTACGACCTTCATTTTTATCATTGTGCTTGTACAGGTTACTTACGTTTTAGGTGGAACCATATCGGTTATTCCTCAACCGCAAGTGGTGCAAGAGAATGACAAAACAGCATTTTCTTTAACGTCACCTATTACCATTGTGTGTGACTCTAATTTTGCCTCTGCATTGCCGTGGCTGTTAGAAATGCTCAAACCGATTGACGCAGAACCAATTATTTATTTGGGTTCTCAAAGTGATACGGTGAGTGCAACCATTACCGTTCAAAGCGATGATGCTCTTTTTGCCGATGCCTCACTTCATAATGACTATCCAGCAAAACATGAGTTACGTAATGAAGCCTACAGTATTGATGTCTCGTCGCAAGGAATAGTAATCGCAGCAGAGCATTCTCATGGGCTCTTCAATGCATTTCAAACAATACGACAATTGCTTCCTCATTCAGTAGAAGTGAAAACACTCGAAAAAACAGTGGAGGTTCCAAGCCTAACCATACATGACTGGCCGGCATATGAATGGAGGGGCTCAATGATTGATGTGGCACGACACTTTTTTTCTGTAGATATTCTGAAACGTCATATCGAAAGAATCGCGCTCTTTAAAATAAATCGGTTACATCTTCATTTAAGTGATGATCAAGGGTGGCGGTTAGAAATTAAATCACGACCGAAGCTCACGGAAATAGGGGGGACGTCTGCAGTAAATGATGATGGTGGTGGCTTTTATTCACAAGATGAGATGCGTGAAATCATCGAATATGCCGAGGCACGACACATAACTATTGTTCCCGAGTTTGATATGCCGGGTCATATACAGGCCGCTCTTGCATCGTACCCAGAGTTGGCATGTGCAGGAAAAAATACCGATCTCTATTATGGCACAGAAGTTGGGTTTAGTTCTCTTTGTCTTACTGATGATGCTGTCTATGATTTTGTAGAAGATGTCTTTACTGAGGTGGTGGATTTGTTTCCAGGGCCGTACATCCATTTAGGGGGTGATGAAATAGAGTCAGAACATTTCGAAGCGTTTGTTACCAAAGCCGATAAGATTATAACCGATAAAGGAAAAACGACTATAGGATGGCAAGAGATACTGAAAGCTGAATTAGAGCCGACTACTATAGTGCAATCATGGCGAAAAAACTCTTCCGAAGTATATAGTAATGCGTTATCAAAGAACCACGCTATTATACTCTCACCCTGTGGATGGTTTTATCTTGATCATGCAAATTTTTTGGGCCAAGAAAATACTCTTAATTGGTGTACGGATTTTATCCCTCTGAGCCAAGTATATAGTTTTCCCACCGACGACTTCTCAAAAGCGTTGGGCATAGAAGCCCCAGTGTGGAGTGAGTATGTTGTGGATGGACCTTCACTAGAGAATCGTTTTTGGCCCAGAATTATCGCTACATCAGAAGTGGCGTGGTCACCTCAAGAGCTTCGTAATTGGGATTCCTTTAGTTCCCGTCTTGCTACTTTGGGTGAGCGATTAGATAATTTAGGGATTCACTTTTATAGAGAACCTTCAATTGCATGGAATGGAAATAATACACCTATTGTCGGATTAGATGGGTTGTTTACCGAGTATACCCCAAGTATGAATGAATGGGAAGAACATATCATGACTGAAGTTGAAAGTTCTGAAATGAGTAGTGATCAGTCTTCTTCTAGTGCGTCCACTGAAAATTCGAGCTCTACAGAGTCATCATCAGAGGAACAATCATCCAATGCGAGTATCGAATTTTCGAGTAAAGAGTCTGAACAATCATCGGAAGAGTACTCATCAAAAAATGAAGAGACAGCGACTCTCCTTGATAGGGTGGACTACCGAGTGATTGGAGATTATGTGCATATTGAAACAAATAATAGCCCCCCCATTGGCCAACTTTTTACAATAGACGTCATTACCATTCACGGGAAAGTAATTGCTTCTCATCGGATACATGAATCTCAAAGTAATTTTTCAATACAGGCACCACAAATACCCGGGGTATATGTGGTCCATCTTAATTCACGGTCAAAAAAATCAACCCGCATTTTTACAGTACAATAAAAAGGGATAGTAAGATGAAAGAAGAAGTAGGAATTCCTGAAGAGAATAGATCGAAAACTATTGGACTTACTATTTTAATGTGCATTCTTCTCCTGGTGATGGTTAATCTGCATTTCCGTAAGGATACGAGTCATAGTGCAGTTATAGAACCACCTATTGTTCGAGATGAGTATGAAGGAGGAAATAAATTTGCACGAGAAAGTGTAGAAGAATCTCAGGTTATGCATAACGCTCTGAAAAAATTGCAATCATCTTCTAGAGCCTCTCAACATGGTTCGACCTTAATGGGTATACCAGCGCCTTCACCACCACCAGCAGATACCAAGAGAGTTACATCAGGTGGAATCAGTGGTTTATGGGTTGAACGTGGGCCATATAATATGCCTGGATGTTGGGAGATGACCGAGTTTGATTCAAGAGATAATACCGTCTGGGCAATGACCTGTGCTCATTATTCAGGACCTCAATGGATTTGGAAAGGCACTCTTGAAGGAGATGACTTTGAATTGATCTCTGCAAAGTTTCCTAATGTCTATACTGATATGTTTTTCAAAGATCAAGGCGGTTCGAAACGTCTTATTGTAGCTATTCTCAATGGTGGTATTAGCTATTCAGATAATGATGGCGGCGAATGGAAAAGTGCAACAGGATTATTGGATAATGTACAATCAATTATAGTGAATCATCAAGATAATCAAAGAG
The DNA here is from genome assembly GCA_051531955.1 of Reichenbachiella sp. Taxonomy (GTDB): domain Bacteria; phylum Bacteroidota; class Bacteroidia; order Cytophagales; family Cyclobacteriaceae; genus Reichenbachiella. The sequence continues at coordinate 26,254 of JAOPTS010000168.1, forward strand.
TATATGCTACCGATGGCCAACGGGTATACGAGTCGGATGATGGCGCTCATTACACTGTGTTAAAAGATTTTGGATCAAATAAATTATCAAAACTCTATACCCCAAGACATACCATAATGCCGGGAGCAGAGCGAGTCTATTTAGCCCATGGAAATGATTTTTATTTACTCAATGATGCTCAGACCGATTTTACCATGAAGGGTACCGGTGCGTGGCCGCTTGATGTGAAGAAAGACTATTGGTATTATGCTATTGGTGGTGATGATAGAAAACTGTATGTGACTAACCATGCACAATGGTACTCATCAATAGATGGGGGAGAGACCTGGATACATAAACCAACTGACAGCTGGAAAAGCTCTACTTCAGGAAATAAAGTTGCTACAAGTCCCAATGGGCCTGATACTGTTGTCTTAGGATATATGGACCCAGTGTTTTCTCAAGATGGCATGAATACTAGTTTCTATACGGAATATAGTTGGAGTGGGCATCAAGTGTGGAGCCCGAGTAATGACCCTTATAGAAGGCATGTAATCCGTATTCACGCTGATAATCAAGAGGTACAATTCTTTTATGATAAGGATGGTAAACTCTTCACAATGCATAGTACTGATGGGGGAATATACATCTCGTATAAAGATTGGGCAACAACGCCAGAGTATTGGACCGATACCGATGATGGTCGCTACCCACATGATATATATCGAAATATCATAAGCCTCAGTGCACAGACTACAGAGATCTATACTCCGGGAATGGCTTCTGGTGCAAAAGATCCTTCGCATGTTGTAATAGGAACTCAAGATCAAGGTACACAAACGTTTGCAATTGATTCTACAGGCTCACAATGGCATTCTCTTCAAAGTCCATATGGGGATGGTCCCCATTTCTTAACGGGTGATGGACTTACTTTTTGGAGAGTGGGGCACACCGAAATATTTAGCCCTGTATCTATGTACAGTGGTGATGATTTTATTGGAGTGAAAAATAAAAACAATGCAACATCCGGTACTCCAGATGCTGGTGGAAGGTATAAAGGGTTTTATGCGGATATTGCTCAGCCGAGTGAAATATTATGGGTTCGTGGTGATGGCAAGCTTGCACGTGCAACATGGAATGGTGCATCCTTTGATGTACTCTCAAAAGATTTTGGTTCTGGCGCACCTGCCGGCTTTGGTCAATCACAGACCGATGCGAATATTGTGTATGTACATCAAAATGGAAAGCTCTATCGGTCTATTGATAAGGGAGGCGTTTGGAATGCCGGAGTAGCAACAGGAATTTCGGGTACCAGTGCAAGCTGGGGATGTGGTATAGGAGTGAGGGCAACCAATGACCAACATGTGCTTATCTATTGTAGAAGTGGTACCGATGTTGTATCGGTCTATTCTAAAGATGGTGGCGCATCATTTTCAGAGGTAACAGGAGTGTTGCCCAATGTGAATGTTGCAGGAATTATTGTAACTCCTGATGGTAAAAATGCAATTGCAGCAACTGCGATGGGCGCGTATGCTTTTAATTTTGAAACAGAACAATGGTATGATCTTATAACGGGAACTGATATGCCTTGGTTTAATGCAATACAAATAGAATATATTGCGACTACGAATACTGCTCGATTCGCTACGTGGGGTTCTGGCATATATGATTTTGATATTAATAATCTTCCCGCAATAGCCATAACCTATCCAAATGGAGGGGAAGAATTTGAACAAGGCGAAACTGTTGCTCTTGCATGGGGAGATAATGTAGGCAGTGCTGTACGTATTGAACTGCACTCTGAGAGTAGAGCCGTGGTCGAAATTGAAACAGAATATTCTGGAAATTCTCCGTATGTATGGACTATTCCAAATGATCTCACTGTGGGAACTGACTTTACTGTGGTTATTTCATCAGTTACCAGCCCTACCGTTTTTGACGAAAGCGATGCAACCTTTGCTATCACAATGCCATTTGTTATTGATGCGTTTCCTTATAACCAAACCTTTGACTTATTTACTCCTGGGGAAGAATTATCAGACCATTGGAAACAGGCTGCCTACGAAGACCTCAATTGGATGGTACATTTTGACCCAACACCTTCTAAAGTTCACCCCTCAGGCGGTAAGACAGGTCCTGATGGGGATCACACATCTGGAGATGGTAATTATTTATATATAGAAGCGTCGGGAAATACGCCTGCACTGAGTGCTGAAGTACTTTCACCGATGTTTGACCTTTCTGAACTTACGAATCCAATGTTGACCTATTTTCTGCATATGTATAGCGATACAGTACCGGTTCACATGGGCGAAATATCTTTAGATATCTTAGTTGATGGCTCCTGGCATCTCGATGTTTCGCATTTTGATACTGATTATGGCGATACTTGGTTTGGTGTGCACATAGACCTTTCAACCTATAAAGGTTCTCGAGTACAATTTAAGTTTCGCGGGGCAACAGGGTTAAGTTGGGCCTCTGATATCTGTATGGATGATTTTGAAATTAAAGAAGTTATACCTAAGGCAGGATTAGAAATTACAGCGCCTACAGGAGGAAGCGTATTTTCTCCGGGTGAAACCGTTTCTATTGATTGGGATGCAAACCTTTTTGGGGGAGTCAAAATCGAACTCTATTCGAACGGAATACTCTCTTTGGTGATAGATAGTAATTATAGCGGTACACAACCGTATACATGGACAGTACCCATTGAACAAGAAGAGGGTGATCAGTATACTATTAAAATGCTCTCTCTTTTTGATTTTCAAGTTTTTGATGTAATGGAAGAATCGTTCTCTATTTTGCCCGAAGGGAGTATCGTTTCGAGTTCGCAGTTTGATAATAAGATAAGTACTGGTGATGAATATAGCAGCGAAAGCGGTAACGAAAGTGCCACTGCTTCCCTTAATGATAGAGGCGCGTTAGAATATGTGTATTTACCATTACGTAATAATCAAGCAGTGCTCTATGGCCAAGAAGGAAAGCGTGTTCAAGTTTATACCATTTTAGGTGAATTAGTTTTTACCGGTATTAGTACTGCGTTTAAAACAACGATTGACTTCTCATTAAAAGCAAGAGGAACTTATTTTATTAAAATTGATAGAAAAATATATACGGTAATAAAAAAGTAATACTGAGTAGTATGGCTTATATATATCAATACATGGGTCGCTCAGTGCGATCGATAAAACCGGTTTTTAATGGGTCGAGATGAATGATGGGGATATATAAATTATCTTACTGTTAAACAAACATATAGAATTGAAGGGTGGTATGCGCATATTTACAATACTCATTGAAGTATTTTTGGTGCTGACTCTCTTTTCTTGTAGTATTGACGGCATTAAAGGGCAACTTATGTCGTCAAGTGCTGATGAAAGCTCAGATGCTTTTGTTGATTCTGAGATTTCCTCATCAGCTAGTGTAGAATCCACTGACTCCTCTTTCGAGCCTTTTCACTCATCGGTATCCAAGGAGTCAGTGGAATCTTCAGAACTATATGAATCATCTGATGCCAAAGTAGATTTAAGCTCTGAACTTTCATCTGAATCATCAGATACTCAAACATATTCTTCAAGTAATCTACATCAATCGTCTTTTGAGGAGGAATCTTCATCTTCATTGAGTAATACCCCTTCTTCTGATGATGGAGTATTCTCCTCATTTTCAGTTTCAAAACCTCGTTTTAAAAATATTGGGTACTTAACAACATGGGCTGATTTTGACGGCATGTCTGCTCAAACAGATTTTTCACTATTCACTCATGTCAATATTGCCTTTGCTAACCCGAGCATGGATGGAATATTTACAACTGATGTATCTAAAAATTCTATTCTCACTATGGTAGAAAAAGCTCATGCAGCACAATGCAAAGTTCTGATATCAATAGGAGGTGCTGCCGTTGAGTTATCAACATGGTTACATAGACTATCAAATGAAAATAGAGCAAGTACTGTTTCAAGTCTGGTTTCCTTTGTTCGTGAACATAATTTAGATGGGGTAGATGTGGACCTAGAGGGCGATTTGGTAACCAGCGAATGGTATAATCCCTTTGTTACGGCACTGTCTGCAGCACTACTAGATGATGAGTTATTAACTGCTGCAGTGGGGACATATAATGCAAATTCAATAACCGATGCCACAGTGAGACTCTTTGATTTTATTAATGCTATGACGTATGATGCGAGAGGTCCATGGAGACCCAATGAACCAGGACAACATTCAACCTATGAATTTGCCTTGAGCGATATAGCATATTGGAAAGGACGTGGTCTTGAACAGTCAAAAATTGTGTTAGGAGTACCCTTTTATGGCTGGAATTTTGATAAGGCAGGGGTGCCTGAAATGGCCTATAAAGATATTGTTACCACGTACCCTGGAGCAGAAGAAAAAGATGCCATTGGTCAACTCTATTACAATGGGCAGCCTACTATAGAGGCAAAAACGCTCTTAGCACTTCAAGAAGCTGGCGGCATTATGAACTGGGATATGTCACTGGATATTGAGTATAGTGATTCTCGTTCACTATTACGAACCATTGTTAATACTATCGAAGACTTTAAATAATTCACGATCCCCAGAAGGAAACCCTGCGTATCAACCATCGCAATCTCTTATCATCCACGATGGGCGCAGGGATTTCTGTAAATATTGAGAGAAAAGAATTCAATTAATAGGGTCTATCGCTGCTTTTGTATGAATATGCTCACATAATGTGAGCGTTCTTATAATTGATTAAGCCATGTAAATGAGATAAAAATCCTAATTTTTCTACATTCTAAAGTTACTTTACTCATATTATGGGGATTTTATGAAATCATTATTATTAGTATTTTTATCACTGTTTATCCTAGTCGGGTGTTTAGAGGTCCAATCTACTGAGTCTGTCTCAGAATCAGAATCAAGTTCATCTGCATTAAAATATATAGAGAGCGTCGAGTCAAGAGAATCTTCTTATAGCTCTAAACAAGAAGAGATGAGCCAAGTTTCTTCTTCAGTTGATGAATACTCTAGTAAAGATGAATCGAGTGAAGCGCTATCGAGCTCACGACGTTCGTATGGAAACACCGATCCAGGTGGAGATGCGAGTAGTACAGATGAAGATGCGAGTAGTTCGTCGAAAGAAGAGATAGAGGGATCTTCTGTTGCAAAAGTAGAAAGAGTTTTTGATGAATCGCTTCTTGGAGATGAAGAGGGATATGATAACTCTGATGATCGATTATATCGTACTTATAAAGGGGTAGCGCAATACCCAACCTGTGTTACCAGTACCTTAGGGGATCTTTTAATTCTAGCAAAAAATCCTATGCTGAGTACTATAGAATCTTCAGCGGAAGAAGAGATATCGAGTTCCTCTCAAAAAAGAGTACTACCATGGGGGTATTGTTTTAACGATAGTGATTGTGACGATTTTAGAATTGAAATGAACAGACAGTGGGTAGAGTGCATAGGGCCTAATGATAGTAGATGTGGCATGCAGCCGGAATATAGATACGGCCCTCTCTCAAACTGTAAGGCTGATTGCGATTGTGAAGATGGGTATGCTTGCAAAACGCAATCATCATGTAATATAGAATCGAGTTGGAAAGAGTGTAAGCCTTCTTGTGAAATTCTTGGGTGCTCAGAAGGTGATGTTTGTGAGGATAAAAAATGTATTACTCCTTGTGATGTTGATTTTGATTGTACTAAAGGTGAATTTTGTGGAGATTCTGGCCAGTGTGAATCATTGAGTATTTGCGAAGAGCCTCCGGCATAAAGGAGGTTAAAATTAACACTCTGTTATTTCGTCATGTTTTTAGCATACGGCAGTAGTTCAGTAATGAACCGCTGCTGTATTAACCGCTCTCGTTAATTCATGGAAATGCGGTTCATTCAGTTACCAATCGGTAGCAATTATAATACCTTTTCATAGAGCATTTGCTGGTCTCTACAAGCGACCGATTAATAGAGTTTTTAATAGTAGTGTCTATTAGGTGCTCAGCCAAAAAGGTATCTTAGGATTGTCATATCATTGAGGTGGATGCCGGAACTGTATATTAAGATTTCTATGGTTATCATGATCCCCAGACGAAAACCCTGCGTGTAAACTGTCGATCATCCTAGCATCAACGACAGGCGCAGGGTTTTCTGGTTTTATAGAGAGTGGTCGTTACAATTTTGATGTTGCAGAAATTTGGGTTGTGGATACTGCTCAATTACAAGGGCGTTGTCAAAATAGAGCATCAACCGAACTCTCGAATGCACCGGTTAGATTTGAAATAACTCAAAAGAACGGTGCTCTCATACATATAATCATTCAACCCAGGTATATGAACGGTGTGGGGATGGTTTCTTGAGGATGTAGTAATGATGTTTTGGGTAAGGTACCATTGATTTGAAAATAATTTTAATTGGACTTTTAATAGAAAAAGGATTTACTGATCACAGTAAATCCCTCGTTACATATAAAGAAATACGCAAAGTTATTGTATGGCTGAGAGAGAAGAAACTTCACTTTCTGATAATACTTTATTGATATCAAGAAGCATAATGACTCGTTCCTTGCATTTAGCGATTCCCATTATAAAATCGGTCTTTACATCGTTTCCAAATGAAGGAGTTTCTTGAATTTCATCAGCTTCGATAAAGAGCACTTCAGAGACAGCATCTATCACAATCCCCATTGTTAATGGTCCGTTCGCCTGAGCGAGCTGGATAATAACAATGCATGAAATGTCACTATCTGCTTTTGAATCCATGCCAAATTTATTTCTGATATCGACGACAGGGATAATGGAGCCTCGCATATTGAGTACTCCCCGAACATATTCAGGCGTTTTAGGGATCGGTGTGATCTCTTGCATTTGAATAATGCGTTGCACCGTTAATATCTGTATCGCGTAGTCCTCATCGCTCAATTTGAAAGTGAGATACTTGTCTGAGAGTGATGACCCAATGTCGATAGTTTCTAATTCTTGTGTTGCTGTAGTCATAAATACTCCTAAAAGCTTTGTAGAGCTTCTTGTGTACCAAATGGAATGGTTTCACTAGCATTTCTATTGGACGAGAAAGTGTTCGATTGGGCTATTTGAATACGATCAACTGGTTGTGTGGTTACTTGCTTTAACGGTTGTGATTGTTTTTTATTCTCCAATATTTCAAGCATGTTTCCAACCATTGAACTTAGTACTGAGGCCTGGCCATTGAGTTCTTCGCTTGAGGCAGCGGTCTCTTCTGAATTCGCAGCGTTTGATTGGGTAACTTTATTGAGTTGGAGTATGGCACCATTAATTTGTTCTACTCCTTGGGTCTGCTCGTTACTCGCGGCGGCTACTTCATTAACTAATTGTGATACTTTGACTATCGCTTCATTAATTTGATCCATTGATTCTGACACGCTATTAGTAGAACGAACTCCCTCGTCTGAATTTTGTTTTGACTGCTCAATAAGTTCAGAGGTGTTTTTTGCTGCTTCCGCACTGCGCTGTGCCAGGTTTCGTACTTCTTCGGCAACAACAGCAAAGCCCTTACCTGCTTCACCTGCCCGTGCTGCTTCGACAGCTGCATTGAGGGCGAGAAGATTAGTTTGGAATGCTATCTCATCAATTGTTTTGATTATTTTAAATGTTTCGTCTGATGAGGTTTTGATTTTTTCCATAGTGCCTTTCATAGTAACCATTGACTTACGACTGCCATCTACAATATCAGTTGCGCTTTGGGCAAGTGTTTTAGATTCGTTACTATTTTTAGAATTTTGCTTTGACATTGAAGCTACTTCTTCGAGGCTACTTGAAATTTCTTCGAGGCTCGACGATTGTTCGCTGGCCCCTTCGGATAATTGTTGACTTGCATCAGAGAGTTGAGTGGCAGCTGAACTCACCTGAGAGCTACTCCCTTGTAAATTATCAACAATCGATTTAAAGGTATCTGAAGTTTCGCTGAGTTCACCGTTACTGAGTGTTTTGAGGCCTTTAAATATTTTTTTGATAGGTTTAGCGATACTGAATGCAAGCAACCATGCTGATATAGCAAGAATGACTATAACCCAAATAGACGATACCTTTATTTTGCCAGTAATCTCGCCAATAACGGCAAATGCTTCAGCTTCATCAATCTCTGCAATTGAAACCCAAGTAATATCTTTAATTTTAATCAGTGAATATACAGAGAGAACAGGGTTGCCATTATAATCAATGATTATTTTTGAATCACTTTTACCAGCGAGCGCCTCTTGTGTTGCATCAGTCTTTACCGATCCCAGGGTAGGGTTTTTAAAAGAGGCAGTTATTGAGTGATTAATAGGGTCAAGATATGAGTCTGATCGCATAAGTAAATCACTCCCTACAAGGTACGTTTCTCCTGTTTCACCGAGCCCTGTCCTCTCCTGCATAATACCGTTTATTGCTTTTGTTGAAATTTGTAATGCTACAACACCCACAACAGCCTTACCTTTAAAAATTGGTGCAGCGACAAAACCGGCCGGTTCAAAATTGCTCGGTTCATAGGGAGCAAAGTCAGAAAGTGCAGACTCATTTTTTGCTTTTGCAAAGGCGATACCCAATGGGCTGGATTTAAGTTTCCCAGTGATAACATTTTTCCCGAAATCACTCTCTTTAGCAACGGTATAGATTATATCACCATCCTCAGCAATTAGAAATAGATCATAATAGCCATATTTTTCCATATACTCTTCGAGCCAAGGGCCATATTGAATATTAGCATTTTTCCAATCAGATCCATTTAAGCCAGTTTGCATAAAGGCATTTTCAAATACCGATACTGCAGAAATCACTGTTGGGTTCGATGATAAGACTTCTACGTCGCTAATACGTTCACTAAAAAATCCGTTTATTTGGTTACTCTTGATTTTCTGAATAGATTCGAGTTGTGAAAAAGCTTTGTTTTCCAACTCTACTGCTGCCATCGTAAGAGCCGTGTCGGCTGTATACAAAAGTGGGGCAATACCAGCAATGAGAAATGCCGCTATAAGCTTTATTGATAAGGGAATTTTATTAATGTATTTCATTCTAAACCTCTATATACAGTTTATTTTTATGAACCTATTTAATGATAAAGCAAAGAGTATGCCATTGATTGATATAGGGAATATCACTAAATATCGCCCTTTTTCCATTTCAGAGAAAGCGGATAATCCAAAATATTGATTCAATTGAGTTGTATGATTCTAATTTTTGGAATATTGCTGATATATAGTGATATACTTAATAGAAGCAATTAATAATAGTATGATCACAGTTATTGTGATGTAGAATAAGAGTATAATGAAAAAATATTTAGAGAAAGTATTACTCATAGATGATGAAGATAGTATTCTCGATATTTCAGTAGAAATGCTTAAATCTGCCGGGTTTAAGAGTGTACATACCTTAAATAGAAGTGATGATGCAATCCCATTTCTTGAGAATAATGATATTGATATTGTTACCATTGACTTAAATATGCCGGATATTTCTGGAGAGGATTTATTAGTAAAAATTGCACTAAATTTCCCCCATATATCTGTGATAATTATGTCGGGGGTTGTTGATCTCGATACTGTAATTTCTTGTATGAAGCATGGTGCTAAAGACTATATTACCAAACCTGTAACTTTTGAGCGGCTCACTACAACAATATTAAATGCTTCAAAAGAGATTCGATTGCGTAAAGAAAATAAACGCATTCAGTCTAAACTGTTAGAAGGCTCTGTAGAACATGAAGAAGCTTTTGAATCCTTAGTTACACAATCACAGTACATGCAATCAATATTTGCCTATGCAGAGGCTGTGGCAACATCTGAGCTTCCAGTCATGATCACCGGAGAAACAGGAACCGGGAAAGAACTTATGGCAAAAGCTATACATGATATCCGCCATAAAGATGAACGATTTGTGTGCTGTAATGTGGCAGGGATTGATGACGTTGCATTTTCTGATACACTGTTTGGCCATTTGAAAGGGTCTTTTACTGGCGCAGATAGCGATAGAGTAGGGCTTATCGAAAAAGCACAAGGCGGAACGCTCTTCTTAGATGAAATTGGTGACCTAGCTAAAGAGTCACAAGTCAAATTGTTGCGGTTACTTCAAGAGGGGGAGTATTATCCTCTGGGCTCGGATGAACCAAAAAAAAGTGATGCGTGGGTTGTAGTTGCGACGAATTGCGAGCTTGGAAATGACTCTAATTTTCGAAAAGATTTATACTTTCGATTAAATGCACATCGAATTGAACTTCCTCCTCTCCGAGATAGACCTGAAGATATCCCATTGTTAGTGAAACATTTTGTGACTAAATATTCTGATAAAACGACTGAAGAAGAGATAGAGGGTTTAGTAATAGAAATTGAAGAGGCGCTGGCCCATAAGTCTCTAGAAGGAAATATTCGTGAGCTCCAAGGTTTTGTAGCTGATATGGTATTGACCGGTGGTGCTTTGAAAATGCCCACTAGAGAAGTTGGACTTAATAACTCTGAATTGGAGAAAGTCTCTCTTTCATTTGATAGATTCCCCAAAATGAATGAGATGAAAAATCAGCTCATTGCTATGGCACTTGAGAAATCTGGTGGTAACAAGGCTGAAGCTGCAAAATTATTGGGAGTTTCAAGCCAAACTGTCTTCACTGCGTTTAAGGAGTTGAGGAATTAGTATTCCATTTTTTTGAGTTCATTCCAATTATTTTAGTAATCTCATCAGTTATTGAATTAACCATATTGGTTTTTACCCTATATTCGTGAATTAATCACATATAGGTACTCACTACAGTTTTGGCACATTAATTGCATTAAGTTAAATCAGAACTTAGACGTATTCTGTTTGTTTAACAAATAAAGCATATGTGGTATCCTATGAAAATTAAAATATTTGAGAAAGTTACCAGAACCTTAAATAAGGAAGTGAGTGCAATAATCGATACGTGGGATCGCTCTCAGATCTCTCCTTACGAATTTGAAGAGTCCATACCAATTGGTGAACTTGCCTATTTGCAGTTAACTGGTGTACGAGCATGGGTAGTAGATTTGTCTGAAAGCCAAGGCGACTTTGCCCAGGGGATTGCGCACTATTTTTCAGATGACTTATTCTTACAATTAGCTACCAACAACTTTAAGTATGTAATAATCATTGAGCAAGGTAATCAAAATAAAATCTCAGCTGATTTCTACACAAGTGAAATGGGATCGTATGGTGTTTCTTTAATTAAGACGAATAGTATCGATACAGCCATTGAGTGGTTAAAGTATTTTTGATGAGGGATTTAGTAATGAATGGATGTTGTATAACAAAGAGAAATGATAATAACGAAAATAGAGGGAACGATGTTAAAAAATAAGAAATTATCCGTAAAAATTGGGGTGGGGTTCGGTTCACTTTTGATCATCATAATGGCTCTGTCAATTATATTTATGATCAATATGGATACCGCCATTGAGAGTGCTTATGCGAGTGAAACATCTCTTGGTGTAAAAACCATTATGCTTGAAATGCGCAGACGTGAAAAAGATTTTATTTTACGTGGCTCTGAAAAATATATTGTTGCGCATAAAAAATTAGGGTTACAAGCTGATAGTTCAATCCAATCGTTATTGGAGGTGCTTGATGATGAATCGGAAAAAAAGCAATTAAGAAATCTTCAGAGTTTGGTGGGTAACTATGAAAAAGAGTTTGGAACCTATGTTGCAGTTACGCATAGTGGAAATAAGGCATTAGCCGAAGTTTCAAAAAGTGCTGGTAAAGCTGAAGCAGCAGCAAAAGAGGCGTATCGAGTTCAAAAAGAAAAATTAGATAGTTATATCAGTACTGGGGTAGCCTCTAAAAAAATAGGTGATCGCGCTATTAAAGTTGATAATTATAATAAACTCATTCGAATATTGCTGCAATGTCGTCGAAGCGAAAAGGATTTTGTGATTCGTCATAAGCCTAAGTATATTGCAAAAGTTAAAACGAAAGTAGAAGAGGCATTTACGTTGGCTGCTTTACTAAGAGGTATGCATACAAAGGCATCGGATCATACACGAGTTGATAATTACGTTGTCGCGAAAAAACAGTATCTCGAAAGTTTTTTGGAATATGAAAAAAGTTACACCATAGGGATGCAGGCAACAAAAAATATGGGTCGCTCTTCTACTGCAGTACTCGCTGGGGTTGATGAACTCGTACAGTTGATTAATGAGAAAAAAGTTGCTTCAATTGAATTTTCAAATATGGTAATAATCATAGTAACGGTTTCCTCAATCATATTTGGGATATTGCTATCGGTATTTATCACCAGAGGAATTACAAAGGTTTTACGTTCTATTATTGAACAATTAAATTCAGGATCATTACAGGTTACAGCTGCATCGAATCAGGTGTCGAGTTCCAGTCAAGCACTTGCTGTTGGTGCTGGCGAACAAGCATCTTCGCTTGAAGAGATCGCCGCAAGTATGGAGCAGATGGAGGCAAAAACAAAGGAGAACACTACTAGTGCGATTAGCTGTAAAAAAATGTTTGAAGAGGCTAGTACGACTGCTGAGTCCGGTCAGGAATATATGGAGAAAATGAATACAACTGTTGGCGCCATTTTAAACTCATCAAAGGAGATGGCGAATATCATTAAAACAATAAATGAGATAGCCTTTCAAACTAATCTATTAGCGCTTAATGCAGCTGTAGAAGCGGCCCGGGCAGGAGAAGCGGGTAAAGGCTTTGCTGTTGTTGCTGAAGAGGTTCGGAGTCTAGCGCAACGTGCTGCAAAAGCTTCTGAAGAGACCAGTGGATTAATTGAAAGTTCACAGAGTAACGTTGAAAATGTTGCTCAAGTATCCGAAGACGTAGCAGGATCATTTAAAAACATACTTGAGAAAGTGCAAACTATTGCAGGGTCTATAAATGAAATATCAGATTCCAGTCAAGAACAGAGTTTAGGGGTGAGTAACATAAATACAGCCATTACTCAAGTTGATCAAGTGGTTCAACAGAGTGCTGCAACAGCAGAAGAGAGTGCTTCGGCAGGTGAAGAATTAAGTGCACAGGCTCATGATCTAGAGAGTGTTGTTGCACTAATGGTACTTCTTATTGATGGTGAGGATCATGCAGCGAATACAAGACCTGCTCCTATGAATAATCCAGGACCCTTACAGATATCAAGTTTTTAATATGAGTAAGGTTAAGTAAAGAAACGCTCTTAATATAATGGGCAATGATTTCAAATAACGCATCTATAGTCTCAGCCTCTGGTTGGGCCTCATAGGTATGCCACTTGATATATTTTTGGCTATACAATAAATTATCTAACACCGGGTGGGATCTTTTTAAAGGGTATTTAATCGTTTTTTTCATCAGTACCTTTCGCAGGGTTTCATAACTAATTGCTATATATGGAGATTTTTTATTGGTGGGTGTTAGAGTATGTTTTTTCGATTTTTATTTCTTAGTATATTTTGTCTTGGGGTTGCGAGTGCAAATCCCGATACCGAGCACATTCAATCGCCATGGCACGCGTCTCTTCAATTTGTTGGCATTTCCTATCACCCAGGTGGGGGGAACTATGCCGATGACTATCCTTTAAAAATTGATGATGACGCATATTGGCTTCTCAATATTGGAGGAGCCCTCAACGTTGATTATGATATTGTTGATAGTATCGCATTTATCAGAGGAGCCGCAGCATTTTATAAAGACTGTGCCTTTTTTTATGCAGGGTATTTTCATTTAGGGATTCGGGGTGTGATAGTGCGCTTTGGGAAGCACTCAATAAATGGGGGGATGGGGGCAACATTAATCTACAGAGAAAATTGGAATCAAATTCCTGAATATGAGAATGATTCATTTTATGAAAATGCAATTATGAATGGTCGATGGGAATATCAATTTATTTTCTATGGTGGTGAATTTGATTATATCTATCAATACTCTAAGAATATTGGAATCCAATATTCTATTGTCCCTGGGTTTCCTATGGTTATAACCTCAAAACTTGGTGTTCGGTATAGTTTTTGAAAATGCAGATATTGCTCTGTATGAGTCCAAAAAGCAGGGAAGAAATAGAGATGAGAGATATAAATGTTGATACGATTAGTTGAAATAATAGTAACCTTTTAAAAAGTATCTTTACCCTCTATCATAGAAGGATATTTAAGTTCAGATAACAGTTCAGATTTCATTCTACTAGTGTCACCGTAATAGGATACTCTGCCAATATCGATGAAATCAGTCGTTAATGGACTTTTCGTTTTTATAATTTCAGAGAAAAATTCAATTGTAGATGCAGCACAATATATCATCCAAAGCGGCATTCTCCAGGGCTTTTTACATTTCCACTTCTTTTGCCACTGAAACAAGGTTTTTAAAATATTCGGTATTTGTTGTCGGTAAAAACTCTTCAGGATTTGCTTTAAACAGCACTCCGGCAAAGTGGACTATTTGGTCTGAATTTTTTAGACACTCTTTTAATGACTCTCTATCGTTTAAATCACAGCTGTATTGCGTTACTCGGTCAGATTTCCAAGGTTACCGGCTGCCCCTGTGACACAGATGTTTTGATTCATATGATCCTCATGGTAATTATTTTTGAAGTCTGGAAATGTTTGTGGGTGTAAAATACAAAATATTTTGGGTAGAAGGGGTGGTGCTTACTAAACGAATCTTGATTTACCTGAAAAATCAATAACCACAATTTGAAAATAGTGTTACACTAATGTCAGAAATTTAATTGACGAGAAAAATGTCGTTAGTAACGTGGTCAGATGATTATAATACCCATATACCTGAAATAGACGGTCAGCATCAAGGGCTTGTAGAAATGCTTAACCGTTTTTATGAGGCGGTTCTCGCAAATGAATCTAAAAAGAGTCTACGAATGCTCCTTGATGAGCTTACTCAATATACTGTTTCTCATTTTACAAGTGAAGAGAAATATTTTGATGATTTAAATTATGAACATGGTATTGAACACAAAAAAAGCCATAAAGTATTTATAGACAAAGTCACAAATGTCAAACAACGGGTAGAGGAAGGAAGAGAAGTATTACCCATAGAAATGGTGATATTTATTAAAGACTGGCTCCTTAAGCATATACAAGATGAAGACAAGCAGTTCTTGGAATGTTTTCATGAACGAAGTACCGGTCGTTAATGATAATTCGTACGGTAGTAGTGTTTATTATTTTATTCCTCTTTATTCAGTCTGCTTCTGCTGAAGCGCTTGAAAAGGTGAGTATTCAGTTGAAGTGGAAACATCAATTTCAGTTTGCCGGATATTATGCTGCTGTTGAAAAGGGGTTCTATGCTGAGGAAGGGCTTGATGTAGCACTTCTTGAATGTCGGCCTGGAGTTAATCATACACTCCCGGTATTGAAGGGGGATGCACAGTATGGGGTGTCGGATACTGACCTGTTGTTGGAGTATCTACAGGGTAAGGAGGTTGTTCTTCTTACACAGATTTTTCAGCATTCTCCATTGGCGCTACTCACATTAAAAAAATCTGGGATTAGATCTGCTCATGATCTGGCAGGGTCGACCATTATGACCGGATCCGATAACGTGAGTCATGCAATTATTCTTACAATGATATTAAATGTTGAAGGGGGATTAAATAAGGTTAAAATTACGCCACACACTTTTGATCTTAATAATTTGACTTTGGGAAAAGTAGATGCTTTTTCGGCATATATTTCTAACCAACCATTTGAATTGCAGCAAAAGGGGATAGAGTATAATGTAATTCACCCCGGGAGTTACGGAATCGATTTTTATGGGGATAATTTATACACTACAAGAAGTGAGATTGATTCACACCCTGAACGGGTTAAAAAAATGATTAGGGCAACGCTCAAAGGGTGGGAATATGCTCTGAATCATACAGAAGAGATGTTAGATCTGATTATAGGAAAATACAATTCAGAATTAAGTCGTACTAAATTGAAGTATGAATCAGAAATAACAAAACAGATGATTACTCCAGGTTTAATCCCTCTGGGTGAATTTACTATGGAGCGGTATGTGCAAATTGCAGATGCCTACAGAAACGTTGGTCTTGCAGTAAGTGGGCTAAATTATGATGAATTTCTCTATGATTTATCGCAACATTCCAAACCTAAAAAAAAGCGTCTAAGTTTAACCACTGAAGAGGAGGCTTGGATTAAAGAACATCCGGTAGTGTATATGGGAATCGATCCCGCATGGCCGCCCTATGAATGGTTTGATAAAGATGATAATTATCTAGGTATCTCTTCGAGCTATATTAAACTTATTGAACAAGAGACTGGCTTGGATATCAGGACAGTTCGGGATGCCAGTTGGGTAGAAGTGATAGAGGCGCTCAAAGATAAAACACTCGATATGTCTGCCGCTATAACTGCTAGCGAAGATCGGAATACTTATCTTACCTTTACCCGCTCCTATTACTCATCACCGACAGTGGTTGTTTCCAGAAAGGGAACAAAAATAGCTGGGGGTCTTAATGGATATTTTGGGCGTAAGGTGGGTACCGGCCGAAGTTATGTGTATCAAGAAATATTGGAGCGACTCTATCCGGAGATTGATCTCGTTTTGTTTGATACTCCTGAAGAAGGATTAATTTCTCTTGCAGTAGGGGGGATTGATGCATATGTAGGGAATCTTGCGGTGCTTAATTTTCTTATCCAGCAAGACAATTTACCTAACCTCGAAGTTGCCGGAATATTGGATGGATTTGAGGTGACGAATTTACGGATGGCTGCACGAAAGGATCTGCCTGAATTAGCATCGATACTTGATAAGGCGCTTGCGGCTGTCAGCGAAAAAGAGAGAAATTCAATTACCAGAAAGTGGGTGGAAACAGAGCTGCATAAACCAGTACTGAAGCAAACGGAAAAGCTTATGGCACCGGAGTTTTTTGGGACCACCACAGGTTTTTGGGGTCAAATATTGGCTTTAGTAATAATTATTGGAGTTCTAACGTATCTGTTTATTATGGTCATTCCTGGGCGGCGTAACGCTACTGGGTATGATTTCTATTCTCGTCGGACTCAGGTAAAAATAATTGCATTTAACTTTGCAATGGTCGGGTTGATAGTTGTTGCCGCAGGAGTTACGCTGATTACTATTAAAAATAAAACAGCGGATGGGATGCTGAGGACATTACAGACTATTCTTGATGTTTCATTTGAGTCGGTAAATAATTGGGCCGGTGAGCATATGGATCATATTAGGCAGGTTGCAGCACACCCTCGATTTGTTGAACTGGTTGAAGAACAATTAAATAATTTTAACGAGAAAAAATTACTGAAGGGGAGTGAGACACTTGAACGTCTTCGCCGGTTTGTAGAAAAAAACCATAATGGTATACACGACCTTGGTTTTTTTGTTATAACCCCTGATGGACTTACAATAGGGTCAGCACGTGATGCAAATCTTGGTAGAATAAATATAATTACAACGAGTAGGGCGGATTTATTTACACGGGTTCTTGGGGGGGAAACCGTATTTATACCACCGATTCCGTCGGATGTTCCCCTGCCTGGAGTGAAAACTATAGAGGGAATGTTTATACCACCTACAATGTTTTTTGCTTCGCCTATCAAAGGGAGTCATGGTGAAGTAATTGCTGTATTAACCCAGCGGTTCGATCCTTATGGTGAGTTCAGCCATATAATTCAACAGGGTCGATTTGGAGAAAGCGGTGAAAGCTATGTTTTTGACGGGCAAGGGCGGCTTGTTTCGGAAAGCCGGTTTGATGACCATATTGTTAAAGCTGGGTTGATAACCGAACCCGGGCAAAGTATCTATTCTGTTAATATTCGCAATCCGGGACGCAACCTGCTGGAACAGAGGCCACTAGAAATACCGGTTGCAGAACTTCCATTAACCTTGATGGCTAAAAGTGCCATTGCCGGATATACAGGCCATGATATGAACGGGTATCGTGATTATCGTGGTGTGCCCGTTGCCGGAGTCTGGACTTGGAATGATTATTTGGGAGTAGGCATGACAACCGAAATTGATATTTCAGAAACATTCATGCTTTTTAACCAACTGAAATATATGGTTATCGTGATTCTATGTATAGTAACGTTACTCGTGTTCTTTTTTACATTTTTTAACTTGTATATGGGTAAAATAACAACGGTGGCTCTCAGAGCTGCAAATGAAACCCTCGAAGAGCGGGTGGAAAAACGTACCCTTCAATTGCGGGAGGCCCGTGAAGCAGCAGAGGCTGCAACACATGCAAAATCTAGTTTTCTCGCAAATATGTCACATGAAATCCGAACACCGATGAATGCAATAATCGGACTGAACCGTTTGGTAGCTATGACAGATCTTCAACCAAAGCAGCGGGATTATATTACAAAAGTTGGGAAATCGGCAAAATGGCTACTGGGAATTATAAATGATATACTCGATTTTTCCAAAATAGAAGCGGGAAAGCTTGATATTGAACAAATTGTCTTTAATATTCACGAAGTTCTGGAGAACCTAACTAATACTGTTGAAGTGTATGTGCAGGAAAAAGACCTCAGATTTGTCGTTTCTCTCAGTGAAGATGTTCCTAATTATTTGACGGGGGACCCGCTCAGGCTGGGGCAAGTTCTTTTAAATCTTGTCAATAATGGAATCAAATTTACTGCTTCTGGGGAAATTAATGTTGGGTGTGAGCTGGTGGAGCGGGATGCTGATTCGGTGGTATTGCTTTTTTCTGTGAGTGACACTGGTATCGGTCTGTCGGAAAATAAGCAGAATAAACTTTTTAATGCATTTACACAGAATGATGAATCCATAACAAGGAAATACGGCGGGACAGGTCTTGGTCTTTCAATTGCAAAACGATTAACTGAAATGATGGGGGGGGTTATCAGAGTAGCCAGTGAAAAGGAAAAGGGTTCCATCTTTTACTTTTCCATCAGGTGCGGGATTGCAGAGAAAAGCGATAAAAACATTGTTGTCGAACCAAACCTTGACCCAGTGCGTGGTGCCTCAATATTACTGGTTGAAAATGATGAAATTAATCAGCAAGTAGCTACCGAGCTTCTTGAAGAGGAAGGTTTCTACGTAACAATTGCAAATAATGGCAAGGAATCACTCGAAATTATTGAGGGTGAAAAAATATTTGACTTGGTTTTGATGGATCTTCAAATGCCGGTTATGGATGGATATACCGCAATAAAAGAAATCAGAAAAAAATATTCTACCGAAGATTTACCTGTTATTGCAATGACGGCAGATGCTATGAGTGGAGTTAAAGAACAGGTATTTACTTCTGGAATGAACGGGTGTATAACCAAACCGATTGAAACCGATATACTGTATACTATTTTGTTGAAATGGATTATACCAGGGGAACGGAAACTCCCTGAGGAAAGAGAACATGAATATGCATTTATGAAAGATACTGTTGATATTTCAAAATTGGAGGGTATCAATATTGGTATCGGCCTGTTTCATGTTGCACATAATGTAGCTCTTTACAAAAAACTGCTGCAGACCTTTTATAAGAAAAATAAAAATTTCATTAAGGAAGTGAGATCAGTACTTTCTGATAAGGACACAAATGAAGGTGCTTCAATGCTGCACAGTCTCAAGGGGATAACGGGGAATATTGGAGCAAATCAGTTACGCAGTGCGGTAATTGAGTGTGAAGATTTGGTTAAACAACAGGTTGTTGAGGGGAGGGATTTCGAATTGAAATTTGAAAAACTGAAAAACGAATTGGATATAGTGGTATCATCTATAGAAAGACAACTCTTGTATGATGTAGATTCAGAAGAATGGATTGAAGAGGGAAATATTTCAAATGGTGAGTTTTTGGTAAAAATGAATATGTTGAATTCACATCTAGCAAATAGCGATGGGGAGGCGACACGGGTATATGAAGCCGTCAAACAACTATTACATAAACGCCTTATCCAGTCTGATGCTGAAAAGTTAGAAGAGGCTATGCGAGATTTTGATTTTGATAATGCAGTAGAAATTCTGGAAAATAATTCATTGGGATAGTGATATGACGAAAAAGAGAAGTATTCTATTAGTGGATGATCAGGGTGATATCATAGAATTGATGATGATTATCCTGAATGAGCATTACACCTGTAAAATCGCCAACAGCGGTTCGAAGGCGCTAGAAGTGTTATCAAAAACCTCTGATATAGAACTTATTTTACTCGATGTAAATATGCCGGAGATGGACGGGTACGAAGTATGCCGAAGAATTAAGGCTGACAGTCGATTGAAAGATATCCCAATAATTTTTATTACTGGGTACACTGATGGTGAAAAAATTGTAAAGGGATTTGACGTTGGCGGGCAAGATTACATAACAAAGCCATTTAATCCTAATGAATTGCTTGCTCGAGTCAATACGCATATGGTGATGAATAAAGAATTGTTACAAAGGGTTCAGAGGAGTGAAGAGCGCTATCGTGCAATATTTTTATCTAGTTCAGCAATTGCCTTGGTTGATTTGTCAGGGGTGATTATTGATGCGAATCCGAAATTTGTAAAGATTTTTGAATATGATAATGCACGGGACCTCATAGGTAAATCAGTGCACGATTTAAAGCCTGAGGATGAGCATGAGGTGTCGCAGAAAAAAATGGATCAGATTGTAAATGGATGTGTTGAAACTGCACAATTTGAAATGAGGTATTTGACCCGTACCGGAAGAGTTATTTATGGAAATATTTCTACTACTCGGTGTACGGAAAGAGACGATGGAGAAGATTTCTTTATTTCAGTATTTTCCGATGTGACCAAACAGCATTATATGCAAGAACAGTTGAAGTTGTCTGAAGAGATGTTTAGAACGGTTGCCGATTATACCTATGACTGGGAGTACTGGATAGATCCGGATGGAGTATTTAAGTATGTTGCTCCGTCCGTTGAACGAATTACAGGGCATAGCCCGGATTGGTTTTTGGGTGAAGGCTACCAGAAGTTACTGGAAATTATTCACCCTGATGACCGGGGTGAATTTTTGCGGCACATCAATGAAGACGTTAATGAGTTTGGATGCAGGTATGAACATGATTTCAGGATAATTACTAACCGGGGGGAAGTGCGTTGGGTGGCCCATGCCTGTAGGCCCATTATCAGTGATAACATATATCTAGGGCACCGTGCTTCGAATAGAGACGTAACTGAAAATAAACATCTGGCACTGAAAATTGAAGAGAGTGAGAGACGACTTAAGGAGATTGCGGATAATATTGAGGAGATCTTCTGGTTGATCAGCATTGAAGGAACGGTAAAAATGGTGAACAGTGCCTTTGGCGAAGTCTTCAAAAGTAATGTGAGTATTCTGGGAGAAAATTTTTGGGAACTCTCCATATGGAACGAAAACGAATGTTCAGTAGTAAAGCAAAAGATAAAAGAGATGCTCGATGAGAACATTCAGCATTTTTCTATAGAGACAAACTGGCATTTGAAAAGTGGAACGGCGCGGATCTGTAGAAATAATTTTTCACTGGTTCCAGATGATAAAGGAGTAATTAGAAATTTTGCAATAATTACTCAGGATATTACCCGGTATAAGAAGTTTGCAGAGAAAGAACGTATTCAACAGGAACAGCTTCGGCAGGCAGATAAAATGACGAGTCTTGGGGTGCTGGTAGCCGGTATTGCACATGAAATTAATAATCCGAATAATTTAATTATGCTTAACTCTGCTTTTTTGAAAAAGGTATGGTGGGATATCATTCCGGTACTTGAAAAGGAGGCAGCCTGTAATCCTGATTTCAAATTGAATAACCTGAGTTTTGAAATAGTAAAAGATAAATTCTATCAACTGATGAATGGTATAAGCATGGGGAGTGACCGAATAAAAAACATTGTGCATGGCCTTAAGGATTTTGTACGAATTGACACTGGCCGACTGGATAACATTGTCTCAATAAATAATGTGGTAAAGGATGCGGTGACTATTGTAGAAAATGCTATCATAAAAGTAACAGGTAGCTTTACGGTGGAATATGGAGAAAATATTCCGATGATTAAGGGGAATACTCAACAGCTTGAGCAGGTTATTGTTAATCTGTTAACCAACTCTTGTCAGGCACTGGCATTGACGGAAAAAGCGATAATGATAACTACTTCATATATTGACGGTGAAGTTATGGTGATAGTATATGATGAAGGCGTAGGGATGAGTGAAGAGGTGATGAAACAAATGAGAGATCCTTTTTTCACTACTAAAAGAGATCAGGGAGGGACTGGGTTGGGGCTTTCTGTTTCCCATAGTATTATGGAGTCACATGGTGGTCGATTGGAATATAAATCTGTAATTGGAATTGGGACAGAGGCGCATATAATTCTTCCAGCGGTAATGACTAGTGCTGATAAATTAAGTTTTAGTAAGGAGCCCGTTGATGCAATTTAATGAAAAAATATTATTAATTGATGATGAAAGTAACTTTCTAAATACGGCTCAATTGACTTTGCAGGCAGGAGGTTTTACTCATGTAGATGTACTGGATGACAGCAGAGAGGTTCTCAGTTTTCTCAGGAAGAACGAAATTGATATTATTACTCTTGACTTGACAATGCCGTATTTTGCTGGTGAAGAGTTGTTGAAAAAAGTTGTAGATGAATTTCCGCATATGTTTGTGATCATTCTTTCCGGTATTATGGATGTTGAGATGGTTATCAAGTGCATGCAGTATGGAGCAAAAGACTATATTATTAAACCAATCGATGATGAACGATTGTGTACTACCATTTCAGGTGCGGCACGAGAATGTCGTCTGGGGAAGGAAAATGCACTTCTGAGCAATAAGTGCCTTATGGGGACCGTTGAGAATAGCGCAGCATTTAGAGATATTATTACGAACTCACAGACAATGCAAAATTTGTTTTCTTATGCCGAAGCTATAGCCGTTTCACCGCTCTCTATATTGGTAACCGGTGAAACGGGAACGGGGAAGGAATTAATTGCTAAGGCGTTACACAATCTTAAACATTCAGATGCTCCGTTTGTTGCCTGCAATGTTGCCGGGATAGACGATGTTGCATTTTCAGATACTTTATTCGGACATATTAAAGGGGCTTTTACTGGTGCTGATATGGCGCGAAGCGGAATGATTGAAAAGGCGCAGGGAGGGACATTGTTTCTTGATGAAATCGGAGATCTTTCTCCTGAGTCTCAGGTTAAGTTGCTGCGATTACTTCAAGAGGGGGAATATATTCCGTTAGGAGCCGATGAACCCAAAAAAAGTAGCGCCTGGATTGTAGTGGCGACTCACAAGAGCTTGGGCAACGATCCTTCTTTCAGGAAGGATCTCTATTTCCGATTGAAGGCCCACTGTATTCAGATTCCACCCCTGCGTGACCGATTGGAAGATATACCTTTACTTGTACATCATTTTGTGGCAAAATATAAACCCGATCTTCTCGATGCAGAAAGAGTTACTCTGAGTAGGAAAATTGAAAGGATAGTTGCGGGTCAGGCCCTGACGGGCAATATCCGTGAACTTGAGGGTATTGTTGCAGACCTTACCTTCACTGATGGTATAATCCAGAATGGAACAACAGCAGATGATCAGAGGTTAAAGACAGATGATCAGCAGTTAGTTTTGAAATTTGATGATTTTCCAACGATGAATGAAATTAAAATAGAAGTGATAAAAAATGCTGTTGCTCATTGTGAAGGTAATAAAACTTCGGCAGCAAAACTTCTGGGGGTCTCCCGGCAGACAATATTTTCTCAATTTAAAGATGCTTGATTTTTTTTCTGGCTGATACCGTCTAAAAACCTTACAGGGTTTGTTTTTTATGTGACATATATTAGACGTTCGACTTTATTAACTTCCTGAAAATGCCTAGCTGTGCTGATTAGAGGCAATAACGGTATTGGCATACTTGTTGCAATATACTGAAATACAAATGTGTTTGAGGTGGTGCGGCAATGAGTAGAATTTTAGTAGTTGATGATGAGCCCGAAATACTCTCTTCTGTGCAGCTGATTCTTTTATCTGCCGGACATATCGTTGATACTGCGGGAAACGGGTTTGATGCCGTGGATTCTATAGTGGAAGCGACAAAGAAAAAACGCTCTTACGAAATTCTTATTACTGATGTGCAAATGCCGGGAAAAAACGGTGAGGAATTGGTTCGTGAAGTGGTAAAAATTCACCCGGAACTTTCAGTTATAGCGATGACCGGGTATGGTGGACGGGATACTGTTGTAGGGTTGATGAAGGCTGGCTGCAGGGAGTTTGTAGATAAACCATTCACTGATGATGAGATTCTTGATATTGTTAAAAATATTGTACAGGAACGCTCGAAAAGAGGTGAGCGCTTCAGCAAGGTAATTGATAAAAAAGAGCGTGAAATTGCTGGTTTAACTGACGTATTTTTGAAACTGAAGGAGCAGGTTAAAGAGGCGGTTGTTTCGTATGAAGAAATTATAGCACTGGATACTAGTGCAATCCCCCTTGATATAAGTTTTAAAGTTAGACCGCTCTCAGATATCGGTGGAGACCTCCTTGCGGTAAGTGAACGCCCTGATGGAAGTGTTGCCGTACTTGTTGCCGATGTTGCTGGTCATGATATAAGTGCATCGTATCATGCTGTTCTTATGAAAACTCTGTTCTTGACGTTTTGTAATGTGTTAGAGTCTCCCGAACTATTTTTTAAGGGAGTTAATGAGGTCTTGGTTGCTGGGGGCAACCAGCGTATGATAACAGCACAACTGTTACTTATTGATAAGGAACGCAGGTCATTTTCACTCACAACCGCCGGTCATCCACCAGTCCTGTATTGGTCAGCTAAAGATAGCTCAGTGTCTTTTATTGAGTCTGAAGGGGATGTTATCGGCATTTTATCGGATGTACAATTTCACGAGAAAATCATTCATTGTGAGTCGGGAGATTCTGTTCTCATGTATACTGATGGAGTCGTTGAATTAAAAAGAACAGATGGATTAAGCGGGAGGTCACTTATGCTGACACCAATAGGTTTGAGTGATTTATTCAAGAACTATACCACCCTCCCTATGGAGGAATTGGTTGAAGCACTTTGGCAAGATGCACTAGATTTTTCACGATATAAAATTGAGGATGACTTGCTGTTGGTTGGGATAAAATTTAAAGGGAGTAGTGCCAATGTACACAATGCAAAAAAATGAGGAAATGCTTTCATTTATAGTCAGCTCTCAATTAGAAAATGTTGACCGCATGGCTGATGATACCCATCAGTTTATTGTACAACTTGGTGAGTATAATGATTCAGTGTTAATTCAGGTTATGCGTGAATTGACTCTGAATGCAATAGAACATGGTAATCAGGGTGATAGTGATAAAAGCGTGGAAGTCACCATGAATATACTGGAGAGTGGGCGGATTCATCTACGGGTTAAAGACGAGGGAAATGGACTCTCTGATGATGTGTTCCCGGTAAAAAGATCTTTAGAGGTCGCGTCTCCCCGCCAAAGAGGACTGGCAATGGTTAATTCGCTAGTCGATGAGCTTAAAAAGGGAGAAGATACTCAGTCGGTGGAAGCGTTTATTACGTTGCAGAAATTATTTGACTGGGGAGTGACCGAAACTGATGGAAAGATGGTGATTCAACCCAATAGGGATATTTCGGCTTCGGTAGTGGATGCACTGAGAAGGCTTCTGTTTAAATGGTTAGACACCGGTGTGCCTTTTTGTGAACTGAGTCTTATTAACACAAAAAGTTTTGATTCTGTGAGTTTGAGTTTGTTGATTTCATTTTCAAAATACCTTAATGAATCGGAGAAGAAAAATTGCTTTTCGATAACCGGAGTATCTCAAGATGTGATGATGCTATTTAGACTGACTCAAATACGCAGATTGTTTAAGATAGAGGAATTAACATCGGAAGAAACAGAGGTGCAATTATGAATACTATTGATGTGTTTACATTAATGCACAGAGTGTTGAAATTTCTTCCTCATGCAATAATTGTGGTAGACGAAGAGGGTAATGTCTGTTACAAAAATGAGAAAATATATCATTACTTTCCATCCTTGATAACAATTAAAAATTTAAATAATCAGCCTACGGTTGCAAAACTGTTTTCAGCATATGATGGATTGCGTGGCAAAGCCGATATCGTAACACGTTTTGAAACCATTAATACGCATAATGCCTCTGATTGGAAGGATGTGCAGATCAACGGGGTTACTATGGTTACAGAAGGGGAGTCATTTGCTGTAATTATGGTGGTTGATATCTCTGAACAAACAGAAGCAGAACGCAAAACGCTTCTCACACTTAGCCGAATGGCTAAAGTGGGATTAAAAACATCACAAATAATTCATGACTTGAAAAACCCTATTGGTGCGATTATCAGTCTCGCAGGGATGATTCAGGCGGATATCGAATGCTTATCAATTAAGCATAAAAATCGCATCGGGATAATAAATACATCAGCACGCTCGGCATTGCAGTTACTTGATGAATTAAATGCATTTTCAACCGGACGCAAAATACCACTGTGTTTTGAGACAATTGAGCTTCGGGAATGGTTGAGCAGGTTGGCCGAAAACTCCGGAATCATAGATATGGTACAGTTTGTGCCGGGAGAGAAGTGTTATCTGGAATTTGATACGGTTAAAATACATAACGCTCTTTGGAATTTGATTGTCAATGCTTGTCAGGCACTTGAAGGCAATCCGGATGGTCGGGTCAGACTAGCATATGAAAATCATGTGAATTCAGTGACGATTACTGTTTCTGATAATGGACCAGGTATTCCAGAAGAGTTACATGATTCATTATTTGAACCCGGTAAAACAATGGGTAAAAAGAACGGGCGGGGACTCGGTCTCAGCAGCGTTATGGATATCCTTAAGATGCATTGCGGAGATATTTCATGGGAAAGTAGTACTGACGGTACAACGTTTTTTCTGAAGCTCCCGATTAAACATACACAAGAAGAGGAGGTCACTTATGAGTGGGATAGATCCGTCATTAGTATATGAGTTTGTAGAAGAATCTAGAGAACATTTAACCGCGGTTGAAGATGACTTTATTCAGCTTGAAAAGAGTCTTGATGCGCCAGACCCAGAAACGATAAATCGTATTTTCCGTGCGGTTCATACAGTAAAAGGGAGCTGTGGATTTTTTAACCTTACTGTTATTGGGCGGCTGGCGCACACCATGGAAACATTGCTCTCGTTACTTAGAGATGGAGACCTGTTCCCGACATCGGATATGCTTGATGCTCTTCTAGCAGGTGTAGATTTGTTGAACAGTATGATAGATGATGTTGACCACAGTAATGAGGTTGATGTGTCTGAAGTGGAAAGTCGCGTTGGTGCATTTATTTCGAACGATGACACCGTGGTTTCACTTATTCAGGTGGGAAATACTCAATCAGAAATAAACGATTTTGAACAGGGGATGTTGGAGCGTATTAAAAAAGGTGAGTATCTGTACGAGATAGAATTAAATCTCACGAACTGGGAGCTGGAAAGTCATAAAAATCCAGTCAATCTAATTTCTGAACTTTCAAAATTGGGTGAAATTCTGGATGGGGAATTGACCGTTGCTGGAGGTGATCTCAGAGATAAAATACCTGAAGGTGATACAATATACAGACTGTATTTTAAAACAGTCATTGAGCCCGATATGATAGATGCCATTCCGGTGTCTTCAACAAATAGTATTCGTTTGATAGAAAGTCGGGAAGTTGAGGTTGATATAATAGAGTCAACAGCTCAGGCGATAGATTCGTGTGTGGAAAAAGAGGGCAATTCGGAACAAGCTGAAGTGAGCGGACCTGATATAAAAAATACCGCTATTGTTAATGAGTCATTACGAGTTCGGGTAGATCTTTTGAATGAACTGATGATGCTTGCCGGTGAACTCGTGCTAGTGAGGAATCAGCAATTGCTTCAGCAGGATCGTGCTGATTCAACATCGAGAGCTATTACACAGCGGCTTGATATAGTTACGACTGAACTGCAAGAGACCATTATGCGAACTCGCATGCAACCTATTGGAAATGTATTCAGTAAGTTTACCCGGGTGGTGCGAGATGTTGCAAAGAAACTCGATAAACAGATATCCATAGTTACTTCCGGAGATGATGTTGAACTTGATAAAAATATTCTTGAAACACTTGCAGACCCATTGACGCATATTGTGCGAAACTCCTGTGACCATGGTATAGAGACTATTGCAGAACGGAAAAAAGTAGGGAAAAATGAAAAGGGTTCCATACGTCTCAATGCATATCATGAAGGTGGGCAAATAAATATTCAAATTTATGATGATGGTCAGGGAATCAATGTTTCTCGACTCAAGGAAAAGGTGCTTGAAAAGGGACTAAAGACAGAGGCTGAGCTGGCGAGAATGAGTGAGAAGGAACTGCATGAGCTTATTTTTCTTCCCGGTCTTTCGACTGTAGAAAATGTAANNGTGTTGGAATGGATGTGGTAAAAACATCAATTGAAAGGCTTGGAGGAATTATTGATATAGAATCTGCTGAGGGTAAAGGAACCACATTGAACCTTCGGCTTCCATTAACGTTGGCAATTATCCCTTCACTTATTGTGAAGGTCGATGATGAACGGTTTGCCATACCGCAGGTTAATCTTGAAGAACTTGTTTGTCTGTATGATAAGGATGTGCAGGATAAAATCGAATGTGTGGGTAATCGGGAAGTGTATCGTTTAAGGGATCATTTACTGCCTATGGTGCGACTCAGTGAACTTATGGCACAGCCTAAATTATTTGATGATACTGTTAAAGGAGAAATTACCCAGCGCCATCAAAAACTGCAAGAAGCAGAATGGTGTAACTGTAGAGAGGCACAAGAAAATAAAAAACCGTATTATCTGGCCCTAAATTTTGCGGTCCTTAAAGTGGGGGCAAGTCGTTTCGGCCTAATAATAGATTCGATTCTGGGTACAGAAGAAATCGTGGTTAAGCCGATGCACCGGGCAGTAAAAGATCTCGGTATATATTCCGGAGCAACAGTGCTGGGAGATGGAGCAGTGGCCTTGATTCTTGATGTTTTGGGGCTCGCACGGCATGCAACGGTTCCTTTTGAAGACACACGAAAAAAAGAAGAGAATGAAATTGACGCCGGTTTATCTAACAAAGAAGAAAAAAGATCGTTGCTCCTTTTCAGCAACGAGGGTGAGGAGCGGTTTGCAGTGGAAATGGGGAAAGTAAAACGAGTTGAAAAGCTGGAAATGGACCAGGTTGAACGAATTGGTCAGCGGGAGTTTGCAACCATAGACGGAGTGTCTACCAGAGTTATACGTCTGGAAGAGTGTCTGCAGATATCTGATTCTGTTGGGCGGGATGAAATGTTCTTGATACTCCCTAAAAATGCAAAACAACCCTATGGGATACTCGCTTCGAAACTGCTTGATATTGGCGAGTTTGAGGTTGAACTTAATACAGAAAGTTTTTCTGCCCAAGGTGTGGTTGGGAGTACTATTCTACAAGATCATATGACGCTGCTTCTGGAGCCGGATGCACTGGCCCAGGTTGCAGAACCTGAATGGTATTTTGAATCAGTTTAGCAAAGGATAGAATGATGACAACAGGTATTAATACAAAAGAAAAAACTAAAAACAGGGAATGCGGTAAACTAGTACAACTGGCTACTTTCCGGATCGCAGACCGCTTATTAGGGGTAGATATTCTTGATGTTAAAGAGGTGTGTGACAATATCAGCATAACACCTATCCATCATGCATCTCAAAAAATATGTGGTTATATGAATATTCGCGGTCAGATTCTACTTGTGGTTGATTTGCGAATGGAATTCGGATTCGATGAAAGGGCAGTGGATGAGAACAGTAAGGTTGTGGTGTTTAAAGATACTGTGGATGAACCTTTCGGTGTTCTGGTAGATAGTGTAGAAGATGTGGAGGATATATTTGACAGCCAGATTACGGATAGGCGTGACAGTGAAATTGACGGTGAAGTGGATTCAGAAATTCTTGAGAAACGAATGGCCAAAAATGATCTATGCAAAGGAGTGTGCCCGTTGGCAGATGAATTGGTATTGATTTTAAACAGTAAAGCAGTTTTAGAATAAAAATATTGAAAACCAAAACAAAGAAAGAGGAAATAATGAAATTATTTGAAAAATTTAAAATCAGAACTAAGATATTGTTAACAGTAGCACTGCCTATGGTATTGCTGCTTGTGATAGGAGGCCTGATAATTCAGGCAAAATTACAGACAACTCAAAGTATGGATACCGTTAGTATTCAGGCTTCTCTTATTACAAAAGCAAGTGCACTGGTGCATGAAATGCAGAAAGAGAGAGGCTTGACTGCTGGGTATATAGGGAGTAAAGGCAAAAAATTTGGCGTGGAACTTCAAGCTCAACAAAAAGAGACTGACGAAAGAAATGAACTTCTTCAGGAGTTTTATAAAAATAATAAAGAGGCAATTCATAAAAAAATTCGTCGTTCTATTGAAGATGCAAGTAAAGCAGTCGAAAACCGTAAAAATATCCGAGGTTCTGTTTTAGCAGGGAATATTGCTTCCGGGGATGCGATTTCATATTATANNATACAGAGACACATGCAAAATTGCTGGGGGCAATACCAGTTGTTCTTGAATTAAATACCGATAACCATCTCTCTAAAGTATTTGGTGCCTATTATCAGCTCCTGATGGGGAAAGAACGTGCGGGAA
>JAOPTS010000169.1:0-13635 GCA_051531955.1 Reichenbachiella sp.
CCAGAGGTGCTTTATGAGATGTATCTGCAGATGATGAGTTTACAACTGACACTGGATCCATTCAAAGCGGTGTTCTATATGACCTCCATGCCGGGATCTCAAATTTATCCTCGCCCATCTTTCGGGTTTAAGGTTTCTATTTTCGGAGTGAAGCCCGGTATCAAGACGGTGAAGTTTGATGGACACAACCGCAGTGTGTGGATGTATATTTCTGTTTCGGGTGAGGTAGGAAAACTAGGTACGGCGAATTTCCCTATGTTGAAGACCGCAGATATCTCTCCTACCAGTCTGATAGGCAGTCTGCAACTGCCAGTATATTATCAAAAACATGTGATGGACCGCCTTCAAGAACGGATAGATTGTTTTGAGCTAGACACGCTCAAAGGAGAGATGGACAGGTCGCTGATCCGACCCGAGTTGATACCGCTGGGAAATATGCGGGCCTTGTTGACCTTTACTTTTTTCGGTCAAAAGCTTGGGTACTTTGTGGTGGAAGTCATCGATGGACTCGCCGTGTTGCGGACCTTTTTGTTCCTCACCAATGACGGCACCCCAGAGGGTGAGCGACTCACACGCAATTTGGGTCTGAGCAAGATGGACAAGACCTATACAGGGCTGGATAGATTGAGCACCTTTATGCACTCCGACATCAAAGATGACAAGCAATTGCACGCACTACTCAAAGAATCTGGATGTGATGGACTGATGCATACCCACTCATTATTAATCAACAGCTCTACCAAACCTACTGCTATCCTCGATGCTGATGGCTTGAGAAAATACCTACTGTCAGGTGAGGAGGTTGCTAGTTCTGATGAAAAAGATCAGCGCGAGACGGTGACTTGCGATACTTCAAATTAATACCCGCTCAAGCTATTAAAGAAGTCTGCAATTATTTTTTCTTTTTCAAAATTCTCCCAAATGGTTATTATTCGTGGGTTATTGGGCTGATCTACCCAATTTTGATCGATCATAGTAGGGCAAGGAATAGTTGAAGATTCGGCCCAAATTGGATTTTTGATAATCGCTACTGCAGCCATGTCAAAAAGTGCTCTCGATGGGGGATCTCCATAATAATCTATATGGGTAAAAAGGTTGACGGAGTAGTCTCCAAAGTTATTGAAATTACCACCATGTCTGCCAATAATGGGATTTGCTATAGTTGGGCCAAGACCAGGCATTTTCGAGTTGATGTCTTTCTGAGTGACTCGTACCGCACTTGTGCCTGATGGTTTTTCATAGCGCACAGTAACCATTTCGAAATCGATATTGGTTTTTAAAACATAGTTCATAGACGCTATGTCATCTTCAAGGTTATATTCACCAGGATCTGGATAGTTTGCTCCTAGCCAAACCAAACGTATATTGGCGGCAATTATAGGTTCTTTCTTAAGGGCCAAGGCTAAATTGGTCAGCTTACCTACTGCAATGATTACCAATTTTTCATTTGTATGTTTTTTAGCTTCCGATATAATAAAATTTACCGCCTTGAATCCATCAAAAGCTGGATTGCTTAAATCGTCTTTAATATTTATAAATGACTTGTTGGCTCCTTTCAATAACGGGATGTCTTCTGTAACATTGAAAAGCTGCATGATGCGCTCAGCTTCGTCAAAATGCCCCTCAATATCACCACCATTTCTAGTGGCATTCACTGTAACTGCTTTTATATCGAAATAATCCCGATTGGAAAATAAGTAGGCCAAAGCATGTTGATCATCGAGTTCATTGTTTGCGTCGGTATCGAAAATTACCGGCAACTTCTTTGTCACCGAGACTGGTTGACTCTTAAGGTCCATAGTGCCAAAGGACATAGTAAAACCTAAAATCAATAGTAAAGAGGCAAGTATTCTCATGTTGTTGCTTTTTTATTTAAGACATTTTATGATGTAAGAAAATTAAGTTCTGATTTTCAGGGGCTTCCGATTATGGAGAGCATATCGATTGTTTTTTCTGTAGCGTTATCATCACCAGTTATACGGATGGTATGGCTACCCGCAGAAAGACCGATCTTTTCAAAAATTTTGACATAATATTGGCCATGCATACTAGAATGATTTTCTTGGCTGAATGTACCTTGATCTACGCCATCAATTGTTATCGTAACTAATCCGCCTTTAGGGCTTCTATAGCCATAATACTGTACTGCTGTGCCGGTAAAGATTAATTCAGCTGTACAATTGGCATAACCCTTTGTAAGATATGAACCAGATGCATTCCAATTCTCATCATGAGTTTCAAACCCTTCGTAAATCCAGCGAGGATCATTGTCTTCGATAGTAATCCAGGGTACAATGGTTTTTGGAACTGAGACAGCTACAATCTCAGATTTCATTTTAGGGATAATCCAACTATCTCCACTAATATAGCCCCCCATAGCGCCTACAACTATATCATCTATAATCCCAATTCCCCGATCAGACATATCCGTAAAATTATCAAGCGGAATGGGCATGTTATATCGAGTGCGTGCTATATTGTAACCATCAGCAAAGTCATTTTTATTGAAGTGCCTTTGAAGTTCTTCGTGTCCATACATTAACCCAAGGAGGCCAACCCATGTTGCAGTGGGGTTATCAGAATCCCATCCACACATGGAACCAATGCGAATGGTTTTTTTGTAGTCTCCTTCTCCATAAAGTAAACTTACAATAGACGCTGCGAAATTGATTCCAGCATCCCATGGATATTTATATTGATACCCGGCAGTAACAGTTTTTTGATAACGCTGTGCGACTTCATCTCTTGTTTTTTCCCAATTATCCTTGTCAGGATTAGCGTTATAGGCTTCTTTAACAAAATCATACATATCGGCCATATAGGACCAGTCAGGTATTCGTTTACGAGCTTGATCCGCTATCCAAATGACTTGTTCTTTGCGAGACAAGTTTTTGTCAACAACAACGGTAAGCGAATACATGATGATATAATATTCGGCAGCCCATTCAGAATGAAGATATGCAGTAGTTCTTACAGGCAAGTGGGCTATTTGTAATGCTACATCCGGACGCCCAGGAGCCAACGCACCAAAAATCTCAGTGGTGAGTTGTGCGTCAATCATATCCCACATAGGGTTGTTCTCTGGTAAAGAAGTGGCAGGAGGGATAGCGCCGTTTTGCATCTGTCCAAGGGCGGCTAAATTAGATACCCAAAGTAAAGGTAAGCCTATATGTTCTTGCCAGGCATTGCTAATTTGTTCACCTGTAAGCATATAGTTGTTGTACTTTTCAATTGCACTTTGATAGACGTATTCAATATCCGTGTCATCATCCGAACCCCATGGATTTTGATCCAGAATGTAATCAAATTTACCAGGTCCAAAATCTAAGTCAGTGAAGAAAGGAAAATCAGTACGTCTGTTTTCTGTGGGTAATCCTGTCCAGTTTGCAATACAACTTCCCAGCCAATACCCTTTAAGTTTATCTTTGTAGGCTGTTCTTTCTATAACTAGTTCTTCTAATGGTGTTGAGAGCAAAGATGCTATTCCTGGTTCATATGCACTTTCAGAAGACACCTGTTTTATTTCTATGTTTTCTACCGTATTTGTCATCTGTCCAAGCATCATAATAGATGTTAATAACCCGAAAATTAAGAATATGAATCTTATCATATTGGTGATTTTAATCTGTTTGATGACTTACGTCCGCGTATGGCGATGTGCCCTTACGGATTCTAAAATCAGGAAGGTAGTGGATCTGCTCTTTACCACAAAAGATCGACTCTGATATTGCGATAGTTAAGAAAGTAAAGTCACCTAATTTGCCTTCCCCGGCCTTCTATTGCTTCCGAGTAGGTCGACGGAGCTGATACAGGCCTTGAGTAGGTGAGAAAGTAAGGGGATTCGTATATATGCTCTGTTAGTGATGTTTTATTCACGAGGTACATATCACCGCCACAAGACACGTAATTCAATTTTAGACCGACGTAATGGTAGATGCATAGTCTGTCCCCTTCTCTTTGAGCAAGGAGTTAATAAGCCCGATTGTTATTTTATTGAATACAAATTAGAAGATATCGTCAAATTTCACCTTGAACTTAGCAATTCATAAAAATCTTCAATCGTAATTCCAGAATCTTTAATTTCAGTAGCATGAAAAAAACCAGTTGCTCCTTCACTGAAATTTGTAGGAGGGTTACCAGGATAAGTAGAATAAATACCTTCTTTCCAATCCGTGTTATTGAACAAAGCGCGTAAATAAGAATAATACTTCTCTGAAATAGAATATGTCCAAACATACGCAGAATCCGCTCCTGCATAGTAAGGGGAGTTGGCTTCACTCCAATCAGAATGTATAGCTTGAATGGGTGCACCGTTGTGACCATAAATATCCATATCCATATAATAATGGTTCCCTAAACTTGACTTAGCAAAATTTCTAGCGCTGTTTGTTTGAAATGAAAAACCCCAGGGTTTACTAAAACCAAATTCATGCTTAAGATAATTTATTTCAGGTAAACCATTAACAGTGGTTCCGGAATTATCAGTTCTTGGAAAACCTAATTCCTCCATACCAAATGCCCAAGAAGCTGTCAACGAGTCCTTGGCGACAAACGATTTTCCATCCACTTCTATAAGGATTTCATAAACGTTACCTATTTGTCCCTGGAATGGGATAGTAGAATAATACCTATAAGGAAATCTTTCATAATGATTTAATAATGAATCTCTTAGAGGGTGGTCTTGCAGAGGTAAATAGTTTATAGTTTGAGTACCATCGGTTACCTGAACACGGGCGTTAGTCACCGCTACTTTTTCAACTCTATCTTTGGTCTGCCCTGGTTCAGTAATATCAACAAAATGATACCCCGATATATTGGTGACAAAACCGTACACACTAATGTCATCCAAATTCTTTGCTTCATCAATATGAAGGTTTTCCCATGTTACATCATCACAATTAGTCAATAAAAGCATAATTAACACACTAAAAACAAGAGTACTTCTCATTTAAAATTAATTTGATAGTTGAAAAATGGTAATATCCCGAAAGACTTGTATGCATCGATTCCACCCTCCGTTACTGTGTAACCTAGATGGTTAGCTCTATTATATATATTATAAATACCAAAAGACACAGAGTGATCGATCCAGCTTTTCTTTGCAGCAAATTGATAGTTAGCAGAAACATCTAATCGATGGAAATCCAAACCTCTCGAGCCATTCCGCTCTTCATAAGAAGGAACAACAAGATTATTGTAATAATAATAGCCATTAGCCAGTGTCATTACACGACCACTTTGATAAACGAAATTGGTACTTACACTCCATCGATCAGAGATTTGGTATCGATAAATAGCATTCATTGAATGAGGGATGTCATGCAAGGCAGGGTACGTTTTATCTTGATTGACACCTTGAATATTCATCAGTACCTTAGACCATGCATATTGCAAACTGACCATTGATTTACTAGATATAGTAAACTTCGTATCTAATTCAATACCGTAAGCTTTTGAGCGACCTTGAATGATTTCATTTTCTATTTCTGGATTATCAATAATTCTAGCATTCTCTATATAACCCAACTGATTGTACTGTTTTCTGTAGTAAGTACTGACTCCAAAACTAATTTTTTCATTATCGTAATTATAGCTCAATAACACATTGTTGGACTGTTGTGGACGAACATTGTTATTGGACAATATCCAATAATCTAAACTTGAATAACCATAAGCGCTAGAAGAAATTTGATGAATATACTGTACTCCATTTGACCCTCCTAAAGACACTACAGAGTGTTTGTATAACCTTTTGGAAATAGAAATTGAACCTGTCAAGTCTTGTTCAATACTATTTGGGTCTTGATAAGTACTAGAATTGGTGTAATTATTAAAGAGGGAATATTTAGCTCCGGCATTAAGTGAAATTCCAAGTCCCAAATCCCAAGCACTCCACAAGTAGCTATTGATTTCGATTGCATCACTTGAAAAGCCATCCAAATTTTCACTTACATAACCTGGCAATAATTCATAATTGATAGCGGCCACACCAATTTGAGCAGTTGATAGCACTTTATTTGGTCTATAATCAAACTCTAACTTTCCTTTGGAGGACTGCAAATTAGTAGACAAGTGAGAAACACTGTTGCCATTCAACAAGTCTACTTTGCTTTCGTTTACAGAATAGTTAAGCGAAGAGTTAATATACAGTTTGTCTGAAAGAGGCAATATATATTTAAGTGCTATAAGGTAATTGATTACTTCTTGAGTACTTCCTTCTCCCGTATCTGTATTATCTTTTCCCAAGTAAGCAGTCAAAAACAGCTGACTTTTGTTATTGAACTTTTGCTGTGCTTTTATATTTAAATCATAGAACCCAGGTATAAATGAACCATTTGAAGGCTTTATAAATAGATCCAATGTACTTTTTCTAAATGCTACCAAAGCAGATGATTTATTCTTAACGATAGGTGTATTTACAAAAGCTCGAGCAGTCAAGGTGCCTAAACCAATCCCAGCTTCAAATTTATCCAGGTTGCCATGGCGTTGGTCAATTTCTAATACCGATGAAAGACGATTTTCAAAATTCGTTGGTAAAATAGTTTTATGAAATTTCGCAGACCTAATTATATCGGGATTTATTGCAGACACATAACCATAGATATGCCCAATGTGATATAAGGTTGCATCATCGATGAGTATCAAATTTTGATCAGCTCTACCTCCCCTTACGAAATAGCTAGAAGAACCTTCAGCAATGGTTTTAACACCTGCCGAAAGCTGTATTTTCTTTATGATGTCACCTTCTCCAAAGATTAATGGCTCTGTGGTTAATTTCTTAGCATCTATTCTTTCAATTGTTGCTGAGTTTTCTACTCTCGGTAAGCCATTGTCATATATAACGACCTCATTTAAGTGATTTGATAGGTCTTGTAAGGTATACTCGAAGCTTGAGTGCGATTCAATTGTAATTAGATGTTTTTGGGTAGCATAACCATGGTGATAAATAACAACATGATAACTTCCTGAAGGCAATGTAATAGTGACATAACCTAACTGATTACATGAATAAGTTTTGTTGAGTTCTTCAACAAATACAATGCCTTCAGAAAGTATCTCCCCATTTACATCAATCATTGACACATCAACCTTATTTGTATCTATCTGAACAAAGAAGGATGAAATCAAAAATGAAATAAATAAAAGGTTACTAAACATACTTACAACTTATTACTCGTCCCCACAATGCAAATCATAAAAAGTCAAAGAATAACTTTTGCATTTCTTCGTTTTAATTCTTACAGCCATTGCATAGCTAAAACCCTCTACACAGGTATTTAATGTTTTTGAACTTCCTTTACTTTTAATGTCAAAATTTGATTTTAAAGAAGCACTATAGACATTTGAACTTGCTATATCATCCCAACCCAGATTCCCGAAAGTTGTGGAATTTGGTTTTTCAAGTAAATAATATAAATCAACATATAAATCAACCCCATTATTATTCTTTAAATACATTTTATCTGATCCATAAGACTTATGGGTATAAGTTCTACTTTTGCATAACCCACCCCATCTAGCAGCCGGATTATCTATTAGAACCTGCTTAAGAGAGTAACTTGTAATTGACTCGTCAAAATTGTTAACGATAGCAGTTATTTCGACTTCATCCGATTCAGTTTCTTCTTGTTCTTCTTCTTGATACTCTTCAAAATCGATTTCAATTTCAGCGTCTATCTCTTCATTCAATAAAAGCACATATCCCGAGCTTAATTCCTCATCCAAAACCTCTTGAGATGAAGACGAAAATTGATAATCAATGAAATATTTACCACTTGAATCATATACTCTAAGAGTCGATGATGGTGATTCTTGAGAAAATTCATTGCTTATCTCTTCATCTGAAGTTAATACCCCTTCATCCTGAGAGCAGGAGAATGAAATAATTGAAATAAACAGAGAGAAAAGTAAACTTCCTTTACTAATTTTGCTTAACATAATTTAATTGTTTTGTGAAATAAATAATTAATAGGCCGCACTCCCCAGCAAGGGTTTGCGGCCACTTTTTATAGAAAAACTGGAATAGTTAGTATTCAGTTCTTCTATAAAAAGAATTTAAAGTGTGTCTTTATATAAAATGAAAATTGCTTGTAGGTCAGTAGATTCTGAATGGCTTCAGAAAGAAATGATGGTAGTCAATTGCAGTTGGTTTATGGTTAGGTTTTTGGTTTTGCAATACAAAAGATATTTTCTGTAAAATCAAAAATTTATTTAAACTAATTTTACTCAGCAGGTTAACTGCCGTTTCTATTCCTTACTGAAAAACACCACAATCAAGTAAGCATTAATACCCCCACTACTCTCTTGAAGCACTATTTTTTGATACCAACCTTCAATTCCCGAAATCAATAACAGAAATTAGTGATTAAACTCATGTCTTTGAAATCACAAATTCAATTCTATGAAAATTGCCATATTCTCTTTTCATAAGAATTGAATCGTATTTATTAAGACAGAAATCACATCTTCACCTAACATTATTATCTTAAGATAAGCGTCAATTCTTCTTATCTTCTATTGGTATTCTTACCTATTGACCTGTATGCTTTTTGACAAAACTCTTACCGAGTTTATTAAGAGACAACAATCGTGATTTCAAATTAGTTTACACAACCCTAGTTCTTGTGTTTTTGACATTCTCTGAACATCAAACAGCTATTTCATTAAAAAATAACGGGTAGCAAATACAAGAACGATAAAAAGGAGATTATTCAATCTTTCATTAACTCATTCAAACCGAAAAAAATCATATGTCATTCTGTGATGAAATCATGCATTTTCAGTGCTAGAATGAATTCCCACTATTTTGAAAGCCTTGGAATTATACAGATTAGTCTATTGAGAAGTGAGAAAGGTCATTGGTCGGAATCAGACTTTAGGTTATTTAAAGTCCGATACTTTATCTTCACCAAAACGCATGCTTCCTATGTTGTCAGCAGTAATCTAGGGCAGTCGTTAATCAAAGGAATTAGAGGATTTCAATTAATAGGCAATATTTGTAGTCCGTCCAGAATGGGGCCAGATCCTAACGAGTTGAATTACATCTTGAAAGATAAATGACAGATAAAGAGAAATGTTAATGTTAAAAATGAAAGGATATTATCATGAAGGGTGAAAATTATAGTGACGTATTTGAAGCCTTTCTACATAAGGGCTTTATTCCTGCTGGATATAAAATTACAAAGAATATTGAATTAGGCGCTGTACCCGAAAGCTCAAAATATGAAGCACTAGTTGTGGGTCTTAATGATAAAGTCATTTTCTCTCGCAAAGGAAAAGTGACACCTGATAGGCCCGGGGCATTTTTGGCAGTTTGGGGACGCCCATCATTGCAAACGGTGAATGGGAATAAGCCAGTACCATTGAAATATAATGAACTCGACTATTTATTTGTTCAAGTTCAGGAGCATTCAAATATCACAACAACAACAACAACAACAACAACAAACGAATCGATGGGAAGGCTAAAAACGGGCATGTTCATTTTTCCGATTTCTTTGTTGATTGAGAAGGGGATTGTTTCTTCAGCAAAACATAAGGGGAAAACAGGCTTCCGAGTTTTTCCTCCATGGAGTCAGGACAGAGGGGGGGTTGGTACGAAAGTGTTTTCCTCATCTGGTAAAAAAACGCAGAAATGGCAACAACCTTATTTTTTAGAGATTGATGAAAATGGATTAATTGATCAATCAGGATTAAAAGAAATATTCGCCAATAACAAAGCAGCACACTCATCCGATTAGAGTTGGCTATTTACGACGCGAAACATAATCTTCACAAAACGCCCGATCATTGCGATTGTAATGCTCAAGTTTAATTGACCAAAAATCAATGTTGTCAGATCAAGAAAAGTATATAACCCTATTTAGAGCATCGCTCAATAATTATGCACCCATATCTGAAGATTCCTTTGCCGAAATTATGGAACTGGTCAAATTCAGGGATGTTAAAAAGGGAGCGTTTCTTTTACAAAAAGGGCAAACGGCTAAAAAAATGCTTTTCATCTGCAAAGGCATACTGATATCTCAATGGGTGGATGAGCAGGCAAATGTTCATATAAAGAACTTCTTTTTGGAAGGCAATTTGGCGGCATCTACAGTTTCCTTATTGCAAGGCACGCCATCAGATTTTGCAATATCATGTATTGAGGAGGGCATCATCATTGAAATGGATTTTCAAAAGTACAAGGCGCTGATCAATGAGAAGGATGACCTCAAAAACTTCTATATCGCCTACTTAGAGCAGAATTGGATCATTAAGAATGAAAAGAGACAAATATCATTCGCTGCACAAAGTGCTACAACTCGCTACTTGAACTTCCTAAAAGAGCATACTACTTTACCAGCACGAGTTTCGCAATGGCTCATTGCCTCTTACCTTGGTATTACACCTACTCAATTGAGTCGGATAAGGAAAGACTTGAAAAAAGATATGCCGCATCAACAAATGTAAATGCATAGGTTTTGGCTTCATGATATTTTTGCTAAACAAAATCGAATATTATGAATCAATTAGCGCTATCTGTATTAGCGATAACAGGAGGTGTGTTTTTAGCGGTACAAGGTGCCCTCAATGCTAATCTAGGTGTCTGGCTCAAAAACCCTTTATTAGCAGCTATGGTCGCTTTTATCACCAGTTCCGTATTTGCCATATTATTGGTTTTGGTTAGTGGAAAAAGTGTACCAGATTGGATAGAGATAAAACGAGTGCCAATTCACTTATGGTTCACCGGTGGATTGTTTAGCGTAATAGGCATCAGCTTATATTATTACACTATTCCAAAACTGGGGTTGTCGACTATGATTTCTCTTGGGTTATTTGGACAGCTCGCCTTTTCAGTAATAGCGGGCCATTTTGGGTGGTTTGGACTACCTACCGAACCAATTGTCTTTAAAAAAATACTGGGTATTTTAGCTATGATGGCGGGGATACTACTCATCAATAAATGATTTTGACATGAACCTTGTAAAGGAAAATATTGAAAATCTAATTTCAATGTGGAAGTTGGTCAACGAGAATATGGAATCCCACCATGTGGAATCAGAATTTGAATTCGGAGCACTGAACTATTCACAATGGCCCAATAGACTTTGGTTCACGGGCGAGCTCACTGAGTCTGACTTGATAAAGGCAAAAGAGGTAATACAAAATAGTAGTACCAAACTAATTATTCCTTGCTGGGATATATACGGAAGTCAACCTGATGAACTTCTAGAAAAACATGGTTTCGAAAAAAGGTTACAACAAGTTGGTATGTCATTAAAGTTGGGCAGTTCCTATCCAGGTGATGCTACCTTGACATTGGAGAAAGTAGACAATGAGACAAAAGCCCAACGATGGGAGCAGTTGTTTTTTAAGGCTTTCAAATACAAAATTGATCAAAGGGTGATATCGTCCAATCAGCACGATTTAGATTTCTTAATCGCAAGTCACAACGGTGAGCCTGTGGGTACGGTTATATTGCACGCCAGTGGCAAAAATGTAATCGGAATCCATGCCATGGGGATCATTCCCGAGAAGAGACGAAAAGGGTTTGCCGAGCAATTGATGCGCAACATACTGAACCAGTCGGTAGCTCGGGGTTTTAAATACTCCACTCTTCAAGCTTCAGAATTAGGGAAAGGGCTCTATTCGAAGCTGGGGTTTAGCGAGCAATTTATCATCAGAAGCTATGAACTCAAATGAGTCACGATTGGCTCCTATCAATCAAAACGGAGCTAAACCTAGAAAAGGACTAAAACCTCAAGCAACCTTCATTCACAATTGAGTTATTGATGAAAAATAACGAAGTAGCACAACTTTAAGTTGGAACACCAATAGGGGTTATAACAAGGTTTGTATATCTTAGAAGTCTTCAGTGCCAATGACTTGTAAAGTCAGCGATTGCTCTTGAAATAAGTCGAATTTTTTAGTGAAGGTAGGAGATGTTTTGATCCTCACTTTCTTCACTCAACTACCATTTAAGATGAAACCTTCAACTAATAATCTTTTCCCCCATCTCCTTGTCGTAATTCTAATCACTATGATTTCAACTAATACCACTTCACTCCATGGTCAAAATGTAGACCTTGGTATGTTTGACCAAAATATGGATGTTGGGAATCCAAAGCTAGATGGATCAACGGTCTATGATGCCCTTGAGCAAATTTATACGATGACTGGAGCAGGTGCTAGTGTATGGGCTGCTGAGGATCAGTTTCAATTTGTTTCTAAGAAAATTAAGGGCAATTTCATCATGCGAGCTACCGTACAGTTGGTGGGGGAAAGTACAGGTGAACATAGAAAAATTGGAATCATGGCCCGTGAGGATCTTGCCAAAGATGCTCAGTATGCAGGTGCATGTGTACAAGGGGGGCAATTGACTTCTTTGCAATACAGGGATGCCACGGCCGGTCAAACCTCTCAATTGGAGATATCCTCTTACTATCCCACCGAGATAGCGTTAGAAAGAAGAGGCAATACGTTTATATTTTCGTCAGCCATCTTTGGCGAAACATATAAATCTGTAGAGAAAGAACTCGCGCTCAACGAAGAGTTAAACGTTGGGTTATTCATTTCTTCTCATGCCGAAGATGTCTTGGAGAAAGTAGTGTTTAGCAATGTAAGAGTCGTTATTCCTGTTGATGACGACTATACTCCTTACCGCGATTATATAGGCAGTCGTCTGGAGATAATGGATATTGAAACAGGCAAAAGAAAAATTTTAGTTTCACAACCCAACTCCATGCAAGCGCCTAACTGGACACCTGACAACCAGAGGTTGATCTGGGCTGAAGAAGGGCTGCTCAAGTATTACAGTTTCAAAGACGGCAAAGTAAATACGCTCAATACAGGGCCTGCTACTGCTAATAACAACGATCACGTTTTGTCTTTTGATGGTAAAATGATGGCTATCAGTAATCATATGGGCGAGGATAGAATCTCTACCATCTTTACGTTACCAGCAACAGGCTCTGACAAACCAGAGCAAATCACCAAAATAGAAAATGGCCACTCATTCTTACACTCTTGGTCCCCTGATGGAAAGAAAATAGTTTTTACCGCCAACCGAAATGATAAATGGAATATCTGGGAAGTCAATGTAGAAACCAAGGAAGAATATCCGCTCACTGATGGTGAATTCCTAGATGACGGATCAGAGTATACGCCAGATGGTAAGTATATTTATTTTAACTCTGTACGTACAGGAACCATGCAGATTTGGAGAATGAAACCTGATGGTAGCGAACAGATGCAAATCACCTTTGATGCGTACAATGATTGGTTCGCACACCCATCACCAGATGGGAAATGGATTGTATACATGTCATTCCCAAAAGATATGGATGCTAATTCACATCCTTTTTACAAAAAAGTATACTTGAGACTTATGCCGGCTGCTGGTGGTGTCCCCAAAACAATTGCCTACATCTATGGTGGTCAAGGAACCATCAATGTGCCAAGCTGGTCACCGGATAGTAAGAGTATATCTTTCATCAGTAATTCGAAGCTCTGATACTTTGGTTGTTGAAGCGTGTAATATTGTGTAATCTCAGATTTTAGTATTTTGTATAATGCTCTGTTTGATAGCGAATGGTGCGCGGAGGATGATCAAATGGGAACTGCTTTTCAGTCCGTGATGCTATAACGCGCGTAGTT
>JAOPTS010000170.1:0-2376 GCA_051531955.1 Reichenbachiella sp.
TGATGCTATAACGCGCGTAGTTGTAACCCAATTCGTCATAGCGTTGTGCTATGTGCTGCAGTCGTCGGCTGAACTCATCCCAATCTTTCGTCTCTGCTGGGGACCAAACCACCTCGGACAATGCCGTCAGTCGTGGGAGTGTTTTATATTCTACTCGATCCCATGTTGGCATATACTCAGTCCAAACATTGCCTTGTGCACCCATAATGA
Source organism: Reichenbachiella sp. (assembly GCA_051531955.1). GTDB lineage: Bacteria > Bacteroidota > Bacteroidia > Cytophagales > Cyclobacteriaceae > Reichenbachiella. The sequence continues at coordinate 211 of JAOPTS010000170.1, forward strand.
ATTTTGCTTCTTGTGTACTGAGCTCTTTGGGAATAGGATCGTAAGCATATACCTTTTCGACTGTGATATGTTTTTTGCTACCAGTGATGGGTTCTTCTATTCGGTCTTCGGGTGCTGCTTGGTATAGGTCAAAATAGCAATGCGTTCCTGGCGTCATGATAACCTGATGTTGCTGTTGGGCAGCAGCTATACCACCTTCAATTCCTCGCCAAGACATCACAGTGGCATTGGGTGCCAATCCTCCTTCTAGTATTTCATCCCAGCCAATGATGGTTTTTCCATTTTTGTTCAGGAATTTCTCAATGCGCTGGATAAAATAACTCTGCAGCTCATGTTCATCTTTGAGGCCTTCTCTTTTCATTATCATTTGGGCCATTTCACTTTGTCTCCATTCGTCTTTTAGTACTTCATCACCTCCAATATGAATATATGGGCTTGGGAAGAGCGCCATTACTTCGGTTAGAATATCTTCCAAAAACGCAAAAGTCTCTTCAGAAGGAGCATATACTTCTTTGAAAATCCCCCATCGTTTGGCTACTTCATGGGGTCCTCCTGTATTTCCAAATTCGGGATAGGCGGCCAAGGCTGCCAACGAATGACCAGGGAGTTCAATTTCTGGAATGACCATGATATGTCTTGCTGTGGCATAGGCAACCACTTCTTTTATTTCCTCCTGTGTATAATAGCCACCATATCTAATGGAGTCATAAGTGTAGGGTGCATTTTTGGTGCCAGCCAAACCAATGGCAGTCCCGTTTCGATAGCCACCGATTTCTGTGAGCTTTGGATATTTTTTGATTTCTATTCTCCAGCCTTGATCTTCTGTAAGATGCCAATGAAAGGAATTCATCTTGTGCATGGCCATCAGATCAATGTACTTTTTAACCTTGTCAATTTTGAAAAAATGACGGCCCACATCCAAGTGCATACCCCGGTATGGGAATCGAGGATGGTCCTGAATCTCAACTGCAGGAATAGTTAATAATGCTAAGTTGTTAGCTGCTGACTCTATGGCTGTAGGCATCAATTGTCTTAATGACTGAATGCCATAAAATACGCCTGTTGAAGTCTTTCCTGTAATAATGATAGCGTTATGTTTTACAGAAAGTCTATATCCTTCTGTTTCCGAGATAGTTGTGTCTATTGCTAAGGTAATATTCCCTTTTGCCTCCATATCAAGGGCTGAAGAAATATTAAGGTCAACCGTTGTACTCAATAAGTCAGCCAAATAATCAGCTTCCTGAGATAGATTAGAAGGACGCAATATCTTGGTGTTGTCGTTGATTTCAAAGCGACCGTTTACCATCACCATATCCACAGGCTGTGGAATGATATTATATGCTGTAGGTGAATTGACGATGTTCTCATATTGAGACGAACAACTAAAAGACAGGGCAGTAATCGCTAATAAGATGATGTGTCTTAATTCAGATTTTGTTTGAATGAATTTCATTTCTTAAAGTTTTCGATAATTAAATCATGATCAATTGCTGAAAAAAACTGGCCATTGGGCCCATCATTTCCCATCAAAACTGGAGCAAGCGCGCCCGGCAATACTTCTTCTACAGCATGATCAGCATTCGAACCTCCTAAATCAGTTCGTAACCAACCAGGGTCAAGCATATTTATTCGAACATTGGTCTTAACCAGTTTTACTGCAATGTCATCGGTCAGTTTATTGACGGCCCATTTGGATGCACCATAGGGAGCAAGTTCAGGCTGATCTTTGATTCCAGAAGTAAGGTTAACGACTCGACCGAACCCATTATCAATCATGGAAGGAATAAATGCAGCACACAATTGATACATGGCGTACACATTTACTTTAAAACTACTCATCCAGTCTTCAAAACTATGACTCCAAAAATCTTGACGAAATGGAGACATGATCGCCGCATTATTGTAAAGAATATCAACACTGATGTTGATATTCTTTACTTGTTCTATCAAATGAGCTACTTGTGATTCATCAGATAGATCTCCATATACAGCATAGGTGTCAACGTTATACTTTTTCAATATTAGGAGGGTTTTAGCACAGCTATCTTTTGTTCGTCCATGAACAATAATATTACATCCCAAATTTGCTAATCCTTGTGCAACTTGTTGCCCCACTCCGCGACTTGAACCAGTGATGAACGCATTCCTGCCTTTTACTTCTATCAT
>JAOPTS010000171.1:0-2997 GCA_051531955.1 Reichenbachiella sp.
ATTTGATGCAATAGAATGTATGGTCAATAGTCTTCCACAATGGGAAGGCAAGCCCATTCATTCCTATTTAATAGCGGACTATAGTATCCCTGCACAAATGATCCCTGCTCAAAATGCCTACTACCTAATCAGTCCAAGTATCAATAGTCCAATGGGTGCCAACCTCTCTGGTTTTCAAAATGAAAATGACAGAAATATATGGGTCAAATCTTCTGATGATAAAGCACTATCTTGGGAAGAATTGCTCGAATCATTGACACACTAATTCTTGCTTGACAGTTGAATATGAAAGTACTTGAAAGACTACTTATTGGCCTATTATTGATCATATGTCACCAGACTATGGCCAAGCAAATAGAAATCTGTAGTGACTGCCCAGCGTCTGATTTAACGGCTGCCATAACGGCTGCCAATCCACATGACACACTGGTCGTCCGAAAGGGCATCTACCCTATTTTCAATTGTACGATTGACAAACCGCTCACCATCTTGGGCCAAGGTTTACCCATCTTAGACGGTCAACAAGTTGGATACATATTAACCATTCTATCAGATAGTGTTCATATCAAAGGGCTCCACTTCAAAAACTCGGGGAGAAGCTTTACCAAAGATTATGCGTCGATTTACGCGCACAGAATCGATTATTTCAGCATTGAAGACAATATCATAGAAGACCCATTTTTCGGCCTATTAATTGAAAAGTCACACCACGGACTCATCAAAGGAAACACGATCAAAAGCAATGCCGTGCTAGAAAATGATTCCGGCAATGGCATTCACCTTTGGCATTGCTCCAATGTGACCATAGAAGAAAATGAAACATACGGACTGAGAGATGGTATCTATTTCGAATTTGTCAGCGAAAGCCATGTCACCAACAATTACAGTCATGACAATGTCCGGTATGGCTTACATTTTATGTTTTCAAATCACAACTCCTACATTGGCAACCATTTTGAAAACAATGGAGCAGGTGTAGCAGTCATGTTTTCCAAATTCATCATCATGAAACACAACACCTTTAAAAAAAATTGGGGTACCGCCTCCTATGGACTACTACTGAAAGAGATCTATGATGGTGAAGTCACTGACAACACCTTTGAAGAAAACACCATCGCCATATTCCTAGAAGGTACTGGTCGCATGAACTACCTCAACAATGATTTCATACAAAATGGCTGGGCCGTCAAAGTTTCGGGAGGCTGTTACACCAATATATTTACCAACAATAATTTCATCAGCAATGCATTCGATGTATACTACAACAGTAAGATGAATGACAACAGCTTTCAAAGCAACTACTGGAGTGAGTACAATGGATATGATTTGGACAAAGACGGAAAGGGTGACGTCCCTTACCGACCTGTCAAACTGTTCTCCTATATTGTCAGTCAAACGCCTGAATCCATCATTTTGATGAGAAGCTTATTCGTTGATATTATTAATTTTTCGGAAAAGGTATCACCAATATTTACACCAGACAATCTAGTTGACGATTCACCCTTCATGCAGCAAATTCCATGATAGAAGTTAAGAACTTAAAAAAGAAATTCGGTAAGCTCCAGGTATTAGACGGAATTGACTTCAGCATCCAAGATGGTGGGATTTACGCTATTCTAGGTCACAACGGCTCAGGAAAAACGACCTTACTCAAAAGTATACTGGGAATGGTCCTTCCTCAATCTGGGGAAATACGAATCGATGATCAGCCAACCAAAAATCAGTACGCCTATCGCAAGGACATAGGCTACCTTCCACAAATCGCCCAATTCCCGGACAACCTCTCCGTTATCGAATTGATAGAGATGGTCAAAAACTTAAGAAGTGGAGAAACAACGACTGAAGAACCACTTATTGACAGATTGGCCCTTACTCCCTTTCTCAATAAAAAATTAGGCCACTTATCTGGCGGCACTAGACAAAAAGTCAATTTGATCTTGACTTTTATGTTTGATTGCTCGCTTTACATATTAGACGAACCTACCGCAGGACTAGACCCAGTTTCTCTGATTGAATTAAAGCAGCTTATTCAAGAGAAAAAGGAAGAAGGTAAATCCATATTGATCACTACACATATCATGAGTTTGGTGGAAGAGTTAGCAGATGAGATCATATTCTTGATGGATGGCCAAGTGTATTTCAAAGGCACAATAGATGCCTTGAAACTGAAGACCAATCAAAACAATCTAGAACACGCTATAGCCCAACTACTACGATGATCAAAATACTCAAATACAGTTTTTATGACCTAGTAAGAAGTCGATGGAGTTATGTCTACTTTCTATTTTACTTACTCATAGGCTTTGTGCTGTTATTTCTGAATACTAGCATCTCCAAGACTATCATTACTCTGATGAACATCATCATCGTACTGACACCCATGATCGGTACTGTGTTTGGGATCATGTATTACTACAGTTCCAGGGAGTTTACTGAACTGCTACTAGCACAACCGATCAAACGAAACGTCATCTTTTTGGGGCAATACTTGGGTATTGCGAGTTCATTATCACTCAGCCTCATACTAGGATTGGGTATTCCATTTCTAGTATATGGAATCTCAGATTCCTCAGAGATTTGGAACTTTGCATTACTACTCACAACAGGCACGTTTCTAACATTCATTTTTGTGGCTATTGCAATCAACATTGCCTTAGCCAATGACAATAAGATCAAAGGCTTCAGCTATGCAATCTTGACGTGGTTATTCTTAGCAGTTGTTTATGATGGCATTTTCATGTTAGCACTGATGAGTTTCAATGATTACCCTTTAGATCAATTTGCTTTGTTTGCTAGCCTTCTCAACCCAATAGATTTGTCTCGCATACTAATACTGCTCAAACTCGATATCGCAGCTTTATTGGGCTATACAGGTGCGCTATTTCAAAACTTCTTCGGCTCCAACTGGGGAGGAATTGTCTCTACAGGGATGTTGGTCGCTTGGGTAATTTTACCTGTATTAAACTTCTTGCGACTAGCTAATAAGAAAGACTTCTA
>JAOPTS010000172.1:0-31281 GCA_051531955.1 Reichenbachiella sp.
TGATGTTAGAGAGTTTCATTATTTGAGCTTTTTTCTGTTTTGGAATCTGACAAAGTAGTCATTACGTTGAGTGTTGATGCGTTTTCAGATTCAATTGCATTTTCAATGCGTTCGACCAAATCTAGAAAAGCCTTCTTCTCATTTCCCCCTCTGTATTGTCCATCACCAGTAACATAATTAAAATATTCTTTTGCTATGAGTTGTTCCGTTGATCGATAATTCTTCCATTGTTCTCGATAGTGATATACACTCTCAAGAGAGATAAGGATTACGACCATAAGGCTTATAGCAGAGGTTACGTAATTCATGTATTGAATTTCAGAGAGGTTAACTAAGACCGGAACAAGCGCACCACCTACAACTGTAAGTGTTCTCATTCTCATGTATGTCTTTTTAGCATTAGTGGCTTTTGAGTCATACCACCCTCTGAACTGAGTTATTCGCTCTTCAATGTATTCTTCTGGAGTCATAGAAGCATATTGTCTCGGAGGCAGGTAGTACCACTCGTTTTCAAGGTTGTTAGGTTTTTTTTCTTTACTCATAAAAATAATTTTATCATGCTCTTTAACGCCCCTGTAAGAATTGTGCGTTTTGGTGAAGATAATGTGTCGTCTACTATATAGCCAAATTTGCGGAGTAGTCTATTACTTTTGATTCTTATGAGTCGCAGCACAGAATCGGCGTGCCTTGTAAAAACATCAAACGCTTCCATCTCCGTCAAACTGCCATGCATCTCATCTCAATTGTTGGCGAGATTATTCAAATCACATAAGAAAGTGACACTATTCCACGTGAGGCAGTGAATGAGAACCATACGCACGGTGGAGTGAGAGGTACACTGATGGTCATATGACCGTCAGCCGTCTAGGTTATTAAATCACATACATGTAATGCAAACCTTAAAGGCTAATAAACTCCAAATACACAAGCACTGCAGTTGTAAAACCTATTATTCCAATGGCAACCAGTATTCTTGGAAGGATTTCTAATCTAAAAGTAGAATTTACTTCGACCGTTGCGGGATTATCAGGGTCATAAAGAACCTCTAGTTTTGTTCCTTCAGGTTTAGCCGGTGATTGACCATAATCTAGTTCTTGAGTGATCCACTTTTGATCTTCTGTTTGAAAACGTACAACAGGGTAATAAACGCCAGATTCCGAGCCACTTCTTTTATAATTATTTTTAAAAACAACTGCCTCAGCTTTCTTTCCCTTACTCAACAGCAGAGCACCTTTTTGCCATTGTATTGCTCCAATACCAAACGCAATCACAGCTATGAATACAATTACAAGTTCTGTTTCCATTTTATTAGTAGCTGCTAAATCAAATGTTAGGCACATTCTTTCTTATACGACTTCCAATTTCATCAATTATTTGAGAATGTTTCTCTCTCACTTCTTCTTTGTTTAATGTCCCTCCTAGAATTATCATTTCTTTGTTACTAAACCTTTTCCCAAGCCTGTCCTCGAGCATCACATTCCGCATGCTTTCTGCAATTCCTATTTCATCTAAAAACTTATTGGGATGGCCTGCAGTGCAAATCACAACTCCATAAGGAATTGTTTTCATTGTTTGAATTTGGTCTCCTGATTCGTCATAACCGTAGGCATATCCAACAGAATAAACCCGATCAAACCAACCTTTTAACTTTGCTGGACAGTCACTCCACCAAACTGGATAAATGAATATTATACAATCTGCTTCTTCAATTTTCCGATGCTCTTCCATTACATCATCAGGTAACGGTAATCCCAAATTAGCAAAACCCTCTCTGTCATATTCCTCTTCACTCATGTCAGATTGAAAATTCATCGCATACAAATCCGAAATTTCGTATGCTAACTTTTCGTTTTCAAAGCTTGATTTTAATTGCTCCAAAACTTCAGAAGTGTATGATTGCTTGCTCGGATGAGAGTAAATTATTAGTGTTTTCATTTATTCAATAAATGTGCATAACGCCTCTGTATGCAGCGTGCGTTTTGGTGAAGATAATGTATCGACTAATGATTAGGCATTCCTATGGGATATCAGACCTTGTTAGACACTTTATTAAGTCGAGTAAATGATTACATCTAATTCTTCAATTTTATCAAATGCTTTATCAGCGGTGAGCAATGGTAATTTACTGTAAAAAGAAGATGCCGCTACAATTGCATCAGGCAGTTTTAATTTTCTTGATTTTCGGAATTCTATAATTACTTTCTTAATGCCTGAGCTGATGTTGATCACTTGACATTCGCTAATGAGTTGCTCAATTAAAGATTGTTCTTCAGTTGATATGTTCGGTACTGCTAGCAGTTCAAGTTCGGTGATTACAGATATTACTAATTGTTTGCCATCAAGAATTTGTGTAATCTCAGGATCACCATTAAGAAGATAAATTAGAATGTTGGTGTCAACAAAAAGCTTATTTCCAATCATTTCTTGAGTTCGATTGGTAATTGATTGGGTCTATTTTGTCTTTAAGGATTCCGCTGTACTTATTTGCCGAAATACCTTTGTTTTCCTTGGATACTACTTCATTCAACTTCTGGAGTTGCTCTTGTATTGGAGTTCCTTTTTTTATTACTGTTACCATAGGACAAATATACGAAATGTTACTTTCAGAGTTCAATAAAGGCTTTGATCATAACGCTATGATATAGTGAGTGGGATTGTATGTTCTGTTCGTTTCGGTTACTAATATAGTCGAATCTGATTTGGCAAATACATTTTTGATTACCATGATTTGGTGTCCACGTGTTAAATCAGATATTTCCGATACTGACAGAAAGCACAAAAAACTAGACTCTACCTCTGAAGCACCATGGGATATCAGACCTCGTTATTTACATTTTTTACTTTGTTTGAGAATTGGTAAGCTTGACATAATTCTCTAAACGTTTAGTTAGTTCGTTTTCATTTCGGTCACTGTCTACGTGTACTTTTTCTCCATTGTCTAGTAACATAAAGGCTTTAAATATGCCATTTTTGAGGTTAGATCTCGAGCCAGATTTGAAAGTCATAGTTGTGTTTTCTGTGACCTGATTTATATAAAATTTTTGGATCGAATCGTATTTTGAAGGCTTCCCAATTTTAAGACCAAAAATCCAAGAGTAGATAACAAAAGTTCGTTTCGTTATATCAATTCTTAATCCGTAGCGAGTTGTTAGCATTAATATTCCAATGACCATAAATGCAACGCTAATTATTATAGTTCTTGCACTTAATTCTTGCGAATAAGCCACGTAAATAGAACCCATTGATAAGAACAAGCCAATCATTCTCATGTGGAATGGCAAGTAATATTCCTGTTTAATATCTAAATATGACATATATTAAGGTTAAGTATAGTTGTAGATAATGCTTATACATCAAACATACGTTTTGGTGAAGATAATGTGTCGACTAATGACTAGGCGTTCCTATGGGATATCAGACCACATTACCCTTCGTTTAATATCATTTTGACGTACGTGTCAGAGTTAAAGACAGCAATTTTTGATTTCTTAAAATCTTTTGTGTTTCTAGTTACTATTGTATTTACTCCTTTTTCAGAAATCGCTACAGAATGTTGAATTGCATCTTCAAAATCATTGAATTCGCTCCTTACGGCGTTTGAAATATCGGTCCCTGACACACTTAGCACTTCAACTATTTCTAGTAGTTCGCCAATGATTTCTCTTGCTTTCTTATCACCAAGCACTTTCCTTAAAATATAATGTACGTTGTTAAAACATAATGAAGAAGTACAAACTTTCAATCTGTTCTTGTCAGCTAAATCAAATATGATAGATGCCGCTATCGCATGAGGTTGCCTATCAATGAGAAGATCGATAATTACATCTGTGTCAACGAATATTTTAGATTCCATGTTTAGTATTCTTAGCTTCGTTCAAGAGATCCTTGTAATTGAAAGTAGAGTCCACCTTTAACACACCTCGCAGCTTTTTTATACGTGGAGACAACTGCTCTTTTTCATCTTCGGCTTTTGAATCGGTTATGTATTTAAAATAATTTTCTACCATTTCAGACAAGCTTCTTCCTTTACTAGAAGCATATCTCTTGGCTTGTTCGATTATCTCCTTTTCTAGAGTAAGTGTTAACTTAGTATTCATAGCACGTGCGTTTATTTAACAATACATACGTGTAATTTAATTACTAGTTTGGGAAAATCCCTAATGAGAGGGCAATACCTCTGTATAAATTGTGCGTTTAGGTGAAGATATTGTGTCATCTATTAATTTTCAGTCTAATGACTAGGCATTGCCATGGGATATCAGACCATGTTAAGTGTTCATTTTCATTCAACAGCTTACATATAATTAGTTCTCCTATCTCACCTATTTAGTTTATTCTTTATGTAATCGCTTGTCAGGTGTTTCGCAACATCAAATGGTTCACAATTGGTTACGCCAGAATCAATGTCAATTGGCCCTATTATCCGTGCGACCCTCAATGCTGCCGAATTCAATTCTATATTTCTTTTACCTATTCCCATCAAGGCACCTCCCATTGCTACTTTGATCACATTTTTCTCATCTTTAAATGAGTTTAGAATTTGCTCGATTCTATCTAAAAAAAAGGCATTATCGGGCGTACTCTTTTTCGTGAATTTAGAAACTTCATAGAGCAGACCATATCCACATAATTTACGACTGGTGTCGTTGCGATTAATCCAATCCATTAAAAGCGTCACCACAAATGTGGTTTTTGCCAAGGCCGCATCACAAGATGAAAACACATGAGCAAGATGCCCTTGTGATAATTGTTCTACTTGAGATTCCGCTTGTTCTAAGGTTATTAACTTAGGATCATCAATCAAAAGAGAGATTACCTTCAATTCATAGATATCACTCTCCCATAACTCCTTGGAAAACTCATGATTCCTGCCCACCTTCTTTGCCAACTTTCGCAGGACAGTCAATCCAACACCAAAACTCTTCAAACTATCCTGGTTAGGGTTCATTCTATTCCAATGATCAATACCTCGCTCATTGCGGTGTTCTTCGAGTAGCTCTATTACATCAGTATTGTTCATTATCGAAAATCTCCTTAATTTATTTTTTACACATAACGTCTGTCTATGGCGATGGACCCTTGCCGTTTGTTAAAGGTAGAAAATTAGACGGTCTACTCTATACCACAAAAGAACGTTTGTGAAATTGATCACATCAAGGCTGCAGAAAAACAGAATATGAATTCTATTGAATCGATAGCTTGCCCTCTAAGGATGCCTAGTCACTTGGATCAAAAAAGGTAGTGATGAAAATCCAATATTTCCCTAATTTGTACCCGAAACAAAATATACGTCCGGCACCACAGGAAATAACTAAGGGTTAAAACCGTTCCTTTTCAATCAGTTGATTGGCATCCAAACCTCAAAAACAGTTCCCGATTTCTTCCCCTCAATAATTTTCAAATCGCCCTTATTCTTGTGAATCAATTCTAGACAAAAACTCATCCCAATACCAGATCCTTTTTCACCACTTGTACCAACATGAGACTCTAAAAGATGACTTTTCAATATTTTATCTCTTGTCAGATTATCAATCCCAACACCCGTATCGGCAATAGCCACACAGAGCCACTCACCTTCACGATATTGAGTCACAGCCACAGTACCTTCTATTGGCGAAAATTTGATTGCATTGTGTAATACATTTCTCATGATGATATTTAAATGGTCTATATCAAAATAGGCTTTTTCAGCATCTTTCACTTCCAAAGAGACGGTAATTTGTTTTGCATGTGACATCTCTTCAAAAAAAGTTATAACACTGCGAATTTCCTTTTCAACGTCCACCATAGTCCTTTTGATTTCAAAACTACCTAGCTGAGACTGTGCCCAACTCAGGAGGTTATCCATCGTTTCTTGAAGCACTCCTATTCTCTTCCTAACTCCCATCAAATACGTGGCATGTTGCTCCTTTTCCATTGATTTCCATATAGACGGTTCCAACAGCCCTTGTATCAAACCCAATGGAGATCGTAAATCATGTGCTACAATAGAGAATAATCGATCCTTAGACTTATTTGATTCACCCAAATTTTGCTCTTTTGTCGCGAGTGCTGCATTCAGTTTTTCTGAACTCTTCAATGCTGTAATCAATTGAGTCTTAAAGTGCATAATGAAATAATAAATACCCAAATACACCACTACGATAATCGCTAAGAGCTTATAAAACTCCGCCGTAACCAGTTCTTCGTTAGAGAAATAGCGCTGATAGTTCAGTCCACAAAAAGCTAAGAAATTCACCAAAAAGGAAATTCGTTTTCCTAGTCCTTCCAAAAGGATCAAGACGGCAATAGCAGTAGGAATCAATAGATTTTCAACTTCATTATCACGGCCTTCCATGATAGCCTGTGTTGCCCCAACACAAACTGCAAAATGAAAGCCAAACAACAACCAATATCGTGCGAGGCTATAATGTCGATTGTAATTCAATAGTAAGACGGGAATTAAAACAACTATCAAAACTGCTAGATCAATACCAACCCCGATGTAGTTACCAATAAAAATATTCAAACCAATCAAGCCAAATACCAGCCCAATACTCACGACGGTAATCCTATTGATTATTTGAAGTTTGCATACCTCATAGGTATTCAATGAGTTTTCAATCCCAACAGTATAAAAACCAGCTATTTTTCTAAATAATCCCAATCCAATAATTTAAACTCCCCTTTGTCACTCTTCTCCTCCACATAGTATATCCAAAGTAACCAATTATCATTCCTTTTTCTTCTTCCTAGGACTTGCTTTGGCAAAAGGGTTAAATGCGACACAGAGATCAACCCAGTGTTCAAGATCGCTATCCAAATCAAAACCCAATGGGGTCACATAGATATACCCTCTCATCGGACGACCTGTAAAATCCATTGGCAAGCAAGCTTCATTTTTTATTTCTTCTTCATAGGCTTCTTCCCCAACTCTGGCCATCAACAGCGTATCTCCGAATTTCTTATCTATATGAATACCGCATAACATCTTATCATCCATAAAGAAAACCAAGCCCCCCATCATCTTCTTTGAATAAAAAGGAAGCTTCTTTTCTTTGAGTACTCTTTCAATTCGCTCTGCGCAATATTCATCGTATGCCATAGTTCATGAATTTAATATAGAATAAGTGTAATTCAAATATATAGTTTACCCTCCAACACCAATTGAGCCTCACCACGTATCAACATTTCTTGGTCATTGATCAGTTCAACTTCCATAAACCCACTTCTCTCGGAACATTGATAAGCCTTCATTTTCGTTTTACCAAGACGTTCACTCCAGTATGCCGCCAGGAAAGTATGGGTGGCTCCTGTCACAGGATCTTCGTTGGTACCACTCCATGGCCAGAAATACCTAGACTCAAAATCATATGCTGCATCCTTGGACCTAGCAGTCACTGATACCCCATTAATTTGATCATGGCTCTTATACAGAGCTTCAAAATCTGGCGTCAACGCACTCAATTCTTCTGAATCACCAATCTCTAATATTAGAATATTCGTCTCCTTGTTGAACACCACATTAACCAACTCCGTAATGCCGATGGCATCTAACAAATCATGACTCGCCTCCGCAGCTACCGTTTCATAAGTTGGAAACCGTATCTCAATCTGATCTTTCGAAAGACTCACAGACAACTGTAAATCATTGATATTAACAAACTTTACTTGCCTCAAATTATCATCCACATGAAACAATACCTTGGCCGAAGCAAGTGTCGCATGGCCACACAAGGGTATCTCCATCTTAGGAGTAAAAAACCGAATGGCATAAGTGCCGTCAGCTTTTTCGGATACAAAGGCAGTCTCAGAATAACCCAATTCATTGGCTATGCTGAGCATAGTGGATTCAGACATATCTTCCTGCAACAGACAAACACCTGCAGGATTGCCTTTGAACGCTTGATCCGTGAATGAATCAACAACATAAGTAGAGATGGTTTTCATATGACTAAAGCAAAAAGTGATTTAATGATGATTATACGTCTTTTGCAGCCATGCAAATAGTTCCATAAACCACGCCAGCGCAACATGTAATACAACTCCTCCCCAAATGTGTCGTGAATAGTAGGCCAGAATACCAATCAAGTACCCACCAAAAGCAGAGCTAATACACTCACTCATCGGTTTGCCAAAATGTAGAAATACATAAGAACCAACCATCGCCAATACTGCATGTCCCCCAAGTACCCGTGCAAATCCAATCACCAGAAAACCACGAAAGAACAACTCAACACCAATGAAGGTAGAACCATAGACCAACTCATAAATCAGCATCGTCACCCAACTATCCAAACCATGCTGCATAGCAAACATGGCCCCTCCTGACTTGGTAAACCTTGGATAATACTTAGTCAAGTCTCCTAAAAAGGAAGCTAAACCAATCCCAACGAACACCACCAAAATCAAAATGGCATATGGCCTAAAATCAAATCGTTTAAAATTCAAACCATACCAACTTTTGTATGTATCCCGCTGACGTTCATAGTAGGCATAGAATATCATCAGAGGTAAAACCGTTAGGAGTATTGGTTTCAACTTATAAAAAAGTTTAGTGACAAAATACATGTCATACCTAGCCAACTCGTGGAACCAAGCATCGTGATAATAAAATGATCGCTGAAACGAAATGATGGTGAAACCAAAAACAAACAACAACCAAAACTCTTTTGATTTGAGCCATGTCCGATTGATATCAAATGCATAGAGTAGCACACAAACAAATAGGTAAGGGAAGCCCATCACAAAGAAAAAGAACAACCAACGTAGCTCCGAACCACGGTAGCTATCCACTATCCCATTTTCAAAATTATATTCGTAATTGAAGTAAATACAAATTGCTAAGAAAACTGCCACGACAGCATATAATTTCAAATCAAAAAACTCATTCAAATACCTTCGTACATAGCCGAACAATTGCTTCATAATGTTATCTCAAATCGACTATTCTGTTCTTTCAAAAGTTGCGAAGACTTCCAAGGCTGCATCAAACAATTCATCATTATCGGTTGCAAAAGATACTACAGCATAAAATTTGGTTGTAGTTAGAGGATCTTTTGCTGCTAGAATAGCAAAGGTCTTCTCTCCTTTAACCCCTATTACAAATCCACCAGTCATCTCATCTAACTCCACCTCTTCCATCTCTTCTACCTCTGAAAGGCCATATTTATTTTTGGACATATCAGACAAAAAATCAGCCATCTGGCCATCAGCAAATTTAGTCTTGTCACTCAATGGATAAAGTCCGAAAGTAACTTCTTTACCTTTCGCCTCTAGTGCCTCAAGTGTATTCTTCGTCACTTCAAATCTCTCAGGCAACTCAAATTTTATTTTGTATTCATCCCAAGTATATTGTCTCCAAATTTCTTGCGCTGACATATTATGCCATTCCAACATCATCATCAGTGTGAATACTATTAGATTTCTTCTTTTCATAGTCAATAAAAATAAAATTCAATACGAACATTAAAAATAGATGCAATTTGATCCATAGCGAAAAATTGCTAAATTATATTTTCAAAAAATCGTTAAAACGTATTGATGTCCCATTTTTCCCGATCCATATTGGTACTGTTACTAGTACTACTCAACCCTGCTATCTCTAGATCTCAAGCGTCTATTGTACCGGAAGACATATTGGGAGATCAACCAGCAATTCTCAACGAATACTTATCGATCGTCATGGACTCTACTGCCAGTTGGTCAATCAGAGACATCTTAACTCAAGACTTGTTCAAGGAAGGAAAGCCAGTTGATCAGGTTTCGTTTGCCAGTCGAACCACCACCTTCTGGGGCAAACTATCCTTTCACAATAAAACACAGAAAGTAGGGCTCTACTATCTATTTGTGGGTAAAAATGACTTCATAGACGCCTACTTCGTTCGCAATGGCACAGTCATCGACCATCACAAAAGTGGATACCTCTACCCCGCCGAAGACAAATCGATTGTGCGTGGAGGCTACTACATCCCGCTCAACATTGGGCCTGAGTCCCACCTAGACATTATCTTAAAAATTCGAGAGAAAATCCACAAAGACCCCGAATTTGACATTATACTTTCCAGCCCCAAACAATTTGGAAAAACTGTACTCAATAAGCAGTTGGTTGATTTCATCTTCCAAGGAATCTTTTGGGTAATGGTGATATACAGTCTCTTTTTGTATTTCATCTCCAAGCAAAGGGCCTACCTCTACTACACTGGATACCTTTTATCGGTATCTATCTCGTTTTTGTTTCTATCAGGGTTACTAAGAGAATTTTTCATCAGTAACCACCCTCAGTGGACGATATATTTCATGCCAGCCATACTGGTAGTGAGTACCCTTTATTGGGCTTTCACCATTGACTTCTTAGACATTAAGAAAGAGTTCAAATCACAATACCCTTACGTGAAATTGGTGCTTCTGATCAACATTGTCTTGGTCATGTCTACCACACTTTACCTCTTATTGACTCAAGACATAGGTATTCCAACTAGTCTAACCCGATACACTGTTATCGCCAACCTTCTGGGAATTCTTTTATTTCTCATTTTGAACAGGACATCAAAGCACCCTATGTTCAAATACTATGTGATGGGCGCAGGAGTGGTCGGTATTTTCACCTTGTTCGAGACTTTGACTTGGGATCCCAATTCATCTGTTGCTGGTACCATTAGATTTGGTGTCGTTATCGAAATGGGCATTCTTTCTTTTGCCTTGGTTCAAAAAAGAAAATTGAGTGACAAGAGAAACAAGCAAGCGCTGGACAAAGAAATCGAACTGCTTAAAATGAGTGAAAGTCTTTCGCAATGGCAAAAAGAAGAACTCGAAAAAATCATTGATAACCGTACGGAAAAAATAAATAATCAAAATTCATCACTCAAAAGAGCCATAAAAAAAGCTAACCAGGCTGCTAGAGTAAAATCTGATTTTCTCTCCGTCATGAGTCATGAAATCCGGACGCCCATGAATGCTGTGATCGGCACCATTCATTTATTACTCTCGGAAAACCCTATGAAATATCAATTGAGCAATCTCAAAACGCTGAAATTTTCAGCAGAGAACCTCCTCATCCTACTCAATGATATTTTGGATTACAGCAAATTTGAAGCTGGAAAAATAAAATTAGAAAACATCCCATTTGATCTTAGAGAATTGACCAAAGCAATTGGCAATGCGCACGAGATAGATGCCTCAGAACATGGAGTCAATTTCAACATCCTCATCGACCACAAAATACCTTCTTCGCTAAAAGGTGATCCCGCTCGTATCACACAAGTTCTCAACAATTTGATAAGTAATGCGATCAAGTTTAGCCCAAATGGACAGGTAAGATTATTGATCAACCTGATCAAGAAAAAAGAGGAAAGTGTCAAAATAGAATTTAGAGTAGAGGACTCTGGAATCGGCATATCACAAGACAAAATCGAATTCATCTTCGATAGCTTCACACAGGCATATGCAGATACATCTCGCAAATTTGGTGGCACAGGCTTAGGACTGGCGATCACCAAAAAGTTGGTTCACCTTTTTGATAGTAAAATCTTTGTAGAAAGTGAAATTGGCAAAGGCAGTTCTTTCTATTTTTCGCTCATTTTGGAGAGCAACAAACACCCTATAGAACTATCCATTGTCCCCCCTGCTACCCAAACTGCGGAACTCTCTGATAAAAGGGTTTTGGTTGTAGATGATAATAAAATCAATCTCATGATGGCCCAAAAATTTGTTCAAAAATGGAACATGAAATGTGATACCGTTCTCTCTGGCAAAGAAGCATTGGAGTCTATCTTTAATCACGATTATGACATAATATTGATGGACCTGCAGATGCCAGACATGGATGGCTATGAGACCTCCAAGACCATACGAAAATTGGACAATGAACAGATTAGCAACATCCCTATTGTTGCAGTGTCTGCTGACACATTTGAGAACGTACAAAATAAAATATTCAGAGCTGGAATAGACGACTTTTTATCCAAACCTTTTAACCCCTCAGACCTGCTTAGCATCATTCAAAAACATATTAATACAGAACATCAGAACAAATAGGACCCGCTATCCTCGTCCTTCGATAATTTAGAAAGAGTGCCCCATGAGAACATGATTAGATTCAACTCAAAAATCACTTATTGACTCAATAAATCACTTATCCTATAGGCTATCTTTTCAAAAAACTACGTAGTATTCCTACCAAAACCACATCTAAAACAATAAAAAATGATACCTTAAAACAGAATAACTTCTCTATCCACTATCAAGATTAAAATGGGAGAAATGACAAATACCAATTTGATTTTTTCAACAAAGGGTAATTCATTAAATTGAATATTCTAATAGCAGCAGGACAATGATTTACAGCATCGAAAACGAATTTCTCAGAGTAGAAATACAACAAACAGGAGCCGAGCTCAAGAGTATTAAATCCATAAAAACCGGAAAGGAATATATCTGGCAAGCGGACCCAAATGTTTGGGGTAGTTCTGCTCCCGTATTGTTTCCCAACATTGGGTTCCTGAAAAATGGTGAGATGCTATTTGATGGCGCACCCTACAAACTCCCCAAGCATGGTATCGTTAGAGGTAATGAAAAAATGGTAATGATCAATCGCAACCCAACTCGTTTGACATTCTTACTTTCTCATTCCGAGGAGACCATGAGCATCTACCCTTTCAAATTTGATTTTAAGATCAGCTTCATATTGGTGGATCATCAACTACAGGTACTACACGAAATCGTAAATCTCAACGATGCACCCATGTACTTTTCACTTGGGGGTCATCCGGGATTCAACCTACTATGGAATGAAGGAGAAAAAATGGAAGACTACTACTTGGAATTTGAACAAGAAGAGCATGCCTCCATCCTGCAATTAAATGACAATGGAATGCTGTCCAATCAGGAAATCCCTTACCTCAAGGATACAAAAGTTCTCAATATAGAAAAAGGTATGTTTGATCACGATGCATTGATTTTCACATCGTTGAACTCTGGGGCTGTTGCGATCAAATCAAGAGCCAATGAAGATACTATCAGTTTTGTTTTTGATGACTTCCCTTTCTTAGGTATCTGGTCCAAACCTGATGCACCTTATGTTTGTCTAGAACCTTGGGATGGCCTTCCAGATTTTGAAGATCACGATCATCAATGGATCAGTAAAATAGGCAATGCCAAACTATTGGCGAACAATGCCCATTATGCGTCTTACACTATTGGTATTAATGAATGTTAATATTATATTTGATACTACACCTAACCAACTAACCATGATCAAGAATATCATCATCACCGTCCTCGCACTAGTCTGCATTTTTTTAGGAGTCTTTGCTCAGATTCAAACTACAGAAGCAGATAAACAAAAATGGGAGGCTAAGACCAATATGGAATTGGTTCATCAACATCGGGAAGCTGCAAAAGCATACGCAGTAGAAGCTGAGCTAGCTGCTGCAGACGCTTTAATTGAAAAACGAAAAGCGGAAAAAATAGCCGAAGAACTTCAGCGAAAGTTGGAGTCTTGTAAATAGAATTCAATCATACAATAAAAGACCATTAAAGAGGGGACAACACCCCTCATCATTCACAAACCAACTCACCATGATTAAGAACATCATAATTATCTTCCTCCTATTAACATCTATTTACTTAGTTGTTTTAAACAACATAAAATCCGCAGAATCCGAAAAAAGGTTAACAGAAATGATGAAAAATTCCGAAATGACTGAAGCTGCTGCTGAAGAACAAGCTGCAAATGCAGTAATTGCAGAGGCTAAAGTAAGGAGAATTGAAATGGAGTTAGAAGCCTGTAAAAACCAATAAATCATTGTGATTACCTGCTAAAACGCAGGTAATTCTTACCGTCTTTTTGTCAAAAGTCAGCTTAAAAAATGATCTTCGTCAAGTTCGTCTACTTAAGCGATTAAGTCCTTTCAACTGCTATCTGAAAAGTTAATTTTGTACGTCTAACACCCGTACAGTATGAAACACTTCACTTTTCTAATCCTAATTCTACAATCTACAGTCGCATTCGGACAATTTGATCAATCTCTTTACGACAAAAATCATGAGCATCATAGTTGGGCATATTCAGGACAATATGGTCCAGATCATTGGTCCGAAATTGACCCTGATTACGCTTCGTGTGACGGCAAGACGCAATCTCCGATAGACATCATTACTAAGAAGTGTCAAGAAACGCCGATTGACCTTGACTTCCATTACCACCCATTTTTTGTAGATGTCATCAATAATGGACACACCTTAATAGAGAAGGTTGTGGAACCAAAAGCATTGGAACTAAATGGTAAAAGCTACACCTTATTACAATTTCATTTTCATACTCCTTCCGAGCATCATGTCAATGGAATAGAATCTCCAATGGAAATCCATTTTGTACATGAGAATGCTGCTGGACACTATGTAGTGGTAGCGGTGATGGTAGAGTATGGCAAAGAAAGGAATCCATTTCTATCCCACTTCATGAAAAGTCTCCCTACTCACGTGGATGAAGAAATCAGATCATATGAGCAGGCTGACCCTATGGAGACATTCCCGAAAGACTTTCACAACTTCTACACCTATAGCGGTTCGTTAACTACACCTCCATGTACAGAAGGAGTTACTTGGGTAGTATTAGGACAACATGTAGTCGCTACATTTGATCAAGTGGAAGCCATACATCAGATCATACACGATGACAACAGACCTATTCAAGCTGCTAACAAACGGGTTGTATATCACCACTCCTCTTCAGGAAAATAATTTGACAGCAACGAAATTGATCATGGCGACTCATACTTTATCGTCATTTTTTTTAGTTTACTTTAAACTTTCACCGCTCTAGAACCCAACTTGATTACTTCCAAATCCTTTGGCCTTCCTTGTGACAAAGTGAATCGTAGCATTGTTCTTTCGTGGTGAAAACCATGCCGACCTGCTGCACCGGGGTTCATGAATAGCATACCTTTTCTAACCGGATCAGGCATCACAGTGAGGATATGTGAATGTCCACAGATAAAAAGCCCTGGTGGCTCCTTGTTGATCATTGGCCGTACACGTGGATTATATTTAGGTGGTTTACCACCAATATGCGTCATCCATACTTTGACTCCCTCACATTCGAACTTTTGATCTTCTGGGAACATCTGTCTGATCTTGTGACCGTCAATATTTCCATACACACCTAATACAGGTTTGAAGGCTCCCAATTCCTCAATGAGCGATTCATTACCTACATCACCAGCATGCCAAATCTGATCGACTTCTTTGAAATAGTCATATACCTTAGGATCTAAAAACCCATGTGTGTCAGAAATTAACCCAATCCTTGTCGCCATTATTTAATCTCTTTGGATTGCATCGAATTGACGAAGAGTACATCTCCTATCTCCTCAAACCCTTGAAATAATTCTTCTCCACGCTGCTTGATCGATTCCGATCTAAATCCAACGATAGTTAAATCTGCATCCTTAGAATGCTCACAAATCAACTCTTTGTTACTGCATTCACCTCGTTCGATAATGTTGACATTATTGGCAGAGATTGGCAATCTACCTGACTTGATAAGATCCAACAATTCAGATTTCTCTTCTTCCACCTCATCTTTAGCCACTATTGCAGATATCTTGATTTCGGCCTTTTTCCATTGCGGATGACCCAATATCACGTATCCCAATAGGATCATCAAATTCGAATTATTAAAATCAGATGGTGTGATCCAAATATGAATCTCCGTTTTGACCTCCATACCTCGGTCACTACTGGCCAATATACATGTGTCAAAACCTGAAGTCCTAACCATGGAATAGTTCTCCATGATTTGTTCTAAGTTGACTGGATGACCTTTCGAAAATTCGAACAAAATCATATTGTTCTCTTTTCCTGAAACACTAGGCAGCTGCAAGGTCTGTGCTATCGCAGAAGTATAAGAAGGAGATACCATCGTATCTACATAAACATTACTATCTGAAATGTCTGCTACTCTGATCAATCTTGCCAATTCTTCTTTTGATTTAGCACTCGTGTCTTTAGAGTAATACCCGTTGATGTAATGCAGGTAAGTTCCAAACCCATAGCGATGTGACATCCAACGCATGAGTTCAAACGCTGCAGGTCGATCAAATGAATCTCCGGAAATACAAATCACAGACGGTCGCCAGTTTTGATCCTCTTTGTCTGCCTTTTGAATGAAAACCTGAATCTGTCGAATCAACTGGAAGATGACCCCTTGGAAAATATTTGCCATCCCTTCTTTCTCTTTGTTAAATCTAGATAGTCCGAGATAGATCAAGGCCATAATAGATAATGAAGCAAAGGCATAGCCTGCATCCATTTTAAAAATCAAGAACAAACACATCAAAGCGCCCAACAAAGAGATATACCACTTGGATCTAAAAGCAGGTCTGTAAGATGGATCCGCTGCAAAATGCTGAAAGAATGAAATAGTACAAATCGCACCATAAGTCACCATGAAAAACATAGAGATCACTTTCGCGACCGTATTAATATTACCCATGCTGACAAAAACCAAAGCAATGACAATCGTGATGATCGTCGCATTGACAGGCTCTCCAGTCCCTGGTTTTCCTTTCGAGAGAAAAGCATTCATTCTCGCAGTAGGGAATATCTTGTCTGCAGCCAAAGCTTGCATAGTACGTGGTGCTACCATAATAGAACCCAATGCAGAGGATATAGTGGCAGCTGCCAGGCCTATCGGTATGATCGGTCCCCACAAAGCAATTTGTGACATGACCAAAGGGTTAGACACTAAGTCTTCTGGGCTCGCATTAGCAGTCAATTTGTATGCAATGAAAACATATATCACCATCCCGATCAATGTCGCACTTAAGGTTCCCCATGGAATAGATTTTTTAGGATCCTTTAGATCTCCGGACAACCCTACTCCAGCGGTCATCCCTGTAAAAGCAGGAAAAATGATGGCAAAGACGACAAAGAAATTATCACTAGAAGTGACTTTAGCCAATAGATCTATATTCTCAGCTTGCGCATGGTATTCTGTACTCCCCAAGAAAAACAAGACCAACGATATCCCCAGAGTAACTACGACGAGATAGAGCATCTTCATCCCTAAATCAGCCCCTTTGGTCAACATCAAAATACTTAGTAAGATGACAGCAGGTATGCTAATCAACCTTTTATCCGAAATTACAATATCATGATTGGCAGCCAACCATTCTATCACTGGGTTAAATGCCTCTGCAAATGCGATCACATAAAATGCCACACTCACTGCTTGCGACATGTACAAGGCCACTCCTATCGAAGCGCCAATATTGATACCAAATGACCTGGATAAGATGTAATACTCTCCTCCTCCTTCTACTTTTTGATTGGTGGCAATTTCAGCAATAGACATAGAGGTAGGGATGGTCACCATATGACCAATCAGAATAATGGCCAATGTCCCTAAAAACCCTACACTACCTACTGCATACCCAAAACGTAAGAACATCACCGCTCCTAGTATGGTAGATATTGCTGTAAAAAAAACAGCAGAGGTTCCAAATTTTGTTTTTTTAGTATTCAAATCAGCCATCAATTAGCGTTTTAATATTGTTCTTGAATAAATGTTCTCCCAGCAACTATATATCTCAAATTCTCCTTTGCTCTCGTGATACAACACCGCTACCTCATGATCAGAATCCAGCGGTCTACTTTGTAGCGCTCTTCCTTGGATATCATAGAAATACGTTCTTAAACTCTCTCTATCCACCATGATCAATAGCTCATTATCATCACCAAATGTATAATACTGAAAGGCCAAATTAGGAGAAGGTACTGGCAAAACAAATAACTCTTCTAACTGCTCATTGTAAACTTCAACTGACTCTTCCCCTTGTCTGATCACTAAGTAATCAGCCCCATCTCTGGAGATCACCAATTTGAAATTTTCGTTAGGAGACTCTTTCACGAACTGTTCTTTGCGAACTACTCCCCCATTCAAATTAAATCCTATCAACTCCCCATTATTAGTCAAGGCAGTCAATTCTGTTGTATTTGGACTTGCTCCTTTTTCAATATGCAAAGGACTTGAAATGGTGCCTTTTAGATCTAATGGAAATCCAGATTTACTCTTTGCAGTCCTACTCAATCCGTGTACAATTCCATTTTCTTCTAAGAAAATCATAAAATCAACTGTCCGCACACGCAAATGTTTGGCAGGCATAGCAGGGGAACCAGTCAACTTCATCGGGTTCCAACCTTTGAGTTGCTTGCCAGACTTATCTATCAAATAGTAAAAGCTATTATCTGTCCCAACCATGATGCGGTAGTTTTTAGAATTGTCATAGTCTATCAACGACAGTGCCTTGATATTGCTATCCACATTGAATTGCACTGGATAACCTGGAATATATGTTCCTGTCCGATCTAATAAATGTACCTTTCTACCGGTAGAGAACAAATATTGAAGTTTGCCATTTTTATAATAATCCAACTGATAAATCGTACTCGTCAAGGCTGATTTGAGAGGAATGCGAAGTTTTACTTTTTGATCAGTACCGATCAAAGACAGTTGAAAACTCGAATCCTGCACCATCATCTCCAATGATCGGTCTTTGTGATTTTTTACAGCAAATGGCTTAGAAATAATCGGATATTTCATTTCCAGCTCTCCTCTGACCTCAAAAGACTTTGGCTCTTGGCTCTCTATCAATTTACCTGGGTGTTTCAATATTACATTGGTATAAAACTTCTCATCTACACCTGTAAATTGAATAGCCCCATATTCGACTTGTTTCAGAACCATCTTATTATCAGTCGAAAAATTAGACCACTTTTTATTGAGTGTACCCGTTATCAAATTCCAAATACCTGCCGTTTTGAGATAGACACTGAAGTTTGCGTCATCATTAGTTGATTCCAAAAACTCATGCGCTTTCATCGATTTGTGCCAAGTATTCTCACTGTCTAGATCATCTATCAAGACTTCCAAAGCATGCTGACTATTGCCTAAGAAAATGTAGTCATTATTTACAAAATAAAAACTATTGACAAAGCCTGTATACATATCTCCGAATATCCGAGAAGGCAACTCATCCACTTCGATTCTCCCTATGGACCTGTTGGCATATGTCTCCTGATAGAAACTAGAATCAGTGCTAGATGCACTAGACAATTCATCCAAAAAATTGGCAGCTCGAATTGCATCTGTATGTTGAATTGCAAATATCTTTTCTTGTTCAAAGCTCTTTTTAGACTCTAATACAAACAGCCCAATTTCTTGCCCCACAAAATCGTAAAAATCAAGAATACTAAACAGATAACGATTTTCTATCTCTCCAATTTTTGTCAGTTGAGATGGCTTGTGCTCTCGCCAATAATTCCTGAGCCCTTTGTGCCATTTGACCACATCCTCGAATGAGGAGTGCAACACCAATGATGAACGATCTGGAATGATGCGTTTCATCTCAAAGCCTACTCCTCTGATCCCTGTGAAAGTAGAGAGGTAGTTAACTGCTGCAGTATCGACAAATGAAAACCCTGACAGATCAATCTCATCCTCTTTGATCAATACATCCAAGTACATCATGTCCGAAATCCATTCCAAATTTTGCCCTTCCAGTTTGATCGGGTCTACAAACAACTTGACCAATGTATTTAACTCACTAGAGTTAAAATATATCCTACCTTCACCCTCAATAGGATTGCTGGTGGTCAATGACATTTTATTCTTCTGACTGTAAATATCTTTTTTCAAACGTTCTAGTTCTCGAATCGCGTCATCCACTAAGTAAGGTGTAAAACTGGCTATCAGATAGTGCTTATAAAACAAATAGGCAAATTCGGAATCATCGTTTTTGTACTCATTGACTTGGTAGCCTTGGTAGACTCTTTGGCTTTTCACAAACCCTCTTTTAGTCACTAGGTAATTGAGCAGGTTTGCAAAATAATCGTGATGATCTAGGTCCTTCACCTCCACGATGTAGAGATTGGCAATTTTAGCCTTATTCCCTTGGTGCATAGAAATCAACATATCATTGCTGTTCAATATGCGTTTGAGCCTTTTGCTTGACCCCAATTGATTGTCTACACTGTCCAACATATTAGTCAGTGCAGCCCATTCATTCAAGCTCTTTAGATTGGAAAGTAGTTTTTCGTCCGTAGAATCAGCGGTCACAAAGGTCGCTAAATTGGTAGGTTCAAAAACCAATATAGAACTAGGAGGCACAAAGGCCCATTTATCAATTTTATTATCCTGCCATTGATAATACATGTAGGCGCCAAAGGCTCCTAAAACTAACAATACAGGAATGGCTATCAGGCTTCTTTTCACTCGTTGAAGATTTGTTGCAAATTATTCAGTGACGTACTGTTATCCAATAAAGCACCTAAAAGATTAAAGCATAATCTAAGATAAGTTTAACCAAGATTCTATCTTAATTTTTTATTAATTAGATCATTACCCTTTAATATTACTATACTTCAATACAAATAATCTCTGAACTGTAGGTCTTCATCATGTTGTTGAAATAAGACTTATTCAAAAACTCTATACTAGTCAATGATTAAATCATGAACCACCTCTCCTCCTACCTCCAAATTGTTACTATTCTAACTCTGACGATACTTATCTCTTGTACCGAGAAGGTCGATGATCGTTTCCCTCCAATCACGGAAGACTATTGTACACAATTGGGCAAACAGCCTGCTATCCATATGGATTCTGTTTGGCAGAAATATGATTCTATTGCGCAGGACAAAACGGGGGTATATGTGTTGGAAGAGGGAGACATCTCTATGACATTTCGAGCATGGTTCACCGCTGCAGCACAAGAATCAATCGACATCCAATATTTCATTTTCAGTGCAGATAATATTGGTTTGATCGCAATTGATTATTTGATCAAAGCTGCAAATAGAGGAGTCAAAGTCCGACTTTTGGTTGATGATATATTGGTAGAGGCTGACGCGGAGGATTTAGTTGCATTGGACTCACACCCTAACTTATCTATCAAAATTTACAATCCCACAGCAAACATTGGGAAAACCATTGGAAAAAAAATAGGCAGTATGGTGACGGACTTTAGAGGGTTTAACCAACGGATGCACAACAAAACATTCATCGTCGATAGCAAGATTGTCATCACTGGAGGGAGAAATATAGCGGACGAGTATTTCGACTATGACCATGAGTATAACTTTCGAGATAGAGATGTACTGCTGATGGGCAAAGCAACAGACCTGGTACAAGATTCTTTTGAGGGCTTTTGGAATAATGACTTGAGCATGGCTATTAGTGATATAGTGAAAGTGAATGAAGACGATATCAAAGCAAAAATCAAAATGGAATACCTCAATCAATATGCCTGCAACCCAGACAACTTTTGGCCAGAGGTAAGAGAAAACATCCAGAGGGTCCCAATGTTCATTCAGTTATTGGAGAATCAAAACGAAATCATCTGGACAGATAATCTTTCATTCGTATCGGACATTCCTGGGAAAAATAATGGAGAAAAAGGACTTAGTGGTGGTGGTACTAGTACAGATTCTCTCATCCAATTGATACAAAATGCCAAATCAAGTATTTCTATTCAATCGCCCTATTTGGTCACTACCGAACTGAGTCAATCATTATTTAAAGCGGCAGTTGATCGTGGAGTTAAAGTTAAAGTATTGACAAACAGTCTATCTTCAACTGATAATCTAGAAGCTTTTAGTGGGTATAAAAGAGAAAGAGACCAACTACTAGCAATAGGAGTTGAACTATATGAATTTAGACCTGATGCTGCTATCAGGTATGAAGTCATGACTGGTGCATTACAAAAGGAGATGAATTTTACTCCTAAATTTGGACTTCATGCCAAATCCATGGTCATTGATCAGAGTACTGCCGTAGTAGGTACTTTTAATCTCGACCCGAGAAGTGCCAACCTCAATACCGAATGTATCGTCATCATTAGAGAAGATCAAATTGCCCAAAAGCTCCATCAAATAATGAAAAATGAAATGTTACCAGAAAATGCCTGGGCTGTCACCGCAAATTCAAACCCAGATGATGAAGCAGGTAGAGCCAAACAGTTTCAATTGTGGTTGAGAGGTGTAGTCCCTAAGTCTATTTTGTAATAATTCAAAAAACTGGAAAAGAACTGTACAAAACATCATTCACTCGAAAGATTACAATCCAAAAGCACCTATAAATCTACTTTAAGAAATTTTTTTATCGATTAGACTATAGCAGTCTATCCCGTCCAGAAATTATTCTTAAAAAAGTCTCTGTACACTATTGTACAGGAATACATTCCAAATGGACGTTACCATTGTATCGATTCAAACTTAAAACGATATGATAGAAACAATTTTTAAAAAGCCAAACAAGGCTATCTCAGTTAAAAAACTGAATTTCATACTCATTCCTGATTTAACACCCACAAACGGTATAAGCAATGTTAGCTTCAAGAAAATTACCTAGTGAATAGTTCAATCAAAACTGTTATTCAACCAACCATTTTTTTCACCAAAATTATTAACACGATGAAATCTCAAATCTCATTAAAAATACTTTTCATGATAACTGGCACTCTTTTCATTTTCACAAACTGTGATGAAAACTCAACCGTTACAGAGCCTGAAAGCATTATGATCAAACTATCCTCAGTAGAACTGTCATTTCAGAACAGTAACGCAAGAAGTCTTTCATTCGAAGACCATGTCTTTTATGAAGGTATTGATACACTCTTTCTTTACAATCAAGAACTGAATGAAGAATATCAATTCCTTTTAACTTATGAAGAACTCTTATCTTTTGAGGAAGTACTACCTATTGGAACCTATGATTTGCGCTACGATGTCCCATCTAACACGGCCTCAGAGTTCCTACCTCTTATACTTAGTGCAGAAGACCAAACTTTAGACGATAACAACAGTACTATTGAAGTAGAAACAATTATCGTTCATGCTTTAATTCAAGTAGATACACACTTATTAGCCAGCGATATTGACATCCCGTACATTTCATATGAGGGAGAGGAATTTGATCTCTTTCTTAACTCAGAAGAATCCTACTATTATCTATATATGAAAGAAATGAATGAAACCATCGATTTGACTGTAGTAGAAGATATCTACGATGAAGAAATCACCACCCAACTGAATATTGAGTCTAGACAATTATACAAACTTAAATTGGACCTAAGCAATAGCATTTCAATTGCTAACATTGAAAATTTAACCTTTGAAACCAATGAAATGGCTATTACCATACCCAATGAAGCGCTAGAAGATATAGAGGGCAACTACTACAAAATCGATGAAATTGGTTCTCAAACATGGATGGCAGAAAACCTAAGAACAACAAAATACAACGATGGGGCTGATATTCCTGAAGTTACAAATAATGAAGAATGGTCTACTCTGACTACTCCGGGCTATGCCTGGTACAACAACGATTCGGGAAATTATGCTGATGACTATGGGGCCCTTTATAATTGGTATACAGTAGAAACGGATAAATTATGTCCAACTGACTGGCATATCCCAACCCATGATGAAATAAATACATTAGTTGAATTTTACGGCGGATCGGAATTAGCTGGCGGGAAGTTAAAAAAATACGATTCTAATTATTGGGAAGACCCTAATTCAGGTGTTGAAGACTTCAATATTTTCAGTGCTGTTGGGGCAGGTTATAAAAGTACAGATGGAAGTACAGTTCTAATCCATGAAGAAACTCTTTTTTGGAGCTCTACAAAATCCGAATCAGAAAACACAAGCGGTATACTTCATTTAAGTAATTCGGAAGAGCATGCAGTACTCTCTTTTTCCAACTGGAATTATGGATACTCTATTCGTTGTATTAAAGACTAATAACCATAAAATCTAATTAAAATTGATAGTAGTCATTACTTTCTTCCTCACAATTAGATAGTGCAATAATCATCTACTATCAATTTTTACTGCCCCTTCAAATCCAAACAATAAATCAAACACACATGAAAAAGCTACTAAAAAAAGACCAACAGACTGTAAAAGGCGGACCACAGATAAAGATCACTCCGGGTGGATGACCCTTGGTTTATAAACTAAAAAATTATAAGACTTGATGGGATGACAATCAGGTCTTTTTTGTTTTCATCTCAGTTGTAAGAGTACCTCCAGTGAAATGAGAAGCGACTAAAAGGATACAAGAGCCCCTATTCCCGAACGAGACAACCTTCCTGCGGCGCAGGAAGGTGTAAAATTCACGCAGGACGATATAATATATCGCAGGAAGGATAAAAAATCACGCAGGACAGAATATAATTCCGAAGTAGATCTAAACATTCCCGCAGGAAAGGGCAATAACCCCGCAGGAAAGGTAAAA
Organism: Reichenbachiella sp.; assembly: GCA_051531955.1. GTDB lineage: Bacteria > Bacteroidota > Bacteroidia > Cytophagales > Cyclobacteriaceae > Reichenbachiella. The sequence goes on from JAOPTS010000172.1 coordinate 24,281, forward strand.
TTCCAGCAGGGGGTGATTATTCATCAGAATTCCACATTTATTAGACCTTGCAGGTTTTAAAAACATGTAAGATCTAGGTCTTTTTTTCACCAGTTAATACCCATCCATATAAAGTTGACCAAGGAAGACGAAGATCGGTTTACCCTCAAACCACAACAACGCACTTCAAAAAGATCCGTCCATGCGTAGGAATTACGGTAGTAAATAGCATAATTAGAACTCCATTCTCAAGAGTAATAACCATATTAAATACTTATATAAAGTGCCATAACCCCTTGTCTATAACCATTAGAAGACCATTGACAGGAAACAGGAACAAATTTAAACCATACGCCTTTGACTTGAATATTTACAGCAAAACCCAACACAACACCTGCTTTTAACCTACTACTATTTTGAGAATCAAAAGTTAACTCACTGGCCTGGAACTTTTGATCCCAAATCAAGGAGGGACCTACTAAGCCTACTATTTCAAACTTTTTTAGCCTAATTAGTCGATAACCCAAACTACCAGATAAAGACAGTACATTATGATAAACAGGAAACAACTCCCTTTTTATACCTGACATGAATAGACTGTAGTTAAAGGAGGATTCAACAAGAAACTTTTCATTCTTAATCGGAATGCTTTTTGTCAAACCAATTGTAAACCCATTCAAATCCTCGGATCTATCTTCACTAAAATATGCCTCCGTATACCCTCCTCCAAACCATAGTTGACCAAATGAGGAGAACGAAACGGTTAGTAAAACAACTATTAACAAGAGTTTCACTTGAACACCAAACATCATAACCGTATATACAACACACTGGAATACTGTTGGTAATTATTGTTCCCGTACTGGAAGGTAAAAGGCATTACTTTTATTTGCAGCTTATCAAATAGCGTATAGTCAAACCCAACACCCACATCTATACCTCCTCGCCATTCGTCTATATAGGACGAAAGATAATCCATATTACCATCTCGAACACCGACTGTCCAAGACAAGAAAGGGCCTGCAAAAACATACAGATTCATTTTCTTTTTATTAAAAACGCTATAGGTCAGTGAGGGTATGATATCCAGATCACTAAAATAACTTTGATAAGGAAAAGCCTCATCTTGAAATTGCTCATACATCATCCCCACATTGACTGCCACTTGCCAGCCCAGCTTTGAATCTTCTAATTGGTGATAATAATGTGTTGCGATAGCCAAACCTCCAGATGCGTCCGTTTCTCTATCCGAAAATTTGACATGTGTATATCCTGCCCCAAAAAATACTTGTGCTTGTCCATGATTGACAAACATCAACGATACCAATCCTCCTATAAATAATATTCTTAAAAACATCTTAATCCTTTTTAGTGTTATTAATACCAACCATCAGAGTCAAAAAACTTGTTTGACGAAGTAAGTTCATATCCTCCTTAAGTGTTCTCTGAACAGCAAAGGGTATCAATCGAGCGGAAATTTTATCTGTTATGTTGACATCCAAAGCAACTCCCCACTCATAGCCCCATTCATGAGATTTACTTGTTATGGCTTCATGTTCAAAAACAATCATTTCTCCTTCTTCCTCAATACTCCATGTTACTAGCCCTGGATAAAAAGTATGCGCCCAACGTATAACAGGCCCTCCAAAGACAGAAAAATTCACCCATTTACTCCGTATTATGTCAAAAGACCCGTTGGCCGCTATACTTAGAGTCGTGGTATAGGATTCTAAGTATTCCTTGTTGACATATTCATAAAGCAACCCCATGTTCACGCTGGGCATGATGGCGAACCTCGAATCTTTGATCCGATATTTTGACTGTACCACAATCTCTACCCCTTTCAGATCATGCGAGTCCGAATTAGTAGAGGTCATATATCCTCCTCCTACAAAAGCTTGCCCCTGAACTATCAGCGGAACAAAACACAGCACTACTAAGATCACTTTTAATACTTCCTTTTTCATATCATCTAGCTGCTTCATAACAATAGGTATTCTTACTGGTGGTTGCAATTACTTTTCCTTTTTCATCATCCTCTCCAGGTATCACTCTGAACCCACTATAGCCTCTAAAAAAACGTCCACCTCCACTTGGCGGTCTCAAATCCCATAACAACTTTCCAGTATTGGTATCATAGGCATAGACATGTCCATCCCCTCTACTGCTGAAGTATAAGACATCATTCAAAAAGTGTAAGGACTCCGCAGATCCTCCTCGACCTAAGTCTTGCCATATTGTCCTACCCGTCATTGGATCTAAAGCCATCACTCTTTGAGTGGTTCCAGTCTTGTTAACAGCAAAAATCAAGTCGCCATACAGCGCGTAGGTAAATACTCCACTGCCATCATCTCCAAATTCATCCCTTTTCCAAAGCACTTCTCCAGTATTTTTATCCATCCCATATAATTTCTCAGAGGGATTGACCAGCATCACATCTTTGTACATAACGGGTCGTTGGCTAAACGGGAGATTCATCGTATCAGGATCTACTCTTGTTTTGTCAAAATGTATTTTCCGTTGAGTCACATTATAGGACATGACATGATGAATACTCTGACCAGTATACAGGTCTACATTGCCAGTAAATCCCATAAAGGCGAATACCTCTTCATTTTCTAGATACATCATAGGAGCAGAAGGCACACCATAAAAAAAACTGAAGAATTGAATATAGTCAATTGGAAGTTCGACTAACTTCTGATACGATCCAGTCATGACATCTCCTTCTATCAAGGCCGGGTGGGTAATCGTATCGTTCTCCATAAATTCAAACACGGTATAATATTTATTACCCAAAATCTGAATGCCTAAACTTTCAGCCCCATCTAATTCTTTTCGCCAAATTGTCTCACCAGTATCCACATCTAGGGCATAAAAAAATCGACCATCTTGCAGAATCCAAATGTTTTCTTTTATTGAAACTTCATACTCACTACTATTAAATGAACTCCCTTGTATCAAGCTTTCATCCCAACTCCAAACTACTTCTCCCGACTCTAGATCCAAAGCGTTGATGACATCCTGCCCCAGAGAATCCGAACCAGGCAACATGATATTCCCACCATAATACTCTGGTGTAATCGTTGACCCTCCAGTTGACACATAAGAATTAAAACTCCATAATGGAGTCTGAGCAATTAACACCCCGCTAGCATCAAACTCTTGATACAGCACTTCTTCTTTCCTGTCCTCAATACAGCCTGTCAAAATCAATAAGAATAATAAGCAGCTTACGCTGCTTATTATTCTTATTGACATTTTTTTACCTTGGGTTTGTTCTAAAAAAATCATTAAACTTCGTTCATTTAAAAATAATCCCCATCACAAGAAGCGTCAATCGGTCTCTTACTTGATAAGTATAACGCTGCCTACACCTTGGTCCGGTTAATTCTTATAAGTATTATCCCTCCCATAATTCATGAATATCATCATGTCCCTCTTTTTCTAGACCTGACACATAAATTCCATCGTCGGTGGCTTTTTATAAAATCCAAGTATTTCTTGGAGGCGCAAATATGCCCTCCACTATTATCATAATCCTGCCAATAATCTTCTATATCCTGCCAATAAGGGATTTTTTTAAGAAAATGGATACGTACGTTCAGTAATATTGGAATTAGGTAAAAGGGTTAAAAAAGCAGCTTCTACTCGTACTCAACCAAAGGTTTTACCATATCTTCAAGTATTGGATTACGATACTTGGCCGTAATTACACATGGAACCATTACAGCAAATCGAAAACAAAAAAAGACACCACATTGGGTGCCTTTTTTTGTCTATGTTCTAGATTCTCTAGCCCTTCTTATACCTACTTTTAAAATCTACTTTAGGCTTAGGCTTCACCTCTTCTTCATGCTCAACCGCTGAGTCTTCATTGCCCACAGGCACACTATCCACCTCAGGATTGACAGCTTCATGAGACTTATTTTCACTATTTTCTTCAACCTTAGATTCTATATCCTCTTCAATAACAGGCGCAACATCCTCATCAGTAATAGGTTCACTAGCCTCCTCAATTTCAGGCTTCACAGCTTTGCTATACCTCGGCTTACTTACTTCTCTAACTTTAGGGGCTTCATCCAATTGAGAACTAGGTTCTGCAACTCCTTCATTAACAGCAGTTACATCTTCATTAGAGATAGATTCGCCATCCTCCTCAACTTCAGACTTTACAGCTCTACTATACCTAGGTTTACTCTCCTCTTCGACTTCAGTGGTTTCTTCCAATTGGAGTCTAGCTTTTTCAGCTGCTTCCAGAAGCGCTATTGCTTTTGCCTCTTCAAGAATTAGTTTTTGTTCTTCGTTTTTCTTTTTCCTTAATTCTAAATCTTCTTCGCTCCTATGTTTCCTATCTTCTTTCTTGCTGCCGTCATACATTTCGTACTCTAACAATCGACAGTCAATCTTCGCATTTAGAAATTCAAGTCTTCTCTTTGGTCGCAAACCGATTGACTTGGCCAAGCTCATGTTACCAGTGAAAATGTAGCCCATTTTCCCTTTACAAGACTGCTTGAAAAAATCTCCAATCCCTTTGTAAACTTCTTTCAACTCTTCCTCTTCACCCAATCGTTCGCCATATTCAGGATTGAGCATCACGACCCCATCTCCACTTGGGATGGCAGTTTCTTCAAACGGCACTTTTTCAAACGTGATCATTTCTTCTACCCCAGCCACACGTGCATTTTCTCTGGCAGCTGCAATAGCATCACCGTTCCAATCTGTTGCGATGATTGTTGACTCAATGGTCTCCTTGATTTTTTCTCTTGCTTTCTCTATCGCAACTCTCCACAATGAATTGTCATAGCCTACAACATGCATGAATCCGAAATTTCTTCTTCTGAGTCCCGGAGGTATATTTGCCGCCATCATGGCCGCCTCTATTGCCAATGTACCACTACCACACATCGGGTTAATAAAAGATTCTTTACTATCACTCCAATCAGCGCTAATCAAACAAGCACTTGCCAACGCCTCAATCATAGGTGCTTTGAATGGCAACTTTCGATAACCATGCTTGGCGATAGTCTCTCCAGAGGTATCAACATATACATATACTTTGTTGAGTTGCCAGTATAGATACAACACTGTACGATCTCTTTCCTTTCCTGAATCAGGGCGAAAACCATTCTCATCTTGCATCTTATCAACGATAGCATCCTTGAGTTTCAGATTGGCAAAACGGACATCAAGGATGTAGTCATTTTTAACAAATGACTGAATGGAAATAAAACCTTTACCTGGGATGATTTCATGCCAAGGTATTTTTTTCGCTTGAATATACAATTCATCAGGATGAGCAGCTTCAAATGATTTGATCAACCACAACACACGTGAAGCGGTCCTCAAATTGAGGTTCAAATCCATTACTTCTTCCCAACCACCTTCTACAGTTACCCCACTTTTCTCTGTATTGAGGATTTTATACCCAAGGCTTTTCACTTCCTTTTCAAGAACAGGTGCTAAACTCGGCTGACAGCTGATTACTATTTTGGAACGCTCCATTAATGTTTAATTGAAAGCCTGCCTCTCGGCAGACAAAGTTTATAAAGTTGAAAGTCTGTAAAGTTAAATACCTGCCTGGCCGACAGGTTGAAAAAAGTTCTTAAAGTCACTCACCGCGTTTGTTAGAGCGCACGACGGAGCAATCTGTATGCAAATGTAAACTGATTGCTTCGTTTGTACTCCCAATGACGGGATAATACTGATCTTAAACTTTAAGAACTTTTTACTTCAACTTATTTAGCGAACTCCTGATGAAAATGAGTGATGGTCTCTATTCCTTTCATATAGTTGAATACGCCATAGCTCTCATTCGGCGAATGAATAGCATCCTCATCTAATCCCATACCCAATAGCACGGTATCAATTTTGAACACTTCGTTGAACAAAGCCACAATCGGAATACTCCCTCCATCCCTAGTTGGGATAGGTGATTTCCCCCAAGCTTTTTCTATCGCAGCACTGGCTGCCAAATACCCTTTACCATCTGTAGGCGTCACAGCAGGATCTCCACCATGATGTGGTGTCACCTTTACTTTGACATACTCAGGAGCTATACCCTCAATGTGCTTCACCAACATATCTGTGATCTCAGCACTTTCTTGATCAGGCACCAGCCTCGTTGAGATTTTAGCATAAGCTTTAGAAGGTAATACCGTCTTGGCACCTTCTCCAATATACCCTCCCCAGATACCATTGACATCTAAGGTTGGGCGAATACCCACTCGTTCTAATGTCGTATAACTATCTTCTCCTTTGACTGCAGTAATTCCAAGGTCTTTTTTGTATTCATCCAAAACAAAAGGAGCCTTATTCAAATCCGCTCTTTGCTGAGCTGTCAATTCTACTACTTTGTCATAGAATCCAGGAATCGTAATTCTTCCTTTGTCATCCATCAAAGAAGCGATCATATCACATAGTGTATTGATAGGATTGCCAACGCCTCCACCATATACACCAGAGTGTAAATCTCGGTTTGGACCAGTCACTTCTACTTCCAAATAACTCAACCCTTTTAGACCTACAGTGATAGAAGGGTGTTCATTGCTGATGATACTGGTGTCAGACACCAACACAACATCTGCTTTCAATTTCTCTTTATTGGCTTTGACGTAATCACCTAAATTGTCAGAACCGACCTCTTCCTCTCCTTCGATCATGAACTTGACATTACATGCCAATTCATCATTTTTGACCATTGCCTCAAACGCCTTGATGTGCATATACATCTGCCCTTTGTCATCACATGCACCACGAGCATAGATTCGTTCGTCTTTGATGACTGGTTCGAATGGTGGTGAATCCCACAATTCATAAGGATCGGCAGGCTGCACGTCATAGTGCCCATATACCAAAATAGTAGGTTTAGAAGCATCTATCATTTTCTCAGCATAGATGATAGGATGCCCTGGAGTTTCACATAACTCCACACTATCCACACCCGCATCTTTAAATTTCTCCACTAAAAATTCAGCTGCCTTTCGTACATCAGCCTTGAACTTTGAATCCGCACTTACCGA
>JAOPTS010000173.1:0-21975 GCA_051531955.1 Reichenbachiella sp.
GGTAACAATGGAACATTGACAGAAACAGTAAACCCTGGCAATGCAACTGATAAATCAGTGAATTGGAGCACATCTAATGCAGGAGTTGCCTCCGTGAGCAATGGAGTTGTCTCAGCTGTATCAGCAGGAAGTGCAGTAATTACTGTAACAACAGTGGATGGAAGTTATACGGCCACTTCAAATATTACAGTGACCGCTTCGACAGTATATGTAACTAGCGTTTCTCTTGATCAAGGCACTATGGCACTGAGCGTAGGTAACAATGGAACATTCACAGAAACAGTAAACCCTGGCAATGCAACTGATAAGACGGTTACTTGGAGCACATCTAACGCAGCAGTTGCTACAGTATCCAATGCAGGGTTAGTGAGTGCCATAGGAGCAGGTTCTGCGACTATCATTGTCACTACAAATGATGGTAGTTATACTGATTCTTCTACCGTAACGGTAACAAGTGGCGGTGGTTCTGCAACACTCACTATAGAGTTAGAAAGCTTTACTTCTACAGGAGGAACAGCACAAAACGATGACAATAGTTATGGCTTCATGACTTATTCTGGTGGTGGTGTTACTGGAATCAACTGGAACCAAGCAGGAGACTGGGGTGAATATACAATCAATGTTACAACGGCTGGGCTCTATGAAGCTAAGCTGTTATTTGCGTCTCCTAACACAGGTATCGCAATAGATGTTTCTGTAGATGGTACTTCTATACTAGATGACGCTTTGACCAACACGGGTGATTGGGGAGTTTTCCAAGACGCTACACTCGGTACAAATTTGTCACTGACATCTGGTTCACATACGATCAGAGTAGAAGGTAGTGGTACCAATGCATGGCAATGGAATGGTGATAATATCATACTGACTAAAGTGGGTGATTTACCTGGTGGTTCAGTCAATGTAACAAGTGTATCTGTTACTCTTTCTACTTCAACTCTGACTGTTGGCGGAAGTGTGCAACTGGGTGAAACAGTATTACCATCAAACGCTACTGACAAAACGGTAAGCTGGAGTTCATCTAATACTGGAGTTGCTACTGTATCTAATGCAGGTTTAGTACAAGCTGTAAGCGTAGGGTCGGCAATAATTACCGTAACTACCACCGATGGGAGTTTTACTGCAACAACGGCTATGACAATAAATGCTGCTGCTTCAGCTTCGCTTACTATAGAAGCAGAAGATTATACAGCCACCGGAGGAACCACACAAAACGATAACAGTACTTATGGCTTCAGGACTTATACTGGTAGTGGTTTTACTGCCATCAACTGGAACCAAACTGGAGACTGGGGAGATTATGATATCAACATTACAGAGGCAGGAGACTATTCTGTCGATTACTTGATAGCTACCCCTATTGAAGGCGCTGCTGTTGAGTTTATACTAGATGGTGTTTCGCAGTTTACTGATGTGGCTACAGTGAGTGGTGATTGGGAAACTTATATCACTATGCAAGCTGCTAATACAGCATACTTATCTGCAGGACTTCACACCATTCGTATCAAAGGATCAGGTACGAATAACTGGGAGTGGAACATGGACAAATTCACCTTAACTACTGATGGAAGCTCTTCAGCTAGGGTGAATGAAAATCAATCGGATTCCCAACTAGCAGCTGTTGCTTTTAACATGTATCCAAACCCGACAAGCAGTATACTGAACATAGAAGGGTTGAAAAACACTTCATACAGAGTTACTATTTATAATATATCTGGAGCAATGGAAATCAAGCAAACTATTGATTCGAACCGATTCATGTCTGTGGATGTAAGCAGCCTAAGATCTGGCCAATATTATATTCAAATCACAGGAGATGAGACTCATCTCTCCCGTCGATTTATTAAGAATTAATTTTAAAGGTTAATAAATGTTGAGAGGCTGTCTACGTCAAAAAGTAGACAGCCTCTTTTTTTGAAGAAAACACTATAGCAATTGAATTTTTGAGATACTATTTCATTTCTGATAGACCTTTTTTTGAGCAACTTATTATTTCAGCTTATGAAAAATTTCCTTCTTGCGACATTACTATTCAATTAATCAACGCTACTAATAACTGGGTCTCAGTAGAGGAAGGCACTAATACTGCAGACCGAACAGAAATCTCTCCATTCACAATCACATACTACCAAGACCAGTGGTAGAATTTTGACTCCTGAAGGTGAAATATTCAACAAACAATACCAGTCCGATTCAAACAAGCATTTTATTACATATGAATATGACAAGAATCAGATCTATACAGTGAGGATGGTTTTAGGACAAAGAGTTTTTATGGATAGGATAATTTTTCAATAACTAATCAATCATCATTTATGTCGTCTTAATGAGTTGCATCTTTTTAAGTGCAGTAAGCATAATCATTCAGTCCTTCACTAAAATCATCAAATCTCCATTTTGAAGTAAAAACCCATTTCACTGCACACTCCTCCCCTTTTTGAAGAAAATGGCATAGCAATTGAGAGTTACGAAACAAAAGCTGCATTAGTGTTTGTCTTACTTTGGATTCCAATCAACCAAAACTCATGACGAAGTGGGCTTAAAAAAAATCTAATAATATGTGGCGTTATAAAATCAAGAATAAAAATAATTCCAATCAGTACATTAAATCACTAGCTGGAATTATTCCCATCCTATTCATTTCATTTGGGGTTTTTGGACAGCCAATTGTAAAATCCACAATTCTTACTGCCAACGAAAGTGATCAAGCTACTAGAGACAACTATCACATAGATAATATTGCTTGGGGATTTCTTCCATTTGGTGGATTGTACAACACTACGACTATGTCTAGCTATCATGATGAAGTGAAGGCCATTCAAGCTGAAGGCAGAACCTATCATGCCAGAATAGAGTTTGATGCTGGTTGGAAAAACTTTATTGAATATTGCAATGATCAGAGTATCACCTACGAAGATCATGCTTGTCTTGCATTGGATGGTACGGTTTACGAATACCCTTGGTTTGAAGGTAGGGCTTATGGAGGGAAAAAGCCCTACTGGATGTCTAGTCATTCACCAGCGTTTAAGGACTTTCTCAAGTTTCAAATCGACAAGCAGATGGAAGTTCCGGTTGAAATACTAATGCTGGATGCTCAAACTTCTTCTGCTCTGGCTAGTTTTCAGTGGTACTATGGCGATTTCTCTACACATTGTGTTGAAGCTTTTAGAATCTACCTGGCTGAAAATTATTCCACTGCTGAACTTTCGAATATGGGAATTGATGACATTACTACATTCAACTACCGAACCTTCTTGAACGACTCAGGATATACTACAAAAGACTCTTATACCCTTTCCATCCCGCTGGTCTCAGCATATCGGTTGTTTCAAAATAAGTCTATTGCAGCACTCACTCAGGAAATGTCAGACTATGCAAACTCGAAATCTGAATCAGAGATCTTAGTTGGAGTCTCTTCTCCAGTACATGACACATTTAGAGCAACCATGGGAGATGAAGCCGATTTTCTCCAAGAGGAACTTAGTCAGACGCATGATTTCAGGAATCCCATTCTTACTTATAAAATAGGTGAAGTATTAAATAAACCAATAGTCTTAACAGCAGAACCAAGAGATTGGAAAATGGCACTTGACGGAACTTTCTCAGATGAAAAAGTAAAAGAATGGGTAGCCATTGCCTATGCTAATGGCGCGAATTTTATTGCACCTGTTCGACAGTGGGCAACTGGTTCTTTCTATTATGAGCCTACCACAGATATCACTGACATTTTCACTTTCATAAGTGAAAATAAAGAAATGTTTGATAATTACTTGCCGCAGCAAGCCAAAATAGCAGTCATTCAATCTCGCAAAGACGCACAAACGGATGCCAGCCTGACAAACTATCTAGTCAACGATCTGGTAGCCTGCAATATTCATTTTGATGTCATTATTGCTGGAGACGAATACCACACAAGTCCACCAGACGAGGATCAAATTAATGCTTATGAGACCATAATTATGTCTAAAAGTGGTTATAATGATTATTTATCTCAAGACCCAGAATGGAAAGACTTGTTGTCATCTTTTGGGGAAAATTTGATTCTATGGTCGCATGGAAATACTGTTGATGATTTAGTGGCTGTTAAAAACAATTTGTCAGCCTCAATTTCAGTATTTACGGATGGAAGTCAGATAGATAGTGAAATTTCTGCCTTTCCAAGAGTATCAGACTCAGGTAAAGTAATAATTCACCTAATCAATAGAGATTATTCAGAGGCTTTAGAAGCGCACGTAGCGAAACCCGCCGTATCAATCACATTACACGGAAATCTTCTTGATCATCCGCTATCTTCCTTTGAAAATGCTAAATTTTCCCAACCGGGGCATGCAGCGCAAGAAATCACCGTTTCGTCTACTGAGAATGGCCTTATACTTAACGGAATCAACAATTTTAGGATTTGGGGTATCATTGAACTTGAATTGGCTTTAAATATTATCGAAGTAACTGGTGTTGCGCTCGATCAGTCAACCCTAACATTGAATGGAAACAGTGCGCAATTGACGGCCACAGTTTCTCCTGCAGATGCATGGAACCAATCGGTGATCTGGGCGTCAGATGACCCAACCATTGTTACTGTGGAAAATGGCCTTGTAATACCTGTAAGCATCGGCAACACGGTAATTCGAGCAACCACAGAAGATGGTGGATTCATAGCGACCACAGTTGTTACTGTAGACACCAATATCCCTGTATCAGGAATTTCTCTTCCTGATGATCTTACCTTAGAATTATCTTCATCTGAACAATTAACTGCTACATTTTCTCCAGAAATTGTAAGTAATAATGAGGTTATCTGGGCTTCAAGTGATAATTCAGTAGCAAGCGTAACCAATGGAATGGTGTTTGGTGAAGCTGTAGGCACTGCAGACATCACCGCGACCACAGTAGATGGTGGATTTATCGCTTCTACTCAGGTAAATGTAAAAATTTCTGCTACCAGTATTGTTTTAGATCAGACTAATATCTCTATCAGCAATCACGGTACACTTCAATTGACCGCTTCAATTAACCCCTCAAACGCTACTAATAAAAACTTGACCTGGTATCTTCAAGACCATTCTATTGCTTCTGTTGAAAATGGTTTAGTAACTGCATTAATGGAAGGAAGCACCAAGATTTTTGTCAAAACTGATGATGGAGGGCATATTGCTTCAGCCAATCTAACTGTGACTCCATTTGTATTATCTATCGACGAGAAAGAATCTGAAATATCTGTAATTTTATATCCAAACCCCGCCAAGCAACACCTAACAGTTTCTGGATTAAATCGAGGCGAATTTCATATGGTGATCTATAATTTGCAGGGAGCGAAATACATGGATCAAAACATCCATATTGACAATGATTATACCATTGATTTAAACGCTTTCAAGCCTGGGTACTACATCTTAAATATCGTGGGAGATAATTCAAATTATCTCAGTCGATTCACAAAAATCAAGTAATCGTTAATTATTGACTACATCGAGACCCAGAATCCACAATAAGTGTGTTTTGGGTCTTTTTGTTTGAGTGGTTCATCACTCTAAGTTTTCAACCCTCAAAGGGATTCTAGTGCACCTTTTATTTCATTGGAAAGAATTTGTTCTTTCCAATCATTCTTGTGTGAGACATGAATATCAAAACGCTAATTATTGAAGGAGCTCATTTTAAAATCACGATACTTTCAATTTCACATCCACTAATTTTGAAATAGAATCTCTCTCCAATAAAATCATATATAACAAAACGTCGGAGCGAATTCAACTATGTAAATTAAAGTCTCTCTCCTTCAACAATAAAGATAAAAAACGACCTCACATACGTTAATCAACATATTTGAATTTGAATAAAGGTAGTTCTCCAAAACGACGAAATGTGAGAAGAAATGTGAGATATGACACAAAAATCTTTTCACTATTGTATCACATTTGAGTTGTACAAAAGGCTTTTACCAGCATTATATGACTGGACTTGTCCAAAAAAAAACAAAATTTAAATGTATATGATTATGAAAATTTTATCTAAAATCAGTTACTGGTTTATCGGCTCTTTGCTTATTGTGGCAATTGCTTGTAGTGAAGACAATCCTGTATTGCCTGATATGCCAGTTCCTACAATATCGTCTATGCCAACATCTGGTTCGCCTGGAGATGAATTAGTAATGGAAGGGATAGATCTTGTGGATGTCGAAAGTGTAACTTTTGATGGGATTAATGCTTTAATAGGTGCAGCTTCTTCGGATTCCGAAATTCACGTGACTATTCCATTTGATGAAGCAAACACTGTATACGGTGTAATCAAAGTGGCGAGCATATTTGAGGACACTACTATTGTAGCGGATTTCACACTATTACTTCCTGCTCCATCTGTCACTTCAGTATTCCCTGAGTCTGTAGTTAAAAACGAAAAAGTAATTGTAACAGGAGAAGGCTTTATTGGCGTAACTGCGGTAACTGTAGGCGGCGTGGCTATTGATGAGTACACCGTTAATGAAACAGGTACTCAAGTAACCTTTACTACTCCAGATGTAGCAACAGGTGCGGTAGCTATAACAAATGAAGGCGGGTCTGGTGAATCTCCTATTTCACTGGAAATTGATCAAACAAAATCACTTTTTTTACTTTCTGATTTTGATGGCAATGGACTTTTTCCAACTACTATAGGCATAAATGAAGATGGTGCTAAATATGAAATTTGGAGTGCCAAAGGAGGCATACACAATGATGTAGACTCTGAAACTGGATTCAAGATGATTGAAGGCTCAGAAAATGGGTTAGATGGTAATTACATGACAGCTACAGGAAGTGGTGTATCATGGGATGGTGGTCCTATGGTTGCTGCAGTTGCTGCTGACTACTGGGCAATAACTCAAACTGATCCAGCTAAAGTATGGGTAGAAGGATGGTATAGCATCACATCTGCTGCACCCGCTGAAAATAATCGCGCATTTTTCCATCAAGTCGTTGTTGATAGCTGGGGAGGTGGATTTTACGCTAAAACGTATGCGCTCAACACAGAAGAAGAACCATATATAGATGGAGAATGGGTGAAAATTTCTATTAATTTAGCTGACTATACTTATCAATGGGCGGGTGATCAAGTAGCCAATCCAATTGACGTACTCAAACTCACACAAATCAATGTAGGTGTTTCTGACTGGCAAGGTGGTGAAACAACTGTTAGATTAGATAATTTTTCTCTAATCATAGAAGATTAAGTAACACTTCCATTATGAATGAAAAGAGGCTGCCTACATCTAAAAGTAGACAGCCTCTTTTTTTTGAAGAAAATACTATAGCAATTGAGTTTTTTGATATACTCTTTCATCTCTGATAGTTCTTTATTTGAGCAACATTTTAATTCAGATTATGAAAAATTTCCTTCTTGCTATATTACTATTTATTGCTACTACTCAATCAACCAACGCCACTAACTACTACGTCTCAGTAGAGAATGGAACCAATACTGCAGACGGAACGGAAAACTCTCCTTTCAAGACCATCCAATCAGCGATCGAAGTAATGCAGCCAGGAGACACTTGTTTCATCATGGAAGGTCGTTATCACGAAGAAATAGTAACCTCTAAATTGGAAGGAACAGAAGATGCTCCTTTCATTTTCACTAACTACCAAGACCAATCGGCAGTTTTGGACGGCACTAGCCCCATCAGTACCCAATGGTCGCTACATGAAAACAACATCTATAAAACCACATTATCAGAAGACATCTGGCAATTGTTCGTTGAGGACAAAATGATGACCTCAGCTCGTTGGCCCAATGCCAATGCTTGGTCTATGGATATGTGGGACAAAGAGAATACTTGGGGTCATCAAGAAGAAAGCAGCACGGATGGCAACTTTATTGACGATGGTCAACGGGACTTGGCTGGCACAGGAATTGACTTCACGGGATCAATTGCCATAATGAATACTGGTTCATGGTTGTCCTTCGCTAGGAAAGTAAATACACATGGTGCTGGTAGCAACTCCTTTACTTATGACGAAATAGGAAGTGAATACCATCATAAAACACAAAACGGTAGTTACTTTTTTGAAGCATCCTATGCTTGCTTGGATGTGGAAAATGAATGGTATTATGACGCCACAACCAAAGAATTATTTTTCATTCCACCTAATGGAACAGATCCAAACGAACTATCTATTCATGGTAAAACAGACACCTATGCGTTTGATATTGACAATTCCAGTCAAATAAAAATGATTGGTCTCAACTTTTTTGCTACTACCATTAACTTCACCAATTCAACATATTTAACCATTAAGGACTGCAATTTTGACTACCCTAGTTACTCAAAACGGATGCTAGGCGAAATCGAAACAGCCGCACCTACGACCATTGCGGCTAGCAAGTATAACGACTCATACAACACCGTGAAAAATTGCAGGTTTGAAAAAGCAGATGGCACGGGGCTGTTCATGACTGGCAAAAATGATCTAATCGAAAACTGCTACTTTCACGATATCGATTATTCATGTGTCGGTGAACTCAATGACAATGTTCTTAATATTAGGGATGCCAATTATTTGACACTGAAATATACGACCATCGACTGGGGAGGGAATTCTCTAGGAATAAAAGTTGGTAAATCTTCAGAGGTAGCCTATTGTGAAGTATCCAATATTGGTTTTTTACAACATGACGGGGCTGCCATTCAGGCCAGTGAAAATGATGTAGACGGAATCAACTTACACCACAACTGGGTGCATGATTGCATTAAATTTGCACTTAGATTTGATTCCCCTTGGAACGATGGAGATACATATGGCATAAATGGGATCATGGCATACAACGTATTCTGGAATGCCAAGCCTATTATACCTAAAGGAGACCATCATTTTATCTACAACAATACAGGCTTCAATAATGAAGGTTTTGATATTGGCATATATTCTGATGAAACACATGGAGGGTTTAACTACAGTACCGAAACCAGAAACAATCTTGTCTTTGCAATCAGTGGCTCTAACTCTAAGACAATCACACCATACAACGGGATAGATGAAAACAACTGGATTGGAAATGATTTATCTCCAACACTAGAAGTAAGCAGTCAACTAAATGATCCAGAGAATTTGGATTTTCGTCCAAAAACAAATTCAGCATTAATAGATGCTGGTTATTATAAAGAAGGTATCACTACTGATTTCACTGGTGTATCTCCTGATATCGGAGCTTATGAGGCTGACCCTAGTTCCTATTGGGTCCCAGGGTTCAAATTTACCAAGACCTCAAACCCAATACCAGTAAATGGTGGCATGTCCAAATCTGATCACATTAGACTCATGTGGCGTAAGGCACATGGTGCCAATAGCTATGATATTTACATAAGTCCAGATTCTTTGACGACTGCTGATGCCAATACAAGTGACGAGTCATACATTGGAGCTACATCCACAAATAAAGTATCGCCTGGTAAAATAAGTTCTGGGCAAAAATATTATTGGAGAGTAGATGCACGCCAAGGTGATAATGTAATTGCTGGAGATGTCTGGCAATTTACAGCAAGTGTAAGTGCGAATATATCAGAAGGAAGTCATGAAAATATAACTTGGACTGGTACTACTAACAACGATTGGTTAACCACATCTAATTGGGATGGCGGAATTGTACCAGGTAATACAGACTATGTATTTATATCATCTTCAGAAAACAAGCCTGTGATTACATCTGATGTGGTTATCAACAGTCTAAATATTGCTGACAATATGGATTTAACAGTAACAAGTGATTATTCATTAACGATAGACGGTGAATTATCTGCAGATCTAGGACACCTTATTATCGAAGCAAATGCATCACTGATTACCAATGGAATGGTCTCTGGAACTAACCATGTCTTTAAACATGATAACAGTGTAGCTCAATCACACATGATTGGAAGTCCTGTCAGTCAAGCCGTCGCGGGTGACATTAACTCAACCCTATTAAGGTATGATGAAACGATACCATATAATTCATTCATAGACAATGGTTCTGGTGGAAATGATGGAGCAGACCGATGGATTACGCTAGGTGCAAATGACAAATTACAAGCAGGTTTAGGTTATTCAACGGACAAAACTGAATCAAATACGTTTCAAGGAACTCCTAACACAGGTGATCTTGTAATTCCGATAAGCTACACGGATCATGATGTTTCGGGTGCTAATTATGAAGAATATTTTGAGGGAATGAATTTAGTTTCTAATCCGTATCCGACCGCTATCTCCGTCTACTCCTTCATGATAGCTAATAGTTTGGCCATTGAATCTCCAGTTTGGGTATGGAATGAGGATATTGAAGATTACATCACCATGAACCCTTTGGGGCAGGTGGGAGATACTAATGATGAATCGGCTTGGCAATTCGGTATTATCAATCCATTTCAAGGGTATTTTATTAAAGCAAAACCATCAATAGATGAACTAAAATTTAATAAAGATATGCGTCTGATTACATCTTCCGCAGATCAACATTCACTCGATACAGATACAAAGAATTTTCAGACAATACGACTAAGTCTAACTGGCAAAGGAATAGCAAATGAAACCTTAATTGGAGTTGTTGAAGAGGCCAGTCTTGGGCAAGACAAATATGATGCCCAAAAATTAATCATCAATGAAGGAATGAAACTATTTAGTTATGCTGAAGAAAGAGCTTTAGCGATTCAAGGTCTACCCGCCATCGATTCGTCAATTTCGATTTCTTTAGGCATAACAATTACCGAAGCTTCTGAATACGTTTTGGATATAACTGAACTAAAAAACTGGGCAAGCGAACCCCCTATTTTTCTGGTAGACAACATATTGAAAACTTACCATGACCTGTCTACTGATGGCGCATATACTTTTGACAGTGATGCAGTTTCTAATCAAAACCGATTCAACCTGTCATTTGTAGAACCCCTCTTATTGAATATAAATAGCGAGGCTGACCTGCATGGTTTACAAGTAGTACATCAAAAAGAAGGAGTTCAGATTGATTGTAGGTCAACTTCAAATCACTTGATTAGCATGGAGATAGTAAATCTTGCAGGAAAAACATTGTTTAGTAGGCATTATAAAAATGATACCATCAAGGAATTCATACCATTCAATTTCGAAACTAGACAAGTATTCATTATTCGAGTAGTATCAAAAAAAGGCGTGTACACTAATAAAATCATGTTTTACTAATGCCCTTTTTGACTTTATCATTAATAATAAAACTGCTCCATAGTACTTATGAGAACTACTACGTTATTTTTTTGCTTTTTCTTCATCTTCACCTATAACACCCTTCACGCACAAATAAACTACAAACCAGACCATGTAACATTACATAATGGGAAGACTTTGAATGGGTCAATAAAAATAACGAGTAAAAAGTCCTATTTAAATACCTGCATTTTCAAAAGTGAAGATAACACCGTTAAAAAGTATTCTCCTGAAGAATTGTATGGTTTTAGAATAACTGATGAATCCTACTATGTGAGTAAAGATATCCGATACCAAGGGCGTAAAACAAAGGTTTTTCTTGAATTTGTAATTAATGGAAAAGCAGACCTATATACCTATAAAGATGAAGATGGCTTGCACTATTTGGTTCAAAACGAAAATGATTCTCTATTCGCTCTTTTAAACAGCAAGAAATTAAAAGTGGTAGATGGTGAAAATTATGTTTTTCACAAGAATGAATACATAGGAACTTTAAAAATTGTATTTCAAGATTGCCCGCAAATGGCGCCTGAAATTGACCAATCTAAATATGTGCACAAAGAACTAGTTGATTTAACAGAAAAATACCATAAATATACGTGCTCCGAATATGAATGCATCAACTACAAAAAGAATACAAAACCTAACACATACGTTGGTCTGGTCATTGGCACCTATTTTTCAAAGCTCGATTGGCATCCGAAAAGTGGGTTTTTCCATTATTATACTCCCGAAGAAGAATTTTCCTGGACCACAGGAACCTCTGTTCAACTACTTCTATCCAGAAACAATATTTTTGGTTTCCATGAAAGAATCTGTGCCAACGTACAATTGGGCTATAGAACAAACAACTATGAATCAAATAAGGTAGAAATATCTCAGCACACCCTAAATATCCCTGCTTATCTCGAGTATTCATTTTTGAATTCAAAACTAACGCCTACTATTTTATTGGGAATTAGCAATACGCTTTTTATTTCTAGTGAAGCTAAATTCAGTAATTCAGACGACACACCACTTCTACACAGTGAATCAGAGATTTCCTCAATAATAGAAGGTACCATTAAAACTTACCAACTAGCGCTATTGTTGGGGGCTGGACTTGAGTACTCTACTGGTAATATTAGCTATATGCTTAAAGCGAATTATGAAATTGGTAACGGAATAAATATGGCTCGATTTCAAACAACGTGCTATCTTCTTCAAATTCAGGGTTTGGAATCAACATAGGCGTCAAATATTTGTTGGCTAAATAAACCACTATGGGCTGAAAACAGATCATGTTTGCCCAGGATTGAATAACAGAATTTTTCAACTCCCTTAGCTCTCAGGAAAAACGTACAATGGAGGTACCACTAAGGAGCTTAATAATAGACGCCCAAACCCCTACTGCATTAGTCAGCGCTTCAAAGACGAGATAATATGAAGAAAACAGCATAACAATTGATACATAAGACATAGTAGCCGTTGTGTTTATATATTTGATTTGTATCAACCTAATTCGAACCAAAAAACACACTAGGGCTATCGAAAAAAAATCCTTAGTGGACATTCAAACATGAAACTGTTGGAACTATTGGTACTTATTAATCTGTATGCACAGAAGATGGTTCACCCAAAAACCATTTCAAAAAAGAACGCTATTATGTCCAATAAATGTAATACTGCCCTTCGACACATCATCTGTTGTTACATCAACCTTACCAAAGACATAGTTCCATTTAGGATACATTGTAATGATATGATCATGCAAATACTTCATCATGAAGTGACACTAATTCAAAGAGAATAGAAAGGCATAACTCGAATTGAAACTGCACCTGCGGGTCAAGCTAGAATAGAACCTGTGAACACAACTAGTCAGTTGA
The DNA here is from genome assembly GCA_051531955.1 of Reichenbachiella sp. Lineage (GTDB taxonomy): Bacteria > Bacteroidota > Bacteroidia > Cytophagales > Cyclobacteriaceae > Reichenbachiella. Next base: position 13,049 of record JAOPTS010000173.1, read on the forward strand.
CAAAAACAGAAGCGAATTTATTCATTAGCCACCCGTTTTTAAGTACCCAATTGAATAAGTTACATACGTCTATTCCCTATACAAATGAAATTAAAAGCAAACAACACATTTACTCAAAAAATCACTGACATGCGCCTTTGTTTGATTCTTCTCTGTGTTAGTATTATCGGTTTGACCATCACAAGTTGTACAAAGCATCCTAAAGCAGACAAACTAAAATCAGCGTATTTGTTTAAGGAAATGCTGCCATCTGAGACAGGAGTAGATTTTAAAAATACCTTAGTAGAATCTCAAGAGAACAATCACATCTTGAGTGAAACCTTCGTCCTAGGTGCAGGTGTGGCAGTTGGAGATATCAATAATGATGGACTACCTGATATTTACTTTTCGGGAAACCAAGTAGGTGATCAATTGTACCTCAACAAAGGCAACTTGAAATTTGAAAACATCTCCAAACAATCTGGAATTCTAAATCGAGGCAGCTGGTCTACTGGGGTAACTATGGCAGACGTCAATAAGGACGGTTTTTTAGATATTTATGTATGTAAAAACCAATTCGATGATCGCAAAAAAAGCAGAAACGAATTGTATATAAATAATGGAGACCTGACATTTAGCGAGTCTGCAAAATCATTTGGCATAGCAGATCCTGGCTTTAGCATCCAAGGCACATTTTTTGATTACAACAAGGATGGAAATATAGATTTATACTTGATCAACCAGCCCCCAAGTAGAGGTTCTTACCAGGACAGTATTATTGATAAATTACCTGAGCATGTATTTACAGATAAGCTCTATCAGAACTTGGGTGCTGGATTAGGATTTTCTGACGTATCATATATCACCAATACACGAAATCTTGCACATGGTCTGTCCTCAACTGTTGGTGATCTTAATAATAATGGATGGCCTGATTTATATGTCACCAATGACTATCACCAACCCGATCATTTCTTCCAAAATCTTCAGAACGGAAAATTCAAAGATCAAATCCTATATGCTTTTAAGCACATTTCTAATTTCAGTATGGGTAGTGACATAGCAGATTATGACAATGATGGTCTACTAGACATCATGGTGGTGGATATGGTTGCCGAAGACCATCATCGAAACAAAATATTTATGGGAGGAATGAATATTGAAAAATTTGAAGAAACATTGAAAGCTGGTGGACACTATCAGTACATGTTTAACACACTACAGAGAAACAATGGTAATGGTACATTCAGTGATTTAGCTCAGTTGGCAGGCGTATCAAAAACTGATTGGAGTTGGAGCCCATTATTTGTGGACTTAGACAACGATGGATTCAAAGACCTATTCATCACCAATGGAATCAATCGAAACATGAGGCACTCCGATATAATATCAAAACAAAAAAGTATTGTTGATAGCCTAAAAAACATAGCAAACGACACCTCCAAGATTGACGCATTGCTATTGGCAAAGATGGCTCCCATTGATCCATTCCCGAATTATGCTTTCAAAAACAATGGCGACTTGACATTCGACAATAAAAGTGAAGCATGGGGTTTTGAGCAGCAAACTTTTTCTAATGGATCAGCATATGCTGATTTGGATTTAGATGGAGACATGGACCTAATCATTAGCAATATCAACCAAAATGCTCTTATTTATGCCAACACAGCATCTGACAAAGGGCTAAACAATTATTTAAATATCACTCTCAAACCAGATCTAGGTTCTTCAATCTATGGAGCTAAAGTATCCTTGTACAGGAGTGATACACTATGGCAAATGATCGAGTTGACCAATGCGCGAGGCTATATGTCCAAAAGTGATGATTTAGTGCATTTTGGTCTAGGAAAAGCAGGAAAAGTGGAGGAAATTCGTGTTGAATGGAATGATGGCACTGTTTCTATAGTGAATAATACCAACCCGAATCAACTCATTCGGATTGACCAGAAACAGGCACGTATAATTCAAGCGGTTGAAAAACCGTCTACGGCGATATTTAAAGACATAACTTCACAGAATATAATATCACATCATCACAAAGAAAATGACCACAATGATTTCGAAAAAGAAGTTTTATTGCCACACAAAATGTCGCAGTTTGGACCTAGTATAGCCGTAGGAGATGTGAATGGTGACAATCTTGAAGATCTATTCGTTGGGGGTGCTATCGGATTTCCAGCTACGTTATTCATTCAGGATTCTTCAGGTCATTTTATTGAATCCTCCCAAGAGATATGGCAACAAGATCTCAAATACGAAGACATGGGATTAGCACTCTTTGATGCTGATGGCGACAAAGATTTAGACTTGTATATTGTCAGTGGGGGAAATGAATTCACTGACAATAGTGCAATGTATCAAGACAGACTATACATCAATGATGGCTCAGGCAAATTCAACAAGGACGAAAGTAGGTTACCCACATTTTCCTCTAGTGGATCGGTAGTACTTCCCTGTGATTATGACAGAGATGGTGACATTGACTTATTCGTAGGAGGCCGACTGGTCGCTCAAACCTACCCTACACCTGCTTCTAGTCAACTGCTGATAAATAACAACGGCCATTTCGAAATGGCTAATACCTCAACATTTGAAAATCTGGGCCTAGTAACAGATGCTACTTGGACAGACATCAATGCCGATGGTCAAATAGATCTTGTCGTAGTAGGAGAATGGATGCCTGTCACCTCATTTATACAAAAAGAAGGAGCATTCAAAAAAGTCTTAATCTCTGGTTTTGAAAACACCGAAGGGTGGTATTACTCCATTGCTAGCAGTGATATGGACGGAGATGGTGATGAAGATTTAATCACCGGAAATTTAGGTTTGAATTATAAGTACAAGGCGACTCAACATGACCCATTTGAAGTATACTACTATGATTTTGATGACAATGGTAGTGGAGATATCGTTTTGAGTTACTTTGAACATGGTCAACTCTTCCCTGTACGAGGCAGGTCTTGCTCTATTGAGCAGATGCCCTCACTTTCCAAAAAATTCTCCACTTTCGAATCTTTTGGAGCCTCCAACTTAGATGACATATATGGTACTAAACTTAATAATGCGTTGCACCTTAAGGCAAAAACTTTTGCTTCTTCATATTTTGAAAATATAAATGGCAAATCATTCACCAGGTCAAATTTACCTCCTGCCGCTCAAGTGTCGAGCATCAACAATATACTGGTAAGGGATTTTGACAAAGACGGGAACAAGGATCTTTTATTATCTGGCAATTTATTCTCATCAGAAATCGAAACGCCAAGAAATGATGCTGGCAATGGAATATGGCTCAAAGGCAATGGCCAAGGAGGTTTTAAAACTACCTCCATCATGCAAAGTGGTTTTTATGCCCCTATGGATGCCAAGGATATGAAAATAATCCAGTGTAATGGCTTTGAAGCTGTCTTAATAGCCAACAATGATCACATTTTACAAGTGGTTAAAATAGTTGAAAAATAACTAATTGAAGAAAATGGAATAGTATTTGATTTAATCCAAATACTCATACATCGTTCTATCTCATAGATTTACGTTATAAGACATGCCCTATAGAGGCTACTATTTCAATACATCTATAATGAAAAGAATATTTAATCAAATACTATTAGCCATCTTATTGGTTCCATTTGCTCAGGCACAGTACATACCTAAGTCAAGTGTCCATATTGCCAATCCAAATGAACAAGCAAACCGTGACAAGTATAGTATTACAAATATTGCATGGGGTTTCTTGCCATTTGGAAATTTAGAAAAGGAAGATAAAATGATTGAGTATATAGATAAGGTTCATCAAATTCACTCAGAAAACCGTGTCTATCATGCAAGAATAGAATTTGATGCGAGTTGGAAAAATTTCATCAACTATTGTGAGTTAACCGATGTGGCCTATGAAGATCACGCATGCTTGGATTTGGAAGGGGATATATTTGAGTATGACTGGTTTGTAGGCCGTTCGTATAATGATGGTTACCCTTACTGGATATCGAGTCACTCTCCGGTATTCAAAGATTTTCTCAAATATCAAGTGGACAAACAATTTGAAGCAGATAAGGTTGAAGTACTCATGATAGATGCACAGACCTCCTCGACGCTCGTAAGTTACCCCTGGTCCAATGGTGATTTTTCAGTTCACTGCATGGAGGCATTTACACAACACCTTATAGCCAATGGATATACAGCGGAAGAGCTAGAAGTAGAAAATATAGAAGATTTTGATTACAAAGTATATCTAAATGATAAAGGACATACAAGGAGAGGTTCTTACAAGCAATCTTTGCCATTGATTGACGAGTATAGACTATTTCAAAATCAGGCCATTGCTAAACTGATTGACGAAATAGCGCAATACGCTAAAGCAAAGGAAAACGCAGCTGAAGACATGATAGTGGGGATTTCTTCTCCAATTATTGATGTCTACAGAGCCACTTTTAGTGATGAAGTATCCTTCTACCAAGAAGAACTACCCATGCACGAAACGGGTAATTATCCCGCTCCGATACTAACTTATAAATTCAGTGAAAACATAGGAACTGAAATGGTAGTGACTGCTGACCCAGGCGATTGGAAAGATGCTTACCAAGGCTATACCTCAGACGAAGAAGTAAAAACATGGATCGCAGACGGATATGCTAATGGAGCTAACTATATAGCTCCAGTACTACAATGGGCATATGGTTCTGACTGGTGGTCTCCATCGGTAGACATGACTTACATTTTTCATATGATTCAAAGTAAAAAAGAACTGTTTGATGGATATGAACCACTCAAATCAGATATTGCAGCTATTTGGTCATTGGATGCGGCAAAATCTAGGCCAACCAATACAAACAATCTTGCCTTAGCTTTAAAGGAAAACAACATCTATTACAACCTTGTTGTCGCAGGCAACGAATATTACAATGACCCACTGGAGATAGAACGTCTGTCAGACTACGAAAAAATCATTATCCCTGAAAATGTATACATCGACTATCTATCACTCAACGAAGAATGGAAAGCTGCCCTAGAAAACTTGGAAGGTAAGGTTATCTATTGGAATGACAACACAGATCTAGCGACCATAAAATCAAGTCTGACTAACACGGTGTCTGTGGCAATCGATGGAGCTAACGAAGATCAAAACATTACAGTTTCTCCTCGAACAAATGACGAAGGGTTATTGACTCTTCATCTAATAAATAGAGATTACGATACCTCAAGCGATACCTATTTACCTAAATCAAATATCGATATCGAATTAAAAGGCGATTTGATTAACACGGATTACGGTATGGCATTTGTGCATCAACCAGGCAGAAATTCCTATCAAATAGACATTGAAAATACAGACAACACATACACAGTATCAACAGATGAAGCACTAGACATTTGGTCTATAATTGAGCTTATCCCAACAGAGGCAATAGTTGCACTTGACGACATCAGTCTTGATCATTCAGAAATTGCATTAGATGGTCAATCTGGGCAAGTGAATGTAATCTACTCTCCAACAAACGCATCTAACAAAACTGTGACATGGACATCTGATGACGAAACTGTCGCTACTGTGATTAACGGAAAAATAACACCTATCTCTATCGGTACAACTACTATACATGTGACAAGTGTAGAAGGAAACTATACAGCTGCTACCTCTGTCACCGTCAATTCACTTATTAAAGTAGAGCAAATTAATCTCTCACCAGATCAATTAACTATTGATATAGGAGAAACAAATGAATTCACTTTGGATGTGGCACCTGCTGATGCTGCAAACCAACAAGTAACTTGGTCAATAGATAACGAATCCATAGCTTCAATTGATGAAAATGGAAGGATTACAGGATTGTCAAAAGGAACAACTAAAGTATATGCAAGCTCTACAGATGGTAGTAATATAGTTACCATCGGCTACCTCTTAGTAGAAGGTGCAATATTAGACGTTGATTTTGAACAAATTACGAATAACAAAATCAGAATCTACCCTAACCCTGCCAAAGGGATTTTGAATATCAAAGGAATAAATGGACCAGTCCAAATCACTATTTACAATGTGCAAGGTCATGTATTTAAAATTCAACAGACAGATTCGAATAGCACTATGAGTATTCCTGTTCATAAACTCACCACAGGCATGTACCTCCTACAAATAAAAGACAACCAAGGTATTGATGTTAGGAAATTTTCTATCGTGAAATAATATCTTTTTGATTTGCCATGAAGACTCTGCACTATTGGTGCAGAGTCTTTAATACTCACTACAGGTTTCTTCAATTAACAATTCACTTCCTTAGTCACCTTTTTTCTTAATCCTCCATTCCTACACAGTACAATTCATTAAGTATCGATATTGTCCATTCTCAATACAACATAATTTTTCTTATGAAGACTTCACATCATATACTTATTCAATATTACGATGTGTAATTAGGTATTAGCCATTGGCCAACTTATTCATGTTTGTTTCTATCCTTTTAGCACCTTCTTACATTCTGATAAAGGTTTGTTAATGTTTATATCAATAAAAAAAGCCAACGATCAATAGCTAAAGGTGAATGGCAAACCAAAGAATTTAGAGAAAGCGAATAAAGCTTCTAATAATGCAATTGCTCGCCAGATATTCCGCTTGATCCTATATTTACCATATTCCACTAATTCAATTTCACTGCACAATCCGTTCCAAGTACCGCAGTTATTGTGGTGCTTTTACAACAGCTAAGCATTCTCATCACCTCTCCTTCATCTACTGGAGTCAAACAATACTTAATGGGACAGACTCATGAATGATAATTTCATATCTAACTTCGTAATCCCTGACTTCAAGAAAGAATTAATTTCAAGTTTTTCGATCATATAATATCAGGAACACAAGAAAATTCAGTTTATACTGAGCACAAATGATGAATTGTCAACTCAGTGAAAAACATCAGTTACGAATTAGTCCTCAATATTCTACTCAAATCAGAATTACTGTTATATTCATTATACTTTGATATAGTAGGGGGCGTTTATTTATATCATTTTGAACCGGCATTATATTACTAACTCCATTCCTTATACAGGATATATAATATGACTAATTCAAGTCAAAACAATCGTATTTCATCAAAAAAACGCTCTCAGAAGTACGTCTAAGGCACATGAGTATTCGCGATACTTTTTGGGAAAAAAAACATACACTTCATTTCGGTTAGCAGCTAACTTCGAAACTATAAATTAATTGTATTTGATCTCAAGCACTCTTAATTACTTGAGATCTATTAAATATTAAAACTAATTAAATATGAAAATGAATACTTTATCTAAAATCAATTCCTTCTTACTTGCTTTGGTGATCGTGTTCACTGTTGCTTGTAAAGAAGACGAGGTGACATTAACCCCAACGATTACATCTATTACAGAAACAGCTAAGCCTGGTGATGTAATAACTGCAGAAGGTACAGATCTTGCAGGTTGTATCTCTGTTACTTTTGGTGACGTAGAGGGAACAGAAGTTACCGCTACTGCTACTACAATTACTGTTACTGTTCCTGAATTAGCTTCTGGAAAAGTTGATGTAACTTTTACTTTCGGTGGCGAAGTGTCTGCAACGGAAAAAATAACAATCTCAGGCCCAAGTATTGACGAAGTTTTGACTCAGGCTAAAGTGTACATCGGTACTAAAGTATTGGTATACGGTACTGGTTTCACTGATGTTACTGGTGTATCTATAGGAGATGTAGCAGTGGATATCGCTTCTATCAACGTAGCAGAAGATGGTACATCTCTTGTTCTCTTCGCTGTTGATGCAAATGGCCCAATCAGCATCAGTACTGCTGAAGGTACAGGAGTATCTGCAACAAGCTTAGAAGTAGATAATACATCTACAGTTATCTTGATATCTGATTTTGACGGTAATGGACATGCTCCAAGTGTTGAAGGATTAGATGATGACGGAGAGAAATATAGCATCTGGGGTGCTGGTGGTGACATCATCAACGACAACCTAGAAGGTTCTGGTGGAGCTTTTGGTACACATTTGACATTTACAGCTGACGGACTTACTTGGAACGAAGGACCAAGAGTATCACAATGGCAAGCTTCCTCTGCAGGATTTGGTGTTCCAGCATCTGTGACTGACATGAGTAAGGTGTTCTTTGAAGCGCAAGTGATGTTAACTCACAATGCAGAATCTGAAAAAGCAACTGACTTCAATTTTTGGATCAATTTTAACTCTGAAGGATGGGACAACCAGTATGGTTACCCTGAAGGTGAAAGAGCAGATACTGATCCTACTAGCTCTTACTTACCTGCAGATTATGCTGGTGGAGAATGGGTTTCTTACTCTATGCCTTTGTCATCTCTTGGTGAAGGATGGGGTGGCGGAGACGCTCCAGATGCAGAAGCTCTTGCTACTTTTGTTAGACTCGACTTCATCGTTAGTCTAGACAATTTCGTTGAAACTACTGTAAATCTTGATGAGATCTACGTGAGATACGAACACTAAAAAATAGTTTAGTTTTCATAACGAGAGAGACTGCCAATTAATTTTGGTAGTCTCTTTTTTGTTTCCTAATCTGTAAATACAGCAAAAATAGATGGATGCGCTAGGATTAGGATCGTGTCTGCAATAAGAAAAACTGTAAATGCAACATCAAATAATTACAACTTGCGCTTACATATAGCTTAAAAGTGGATAGTAGTCCGACCACTATCTTGAGTGATACAGATTGTGGCCGGACTACTAATGGGGCTACCCATGTTCGAATAGCGATCAGTAAATACCCAAATCCCAGCGATATCATAAGGATCACTGTTTAGACTTTTCCTATCGTCTAAGTGACAAGAAAGTGTCCATCTAAAGCCGAGTCATCTGATTCGGCTTTTTTTATGTCCAGATCTGTAGTGTTGGATCAAGCTAAAAGTTGGGGAGTGCCAGTAGATTAAACAATAGAGCTCACAAACAACAGAGCTTGAATACAATAGGGAAT
>JAOPTS010000174.1:0-23781 GCA_051531955.1 Reichenbachiella sp.
ATCAGTGACCTGGCTGTTTTATTTTTTCTTGTATTTACTATCCTTCCACTTGTTTATCCCTAATTCACTCATAGCAATTAGTTCATCAAGCCTTTTGATTTTAGTCTTCTCTTGTACAGCAGAAATCACCCAGTGTATGGAAAGTTTCTTATACGATGGGGCAAGCGCATCAAAATAATCCCAAGCCTTTGCGTTATTCTTAAATAGACTTTCAAACTCATCGGGTAATTTTAAATCATTTTGCCTGAAAGCATAATCGTAAGATTTACTCTCTGTTCTATTCTTAAAAATCTCAATACCAGCAGGTCGCATCAAGTCTTTTTCTGTTAAAACCTTAATTTTCTCTAGATTGACTGGACTCCAAACACTGTCTTTTCTACGTGGAGTAAATCGGATTTGATAAGAGTGCTCATCGATGGTCCTGCGAACACCATCAATCCACCCAAAACAAAGCGCTTGATCCACTGACTCAGACCATGTCATACTTGGATACCCACTTTTCACTTTATAATAACCAACAAACAACTCAGTTCCCTTATCATGATTATTTTCTAACCACGCTCTAAACTGGGCTTGTGTAGGGAAATATTTAGGTTCGTTCATATTTGGATCAAGTTAACAAAATAGTGAAACCTATCGGTGCATCAAAAATTCTTTGAAGTTCATAATCACTTCACAAACACCAAGTTTAAACCAACCTCGGTAGTTTTATTAACTACCGCTGATTCAAACGGTAACCTAACCTCCACGCTCGGTCGCATTTGCAATGCGACTGAAACCTTGTCAGGAATGACAGCCCGGTAGGCATTTGTAATGCCATAGTACTATATCGTAGCTTTTTTCATAGGTGGTCCAGAGGATAATCTTTACAGTCCTGCAAAACAAAAGTAACTATTGTGGCCAATTGGGGATAATGGATCTTGAAATGTCATGATATGCATGGCAAATGCCAATCTCATAAAATCGAATTGCAAATGCGACCTAGCTGGACGAGATGTTGCTCAAATGAACTTGAAACAGGAAGGAAATATTTTTGGCAAGACTTTCTAAGCTTGCCAGAGTGTTTTAATATCTAGAGGCAGTTGTAGATGAAGTTGAGTATTTGTTTTTTAGAGCTATTAATTCTTCATCTGTCATAGGACGGATATATTTTTTGTTTACCTCACCCTGGAAATTACTTTTGTATTTTCTCACGAAGTATTTTTTTCCAATCAATTTGCCTTTAACAACAGCAACGACTTCTCTGCCGTTAGGCATCATTATGTAAACGAAATCTCCAACATGAATGGTTTTTTTTGTTCAACATCTAGATCATTAGATTTAGTTTTCGTTGATTGTGCAAAACCACTAAATGTGAAAGCTCCAAATAGCAATACAGAGATCGCAATTGTTTTAATATTCATTTTTCTCATGTTTAATCAATCTCATCAGTTAGGTCGGATGCAGATGTTATAACATAAGTGCAAATCTACTTCAACATGCCTACTATATCAATAGGTATACGCCCAGTCAGTGTACTATTTTTCATATTAAGAGAATCCCCTAACAGCTAATAAAAAGACCTAGTATGGTCGTTAAATGTGTTTTAGGTAAGCTTTGGAAGTAAAGAGATAACGCCCCGATATGGTGTCGTAGCGTTTTATGTCTTGTTCGTCTCAGGTACTTAGATAGCCGAATCTGCGATTTGGTCGGTCGACGTTCGATCATACATTTTTGTTTTATCATGAGGCGCAGCGCAGAATCGGCGGGGCTTGTAAAAACCTCAAAGGCTTCCACTTCCGCTAAACCACCATGCATCTCATATCAAATGTTAGACATATTTTAGTCTCCGCCATCACCACCTCCATCTCCACCACCAAAGCTTCCTCCTCCACCTGTTCCTCCAAAACCACCATCGTCTGATGAAGATCCATCTCCTCCATAGTTTCTCCAAGATCTTCTTGACAAGTTTAGTTCGTTCGCCCGTTTCTTCATCCAGTATATCAAGAATATGAATAGAGCGACAATGCCAATAATTACTGATGTTGGTACTGGGTGAAGTTCATCTTTGTTACTGGTATTTTCTTGACGAACTAAGTTTGGATAAATCTTGTCAAGAGCATTCAAACACCCGCCAAGGTAATTGCCCTGTTCCATCTCATCAAGCACATATTGATCTACTATAGCTTTTATTTGATCAGATGATATTTTGTGATCCACTCCGTCTGTGGTTGCAATAAAAATTTCTTGTTCAAGTTTAGCGATGAGAATAACAACCCCCAAATCATTGAAATGACCAACATTCCAATTGTTAGCAAGTTCCGTAGTAAAGTTTTTAACAGTTTTTCCGTAAAGAGATTCTATGGTAACAACCACGTATTCCGCAGGTGTTTTCCGCTCTAACTCTTTAATTCTGTTTTCAAGAATGATTTTCTCCTCCGTTGTTAGCAGGTTGGAAAAATCGTTGACATAGCCCGTTTGCTCTGGGAAGTTAAATATCAAGGTTACTAAGAGGAAGGCTTTGAACATTCAGCAAGTATTATGTCTAACAATTGTACATGTTGCACTTACCCATTTTCTTAAGCGTGTAATTCACTTAATTATCGTGTGCAACGAAGCAGCAAAGTAACTTCAATATCTCAATTGGCAAAAGACCCACCCTATATCTACCTAGATTTGGGGATAAGATTTATTGCCCCATCCAGCTTGTCCGCCCCTTTACCTGACTCAGAGTTTGCCATGAGTAATTGAGTATCGGCCATGACCATTTTTGTATTCGCTAGGATCATTTCAGTACTTGCTATACGTATTTTCGTTTCAGCTATATTCCTTTTTGTATCTACCAAGCCCATTTACCTACTAGTAATACGTATTTTAGTAAAAGTAATTCCTATTTTAGTAGTTTTAATACGTATTTTAATAATATAAATACCTGTTTTTGTTCATGCTAAGAGCATTTTAGTACTTGCTATACGTATTTTTGTATCAGCTATATGCCTTTTTGTATGTGCTATGCCTATTTTCGTATTGGTAGTATCAGTTTTAGTAATAGAAATACCTGTTTCTGTATTGGCCAGGAGCATTTTAGATTTGGGAAAACACATTTTAGTATTGGCCATACGTATTTTAGCAAATGGGACGGGCATTTTGACCAGCGCCCATCCAAAGTCAGATGACACAAGTTGGCTTTTTATGTTTTGACATATTCATTATATTACTATTAGCATTTGAGTGTTAATTCTAAACGAGTATCTAAACTTTAACACTTTGAATATTTTATTTTATGTCAAAACCAACCATCCATCAGCAGATTGAGTCTGCTAGAGTATTGATCAAAAATAGTCGTGATGCAGAAATCTTAAGTTCATTGTCAGGCATAGGGATAGACGAACCCTATCTTGCAGAAGGGGACAGACTCTATCTAGAAGCGCTCAACAGTATAGAGCACCAGTCCAAAGAGGCACAAGAGCAAAGCCTCGCCTATGACATCTATCACAACTCACGAGAACAGGTGATCCAAGATTTTGATCACACTTTTGAGTTGGTCAAAATATTGTCCAAAAAGGATACCGATCTAAAAAGTCGCCTAAAACTGAGCTATGTGCCAGATTCTCCGATCGAAGTATGGATCAATCATGCAGTAGACCTGTATGATCGCATATTTCGTGAGCCAGATTTTATGACCAAGCTCCAACGCTTCAAGGTCACTACCGAGCAATTGGAGGCACAAAAGGTCGCCTTGATTGCGTTGCGAGATTTGCGCAACAACGTGGCTAAGGAAAAAGGAGAGGCCGAACAGGCCACCCAACTAAAATCTGAAAAGCTAAAGGAGTTGAATGACTTCACCCGCGAACTCAAGGACTTGGCCAAGTTTGCCTTGGGAAGTCAATCTCAATTACTCGAAAAATTGGGCATCCGAGTCCGATCAAATTAACACTTTGATTCAGGTTAGGAGGGGTTCAATTTTAATAAATTGAACCCCTCCTTTTTTATACTTCTCCCCTCCTCCATTCTTTGGTGCTAAGCCACAACCCAAACCTCGATTACTTACTCAATCCTAGCACTATACCAACATTGACTGCTGTCAAATAACACAAAAAAACCAGGTTACTGATCAGCAACCTGGTTTTCCTTTTATTACGCTTATTGCAACTTAGGCTGCTACGGCATCTTCAGAAACAGACTTAGCTGCTGGAAAATCGATTGGCACATTGGTCAACCCAAACAGGTAGTTGGTATAGGTCACAGAGATGACGACAGATACTATCTCAGCCAAAGCATTTTCTTTAAAACCTAATTCGAAAAAATCCTTTTTAGCTTGTTCACTCGCTCTACCAGCATCCAATGCAATCTCTTTTGCCAATGTAGTGATGATATTGAGGCGATTATCTGTGATGGTTCCTTTTCTGATCTCTACCGTTTCGTCTTCTGTCAACCCGTTCATTTTCCCTAGTGTTGTATGTGCAGCTTGGCAGTAATCACACCCATTGACTTGTGATACGACTAGTTTAATTGCCTCCACTTCCTTGGCACTGAAAACATCCTTGCCTGCTACTCCAGAAAAACCAAGGAAGCTTTCCAAAGCATTAGATGAATATCCTAATACGGCATATAGATTAGGAACCATTCCCAATTTCCCTTTTAGCACATCAAAAATCGCTTGGCTTTTTTCGTCTACTTGTTCTTTTGTTGGTACTGCAATAACACTCATATTTTTATATTTAGATGTTTGAATTAATTGTTATGAGTGTAGAAACGCCCCCTTTAAAAAAAGGTGCGCGTATATATTTCCCTAAGAGATGTCAATTATTCCCGAATGTGACTTTTTCTAAACAAAGAAGGGTTCACACCTTCATTTTTAGTGAAGAATTTGGAGAAATGTGCTGCGTTATCATAACCTAATTCAAAAGCGATCTCTTTGTTGGTCTTGTCTGTCAATAGCACTAACCGTCTTGCCTCTAACATGATTCTTTCATGAATCACCTGGAGTGGACTTATATCATTGTATTCTTTAAACACATTGGAAAGGGTCTTTGGAGACTTGAATAGCAAATCAGCATATTGGGCAACACTGTGCTTTTCTCTAAAATGCATCTCTACCATTACATGATACTGCCTGACCAGATCCAACTTAGTTGTGCTAATTGCAGGACTTGATGTCTTCTTATCAACCAGACGCGTACTTTTGATCAACAGCCTTTTCAATAACATCTCCAACATCTCCCCTTGGATGTGATCTTTAGTTTCAAATTCCTCCAAGAACACTTGTTGCAATAATTCAAAGCTTCGTTGTTCCTTGTCATCCAAATCGACAATAGGTAATTCGGATGAGCCATAGAACAAATAGCCATGACAGGACACCTCTTTGTCGTGATCACTGATACAGTAAAACTCTCTATTGAAGGAGAAGGTCACCACATCGGGCGAAAGATCTACCACTTTGAGTGTATGATGTGGCGTTAAGAATAAAACCTGATTCTCGGTCATGGACACCTTCAGTCCATCCACTTCAACAGCTACCTCCCCTCTTTTCAACCAAATGACCCGATACAATCCCTGTTCATTGATCAATTGATTGGAATCTGCACAGGTAAAATCGGTTAGGCCAAAGAATCTATTCTCATCATTATTCTCAAATACTTGTTGCATGATTACCTAACAAAATTTCAGCGTTTGAGTTCACAATAGGTGATCTTATTCATTAACACTTTGGAGTCCTCTTACGAAAGACTTGAAAGAACAAAGGAATATTGCGTACGCAACTCAGAGGAGGTTAATTGAGTCCTTCCTTCAACTGACCTAACGTTCTGCGCTCTAAGGATTCAGAATCAAATTCTTCTTTCATGTTTATTAAGTTATTAAATACTCAATTGACACACTTCACTTATCAGACGCTGAACAGACTCCCCAATATTCTTGCAACAACACCTGTCGCTCTTGCACAACCAATTATCAAGGCATTTTCATCATCAAATGACCCTAATCATGACCATCACTATTGACAAACATGATAATATGACTATTTTTAATCATGGAAGAATCCAGCAAAAAAGCCAACGCGAATTTCAACTACGAAGAGGAGATTGAAAAAATCTATTTAGAACTTGTCCATCTTCAAGAGTGGGTCAAGTCACAAGGACTCAAGGTAGTGATCATCTTTGAAGGAAGAGATGCTTCTGGAAAAGGCGGCACCATCAAGCGTATTACAGAACCATTGAATCCAAGAGTATGCAAAGTAGTAGCACTTGGCGTACCTACTGAAAGAGAAAAATCTCAATGGTATTTCCAAAGATATATCCCGCACTTACCAGCTGCTGGTGAGATTGCATTGTTTGATCGCAGCTGGTACAACCGTGCTGGAGTAGAAAAAGTGATGGGCTTTTGCACCGATGAAGAATATGATGAGTTCTTGCGTTCTTGTCCTGAGTTTGAAAGGATGTTGGTCAGGTCTGGTATCATCTTATTAAAATATTGGTTCTCGGTCAGTGACGAAGAGCAGGAAAAGAGATTTAAAAGTAGAATCAACAACCCCGTCAAAAGATGGAAATTTAGCCCTATGGATTTAGAATCCAGAGCCAAATGGATGGAGTACTCCAAAGCAAAAGATGACATGTTTGCGCATACTGACACCAAGCAAGTACCTTGGTATGTCGTAGATGCAGATAATAAGAAAAAAGCTCGCCTCAATTGTATTAGCCACATTCTGAGTCAAATCCCTTACCAACCGATGAATCTTGATCCAGTAGGCCTACCGTCACTCCCTCAAGACAAAGCCTATGTTCGCCCGCCGGTAGACTACCAGACATTCGTCCCCAGTAAGTACTAATACTATCAGCCTTAAAACATAAAAAGGGCTTCTGAAAAATTCAGAAGCCCTTTTTATGTTACTTGATCCTGTTACTTATTCTGAGTTCCCAGATCGTAAATTTTTTGAATCCCTTCTAATTTTTTATCGAAATCAATGTTCAAATCAATCAAATTTCCTGATTGAATATCAAAGACCCAACCATGTACCGTTGGAAACCCTTGACTCAAATATTTCCGCTGTACGACCGAATGCTTGATCACATTGACACATTGCTCTTCCACATTGAGCTCTACCAACCTATTGTATTTTTTATCTTCGTCGGTAATGGCATCCAACTCCGTTTGATGCAAACGATATACATCACGAATATTTCTTAACCATGGATTCAATATCCCCAAATCAGCTGGTTGCATGGCTGCTTTGACCCCTCCACAGAAATAATGACCACATACTACGATATGTTTTACATTCAAATGCTCAACAGCATATTCAATCACACATGCGGAACTATTATCATTGTTAGGCACCAGATTGGCAATATTACGATGTACAAACATTTGACCAGGCTTGATCCCAGTCATTTCTTCTGCCGAAACACGACTATCGCTACATCCTATATATAAAAAATCAGGGGACTGTCCTTTAGATAAATGTTCAAAAAACTCCTCATCCGAAGCTTTGACATTTTTTACCCACTCTTTATTGCTCTCAAATATTTTATTATACGAATCCATATTTCAATTTATTAATCGACCACTACGAAACTAAGCCCTTATCAAAAGGTCTACAAATAATATTTACTACAATTTACAATTTGTCATATACACTGACATTGCACAAGCACTGCTTACTCTACTATTGTGAGGTCCAGCACCTCTATAGAATTGAGTTCTGATTCCCCTCCACGGTTGGCACAACCAGCAGCTATGTAGACTTTATTGTTAACAATAACCGCATTCGTACCAAGTCGCCCTTGGTTCAATAGAACTAAGGGATGACCATTTTTTATTTGATACATTCAGTCAACTAATCTTTTGTTCAATGGAGGGGTAAAGGTTAAATCTACCCCAATAACAAACGGTGCACTCATTTTACTAAGTACACCGATACTATTATAATTTTGCTTGCTTCTTATATTTTTTAGGGAATTCAGAAACGGATTTTATTTTCATATCTTTATAATAAGCCTCCGCAGCTTCTGACTGTAATTGAATCTTGCCTCTGTCTATAGGTATAGTCTTTCCATTGACATCATATCGAGCATTTATTACTACATTGACTACTTTACCATTGATAATGTGCATACTCGTCGTTCCTACACAAATCACCTCAATAGTGTTCCATTCTCCCTTCGGGTTTTCATTCAATATACTTTTTGACACCCTACCATCTTCATATCCCTTTTCAAACTTAAATGGCATCAATTCTCCTTTGGGATTATAGACAAATACAGTTTTGTTATTGTCATTCACCTTTTTATCCGACGAGACATCTCCATACACATCGCCTAACGCAATAAAATCACCCATATCAGTCTCTTGTACTTGGCATTCTAAACTATGCATCCATACATTCCAAAAAGTACCATGAGGCCCATTACAATGATACAATATCCCGTTGTCCATTTTTTCATCCAATCTGGGCTCCCATTTTTTTGTCCCCCATTTGAATTGTGTTTTAAAATGATAATTACTATACTCTTGCCTAGTTGTCAAGCCGCCGTACACCTCTCCTGTTATCTCTAATACTGGTTCCTTGTTTTCTATTTTCACAGAAAACACATTAGTTGGATCGTTATTCAGACCGAGTGGCGTCCCTGTTATAGCATCGTCACTCTTAAATACTCCGTCTATATCAACAGAGGTATGTGGCACTCCCATAAACTTCACCCATTGTGATAAATCTTCATCCAATAAGTTGACCCATTCACTACCTAACTCCAAGTTGAAATTTCCTCCAACCCAATTAATACCTTTTACTACATGAGTAATAAAATCTGGGTTTTCATATGTATCCTTTCGATGACCCATTCCAGTGTAAAAAACACGTCCTCCCTCAAAATAATGATACCAAGACAATGGATGATTATGCCCCATCTCTCCACCTTCATAAGATTTTTCATCTAATTCCAATATTACGTTGACGTAATCTTTAATGGGTTCCTTGTAATTGTACCACTCATCAATTGTAATTAAACTATCTCCTAAATGATCCACTGCAGGATGTGTATGATTCACTTTTGCTCTAGCTACTTGTTGTTTCGGGTGACTTTTAAATCTTCCTCCGATCATTTGATTGTACCAATCCCATTCCACCTCAGTATCCACTGCCGAATGAATTCCAACAAACCCTCCTCCTTGATTAATGAATCGTATCAAGGACTGTTGTTGCTCTTCTCCTAGTACATCACCTGTAGTATTAAGAAATAAAAGGACATCTACTTTTTCTAGATTCACATCATTGATATCCAAAGAATCCTCCGACAACCTAACATTCCAGTTTTCCTTTTTTGCCCACTCAAGTATGCTCTCTTGTCCCTTTTCTATAGACTTATGTCTCCAACCATTAGTTTTTGAAAAAACCATGACTTGTAAAGGTTCTTGTGACATGGCTACTACTGACACCAGTATCACCAATATGATAGGCAAAATTAATTTTATTAGTCTCATTGTATTATTATAAAGTAAAAGTTAAGATTCCATTTCATGCTTTATTGAGCGCAAAAATACAAAGTGAAAATAGAACTCAGTAACTCATATTTGTCAAAACACTATCACAAATGGCTCATTTCTACTTAATAGAGGTCAATACATTAGGTTGAAATCACTAACAATAAAATCAAACAATTTTCCTAACCATAAATTTGACAACAGATAGTATCGTTTTACCTTCGTGGCTAATCCAATTACCAAATTACAATCCTATGAATACTCAGTTTGAATTGCTAAAAGCTACACGAAAAAACATCCTATCAGAACTAGATGCATGTACACCAGCGCAGCTCCTTTCTATCCCAAATGGATTCAACAACCACATCTTGTGGAATGCCATACATGTCATCGCTACACAACAAATACTAGTCAATATCTCTGCCGACAGCCCAGTTCGAATGGACCAATCGATCATAGACGAATTCAAAAAAGGCAGTACGCCAAATAGTGAACAGCAATTAAAAATGATCGACTTTGCTAAGAAGGAACTTCTGGATTCTGTCGACAACCTACAAGCTGATTACGACCAAGGCTTATTTAGTTCTTACAATGCTAGAGTCACCAGTTACGGTGTAGAATTAACCAATGCAGAAGAAGCTATTTCATTCGTCAACCTTCATGATGCCATGCACTATGGTCAAATCAAAATGTTGAGAAGGTTGGTATAAAGACTAACTACAAATTTTGAAACAAATACCCATGCAATCTGATGTATTCACTTGTCTTGTGAGCTTTCCTTCCTATTAAATTGCTGTAAATTTTAAAACTATTCCATTTTTATTCATGCTAGTATCAAGAAAATTAAACTGCTGGTTAATTACCTTATTGGCTATCATATTGTTAATCCAGCCTACATATGCTGATATAAGAACTCCTAATAAAGAGAACCTTCCCAGACCAATACTTCAAGAACATCCTGGTTGGGTAGAACTATACTACCGAGCATTTGAAATTGGCTTCTCAAAAGTCCAACAAGGTACAGAAGCCAATGGTTTTGTACCTTTTTACATGGATGAAGCTTTTTCTGGAAACATATTCCAATGGGACACGAGTTTCATGATGATGTTTGCCAAGTATGCCAATGGTGAATTACCTTCAGTGGTTTCATTAGAAAACTTCTATATGAAGCAAGAAGAAGACGGCTATATCTGTCGTGAAATCAGTGAGGCTGACGGCAGTAATTATTGGCCAAATGATGGTAGTGATGATTCCAATTGTTCAATCAACCCTCCTCTATTCTCATGGGCAGAATGGCAAGACTACCTTATCACGGGTGACTCATCTAGATTTAGCAAAGACATCAATGGCAAGGCAGTATTAGAAAGACTGGTCAATTACTACTTTTGGATAAAAGAAAATAGACGATGGAATAATGAAATCTATTGGACGACACCATTTGCCAACGGAATGGATGATAGTCCAAGGCTAAACCCAAAAGGAATAGAAGGTTGGGATGAAGAAGATAATTCAGTGGTGTGCAGCAATCGAGAGAGTAACTGGGTAGACATCACCGCGCAACAAGCATTAAATGCTATCTGTATAGCCAATATTGCCAAAGAAACTGGAGACATGCAGCTGTACGAAACTTTCATAAAAGAACATGCTGCTATTAAACAGATCCTAAATACCACAATGTGGGACAAGGAAGATGGGTTTTACTATGATCTCAATCCTGACATGTCCTTTCACAAAGTGAAAACGCCCGCTTCGTTTTGGACAATGGTGGCGCAAGTTACGAGCCCAGAACAAACCGACAGGTTGGTTAATGAGCACATTTTAAATCCTGATGAGTTTTGGTTGACACATCATATCCCCACTGTTGCTAAAAACGAACCGCTATTCGTCCAAGATGGTGGCTATTGGGGCGGTGCTGTTTGGGCGCCTACTACATATGAGACCATCAAAGGGTTAGAAACTCAAGGCAAACATGACATTGCTTTTGAAACCGCCTATAACCACATCCAAAACCTCTATTGGGTATACAAGGAGACCAACACCTTATGGGAAAACTATCAGCCTTCATTAGCTAAAAGAGGTTCTAACTCTCGTGCTGATTTTGTCGGTTGGACAGGATGTGGCCCGATAGCCGCCTTAATTGAAAACATCTTGGGTATTCAAGTCAATGCTCCTACAAATTCTATTACATGGAGAATTTCCCTAACTGAAGAACATGGCATTGAAAACCTAAACTTTGGAGACAATACAGTGTCATTATTATCAAGCGATCGCTCCTCTTCCCAACAAGGAACGAAGATCACTATTCAGGCTAAAAAAGATTTTAAACTAAACATTATACTCAATGGTGAGACGCTCTCCCAAAACATCATTGCTGGTGAAACTAGTTTTGAAATAGGTGATATTGAAAGCAATTTTCAGACGATAGATTTGGTTACGCCATCAACAGAAGCGATTGCTTTCGGTAGTGTGGAGTCACCTCAAATGTTTCAACCATTTCTGGCCTCTTCCAAAAACCTTAAAGCCGTGGACATCAACATCCGAAGATATGGTGACGTCAATAGCCACAGTAACCTACAGGTACAACTGTACACCATCAAAAATGGATTACCTAAAAAGCTACTAGGTACCGCTAGTCTAAAAGCTAAAAATATCGACAGCTTTTTCGAAGTAGTCAATATTCCATTAGCTTATGACAAATTGAAAATAGGGCAGACATATGCAATAGTCTTGAGTCAAATGCAGCCACAAATTGATGCCTACGAATGGGTGATTGGAGAAATTGATGGTGCTAAAAACTTCGGTACCTATCAAAATGGTTGGAAAGCAGAAAAAGCTAAATCTGCCTGGCTCAAACTATATGTAGATTAGTTGTAGTCAGTTCCTCATTCTGAAACACTAATTCGGTGATAGCTGATATAGATCACATCCCAGAGGTAATTTAAGGTACAGAGTAGTCTGACGACCATCTTCATTTCTCAATGATAGTCGTCAGACTACTTCATTCCTTAGTTTCAGAATTTTCAAAATGAGTATAGAATGTTTTTATACTGAGAAAAGTGAAAACGCATCTTTTTTGGAATCGTCACAATAAGGTATACCATGACTAGCTGTGATCAGGACGCAATCTGTAACAATGTCGTGCTTTAAGGAATCAATCATCACATCCCCAACCTCTTTTGTATCAATCCATTGACCAAAGCACAAAACAAATGAGGCTTCATGGTACGCCAATTGATAACCTCTAGATTGCCGCCATAGTTGATATAACTATCTAGCCCATACTTACTCATCTCCTCCAAGACAAAATCTTGAAAACCAATGGCCACAATCCAACCTTCCTCGACCTCATCAAACCACTCTTCATAGTAACTATCATCTGACCCATGAAAATTCAAGATATTCTCTCCGATCAAGACAAATTTATTGATCCCATTGAGATTCAGTGACTCAATGATGTTACGTTTGAGAAGCATGACGTCATTGTTCAAAGCATCATTCCACTCCCCCATGAACTCAATTACCCCAACCCCTTCCTCATAATCAATATACTGAAGCTTGATGTACAAGGTCTCCGACCCCATATAATCCCAGCCTGGATCTATGTAATAACCATAGATATGATCCGAATACAAATCGTAGTTATACTCTTTTCCGTTGAAAGGAGAATACTCATCTTCTCCCGAATCATAGTATTTTAACCAACCGTAAAAAGGCGCTATTACGTGCATGCTATTTTACTTACGATGATGATCAATCGCTTTACGCACCGACCCATGTTCTTCTATTAATTTTTCAGCATGTGTTCTGTCTATTTGGGTTTCGTCCATCACCATTCGAATGGCACGGTCCACCAATTTAGAATTAGACAATTGCATGTCTACCATTTTATTTCCTTTGACATGACCCAATTTGATCATAACCGAAGTAGTGATCATATTAAGCACCAATTTAGTAGCCGTTCCTGCCTTCATACGTGTACTTCCTGTCACGAATTCCGGCCCTACAATTGCCTCTACAGGGAATTGAGATTCTGCGGCAATCGGTGAATCACCATTACAAACCACACAGCCAGTAGTCAACCCTTTGGCATTGGCCATCTTTAGCCCTCCCAATACATATGGTGTCTTACCAGAAGCAGCAATCCCAATCAAGGTATCATTCTCGTTGACCTCATACCCCTCCATATCTTTCCAAGCCTGCTGACTATCGTCTTCTGCATTTTCTACAGATTTTCTAATTGCACTATCACCTCCAGCGATAATACCAATCACTTTCTCATGAGACAAACCAAAAGTGGGCGGAATTTCAGATGCATCGACTACACCTAACCGACCACTTGTACCTGCTCCTATATAAAACAACCTTCCTCCATTGGCCATCTTCTTTGTGATAACCTCAACTAGTGGTGTAACCTGAGGTATCGTTTGCTCTACTGCTATAGCAACAGATTGATCTTCTTTATTCATGGCTACCAACAGTTCATTGGTATTCATTTGATGCAAATTATCGTAGTTCGATGCTTGTTCTGTTGTATTCATATTCAAATTTTTACTAACCAAAATTTCTTTAGTTAAAATCAATTATATCCTATTGTGAAATAACACCAACCCTTCAATAGGCCCTCTGATGATGTTTTTAATATTAAGTTGAAGGTCTGCACCCACCTTTCTCAAAACTACTTGATAATGATAAGCTACTGATCCGACAAAATGAATCGGTTCTTTTTCATATTCGGAATAGTAATATACATTCTCTTCAAAAAACTCCTTGAAGCAATCATAGACCAATTGATAGACCGAAGGATCATCTAGTTGTGTATGAACGAACTTCGAAAAGTTAGCGATGAACTGAATCGGTGTTTTATGGCGATAAATACCCGATATGATCTCCGAGGGCTCCAACCCAAACTCATCATCAAACGCCTGCTTGACTTTTGCAGAAATTTTGTTTTTGAAATACGCTTTAATCAAGGCTCTGCCAATATGATTACCACTCCCCTCATCACCGAGCAAATACCCCATTGAAGTTACGTTATCAACAATCTCCTTACCATCATATAGTGCCGAGTTTGAACCCGTCCCCAATATGCAGGCAATACCTCGCTCCTGACCACACAGCGCACGAGTTGCGCCCAACAAGTCATGTGTCACCCTGACCTTAGCCTTAGGATATACCTGATGAATGGCTTGTTGAACAACAGATTGATTCGTTTCGGATGAGCAACCTGCTCCATAAAAAAACACTTCGGTGATCTCTTTACCCAATAGCGCTGCAAACCCTTCTCGGACTGTAACAGCGATTTGCTCAGCAGCCATATAATTTGGATTAATACCTGGTGTGCTAATTTCCAGAATATCATTACCATCTAGGATTCTCCAATCCGTCTTGGTCGATCCGCTATCAGCTATCAGTTTCATCCTTCAATTTGCCTATTATCTCAAACTTATCAAATACTGTTTCGGTATGTGGTGCCTCTTCCAACTCTTCTGTCAAATCTTGTCCAGCCCAATGCTCATAATGCTTGCCATCTCTCCATAATCGAGAATCCGTCACATCGTAGATATCGCCGTTTAGTGCTACCCATATCTCATCTCGGTCTTGGCCGTTTCGTAACGCCAATTGTTGTTTCGTATAAGTTTTCAAAATTGATTAATCATCAATGGTGACCACTGTAATACCTGCTCCTCCACGCTCCACATGCTCATCTTTGGCACTGGTGATTTTCTTGTTTTCTCGTAAGAGATTACGAACCAAGTCCCTCAATACGCCATGCCCTTTACCATGCAAGATCTTAACTTCATTGTAGCCCAACAGCATGGCCTCATCTATATAATTTTCAACCTTACCAATCGCTTCATCCGCATACACCCCTCTGATATCCAAGGTCGCACTGAAATGAGCCATCTTGGAGTTGAGGTCTATACCCGTCATTTGTTTGACACGATCGTCTGTCGTTTTCTTAAATTCTTTACTGGACACTTTGACCACATCTTTGAGTTTGACTCGTGAAGACAACCCTCCCAACTGCAACTCTAATTGGTTCTTTTTGATCGACACCACCTCACCTACTGCACCCGAAGAAACGATCTGCACCTTATCTCCTACTTTGATCACAGGATCAAGCGGTTTAACAACTTTCAGTTCTATAGGTAACTTTGCTTTGGGGTTTACCTTTAGTTTTTCCGTGTGGTCTTTGAGTAAATCTCTAGCCAGCTGAGTTTTCTTTTTATCCGCTTTAGACTCTTGGATCTCTCTAATGGTCGCTTCAATCTTTTTATTAGAAGATTGAATCACCCGAGCAGCTTCTGCCTTCGCATCCTTTATTACTTCCGTTTTCTTTTTCTCCAAATGAGACTTGAGCTCCTTATAATCTTTGATTGCTTCTGCTAACCTCTGATCTTTAGCGTCTATCTCCAGTCGCACCTGTTCCAGCTGCCTTTTCTCACCTTCCAGCTCACTCAACAATCTATCAAACTGCACATGAGACACCCCTGCCTTCTTTTTGGCTCGCTCCAGCATCTGCGGGTCCAAACCAATCTTACCTGCTATCTCTAAGGCAAATGAACTACCGGGCTTGCCAATCTCCAATTCATACAGGGGCTCTAGATGCTTCACATCATATTTCATGGCCGCATTGATGATACCCTTGACTTTATCCGCTACTTTTTTCAGATTACCATAATGTGTCGTAATCGCTCCGAATGCATGCTTTTGATTCAATTCAACCAATACTACTTCGGCAATTGCCCCTCCGAATTGTGGTTCTGTCCCTGTTCCAAATTCATCAATCAAGAATAAGGTCTTCTTATTAGAATTCTCCAGGAAGAATTTCATATTGGTCAAGTGAGAACTGTACGTACTTAAATCATTTTCCAATGATTGTTCGTCACCAATATCCATGAATATCGAATCAAAGACGCCAAACTCTGAACCTTCCAAAACTGATACAGGCAAACCACACTGCAACATATATTGGATCATCCCAATAGTCTTGAGGCAAACTGATTTACCACCTGCATTAGGCCCAGACACTAACATGATCCGATCTTCTCTTGTCAGCGTGATATCCAGCGGCATGATTTTCTTACCTTGTTCCTTGAGGGCAGCCTCTAGAATTGGATGCCTTCCTTGCAGCCATACTATCTTTTGCGAATCAGACACCTTAGGACATATACAGTCAAATTCTAAGGCAAAAAGTGATTTCGAACGAATAAAATCAATAATCCCTAAACGCTTTAACCCTTTTTTAATTTCGTCCGCATTCGACCTGACATGTGTAGTCAATTCGGTCAATATCTTTACAATCTCTCTACGTTCAGCGTACTTTAATTCACGGAGTTCATTGTTGATTTCTAATGCTTCTGCAGGCTCCAGGTATACAGTCTGCCCAGTAGCAGACTCGTCGTGGACAAAACCTTTGATGTGCCGTTTGTGTTCTGCCAATACGGGGATCACCAATCTACCATCTCTAATGGTCAACGAGGCACCTTCTGGTGTATATCCATTACCACCTGCTTGTTTCAAGATCTTGTTGACCGCAGTACGAGCACGTGTTTGACTCTTGCTGATGGCACTACGGATTCGCATCAACTCTTTACTCGCATCATCTCTTAGCTCTCCTTTTTCATCGATCTTTGATTGAAGATTTCTCAGTAGGTTACTATCTAACCCTATTCCAGCAAATCGACTGGAAAGGATTGGGAAACTCTCTTTTTTCTCTACAAAGAAATCATCTATCCTAATCAAAGTCTCTACAACACATTTGATATCGTGCAGTTCTAACTCATCCAAAAAAGTACCCGCTACTTCAGACTTTTTTAGATAATCAGTGATGTCGATATAATTAGATTGTGGAAATGGCTCACCACTTGTCAGAATCTGGATAAACTCACGGGTCTGGTCCATCCATTCATTGATCTTACCAGCATGATTAGAAAAAGCCAACTTTTCGACAAACTGCTCGCCAAGAGGGCTCAGACAATTAGTAGATAATATTTCTTTTACTTTGTCAAAACTTAATTTGACTTCAATTTCTTGGGGATATAAACTCACTTAGCTTGAATTTTTCTAGCTTTCTTAATAGAATCTTTTTTCATCTTTATAGATAAGGGCTTAGGCGCTTTTCCAATTTTATCGGGCTTCACCTGGGGAATTGCTTTCTTATCTTTAATTGGTTCAGGGACTTCTTCCTTATCAGCATCCTCTTCCGTTTCCTCTAAAATCACCTCGGGCTTCAATCCCATTAAGGAATCATAGCTGATCAAATATTCACTCTTCAACGGCACACTTATACTATCTAATACAAAAGGTATTTCCTTCTGTACAAAGAATAAACTAGTATCCTTGGTCTGATCAAAGGCTACTTCTAATTCCATTAGCATTGAATCAATGCGTTGTAATGATTTGAGACTATCCAAGCCCTTTTGTCTTTCTGCTTCTTCTTTCTTCCTCGCTTTCTCTTCCCTTTTCAATTTTGCAGCATTTTTCTTTTTATCACTTGCTACTTGCGCCACCTGATTGATTACATTTAGACTATCTACCACACGTCCATATATCTCTTCCAATATTATCGGGTGTCCCACATAATAGCGGTAATTCTTTTCATAATCCACTTTATTGGTTCCATGCAATTCCATAATCTCAACTTCGAGCGTATTGTATATCCGCTTCATAGAATCAGACTTGAGCTTCAATAAAACAATTTTTGACTCCAATAAATGAATATCTATAAGGATACTCGTCATCTCATCCTTTGACAACACATTTTTATTGTCCTTATTTGCGCATGACATGACTGTCAGGACAAAAGCGAAGACAATTATGAAAAATTTGGCTTTTCCCTTCATTAATTTTTTAATAATCTCTTAATTTTAAGCCCTCAAAAGTACAATTAATGAAGGACATCCTCAAGAAACTAAGGAAATACGAGATAAGAATAAGAAAGGCCCTGAATTCTCATATGCAGGGCGATTTCCATTCTATTTTCAAAGGTTCTGGTCTAGAATACGATGATGTACGTGCTTATCAATATGGTGATGATGTACGTGCTATAGATTGGAATGTATCCGCCAAAGGCCATGGCACCTTTATCAAAACATTCAAAGAAGAAAAAGAACAAAACATATTTTTCATTTTAGATGTCAGTGCATCACAAAAAATTGGGGCAGAAGGCGCTCAAAAACTGGATGTATCCAAAGAAATTTGCGCACTACTCTCTATGTCCGCGATCAAAGAGAACAGCCAGGTTGGCTTGATCTGCTTTTCAGACCAAAAAGAGAAATATGTCAAGCCGGGCAAAGGATTGAAACATTCTTTTAGAATTGTCTCAGACATCTTTAACCTAGTGCCACAATCCAAAAAAACAGATCTGGCAAAAGGAATACATTTCACTCTTGATTTACTCAAGAAAAAAAGTATCGTGATTCTTATATCAGATTTCATTGATGAAGGGTATGAACACAATCTCAAAGGTCTTGCGAGATCACATGATTTGGTTATCATCCAAGTTTCAGATTTGAGAGAAACCAATTTTCCAAATTTGGGTATTATACCTTTGCACGACAAAGAATCTGGTCGGACATTGTGGAGAAATACTTCTTCAGCAAGTTTCAGAAAAGTACTGAACAAATCATTTGGGGATAAACAATCCGAATTGGAAAGTTTTTGTCATAGACATCAAGCCAACTATGTCAATATTCGTACTGATGAAGATTATGTACCCAAACTTATTAAGTTATTTAAAGTCAGAAATAAATCGAAAAAAAGTGGTTAAGAAATTATTACTGATTTTATTCATTGGCTTCCATTCTTCGATCTCAATGGGTCAAAGCGTCGAACCAATTGGAAAATTCATAGAAGACAGCTTACGCATAGGAGAGAAAATTCACTATTCGCTTTCAATCAAATACCCAAAATCTTGGCAAGTCATCTTTACAGATTCGACATTCAACTATGGGCTTTTCGAGTATGAGGGTAAGGAATATTTTCCAACAAGAGCAGACTCTAATCATGCATTTGATAGTGTGGTCTACGCACTGAGTTCTTTCGAGATAGACACATTCCAAACTCTCAAACTTCCGATCTATGTCATCAGTGGCAATGACAGCATTGAAGTGCTTGCGCAGCTCGACTCCATCATTTTCAATGATGCGGTTTTGGTCTTACCAGATAGTTTGAAATTGAAAGCCAATTTTGAATTCCAAGAAGTCAACCGTGCCTTCAACTACCCGTACTTTTTGATAATTACTGGAGTATTAGCGGTAATCGCATTATTAGCAGCAATTATTTTCGGGAAGAAAATCAAATCACAATTCAGGCTATATCGTTTGAAGAAAGACTTTGAT
This sequence comes from Reichenbachiella sp., assembly GCA_051531955.1. Classification (GTDB taxonomy): domain Bacteria; phylum Bacteroidota; class Bacteroidia; order Cytophagales; family Cyclobacteriaceae; genus Reichenbachiella. Next base: position 19,800 of record JAOPTS010000174.1, read on the forward strand.
AAATTCAAGATGAAATTCCAAGGAAGGATAGCCAAAATAAAAAATGACAATCAAGACGAAAAGCTTATCGAAAACGTCCTACTAGAATGGAAGTCATATATGGAGAAACTAGAGGACAGACCGTTTACCAAATACACCTCAAAAGAAATCGTGCAAGTAGATTTTGCTAGTGAGTTGCAAGAGGTACTGAGAACAATTGATCAATCAATCTATGGACATACGAGTGTGGAAGACATGCAGACTAATTTTCAATCTTTACTGCAGTTTACAGAAGGTCGATTTGACGAAAAAAGAAAGGAGATTCTAAATGGGTGAGCAATTAAACAATAGCGCAGACTGGCTATCAACCAACTGGTTTAGCCCAAGTGTGCTTCAGAACTTCCACTATGAAAAACCATTCTTATTCTATGGTTTCTTATTGATCCCTATCATCCTATTGATTTGGTGGCTTTGGGATCGTAGAAAAAAATTAAGCCTGCAAATTGCCTTGACCGAAAGTCAAGTAAAATGGAGCCCAATCAGTCTACTTAGACTGATTCCCTCTCTTGTACTATTAATGGTTTTCTCATTATTGATCGTCGCATTGGCTCGTCCGCAGAAAACCAACGAAAAAATAGAGCAATGGACAGAGGGAATTGACATCATGCTTTTGATTGACATTTCGGAATCTATGCAAATCGAAGACTTCCAACCCAATAGATTGGAAGCAGCAAAGGACGTAGCACGGAATTTTATATCAGGGAGATTCCAGGATCGTATTGGTTTGGTGGTGTTCTCGGGTGAGGCTTTTTCCAAATCGCCACTTACTTCTGATTACGAGCTATTGAACACCTATATCGATGACATTAATTTCGATTTGATCGAGAAAGGCGGAACTGCTATTGGCAGTGCATTGGCAGTCGGTACCAATCGCATGCGAGAGTCCGAGTCTTCATCCAAAGTAGTCATACTACTCAGTGATGGTGACAACACCGCAGGTAATATTGATCCAATCATAGCAGCCAAGCTGGCAGACGCCTACAACATCAAGATTTATACAATTGCAATTGGTAAAGAAGGCAGAGTCCCATTTGGCAAAGATTATTTCGGACGTCCTAGATATGTCGAAAGCCATCTCAACGAAACAACCCTAAGAGAAATCGCCAAGATTGGTCATGGAGAGTTTTATAGAGTGTCTGACAAGAGTGCTTTAGAGAATGTATTTGCATTGATTGACAAATATGAAAAAGCAGAGATCAAAGAAAATCGATTTAGAGATACCACTGATTTCTACCCTATTTATCTGAAGTGGGCGATGGTCTTCTTCCTATTTTGGTTATTCCTGAAATCTACATTTATCAGTAATATTTTGCAGGACTGATCTTAGTTCAAAGTATAAAGTTTATAAAGTTGCAAGCAAAGAGCATAGAGTAAAAGTTCGTAAAGTAGAAGGTAAATAACTTTACGAACTTTTGACTTCCTACTTTTAACTACAAAATATTCACTTCTGGTTCGATTACAACACCAAACTTCTCATTGACGGAAGCTTGTATATCCTTGGCCAAGGATAGGAGTTGCTGCCCTGTACCTCCTCCATAATTCACCAAAACGAGTGCTTGTTTTTTGTGTACGCCAATATCACCAATTCGTTTGCCTTTCCAACCTGCCTGTTCTATCAACCAACCTGCTGGCACTTTGACTTCTTGTTCACTGACCACATACCCAGGAGCATTGTATTTCTCTTTCAATTCGTCATATATTGAACTGGCAACCACAGGGTTCTTAAAGAAACTACCCGAATTACCAATCTCTGCGGGGTCTGGCAACTTGCTACTCCGAATTGCAATGACCGCATCACTAACATCCTTGATTGATGGATGTTTGATTGCTTTTTCGGTCAGTACTTCGTTGATCGCACCATATGAAGTATTCACTTCTATAGACTTATTGAGTTGTATGGTAACACTTGTTATTACATGTTGACCTTTCAAATTGGTTTTAAAAACACTCGATCTATAACCAAATACACATTGATCTTTTTCAAACACCTCTAGCTCACCAGTTTCTTTATTCAAGGCCTCAAGCGAAACGAATACATCCTTGAGTTCCACACCATACGCACCGATATTTTGAATAGGAGCAGCTCCAACAGAACCAGGAATCAATGACATGTTCTCTACTCCTGCCCAACCTTGATTGACGCAATACAGTACCATTTCATGCCACACTTCTCCTCCTCCTACTTTCAGCTCGACCACTTGATCATTCTCACTTAACAGCACCAGACCTTTGATATTGTTTTTGACAACCAAACAATCCATATCACCCGTCAACAATATATTAGATCCACCTCCCAACATGAAAACTTTCTCATCATGATCACTGGCCCATTTCAATGATTCTTTCAGCTCTTCGATCGAATTAATTTCAACAAATAATTTAGTTTTTTGATCTATTCCAAAAGTATTGAACTCTTTCAAAGAGTAATTTTCTTTAATCTCTAGCATACGTTTTGATGTGGGCTTTCTTCTTTTCAAAAGCAATTTATACAACTCATTATTCGATGAGCGAAAATGAACTAAAAATCTCTTAATTCAGGTCTTTCGTGGAGCGTTTTTTTAGTAGCTTTGGGGATTATTTGCACCGAAATACCATGTTATGTTTTTCGGTATGAATAGAGAATATTGAAGAAGTTTATTGAATACCTATTTCAATAAAAACAATCATCAAATGGCTTACAAAGCTGAGTGGTCGTAAGCGTCTTTTTAAAAGACTGATCATCAAACTTTTAACTATTTACTTTTTAACTTTTAACTCCTAAATCTACGGTTTAGGTTAAAGCGAAAATGAGCGAAGAGAACAAAACACCGAACGGAGATTATTCAGCCAATAATATCACAGTCCTCGAAGGATTGGAAGCTGTAAGGAAACGACCTGCCATGTATATTGGGGATATCGGGTTCAAAGGACTTCACCACATGATTTGGGAAGTAGTTGACAACTCGATTGATGAGGCACTTGCTGGACACTGTGACACCATTACTGTTAATATCAAACCAGACAATTCGATCTTGGTCACAGATAATGGCCGTGGGATTCCAACAGATTATCACGACAAAGAAAAGAAATCAGCACTTGAGGTTGTAATGACAGTCCTACATGCTGGTGGTAAGTTTGATAAAGATACTTACAAAGTATCTGGTGGACTTCACGGTGTTGGGGTATCCTGTGTGAACGCACTATCTACCATGCTTGAAGTGACCGTTCACAGAGATGGTAAAATTCATAAACAAGAATATTCAATTGGTATTCCCAAATATGATGTAAAAGAAGTAGGTACGACTGACATAACAGGAACACACGTTCATTTTATGCCTGACAACACTATTTTTACTGTTAGTGAATATAAATATGAAACCGTTGCTTCACGCTTAAGAGAACTATCATTCTTGAATTCAGGTATCACCATCATATTAGAAGATGAAAGAGAAACTGAAGAAGACGGTAATTTCAAAAAAGACACTTTCCTTTCTGAAGGTGGACTAACTGAGTTTGTTGAATACTTAGACAGCTCTAGAGAAAATTTAATTCCCGCTCCTATATTCATGGAGGGTGAAAAAGGTGGCATCCCTGTTGAAGTGGCCTTGACGTACAACACCTCTTTTACTGAAAATGTAGTTTCCTATGTAAACAACATTAATACGATCGAAGGCGGTACACACGTAGCTGGGTTTAGAAGAGCATTGACTCGTACATTGAAGTCGTATGCAGACAAATCGGGTCAATTGGACAAAGTAAAGATTGACATTACTGGAGATGATTTCCGTGAAGGACTTACTGCCGTTATTTCTATTAAAGTTCAAGAACCACAATTTGAAGGGCAAACTAAAACTAAACTAGGTAACTCTGACGCCATGGGTGCAGTAGACACCAGTGTTAGTGAAATGCTAAACAACTTCTTAGAAGAGAATCCGAAGGAAGCTAGAATGATTGTGCAAAAGGT
>JAOPTS010000175.1:0-1370 GCA_051531955.1 Reichenbachiella sp.
TCTGTGCGCCGTATCTGAAGATCGCAATTGGTGAAATTTATCGGCGGTTTAAAGTGAAATCATTATCGCTTTCCAATCAACCTGCTCCTACTCGACTATCTGAAATTTGAATTTGCAGTTTAAGTCAAATAACTAAGATGATTTCAACCTCATTCCCCACACTTACTTCGGTCTAAACTTTGAATTTGCTGTTTAAAAATGATCTGTTATAAAATTGATCTCGTCCCTTTTTCACGCCTCGGTCTAAACTTGAATTAACGTAACTGAAATCGTTCCCAATCATAACTCATTTCATTTTTCAACTTTAGCACCTACTCTATCGTCGGCCTAAACTTGAATTACCTCACTTGTGGCGGGTGATTTGAGTATCGGTTTTAAATGTCGCTAACATGGCGTATATGCGAATGCCCTTACGATCTCACCGACAGAATGCCAGTAGCAGCTCCGCCGACCTACTCGGAAGCAGTAGAAGACCGTGAATAGTGCATTCGGTGATATTACTTTCTCGACTTTCTGAATATCAGATTCGATCTTTTGTAGTGGAGAGTAGATCAGCTAACTTTCTGCTTTAATCAAACCGCAGGGGCACATCGCCATACGCGGACGTTATCTCTCATGACTGAATGGAAAATATAGCAGTATATCGGAACGGTGAATTCCTTCGTGAATTTGAACAACAAGAATATTTCCTTCTTAAGCGTGATATTGCTGGATTTTATGAAGAACAGTCGAATTGGGCAACTCTTTATGGGGACGTAGAATTCGGAACGGCCTTAAAACTTCCATATTGGGAGTATTTGGATGTAAGACATGTGAACGAATCTGATGCAGAGTTTTTTCGAATTGGCTGTCTACTAATTCTTGCTTCGATGGCTCTTGAACCATATGAAGAACTTGGAACTTACTACCTGAGTGATGATGAAAAAGCCAAAGTTTTCATGGATACTATTACTTCATTTGAAACCAACAATAAGGACGAACAACGACTAATAAATCTGATAGTTGAACTGCGAAAGTCATTTAATCCTGAAAACTTGAAAAATACCATTAGGCCATTGGACAAAGAACTTCAATGGGTGCATGTTAACTATATCTATGGATATTTTCGAAACAAAACCAAAGCTTTCGGTGAACATCTAGAAGTGCTTTATCTCAAAGAAAAAGAGAGATAACAAGGTCTAATATCCCATGGCGGTTTAGAGGTAGACTCTAGCTTTTCTGCTTTCTGGCAGCACCGGAAAAATCTCCGATTTTTCACATTGGATAAAAAATGTATGACGAAAAATCGGAGATTTTTCCTGCTTTGAATCCGACACCTTAAATTACACCAACGCCACAGTATATAGACAGGCGTTATCAGCAATCACTTT
>JAOPTS010000176.1:0-3307 GCA_051531955.1 Reichenbachiella sp.
AGCGAAGATTTTCCGGTGCTGCTAGAAACCGCCGTCCTCAAGTCTAGCAGTAATCACCATGGAGAGATAGGTGATGTTACAGTGCTTTTTTATACGTCAATACTGATCGTTACTTTACCGCCAAGGCCTTTTTCAACGATGTCATAAAGAGTTTTGAGTGTTAGGTTGCTTCCGTCGTTCTCAACTCTTGAAATGTACGTTCTTTTCTTATCAACGAGTTCACCTAGTTGCTCCTGGGTTAGATGTTTGTCTTCCCTGGCTTTTCTTAAAAGTAGTCCGACAGAGAAACTAGAGGCTTCTCGTTCCAACTGGTCGCGTCTTGCAGTTCCTTCAACTCCATAGACGTCATCTTTGATTGATTTCCACGATTTAGTTTCCATTTTTCTTCGGTTTATCGTTGTAATATTCTGACTTCAATTTAAGCGCTTTTTCAATTTCATTCTTAGGTGTCTTTTGAGTCTTCTTCTGAAATCCATTCAGTAGGATGACTAGTTTACCCTTATCGAAAAAGCAGAATACTCGCCAAATATTTGATCCGAGCTTTATTCTTGCTTCGTACAGTCCATCTGTATTTTCAAGGTGCTTAAGATATTGACTTGGTATTCGTTCGAGAGTTTCAATAGCCTCAATTATTTTGAAGACTTTGTCTTGAACCTTAGTTGTTTGGCTCTTGAGAAACTCTTCAAAGTAATGTTTATAAGCTATTACTTCTCTGATTTTGTTCATGAAGCAAATGTAACTTAAAAGTTACGGTAGTCCAAAATAGTCATGCACTGTAACGTCCGCGTATGGCGATGTGCCCCTGCGGATTGATTAAGGCAGAAAGATAGCCGATCTACTCACCACCACAAAAGATCGTTTCTGATATTCAGCAAGTCGAGAAAGTAATATCACCGAATGCACTCTTCACGGTCTTCTACTGCTTCCGAGTAGGTCGGCGGAGCTGACTCTGGCATTCTGTGGGTAAGAAAGTAAGGGCATTCGCATATACGCCATGTTAGCGACTATTAATGACCGATCCTCAAATCACCCGCCACAAGTGACGTAATTCAAGTTTAGGCCGACGATAGAGTAGGTGCTAAAGTTGAAAAATGAAATAAGTCATGATTGGGAACGACTTCAGTTGCGTGAAATCAAGTTTAGACCGAGGCGTGAAAATGGGACGAGATCAATTTTATAACGGATCATTTTTAGACAGCGAATTCAAAGTTTAGACCGAGGTAAGTGTGTGGGATAAGATTGAAATTATCTTAGATATTTGACTTAAACCGCCAATTCAAATTTCAGATAGTCGAGTAGGAGTAGGATGATCGGAAAGCGATAATAATTTGACTTTAAACCGCCGAAAAGCTTCGCCAAATACGTGTTTCAGATACGGCGCACAGATCGTAAATGAAAGATACATAACAAGTTGTCGCTAACGCCACAACATACGGGCGGTGCGTTTTAGTATGCAATATAGTATCGGAATTCTACGTAGGCAAACCTGCGGTTTGTCGTATTATCTTTCATTTTTCAAAATACGCCGAACCGGAGGTTTGACGGACTCGCCATGAACTACAGCCCCCAATTCAGCCACAAACCAGCTCTGACGTTATGTTGATTGTTATCTACTTTTTCCATTCAAATACTGGTAGAACTTCAGTTAAGATTAAAGTTTCAGTTGATCCATCATCATACAATTTATGCATCTTGACTAATCCAATATTTTTCACGTACCAACTATTTTGAGTGTATTCAAATATTTTACCTGAATCAATTAGTTCAGTCTTATAAAGTCCCTTTAGCTTAATAGCAGAATGTGTTTTCCCAAAAATCGTAACATTCTCTTTACAGATAAATTCTCTCGTTTTTTGAAAACGAATTGTACCATATTTATCATCTTTTGTCTCGACCGAATATTTATAGGTTTCCTTCTTTTTCCATTTGAAAACATCTAAATCAATCGGTTTCTGAGAGACTATTGTTAGCTCATTCTTATCATTGTATTTGTAGCTATCAAATTGTAATAGTGTAGCCCCTTGGTTAGTAATTTTTTCTTTGAAGAATTCGTATTGTTTGAATTTGCTATCAAATGCCTCTGTAACTAAGGTTTGATCAGACTTATTTGTAGTCAACTTCCAATATTGTGTATTGTTAGGAGTTTCTACACACTCATACTTATAGACTATTCCATTTTCAAGATCTTTTATTGGGAAATAATATTTCTTAAAAGAGCAACTAAATAGAAAAAAGCAGATTGAGATAAATAACAGAGATAATTTTATTTTCATTCTATAAGTAGTAGTAGTAGATAACGCCACTGTATGTGTCGTCCTTTTTTGGAAAGATAATGTTTCTGATCCGAAATAGCCAAAACTGTGTTTTGGACTATTCCTTTTTTTAATTCTATATAGGCCAAAACGCAGTTTTGGCGGGGCTTGCAAGAATCTCAAAACCCTAGCCTAGCAGCGAACAAGGATGACATCATACAAAATGTTACCTTCTTTTTATTCACTTTTTAGTTCCAGTTTAGGCGTTCCGAAATCAAGAAGTTCTACCGCTCCATCAAAATATGATGCGCCTCTTAGTTCAAGTTTGCTGTCGGAATTAGTATCAGACATGCTTTGCAGTTCCCATTCCTTGTTGAAAAGAATGTCGCCAGTTGCTGGGTTGATTATGGTCATAAGTCCCGGCTCACTTGCATATACCCAGCCAAATATCATAATCAATTTAGAGTTTGGGGTTGCATCAATTAGCAAGATGTTCTCGGAGTTCAAAGTGTTCTGATCAGATACTTGTTGGGGAACTGAATAATTTTGATTGAATGTTACCCAGCCTCCGTAATTAAGGAATTCATAAGAACCACCTTGCGTTATTAGTACTTCGATCTTCTGAAAATTCCCAGGGTCTCCCCAATTCTCAATAATATAAAGGTTGATTTTGTCATTTTTCCCATCACCGTTTAAGTCCACCGATTGGGTCTCAACTTGCTTAAATGGGTATTTGGATTGATCATGATTCTCGACAACAAACAGTTCGTTCACAATTGAAGAGTTGACTTCAAAATCAGCCATTTCTTCTATCTTTTGAACTTCTAGCGCTTTATCTTCTTCTTGGATTTTGTTCGTTCCAGTTCCGCATGAAAAGAGAACAACTGAAAGAATTAAAAAACTATTTTTCATTGTACAGATAATTGAAGGTAACGCCCGCATATGGCGATGTGCCCGTGCGGATTGATTAAGGCAGCAATGTAGCAGATCTACTCACCACAGCAAAAGATCGTTTATGATATTCAGAAAATCGAGAAAGTAATATCACCGAATGC
>JAOPTS010000177.1:0-6188 GCA_051531955.1 Reichenbachiella sp.
CCATAATGTTGCTGATAACGCCGCTGCATCAATCGTGGCATTTGATTTAGTTTAAGTTTCGGCTACAAGATAGAGAAATCTCTGATTTGATCTATCTCTTTTCTATTCCATAGAGCTAATCTGAGATATGTCGGGGATTCCAGAAAGCAGAGAGCTATCATTTACAGCTGAAACGCCATGATTTGATTGCAGAATGTTAGCATCATTTACCATAATATATATGATATTGACAATTGAAATGTTCGATTTAGATTTCGTATTTTGTCTTCAGATACAACGTTGCCTTGTTCATCAGTTAGAAATACGTTAGCGTCAAATATCGAGGTTAACCCATGAAAGTATCGAACACCTATAGTTAGCTCATCAGTTAGGAGATATTCAGTACCGAATCCCAATCCCAAATCAAACTTATTATAGTCCACGAAATTCTCCCAGAATTCTAATAAATCTATGGTTTCACTTTCGTATTTTGCTTTCGCAGATAGTAAATAATTCAATTCTGGACCAATTAATAATGATAGTCGTGAAATGGGTCTGTATTCAAGGAGTATAGGGACTGAGAGGTAATTGTAGTTAATTTTTCCTTCCCCTGCCGGTGTTGACCCCGCTATATCTTCTGATTTATACCCTTTGCTATTGAACAAAAGTTCAGGTGACAAAAACAGTTTGTCGTTAAGCTTAATCCTAGTCTGAATACCTACATGATATCCAAGACGATAAGAGTTTGCTTGAGGTTCTCCTGTATCATTTGGAACAAGTACATTATTGACGTAATTTGTTCCTGCTCGAATGCCAAATTGAACTAGAGATTGAGCATATGCGGAAGCTGAAATAAAAAGAAATATTAGGGCAATTAGATTTGTTTTCATGATTTTCATTGATGCTAACGCCACTGTATGTGTCGTCCTTTTTGGGTGAAGATAAAGTATCGGATTCTAAATAGCCAAAACTGTGTTTTGGACTATTACTTTTTTGATTCATTATAGACCAAAACGCAGTTTTGGCGAGGCTTCTAGGAACCTCAAAAGATTCCTTAGCTGCACTCAAGGATGACATCATACAAAATGTTATGTGGTTTATTCTGTTACGGTTATTTCAAATTCCTCTTCAAAAGCTCGTTCCATTCCATCATCATATTTTTGAGTAGTTCTGATTTTGATTTTATGCGTCCCAGTCTCTGAACCTTTGATTCGAATGATTCCATCATAGTTACTACTAGCCCAAGATTGTACTTCCATAAAACCTTCATCGGTTTGGGGGTCGTCAATCTCATAGATGTATTTGATAGCGGACATCTTAGCCTGTAAAATAGCTGTTCCATTGAAGGTCTCACCTTTTTTAATTGTGAAATTGTTACTAATTACGATAGGAATGAAGAATTCAACATCATAAAAGTTGCTATGTAGTAACTGTCTTGTACTCTCAATTACGTTGAGGTTGAATAGTAACAGAGATGTTTCAAATTTTTTTGTTCTGGAAGAAGAATAGTCGTTAACTGCTGTTTTGATAAATGTTGTATCAGTTTTTATAATGCCATATTTATTCTTGGTCATTTGAATTAGCGCCTCTATGTCGGGTGAAGCAATATTGTTATTTTGCTGTAGCGTCTTTATTAATTCAATTGTTCGATTAGATATTTGTTCACCAATTTCAATAAATCTTCTGCCTGCGGTTGAATTGCCTGTTCGTATAACTTTCTCCTTCAATTTTGTTTGAGCTTCCTCAATTTGATTTCTTAGATATCCATTTTGAATAGAAATTAAGGAGTCTGTTCGTTCGCTATTACACGAGAAGAAAACGAATGCTGAAATGAAGAAGGATAGGAATTTACTCATAGTTTAATTTTGCCACATAACGTCCGCGTATGGCGATGTGCCCCCACGGTTTGATTAATGACGAAAGTTAGTTGATCTACTCTCTACCACAAAAGATCGTTTCTGATATTGTACAAGTCGAGAAAGTGATATCACCGAATGCACTCTTCACGGTCTTCTACTGCTTCCGAGTAGGTCGGCGGAGCTGACTCTGGCATTCTGTCGGTGAGATCATATGGGCATTCGCATATATGCACTGTTAGCGACATTTAAAACCGATCCTCAAATCACCCGCCACATATTACGCAATTCAAGTTTAGACCGACGATAGAGTAGGTGCTAGAGTTGAATGTGAAATAAGTTATGATTGAGTACGACTTCAGTTGCGTGGAATCAAGTTTAGACCGAGGCGTAAAAATGGGACGAGATCAATTTTATAACGGATCATTTTTAAACAGCGAACTCAAAGTTTAGGCCGAGGTAAGTGTGGGGAATGAGGTTGAAATCATCTTCGACATTTGACTTAAACCGCTAATTCAAATTTCAGATAGTCGAGTAGGAGCAGGTTGATCGGAAAGCGATAATAATTTGACTTTAAACCGCCGAAAAGCTTCACCAAATACGTGTTTCAGATACGGCGCACAGATCGTAAATGAAAGATTACAAATAAGTTGTCGCTAACGCCACTGTATCAAGCGTGGCATTTGGTTTAGTTTAAGTTTCGGCCACAAGATAGCCATCTCTCTGATATGAGCTATACATTTTCATTTACTATAGATCAAATCCGAGATATGGTGAGGCTTACAGAATGCAGAGAACTTTGATTCACAACTGAACTGCCATGATTTGATTACAAAATGTTAGCAGTTTTTTTCTAAATTAACTTTTGGACAAACCAGTTCATAGGAGGTAAAAGTGTAAGATTATGTTCACCGTAACTTATAAATTCTAATTCAGTTGGTTTGAATTCATTTCCAAAGAGTACTACTTGAACAAGCTGATCGTTCATGTCCGATCCATTTAGTTCAGAGATGATTGATTGATTGGCTATAGGTTGGTCATCTTCGGTTAGTCCGAGAAGTATAGTGGGACAGTCGTTACAACCGCATCGAGCGATTACTGTGAGTTGGTCTATTAAGTTTAGCCACTTAGGTTTAGAGTTCTGGAATAGCATGATTAAGTATTGTTTCTCATCAGAGTTCAGCTGTCTTTTATGAGGTATGCTGTAGTTCATACTGTATTTGTTATTTGTGGTATTTGGTTCATCACTTAATTGCTGCGAATGATAAGTAAGTGCTATTGATATTTTAAATATTTAGTATTCTAAGCAGGTCAAATCCATCAAATGGATCAAGAATTCTTATGGAATGCAAGAATGGTTAACCCTCCTAAAATATAGAGTATGAAAGAAAAACCTATTAAGAACCAAAATTCACCAGAGTTGTAATCAGTGGTTATTAGAGCCGCTACTAAAAAACAAGTTCCTAGAAAAAACCACACTTTCTTCTTATTCCTCTTGTACAAATCTTTGTGTTTGTATCCATGAAAGTTCCGTTCGAATTCATTCATTTTCTTACTGCTAACGCCTGTCTATATCATGTGGCGTTGGTGTAATTTAAAGTGTCGGATTCAAAGTAGGAAAAATCTCCGATTTTTCATCATACCTTTTTGACCAATGTGAAAAATCGGAGATTTTTCCGGTGCAGCCAGAAAGCAGGAGAGTAGAGTCTACAGCTAACTGCCATGGGATATCAGACCATGTTATGTCCTTTTTAACACCCTTTACCATAGTTCCAGACGTTTGGTAATTGTTCATCCGATAAAAGTTTAATCCAACCGGACAAAGTCTGAATTACCAAGTTATCTTCTCCAGAGCAAGGATGTTTGCGATATTGGACCACATTTACTTTGCACCAGTTCCCGTGTGTTTCATTGGTTAAACTAACTCCCCATAAATCTCCATTAAGATGTTCAATGATGTCAGAATTAATTGATGGTGTTTTTCTCAGGTTCAATCCAGGTTCATTAGCATACCATTCAGTGTCCTTCTTGATAATATATGTCATCCAAGAGGTAAGTTTAAGTTTCTTGGATGTTACCTCATCAATGTCCAGCCAATAGCCATTTTGAAGTTGTATGAAATTGGATTGAGTGTCTTGAAAAGTCATCGCCATCACCTCATATCCAACCATTGTAAAGTTGGGGGAGCTGAAGTTCTTTTTCTCTTCATTTATCTGGATATATGCTGAGTAGATTTCATCGTTGTGATCTGGTGTGCCAAGACTTATTTTACCAACTATTTTTCCTTTCGGTTGTTCGTAAACTTTTAGTCCAGAAGTTGGTATGAAGAAGCAACAAACATCGAAACCTTCATCAGGCATTAATAATCCCTTTTTAATACTCTGACCGTTCACGTGCCCAGTTGTGATGAGAATTAATAGAAAAAGAATCTGTTTCATAGATTAATAGTATTGGACATAACGCCTAGCTATCCTCCGTGGTACTTGACGTGTATTTTGTTTCGGTTACAAATTAGGAAGATCTTCGATTTTCATCACTACCTTTTTTGATTCAAGTGAGGAAAAGCGAAGATTTTCCGGTGCTAGTGGAAACCGCTGTACTCGACTCTAGCAGTAATCACCATGGAGAGATAGGTCTTGTTAGCGAGATTTTTTATTGGAATGTTATTTTGTAAAATTCAATTTAAGATGCCCAAAAGTTTTCCATAACCCAAAATTTATTGTTTGTTGAAGGGTATACATTAACAAAAAGGACAATGATTTAATTACAATGTTTTGGCCGTCATTTCCGAAAAAATCTAAATCAAGTATGGTGTTCATTAAAGTATAAAGCACGAAAACTTGAATCAATATTATTACCATACTTAATGGAATGGATAAAAATATTCTGTACTCAAGAATTCGTCCGAAAATGGCATTCGATATTATAAGTCCCGCCCATAAGTGCCATTTAAGGTTGATACTTCCATTTAGATAGCTGGATAAATTACCCGTTAAGCTTCCCCATAAAAGCACGATGCATAGGTCGCAGATAATCCCAATAAATAATAAAATTCCTAGTTGTCGAATTATGTTCATCATTCTCGCTAACGCCACTGTATCAATTGTGGCGTGTGATTTAGTTTAAGTTTCGGCTACAAGATAGCCAAATCTCTGATTTGCGCTATCCCTTTTTAATACCATAGAGCTAATCTGAGATATGGCGGGGCTTCCAGAATGCAGAAAACTTTCCTTTACAACTGAACCGCCATGATTTGATCACAGAATGTTAGCAACTTTTCTTTCAGTATTAGTTTTTTCAATTAGAGAAGAAATTTCATTTAGCTTTTGTGCTTCTTTTGTTTCAAGGAACAAATCGGATAAGCCGCCTAACACATCAATGCTATCAATATCATTAGTTGCGAGCAATAGTGATTTTCTTAAATCAGTTTCTGCCAAAGGGTAATTACCAGTGTTGTTGTGTGCCACTCCGCGACACATGTAATTGTTATAATCCATGGAGTCTAATGAAATGGCAATATTTAAATCTCTAAATGCCTGATCGTAATTGCCTCTTAGTCTGTGTATTCTCCCTCTATAACTATAACCAAGCTGATTATCGGGTTCTAGTTGTATTGCTAAATCCAAGTCTTTCAAAGCTTCCTTATACTTTCCTATTAAGTTTAAAGATGTAGCTCTATTTCTAAACCCACGTGCATTTGTTGAATCATGATCAATTGCGTTACTGAAATCTGATACCGCCTGTTTGTGCTGATCTAATTCTGCATTCGCACAACCACGATAATTGAACAAATCCCAAGATGACAGACCTAATTTATGGGCCGAATCAAAATCTGATCTAGCAGATTCATAATTACTGAATCGATTAAAATATAAGCGCCCTCTGTTGTAGTAAAATGCAGCCCTGTCAGAATTAATTTGGATTGCTTTATCATAGTTGGCCAGTGATTCCTGATAAAGCTTCAAACTTTCAAGAATTTTGCCTTTACAATTGTATAATCTTGAATACGTATCATCAACCATCAATCCTTTATCGGCAAATTCTAATGCTTTATTAAGACTGTCAAGGTTTAAGTAGCAAAAAGCTATATCATTATAAACCTCCAAATTGCTAGAATCCTTTTGATGAGCTAACACTAGAAAAGAGAGAGCCTCTTCATAGTTTTTATCCTGATATGCGAAATTTCCTTTATCATAAAGCTTCTCAAATGGAGTTTTACCATTGCATGAAACAATAAATGAAATAGCAAATAGGAATATCTTCGTTTTTCTAGTCATGGTTGCTAACGCCTAGCTATCCTCCGTGGTGCTTGACGTATAAATTGTTTGGGTTACAAATTAGGAAAATCTTCGA
>JAOPTS010000178.1:0-811 GCA_051531955.1 Reichenbachiella sp.
ATTTGGTCTATCCCTTTTTCAATTCCATAGAGCTAATCTGAGATATGTCGGGGTTTCCAGAATTCAGAAAACTTTCATCTACTGCTGACCTGCCATGATTTGATTGCAGAATGATATCCTCTTTTATTTAAACCGTAATTCATCCCTTGTTGATTGGAGGTACTTTAAGTTCTTCTTGTAAAGTTTGGTCATCGACTTATTCAAGTGCTGATGCCAATCTGATTGATTGTTCTGGTAGTTATTGAAAAGGGCGAGAGCATAAGCAGCTACTTCTTCATCGTTTTCTTCAAGGCGACCTTCGCCAAGTGGAACCATGAGTGAGAGTTCATGAGCTAAAGTAGCAATCATGGATTGAGGGTCTTTTAATTGCGAGAGTTCTAGTCCGATTTCAAATTTGTTAGGTCCACCTTCTGAGTATGTGCCGAGGGCATAATTATCTTGTGTCCCTGTTCCGTTCGAGTTCTGAGTAGCGACAATTCCTTCATCTTCGAATTCCATTGGAGATTCAGAGAAATAATACAATTCAATGTTGGTTCCCTTGAGATCCATGTATTCAATCAACTTCTTCAACACATATTCAGCATCCGCTTCGGTACCAGTAAATTGATGGTCAAAAAACTCTTTTGTTGGCTCGATGATTTTTAATGACTTCAGATAGTCTCTTCCATACTGTTCTTCAAACCATATGAAGGCATCTTCTATCCATTCTTGGTCTTCTGAAGTTACGGTAGGTTTAGGTTTTCCAAATAACATACGATTTGATAAGTATTGAGGATAACGCCTAGCTATCCTCCGTGGTGCTTGACGTGTA
>JAOPTS010000178.1:825-4688 GCA_051531955.1 Reichenbachiella sp.
AGATTTTCCGGTGCTGGTAGAATTCACAAAACTCGACTCTAGCAGAAAACCACCATGGAGGATCAGGTCATGTTATCAGCTCCTTTTAGTTGCCATTCTTCCAAGAACATTTTAAGCATTAGTGCAAATGGAAGTATATAACTAAAAGTTACTATTTTATCGACCCAACTGAATTCCCCAGTTAATAATGGAATTGAAGAGATGGCAAACGTTGCAACTATCTGAACCAAAAATGCCTTTCCAACAAGCTTGATACTCAAATTCGCTCGAGTATTTTCTACTACATTCTTTATAAGTTGGAATGCGAATATTACGGTACAAGTTAGACCGATAAGACCTGGTAATCCTCGAATTAGTAGTTGTTCGATAACCGTATCATTAGTTGACTGCTCTACACTAGGATCAATTCCAAATATGAATAGGACGTCAAACAATTGATAGACGCTAAGTAGCGAAATAATTAGAGCTGGAATAAAATTTATTTTAACACTGTACTGATTGACGATGAAAAAATACAGAAACAGTATTAGGGTAATTTCTAATGCAAAGAAGAGTATTGTGTAAAAGTTCCCCAATAAATCAAAAAGTGTATGGGAATCAAAGACTAAAATAATTTGAATAAATACTCTTAGGGTGATGACGGCAATAATAAAAGTTAGGTTTTTACGACTATTCATGACTTGCTGATAACGCCTAGCTATCCTCCGNNCGAAGATTTTCCGGTGCTGCTAAAAACCGCCGTACTCGAATCTAGCAGAAATCACCATGGAGAGATAGGTGATGTTATCATTCTTATTTCGTTGTTAGTGTATCTATTGGTTGCCAATCTATATATCGGACCTCAAAAGTTAGATTACCCAAGGAGTCATAAAATGTGGAAATACCATTTTTAGGGTTCTTAGCTTTTATTAGCAATTGGCCATTAGGGTAATACTGTTTAAATGACGTAATAGTATCCTTATTATAAACGCATTCGACTTGTAATGATCCATCTTCATAAAATGAAGTTGACAAACCTTGAGATTTCCCGTCGACAAACTGACTTTTTGAATCAATATTTCCAGCCAAATTGAATGTCAATTGTTGACCGTGTTTTAGTGAGTCTTGGTATTCGGTTCTATCAGAAAGATGAGTTGTTGGAGTTGTTGTTGAATCGTTAATTGCCATATATGCATAACTATCAATTTGATAAATCTTTCCAAAATTGTAGTACTCAACCTTACTTGTATCTTGGTTGTAATCTCTAAAGTGAATCCACTTGCCTTCTTTCTTGCCGTTTATTTCTGTTCCTAGAAGTTTAAATGTTCCATTAGGCCATTTTTCTATTATTTCATTTTTGTTCGAACAGGCACTCAATAGAACTAAAAAAAGGAATTTTTTCATGATAGTAGAAGTGAATGATAACGCCACTGTATGAATCGAGCGTTTTGGTGAAGATAATGTTTCGTTTACTAAATAGCCAATTCTGTGAAATGGGCTTTTACTTTTTGATTTACCAAAGGCCAATTCGCAGAATTGGCGGGGATTCCAGAATGCAGAAATATTTCGATTACCACTATCCAAGCATGATTTCATCACAGCATGTTAGCAAGCGTTTTAAAGGTTTTCAATTTGATATTTGTATGACCTAGTTTCTTGTTCACCAGATTCATAGTTATTCATTTCTTCTTTTTCTAGCAGCCCAATATCATTATATGTGTATTTCATCTGAGCCACTTTTTTGAACTTTTTAGAGACTGGTACTATTAGTTTTCCCTTAAATTTCGTCTTATATACCGTTATGCTGGTCAAATATCCATCTTCATATTGATTATGTCTTACATTTAGAATTCCCTTTCTTTCTGAATAACTGAACTCAGTTTCTCCTTCATCATTTTTAGTTTCAGCGAATCGATAAAAAAAAGCGATTTGTCCATTTCTGTAGTGATTGATAGTTGAAATCTGACTTCTTGAATCGGGATATTCATAAACGTTTTCTCTGTTCATCTCACCCTTTGAGTTGACAACAGTTTTCTTAATTTCTTGTAGTTCAACATCATACTTTGTTGTTGTAGACAAAGTGTCTTTATGCATTTTACTGTATTCTACATACTTAATAGGATTCCCATTCTTGTCTAAGTGCTCTCTGTTTAGAAAAATTCTTTCAGAGGAGTTCATAACAGCCACTTCTGACGACTTGATCAAGTCTGAAAATGTTTTAATTCTTTCAATATTTGAGTAGGCATTGGTGTTTTGCCCACCTTCATCAGGATAACTTCTTTGATATGAATATTTAGTGCTGCCGTCATCAGAGTAGTCATATTCGTATATGTTGTGTCCGGCATTTGAGTTAAAGGCGTATCGCTTTACTGTGTTTCCAGATTCATCATACTCAAAGGCATAAATAAATCGATGTGGTTCCGACCAATTGAAAAAAGGAGGGATATCTCCTTGAATATATTTGAATACTAGCCGTCCGGTAGCATTGAACTCTTCCACTTTAGTAGTTTTCCCATCTCTTGTCTGTATAATTCGGTATGAGCTAATTGGCGCGTCCTTTACTTCAAATGAGATATTGTTAAATGCGAATTGACCGTAGGATCTAAGGCTTAATCCCATTAATAGAAGTATAAAAATTATTGATCTCATTCTCTGCGAGTTGCTCATGTTTGCTAACGCCTGTCTATATCCTGTGGCGATGGTGTAATTTAAAGTGTCGGATTCAAAGTAGGAAAAATCTCCCATTTTTCATCATACCTTTTTGTCCAATGTGAAAAATCGGAGATTTTTCCGGTGCAGGAAGAAAGCAGAAAAGACAAATTCACCGATAAACCGCCATGGGATATCAGACCATGTTGTGCGCTTTTTTTAATTGTAATTTCTGTTCCATCCGTATTTCAAAGTATGTGGAGATTTATAAGTTTCATCAATAAAACCTGCACCCATTGCTAATGGAGTACAATGTATGACAAGCAGATTTCCTTCTGTTGAAAGGCTTTTTACTAACAAAAGAGCAGCTGCAAAACGATGTCCTGAGAATGAATCATAAAGTGCAGAAGAACCATACATGTGCCTAGTGTTTGCATACCATCTTAATTCGACATTCTTAGACCTTGCATATACAATTCGATCTTCTTCATTTTCTGTTATTTCCCCAGTTTTAAAATAGTAGCCTCTTAAAGAAAATAAATAGCTTCCTGGTTTAACCATTGCTTTTATTTCGGTCTTAGACCAAATAGCTCCTAATTCAAGTGGTTTAACTTTCATAATGAGATCATCAATTGCATCCATATACATCGTATGCAATCTCAAAGATTCATCCCATTCGAAATAATCATAGATAGTTTGATGCGTCTTCTTCTCTTGTACCTTTTTTAAAATGGGGATTCCGAATGAATCGATAACATCTGTTGATTCAAGTTGGGATTTTAGAGTTTGATTGAACTTGACTCCATGAGAATTGAGGATTCTTCCAATTTTTTGGTGATTAATGAATGTCCAAATAGCTTGATCCAAATTGTTGTTTGGAAGCATTGCGGCGGCAGAGCGTTCTGCTATTTCTTTTTCCCACTCTTTTTTAAAATAGGTAAGTTTCTCAGCCGTTAAATTTTTTGACATGAAGTGTTTTGTATGAGCTTCATCATGGCAGTCTTGGCACAAAACCATTAGATTCTCACTCTTATTATTACTCGGATCTT
The DNA here is from genome assembly GCA_051531955.1 of Reichenbachiella sp. Lineage (GTDB taxonomy): Bacteria > Bacteroidota > Bacteroidia > Cytophagales > Cyclobacteriaceae > Reichenbachiella. The sequence continues at coordinate 4,503 of JAOPTS010000178.1, forward strand.
GGTCTATATGATGAATCTGAATTCCTTTTCTAATGATTTTGCAAACGTTACAAGTTCTAGCAGAGTCATAAAGAATTTTCTTTTCAGTAGCAGATGGTATTTTGATTCTTTGTTTTGCCATTAAGTTTAATTGCGCACAACGTCCGCGTATGGCTATGTGCCCTTGCGGTTTGATTAAAGCAGAAA